>CAXSZN010000054.1:166-31061 GCA_964241935.1 uncultured Armatimonadales bacterium
GCGGACCTAATAACTGCGGACCTAATAACTGCGGACCTAATAACTGCGGACCTAATAACTGCGGACCTAAATCCCAGCATGGCAAAGCCATCAGCAGCCGCAACGCCACCACCCACGGCCTCTTCGCCCGTGACGTCGTCCTTCCCGCCCTCGGCGAAGACCCCGAAGGCTACAGCCAGCTTCAAGCTGAGTGGACCAAGCAGTTGACCCCGCGCAATCTGCTGGAGCAGCACTACGTCGAAAAGATCGCGGCGGCTTCCTGGCGTCTGCGTAGACTTCATCGCTGGCAGGCCCAGCTCTTTGAAGACGCCGCGCTCTCCGAAGCCGAGCGGTTGGAACGGCTCAACGGTGTCCTGCGTCACGAGACCGCCTTGCAGCGCCAGATTGATACCGCCGTCAAGCTGCTCGCCAAAGATGTGCCTCAGCTTTATCAGCGCCGCCTGCGCGATCAAGTGCTGGAAGACCTGCACGTCACCGAGCGCGAGTGCCGCGACGAGCCGGAAACCGACCTCACCGTGTCGCTGGAAACAAGCAACCGCCTGTACCAGCTTAAGAAAGCCACCACGCAGGCCGCAAACGAGCTGTCCGAAGCCCCGCTCGACACAGCCCAAACGAACTCGGCTGAAACGGACACGGCAGAAGCCAGCGCCCAGTACGCGCAAATTTGCCGAAACGAACCGCCTACCGACGCCTGCCCCGTTCCTGCCTCCCAGCAGCCCTCTTGTTCCATATTGCCCTTCCCTAACAGGGGAGGGACCTTGCGAAGCAAGGCGGGAGGGGTTCTTGCGGGAGGGGTTCTTGCGGAAGGGGTTCTTGCGGAAGGGGTTCCGGCCCTTCACAGCGAAATTTGCCGAAACGAACCGGCGATTTTATATAAAAGGTTGAACAGACGGGTATAGATGTGGCACAATAGCAAGACAAGCCACGGTAATCTCAACAGGAACCCGAATGATGCAGACCGTACTCGAAAAACTTTCTCATCTCACGACGCCCAAACGCAAGCACACCCGGCGCGACTCGCTCGCCGAAGCGCGAATGCGGGCCGCCGATGAGACCGTTCGCAATCCCCAAAAAGAGCGCCAGGCCATGCTGCGCTTTTTGTCGTATCTCACCCCGTACCTGCCGCTGTTCATCACGGCGACACTCTGCGGCATCACCAACTACACCGTCGGCGCGGTGGTCCCCAGCGTCACCGGCTATGTCATTGACCGGATCATCATGGCCCACGGCCCCCAGCACTCCGGGCATCCGAACCCGCTGTACCCGGTGCTGGACCACCTGCTGCGCCGGTTTGCACCCGGAGCCGCCCCCGCTGTCCAGGCAAATGTCCTGCTCGGGCTTGCCATCACAATCCTGCTGCTGATGGGCGTCGTCATGTTTCTGCGCGGCTATTTGGTCGGCATCGGCGGGCAGCGGGTTATCTTCAAGCTCCGCAACGACCTTTACGAGCATATTCAGGGCCTGTCCCTGTCGTTCTTCCAGCAGAACCGCTCGGGTTCCATCGTGTCCCGACTGACCTCGGATATTGCCCTGGCCCAGAACTTCATCGGCAACGCTTGCACGCTGCTGTGGATGGACTCGCTTTCAGTTGTCGGCATCGCCGTCTGGCTGTACATTCTCTCGCCCCGGATGGCGACCGTCTCGCTGATTGTCCTGCCCTTCTGGGTCTTCAGCGTCCGATTCTTCGGCCAGCGCATCCGAAAAGCCTCCCATGCCGTGCAGGAAGGGCTTTCCGAGCTTTCAGGACAGGTCCAGGAGAAAGTGGCCGGCGCAACCGTCGTGCAGGCGTTCGCACGCGAAAAACGCGAAACCCGGCTGTTCCACCGGATGCACCGCTCGCTGTATGACCGTCAGATCACGACCGTCTATTACCAGGCGCTGAACATGGCGACTTCCAATGTGATGACCTCGGTGGCCCCCATCACCGTTGTGCTGTTTGGAGCGCATGAAGTTATTGCCGGACGCATGACCACCGGCATGATGATCACGTTCTGGACCACGCTCAGCATGTTCTACTTCCCGCTCCAGCGCTTGACCGACATGGCCGCCGTCATCGCAAACGCCGGCGCGGCCATTGACCGCATCTTTGACATCTTCGACATCGCCCCGGACATCGCCGACGCCGACGGCGCAATCGCCCTGCCCGCCAAGATCGAAGGCCGGGTCGAGCTTCGAAACGTCTCCTTCGGCTACGACCCTGATGTGCCGATCCTGAAGGGCCTGAACCTAGACATCAAGCCCGGCGAAGTCATCGCGTTTGTCGGACCTTCGGGCGCGGGCAAATCCACGCTTGTCAATCTCGTCCCCCGCTTCTATGATGTCACCAGCGGCGAGATCCGCGTGGACGGCCTGAACATTGCCGACGTCAAAGTCAAGTCTCTGCGGAACAACATCGGCATGGTGCTTCAAGACAACATCTTATTTACAGGGACCATCAAAGACAATATCCTCTACGGACGCCCCGGCGCGACCGACCAGGAGATCGTCGAAGCCGCCGTCGCCGCCAACGCCCACCACTTCATTGAAGCGCTGGAAGGCGGCTACGAGACCGAGATCGGCGAGCGCGGCACCAAGCTCTCCGGCGGCCAGAAGCAGCGCCTCGCCATCACCCGTGCGTTCCTCAGAGACCCGCGTATCTTGATTTTAGACGAAGCCACGTCGGCGCTTGACAGCGAAAGCGAGAAGCTGATCCAAAACGCTCTGAACCGGCTGATGGTTGGACGCACCACTCTGATCATCGCCCACAGACTGTCCACCATTATGCACGCCGACAAAATCGTCGCCATGCAGGACGGGCGCATTATCGAAGTCGGCAGCCACACGGACCTGCTCGCAAACCGCAGCTTGTACTACCACCTCTACAAAGCCCAGTTTGAGCACGCCCTGTCCATGCCCATGCCCGAAGAATGGGCAGGCGGCGAGGCGGATGCAAGCGAGGACCGCCTGGCGCGGGCAATCCAATAATGCACACAGGAGGGGTGCACACAGGAGGCCGGAGATTGACCCAACCCAGCGAGCAAACTTGCGGCGACGACAAAACGCGCCGGGTGCTTGTGTCCAGCCGGGGCGCGGGCTGGAACGGCCTCATTTTGGAGCAGTCCGAGGCGGCGCCCGGTGAAAAATACCAGCCGCCGCAGCGCCTGCATTATCTCTGCTTAAATCTTGGGGAGCAGTGTGACCTCTGGCAGCAGCGGGACGGACGCTCCCGCCATCATATTCAGCCCTACGGCGACGCTGTTTTCATGCCGGCGGGCTACGAGAGCCGCTGGAAATGGACCACCCCGTCCCATGCCCTGTATCTGCTCATTGAACCGCAGTTAATCAGCCGCACCGCCGCCGAGATCGGCCACTCTGCCCCAGAGCTGAGGAACAGCTTCGGCACGGGCGATCCGCGCCTGCTGCACCTTGCACTGGCGCTGAAAGAAGAAGCCCAGACCGGCGGCGCAAACGGCCCGCTGTTCGCACAGTGCCTTTCAACCGCCGTCGCCGCACACCTGCTCACGCAGTACGGCGGTGTGCCGCCGGCAGCCGGGACAAGCGCTCACGGCCTCTCGGCATCCCAGATCAAGCGCGTCACCGATCACATCAAAGGGCATCTTCATTCGGGCCTGAGCCTCGCGGAGATTGCCGAAACCGTCCATCTTAGCCCGTTTCATTTCGCCCGGCAGTTCAAGCGGGCTACCGGAAAGACCCTGCACGAGTTTGTGCTGGAATGCCGCGTAGAGGCCGCCAAGCGCCTGCTGCGCCGCCCGGAGTTATCCGTCGGCCAGATCGCCGGCGAAGCCGGCTTCGCCCAGCAAAGCCATCTTGCCGCCCACTTCAAGCGCGCAACGGGGCTATCGCCTCGCGCGTTCCGTCAGCGGCGAGCGCAGGAATCTGCTCAAAACGCGCACGAATCTGACTGACGGCGCTTTCCCACTTGTGCCATACTCCTTGCATCACCCACTACAAGAGGAGAAGAAAATGACAGACAAAATCGCGCTGATTACCGGCGCAAACAAAGGCATCGGCAAGGAAATCGCCCGGCAGCTTGGGGCACTCGGAATGACCGTTCTCGTTGGCGCAAGGGACAGCGGACGCGGTGAGGAAGCGGCGGCAGAGCTTTCCACCGGCGGCGCAGACGCCCAGGCGATTGTCCTGGATGTCACCGATCCGGCGACCATTAACGCCGCCGCTGCCGAAATTGAAAGCAAGTACGGCCGGCTGGACGTGCTGGTCAACAACGCCGGCATTGCCCTTGACGGCGGACCTTCCAGCGCCTTCACTTTAGAACTCGCCACTCTGCGCCGCACCTACGAGACCAATGTCTTCGGCGTCTTCTCCGTTACCCAAGCCTTTGTGCCGTTACTCAAGAAGTCTGAGACAGGGCGCATCGTCAATATGTCCAGCGGCCTCGGCTCTTTAACGGAGAACAGCAACCCCAACGGGCAGTACGCTGCCGTCAAGCCCCTGGCCTACAACTCGTCCAAAGCGGCACTCAATATGATGACCGTCATCTTCGCCGCTGAACTGAAAGACACGCCCATCAAAGTCAACGCCGCCGACCCCGGCTATACCGCAACAGACCTCAATGGGCACAGCGGACCCCGCACCGTCGCTCAGGGCGCGGCCATCGCCGTCCATCTTGCGACGCTTCCTGCCGACGGCCCCACCGGCGGCTACTTCGACGAAAACGGCGTCGTGCCGTGGTAAAACTCCCACCCTTGTTACGGGCGAGGGGGATTTTGGGACAAAGCCGTGTCCAGCTTTTCGTGCAGGTATTGCAGTTCTTTGGCGGCTTGGCGGATCGCAAACGACTCTTCGGCGTCCACCACGGCGGCGTTTCTTTCTTCACGCTTCTGGTTCAGCAGCACCAGCAGAGTCACTAAAAGGCCCAGCGCGGCCAGCGCCAGCGCCAAATAATCCAGCTTGTCGTCGTGGAACGGGCGGAACACAACCCACCCGGCGAACCCGGCGACAAGCACGGCAAGAAACGGCACGCTGCCGAGAATGTCTACGATCCGCCCGCAGGCCCGGTCAAACGCCGTGAGCTGCTCCCGCTTCATAGCATTGATGTCAAAGGTCGTCAAATGCCGCAGCTTGTCCCCGGATGTTCGCAGTCGCCGGGCCATGCCGGTCAGCAGCATCTCCGTCAGGGCCGGACACAGCGCCAGCGCTTGGGGGACATTCATGCGCTCAATCCGCAGCAGGGTCGTCCTGCCCACGGCTTTAGCGTTTGCCGTGCGCGTCTCCCCGCCGAACAGCGCGACTTCCCCCAGCGCCTCGCCCGCGCCGACCGTTTCCAGCACGATCTCCTGCCCGGCGTTGTTGTGGGTATACACCTCGACCGCGCCTTCCGCCACCAGGTAAAGCGCGTCCCCGGCGTCGCCGTAGAGGAAAATCACCTGCTCCGGCCCGTAAGGCCGCACTGAACAAAGAAGCTCCATCTGCTGCTTTGCGTCCGGTGAAAGCGCATGGAAGCAGGGGATCGCGGCCAGGGCCGCCAATGGGAGCATTGTTCCAATCACTCCGTGCTTCCTTCCTCTTCCGTGTTCCCATCCAGCGCATACGCCACTGCCTCATCCCGCGTCATCGCCCGCCCCGCGTCCCAGGCAGCCGTGAACGCCTCGTCCCCCAGTTCCGAACGTGCAGCGGCCAGCGTTTCCTCATGCGCTTCTTTCTGCTCAGGAGCCAGCGGTGCAGCACAGGTCTCTCGCCCTGCCTGCGCTGCTCCCATCAGCCGCGCCGCACGCGAGGTGTCCCCTTCCGCCAGCGTCAGAGCCGCCCACTCTTCCAGCGTGTCAAGGAGATTGGGGAAATCTCCATTTTGATGCTTCAAAGTCAGGGCTTGTGTCAGGAACATTTGCGCCGCCGCCGCCTCGCCCAGTTTTCGGGCCACCATACCAAGTTGGTCAAGACAGCCCGCCTCTCCATCGGGGTCTCCAGCCTTACGGCGCAGCGCCAATTCTTGCTCAAAAAGTGAGCGGGCTATCTCCCATTCCCCCTGAGCATAATGAATTCTTCCTAAGTTCGTGAGGCATTCCGCTTCGCCGTTGGGACTCTCAATCTCGCGAAAGATTGCCAACGCTTGCTCAGAAAGCGAGCGAGATGTTTCTGTGTCTCCCTGAAGACGTTTCGCGACGCCCAAGACACTGAGGCTTTCCGCCTCGCCATACCGGATGCCTAGCTCACGGAAAATCGTTAAAGCCTGCTCAAAGAACGAACAGGACTTATCCCAGTGGTGCTGAGAATAGCTGAGCCGGCCCAGTGAGTAAAAGCTATATGCCTCGCCGGTTCGGTCTTTCAGCTCCAGACAGATTGCGAGCACTCGTTCGTATAGTGAACGGGCTGCTTCCCATTCACACTGATACTGCTTCAATATCCCTAGATTATTGAGAGTGCCAGCCTCACCACGGCGATTCTCTGTCTCGTGATCAAATGCCAACTTCTGCTCCCAAAGCAGCCGGGCCGCTTCCCGATCACCAAGATGGCATTTGAGAATTGCCAAATGATTGAGAACCTGCGCCTGGATTTTACGGTTTCCTATTTTGTGACTGATCTTCAGCGACTGATCCAGATAAGAACCAGCCTGTTCCAAATCACCCTGTTGAATTGCTAAATGTCCTAAATTGATCAGCGCCTTTGCCTGCACTTCCGTTTCCTCCGCTGTCCCTGCCGATGCGAGCGCCGCCGTCATGTGCCTGCGCCCCTCGGCCCAGTATCCCCGCACATGCCAGAATTGGTACAGCGCCGCCGCTAGACGCAGACCCTGCTCCGCATTCCCTGAAGAAGCCCCGCTCCATGCCAGTCCCACCCGCAAATTGTCATGCTCCGCCTCTAGCCGCGAGAGCCATGATGCCTGCTTCGGCCCTGTCAACTGCGGCTCTGCTTCCTCCGCAAGCGCCACGCACCAGGAAAGATGATTATCTTGTACGCGTTCGGCCTCGCCGCCCTCCTCTAATCGCTCTGCGGCGTACTGCCGCACGGTTTCCAGCAGGCGGTAGCGGCCCTCGTATCCCGCCTCTTCATACACTGCCAGGCTTTTGTCCACAAGAGCCGTCAAAAAGTCCAGCACTTCCCAGTCTTCCACGCCGTCGCCGGCACAGACCGCTTCTGCCGCTTCCAGGGTCCACCCGCCCGCGAACACGGACAGGCGACGCAGCAGGGTCTTCTCGCTGTCTGTAAGCAGGTCATACGACCAGTCCACTAAAGCCCGCAGCGTCTGCTGGCGCGGCAGGGCCACCCGCGAGCCGCCGGTCAGCAGGCGAAAGCGCTGGTCTAAACGGGTGCTGATCTGCTCCACCGACAATGAACGCACACGCGCAGACGCAAGCTCTAAAGCCAATGGGATGCCGTCCAGACGAGTGCAGATCTGAGCGACAGCAGAAGCGTTCTCATCAGTCACGGCAAACGACGGCTGCACGGCCAGAGCGCGGTCGGTAAACAAGGCCACGGCCTCAGACTGCGAGACGCCCGCCGCCGTCTGCCCTTGCTTGAGGTTCGGCAAAGACAGCGACGGGACACGGTAGACTTGCTCCCCCGGCACGTTCAGCGGCTCCCGCGAGGAAGCCAGAATGCGGACATCCGGGCAGTGCTGGAGCAGGTCGGCGGCAAAAGACGCGCAGGCGGCGACCAGATGCTCGCAGTTATCCAGAATCAGCAGCAGGCGCTTCGATTTCAGCGCCTCGGTCAGCGACTGCGAAATGGTCTGGCCGGGCTCCTCTTTGACTTCCAGCACATCGGCGACAGCCTGCGGGACAAGCGCGGGATCGGACAGCGGGGCCAGCTCCACCAGCCAGACACCGTCAAAATACTGATCCAGCAGGTCGGCGGCCACTTGCAGCGACAGCCGGGTCTTGCCGCTGCCGCCCGTGCCGGTCAAAGTCAGCAGGCGGCTTCGGCCCAGCCGCGCCTTGACTTCGGCGGCCTGGGTCTCGCGCCCGATAAACGAAGACAACTGCTGGGGCAGGTTGTTCGGGAGCGCCGGGTTATCCAGCGAGCGCAGGGGCAGAAACTCGGCGGGAAGCGCAGGGTGCAGAAGCTGGAAAACGCGCTCCGGGCGGGACAAGTCTTTGAGGCGGCGCTCGCCCAGGTCCAGCAGCGTCACTTCGGGCGGCAGCGCCTCGCAGACCAGCTCCTGCACGGCCAGCGACAGAAGCGTCTGCCCGCCATGCCCCGCCGACATCAGGCGAGCGGCCCGGTTCAGCGGCGGCCCGAAGTAGTCCCCGTCCCGCTCTTCGGCGCTGCCCGCGTGCAGCGCCATCCGCGCCCGAATCGGCGTTTCAGTCTCCCAGGGTTCGGCGGCGAGGGCCACCTGCGCGGCCAGCGCGGCGGCGAGCGCAGAGGCAGCGAACGGAAAGGCGGCGCAAAACGCATCTCCGACAGTCTTGAAGACATGCCCACCATTCTCAACAATCGCGCTTCGCAAAAGCTGGTCATGGCGGGCAAGCGCCGGGCGCATGGCATCCGGGTTCTGCTCCCAGAGCTGGGTGCTGCCCTGAATGTCCGTAAAAAGAAAGGTCACAATGCCGGTCGGTCGCGTGTGCATGAGTGGCTCCTTGCGGAAAAGGCTGGCTGCTTCATTAAAGTTACTTTCGCCGGCAGGAATTTCCTTCTGCAAGCAAGCGGCGCGAGACGTGAATATCACAAGCAGGAAAGACGGGCGCAGGAAGGAAAGACCGGGCGCTATGGAGAAACTGCGGGGATAAGGCACTTGTCTATATGAACATCACGCAGTCACAGGCTTTTTTGGATGTCATTCTCACGCAGGGGCCGGTTGGGTACGCTTTTGTTGATTGTGACCTGCGCTTTAGAGCGGTGAACGATCAGCTTGCCGAGATCAACGGACTGCCGGCGGCGGCGCATCTTGGGCGGCTGGTTTCCGACGTGCTGGGGCCGAAGCTGTGGGCCAGCCGGGAGCCGCTGTTTGCGCGGGCGCTGGCCGGAGAATCCGTCACGAACCTGCGGCTGCCGGGCCGCTGGAACGCCCCGGACCGAAAGCACGGGCGCGTTTTGGTCTCCTACTACCCCATCTGGGCCGAGGGGGCCATCATCGGCGTCGGCGTGATGGTACACGATGTCACCGAGCAGGCGCGGGCCGAAGCGGCGCTTGCCCTGCGCGAACAGGAATACCGGCTGGTCTTTGACGCCAATCCTCAGCCGATGTGGGTGTACGACATTGAGACATTAAGCTTTTTGGATGTCAACGATGCTGCTGTGAGTGTGTACGGCTACTCGCGGACTGAGTTCCTGTCCATGACCATTGCAGAAATCCGGCGAGCGGAAGACGTTCCGGCCATGAAAGCGTCTATTAAGACGCCCCGCACTGCCATCTGGCGCGATGGCCCGTGGCGGCATCTGCGCCGGGACGGCACGGAGATTTGGGTCGAAGTCGCGGCTAACTTTCTCGTCTTTCACGGGCGGCCCGCCCGGCTCATCCTCGTGATGGATGTGACCGAGCGTCGGGCAGTGGAGCAGGAGAAACGAGAAACGGCCCGGCGAGAACAGGCGTTTCTGCGGGATGTCTTAGCCTCGGTCACCGAAGGCAAGCTGCAGCTTTGCAGCGATCCAAGCCAGCTTCCACCGCTTCTTGACATCGTCAGCGCGGCCCTGCCGCTGACAGCCGATGCCGGGCTGTTTGCCCTGCGGCGTCAGGCCGAAGACTTTGCCGCGTCCGCCGGGCATGACGGCCTGCGGCAGTACGATTTGATGACGGCGGCGTCGGAAGCGGGCATGAACGCGATTGTCCATGCCGGCAGCGGCATGGCCTCGGTCTCGGTCAGCCCTCGCGGCACAGTGCAGGTCCGCGTGGAAGACCACGGCAGCGGCATCACGATGGAAAACCTGCCCCGCGCGACGCTGGCCCGAGGCTTCAGCACCAAGGCGACCCTGGGACACGGTCTCAAAATGATGCTGGAAACCGCCGACCGCTTGTTTCTCCTGACCGGACCGGCTGGAACCACGCTGGTTTTGGAACAGGACCGTTTTGCCCCCGTCCCAGCCTGGCTATGACAATCCACTCTTCTCCAAGCCGCTTCTTGTTCTCCCCAAGCCGCATCTTGTTCTCCCCAAGCCGCATCTTGATGACACGCGCTTTGGCTGGCTTGCTGCTGGTCTGTCTTTTCCTAAGTTCCGGGGCTGCACACGCGCAGGTTGCCGGAAGCGTGCCGACGGCGCCGGCAGCCGCTGCAAAGCCGGCTTTTCTCGACCCTTCCAGCACGGCACTGGTTCAGGTCAACAACCAGATCCTCTTTGCCGTGCATACATTTGGCGACGAGCGGGCGCAGGACCGGGCAGATTTAGCAAACCTGCGCCTGGCGGAAGCTTTGCGCCAGGCTTTTGGCCCGAGAGCCTCAAGTCAAATTCCGGAAGCGACAGTCGGGGAGCAGGAAGGCCAGATCGTGCTGCTGCTGGACGGCAAGCTGCTTCTGACAGTCACAGAGGCGGATGCCGAAGCGTCCGGCAAGCCCACCGCGCTGCTGGCCCAGTCCTGGGCGGACGGCATCAATCGTGCATTTCGGCAGGCGGAGCGCGAACACCGGCCGGCTTACCTGCGGTGGGCATTTGAGTGGTCTTTGCTCATCCTCCTAGCGGGGGTTGTCGTCAACACCGCGCTCCAGATCGTGACCCGCCGGGGCGGACACCGGCCCGGCTGGCCGCTCCAGACCCTGCTCTGGCTGCTGGTCGCCCGGCAGATCATCAACTTATTCCCGCAGACACGGCCCTTCTATTTCGGGCTTGTGACCGGCTCGCTGCGCCCGCTCGTGCTATGCCTTGCGGTTGGACTGCCTGCCGCAATTTTGGTCCGGCTCTGGGGGTTTGTCCTGCGGAAGCTGTTCCCTCCCATGCCGGAAGACCTTTCCGCGCAGGACCGGACCGAGCGCACTTATCAGCGCCGCGTGACGCTCGCGCGGGTGGCGGAATTTGCCGGCGCAACACTGCTCTGGACATTCGCGGCGATTCTCGTCATCAGCGGGGTCGGCTTGAACTTGTCCGCGCTGCTGACGTCTGCCGGCCTAATCGGCGTCGCGATCAGCATCGTCGCGCAGGACTCTCTCAAAGACTTGGTCGCGGGGATTTACATTCTGGCCGATGACCGCTTTGGCGTCGGCGACACGGTGCAGATTGGGGCGTATGAAGGCCGAGTAGAAAAGCTGAACCTGCGGGCGACCCAGATCCGGGACATGTCCGGGCGGCTGATTACGATCTCGAACCGGGGCATCGTAGATGTCGCCAATTTGACGGCCCGGTGGGCGCAGGTAGACTTCAAAGTCGGCGTCTCGTACTATGCCGATCTCGCAGAAGCGCAGAAGCTCTTGGAGGAAACAGCGGAGGCGGTTGCCGCCGAGTGGCCGGAGCGGGTGCTGGCCCCGCCGGAGATGCTCGGCGTAGATGCGTTCACCGACCAGAGCATTACTTTGCGCCTCGTCATCCGCACCCCACCCGGCGACCAGTGGGCTGTGGGGCGCGAGCTAAGGGCACGGGTCAAAACGGCGTTTGATGATGCAAACATCGCCATCCTGAACAACCTCTACGCCCCGCCCCCGGCCCCAGTTCATGCAGGGCCAGCAGTCACGCCGCCATCTGCCGCAGAGACGCCGACACCGTAAGCAGGGCGCGGCCTTGATGGTAGCCTTCGGTCCAGCCGTCGCTTTTGACCCGGCCCGGCTTCGGCGCTCCCTCGCGGCTCACTTCGGAAAACCAGCCGCCATGCGCTGGGTCTATCTGGCAGCGCTGAATGAAATCCCATTGCTGGGTAAATGCTTCCCAATAACGACCTGTTTCAGAGCCGAAACGCTTGTGCAGCAGAAGCAGGGCATTGAGGCCCTCTGCCTGCACCCACCAGATTTTCTCCCGCCGGTACACGCTGCCAAAGACGCTGCCGGCATCGTAAAAGCCGCCATGCTCGGTGTCCCAGCCGAAGTCGAGCGCATGATCAACAATGCGCCGGGCGAGCTGCCAGGTGCGCTCATCGCCGGGTTTACCTAATGCCGAGATCGCTTCGACCAGCAGAAACGCCGTTTCCACATCATGTCCAAACGACTCATGATCGGGCAGCGCCCGCCAGTCAGGCGTGAAGAATAAGTTCAGGCAGCCGGCAGACTCCACGGCGACTTTGTCCCGAACAATCTCAAAGGCTTCAGTCAGGCTCTCGCGCAGTTCCGGGTCCGGCCAGACTTCGTACAGCGCAGTCAGGCTTTCCAGCAGGTGAATGTGCGTGTTCATGGACTTGCAGCCATACGCCGCCCCGACAGCGCTCGCAGTTTTAGTCGGTGCCAGAAGGGGAACACCCGCCGCAGTCAGCGCTTCGTGCCAGCCGCCATGAGCCGCATCATGGGCGTAATCCTGCA
This sequence comes from uncultured Armatimonadales bacterium, assembly GCA_964241935.1. Lineage (GTDB taxonomy): Bacteria > Armatimonadota > Armatimonadia > Armatimonadales > Capsulimonadaceae > JANXMY01. Next base: position 12,496 of record CAXSZN010000054.1, read on the forward strand.
GCCAGCGGTAGGCTTGCTGCGCCATCTCCAGCGCGTCGGTTTCGCCCGATGCCTGATAACAGGCCGCCGCCGCGTAGAGCGCAAAAGACAGGCCGTAGAGGTGCTTCTCCCCGCTCCGCTCCGGCTCGCCTGTTTCGCCGACAGCCCAGAAGAAGCCGCCGTGGGCGCTGTCCCAAAGATGCTGGCTGAGAAAGTCAAAGCCGTGCCGGGCATGGGGCAGATAAGTCTCATGCTCCGCCGGATACCGCACCGCCGCTTGAGCCGCCAGCCAAACAAGCCGCGACTGATAGACAACGGAGCGTCCCGTATCCGGCAGGCGTACCCAGTCTTCGGCATAGTTCTGGTGAAAGCCGCCAGCCGGGTCTATCGCGCGGGGGAACCACGTTCCCAGCACATGGCGCCGGAGATTGGCTTCCGCTTCTTCTGCAATTTGCAGATAATTCTCGGGAGATGGAAAAGTCATGGCTTCTTGCCGGAAAAGTGCCGTTAGCGTATGGAGAACTGGAAGACTGTTGTCTGGCGATAAGTCTGGCCGGGCTTCAGCAGCGTTGTCGGATACGCTGGATGGTTTGGCGAATCAGGAAAATGCTGAGACTCCAGGCAGAACGCGCCCCTCCGGACATACGCTTTGCCACCCTTGCCGTGGATCGTGCCGTCTAAAAAGTTGCCTGTATAAAGCTGTATTCCCGGCTCTGTCGTGTACGCCGTCAGTACCCGGCCGGTGCGCGGAGCATAAACACGGGCGGCGAGACGCGGGACGGCGCTGCCGGGGCGGTAGCCGTTCAGAACAAAATTGTGGTCGTAGCCCTCGCCGAACTTAAGCTGCTGGTTGGGCTGGTTGATCCGCGAGCCGATTGCCACGGGGTGGCGGAAGTCAAACGGCGTCCCGGCAACCGGGCGCAGCGGCCCCAGCGGGATGGCAACAGCATTCACCGGCGTAAAGCGGTCCGCGTTGAGCATCAGCCGGTGGTCCAGGACCGTGCCGCTGCCCGCGCCGTTCAAGTTGAAGTAAGAGTGGTTGGTCAGATTGACGACGGTGTCCTTGTCGGTCGTTGCCGTGTAGTCAATCTTGAGGGCGTTGTCGTCGGTCCATGTGTAGACGACTTTGACGGTCAGTGTGCCGGGGAAGTTTTCCTCGCCGTCCGGGCTGACATAACGCAAAGCCAGCGCAACTCCATGCTTTGCCGGAACCGGCGCTGCCGCCCAAATTTTTTGGTTGAACCCAACTTTGCCGCCATGCAGGGTGTTCCCGTTGTTGTTGATCGCGAGCTGATACGGCGCTCCGTCCACAACCAGATGTCCTTTCGCAATGCGGTTCGCATAGCGCCCAATCAGCGCTCCAAAATAAGTTCCGCCTTTGTTGGCAACATAATTTGCCGAAGTATCGTAGCCCAAAACAACATCGCCGAGATTGCCGCGCCGATCCGGGACTTTGATGGACGTGATGGTCCCACCGAAGTTTGTGATTTGCACTTGTGCGCCGTGGGCGTTGGTCAGCGTGTACAGCGAGATCGGCTTGCCGCCGGCCTGGCCGAAGGACTTGCGGGTAACTGTGTCCGCCGCTTTCGCTCCTGACGCCGAAAGCGACAGCATCGCGATGCTCCCAAATAATCCTCCATAAACCCAGGCCCGGCCACGTCCGCGTGTTCCAAATGTCATTCTCAAGCTCCTTTTCCCAGTGGGGTGCCGCTATAATACCCGAACAAGCAGCCAAGAAGTCACTACAAAGAAGAAGACACGGAAAACCGCAGAGTTCCGTGTCTTTTCTGCGTTTCTGCATGGGCCTAGAGGGATTTGAACCCCCAACCTACCAGTTATGCGTCCCACTTCGGCTTTCGCCGCCTCTTTCGAGTTCGTGGTCTGGACTCTCTCTTCACCCGCGTGGGGTGCCTCCCATAGAGCCTCTACACCTTCGTTTTTGGCGAGTTCGTTTCGACAAAAAACGCTGCATCAAAAACGCTTGGTTCGGGATTGCCACGCTGTTCTACAATCCGCAGGACAGCAGAGGTTTCCCCGACTTTGAGAAGTGATTTGCCGGCGGGTTGCCCCGCCGGTCGCCCATTCGGCCCGGCGCATATCCCGAAAGACACAGCGCAACGCCGCTTAAGCCGGCAGCTCTAACCGTTGAGCTATAGGCCCTCAACGCCGTTATTATAGCACATCGGCGGAAGTGGTGCAAGGAGAACGGCAGGCGGACTTGAAGGGTCGAGCCGCTACCACACGCGCTTGGCCCAGCTTACGACGGCGTCGGCGAGGGAATGGGCCATGCCGCCCAGCACCAAGCCGACCAACGCGCACATGGCCCACGACGGATGCGCGTGGGTCCAGTCAGTCGTGAAGCCCCAAAAGCCGCCGAGGACGGCGTCGCGGTCCACGGGGACACCGGCGCGTTCCAGCAGCCACAAGCCGCCGCGCAGGACGGCCCAGAGCATGACCAGAAAGTACGCGACGCGGAAGATCGGGCCGAAGCCGATGCCGTGCGAAATCCACGACCGGTGCGGCACGGCCTTTTGGTAGGGCCACCAAAGCCAGCGCAGCCAGCCCCAGCGCTTGTAGGACAGCGAGTAGGTATCTAAGTCGTCGGACAGCCAGAAGCCGGAAAAGAGGTACGCGGCCAGGCCAATCGTGAAGCCTGCAATGTCCCGCACCGAAGACTCCCACCACCAAAGCGGCACCGAGGCGACCGCCGTGACAACCGTGATTTTATCGTGTGTTTTGCCGCTCGGCACTTTCTAGCGTCCAAACTTTCGGTCCAAATCGCCGTTCGGCAGCTCTACAATAATGGGCCGGCCATGCGGGCAGGTGTACGGGTTGTCGGACTTCAATAGGTCGGAAACAAGCGCGTTCATCTCGTCAAACGTCAGCGGGTCGCCGGCTTTGACGGCCATTTTGCACGACGCAGTAATCAGCACTTCTTCGGCGGGCAGCAGCAGGCGGCGCGAGACGGTCTTTTCGACCAGCTCATCCACAATCTGGCGCAGGACTTCTTCGGGACCACCCTGCGCTTTCAGGCGCTTCTCGGCGACGGACGCCGGGACGGAGCGGACGACAAACGAGTCGCCGCCGAACGGCTCTAAATCAAACCCGGCCCGGCGCAGGTCTTCCAGCCGCTTTTCAATCACCAGCATCTCGCGGCGGCTCAGTTCCAGCGTAAACGGCAGCATCAGCCGCTGGGTCGGAACGCCGCCCCCCGCGCCTTCGGCTCCGGCAAGGAGCTGCTCATACAGGACGCGCTCGTGGGCGATATGCTGGTCAATTAGCAGCAGCGCGTCATCGGTCTGGGCCAGAATGTACATGTTGCGCGTCTGCGCCAGCACTCGCAGCGAGTCGAGGTTATGCTCGCGGTAGTCACCCCCCGTAGGGGCGCTGCTTGCTGCGCCCTCTTCATGCTCCCCCGCAAGCGCGAAGGGGGAGCCAGAAAGAGAAACGCCACCCTCAAATGGGTCGTCGTCAAAACCGTTTTGGGCGCGTTCTTTGTAGGCGTCCCGAAACGCCGTCATGTCGCGCGGCTCCTGCCGCGTGTTCCCCGCCGGACGCGGCGGCACAGACATCAGCGATGCCTGCTGCGGCTCCTGTCTTCTGCCTTCCCCTTCCCTTCCGGCTCCCCAGGATTGTGGCGGGGGGGCCGCCAGCTTCTGCGTCAGCGTCGGCACAAGGCCGCCTGCCATTAGCGCTTCCTGCACGGCTTTGTAGACCGCCGCATAGACATCGCCCTCGCTCGTGAACCGGACTTCTGTTTTGGTCGGCGAGACATTGACATCCACCTGCGACGGGTCGATGTCAATCATCACGACTGCTGCCGGGTAGCGCGTGCCATGCAAAGTCTGAACCGCTTTGTAAGCTTCGTCTAAAGCACGGGTCACGGCTTTATTTCGCACGAACCGCTTGTTGACAAACGTGTGCTGGGCGGACCGGCTGGACTTCAGCGCGGCAGGCGTCCCGATATAGCCGGTGACGCGCAGGCCGGACACTTCGTAGCGCAGGGGGACCAGATGCCGGGCGGTCTCGCGCCCAAACACATGGACGCAGGCATCCATCGCCGCGCCGCTGCCGCCGGATGCAAATACTTCCCCGCCGCCGTGCAGCAGCCGGAAGGCGGCGTCAGGCCGGGCGAGCGCGAACCGCTGCATCAGCTCGACAATATGGTTCAGCTCGGTAGACGACGACTTCAAGAACTTCAAGCGGGCCGGAACATTGTAAAACAAGTTCTCGACCGTGATGGAAGTGCCGAGCCTAGCCCCGACTTCCGAGACTTCTTCCAGAATGCCGCCGGAACACTTAATCTGCACCCCGGCGGCTTCGTCATCGCCGGCGGCTTTCGTGGTCATGGAAAGCTGCGACACCGACGCGATGGACGGCAGCGCTTCGCCCCGGAACCCCATCGTCGTAATCTGGAACAGATCGTCCACCGAGCGTATTTTGGAAGTCGCATGACGCTGCAAAGACAGCACCGCGTCTTCCCGGCTCATCCCGCTGCCGTCATCGGTGACCCGAATGAGATACTTGCCCCCTTCGTCCAGCTCCACCAAAATCTGCCGCGCCCCGGCATCCAGCGCGTTTTCCACCAGCTCTTTCACCGCCGCTGCCGGGCGCTCCACCACCTCGCCCGCCGCGATCTGATTGGCGGTATTTTCATCTAAAACCTGTACTAAAGTCATTTCTCACCACACCTTTTTCAAACGCTGCTCAAGGCACAATCTACGGTGAAAACACGCCGAACCCCCAGCACTTCAGCGGCGGCAACCAGCGAGGCATCCGCCAAATCCATCGGCGTGTCTTTGTACTTCGCCATCAGCTCGCGCATTCGCACTCGCTCTGCCAGGCTGCTTTCATGGATAACGAGCAGCCCTTTGTCTACTAGCTCCCAAAGGTCCTCCTGCCCGGAGTGGCCGAGGGATTCACCCAGCAGGTACATAGCTTCGGTGAAGCAAGGCCAGGGCGTTATCATCGGCGAGACCAGCCGAGGCAGTTCTGCGGCACACGCCGCGTGATGGTCATCATCCTTGTCAATGATGCCGACAATCGGGCCAGTGTCGGTCAGCGTCATAAGCGGCCTGCCTTGCGCTTCTCAACCATCAGCCGCGCAAACGCTTTGCCGGTGTTCTGGGACAAATCGCCGCGCCCGCTCTGCTGCGTTCCGATATGCCCGACCAAAGCCTCGGCAAGCGTCGGCTCTTCTTCAGTCGCTTTGTCCGGCGTCTCACCCAGCACAGCAAACTTTTCCTGCACAATCTGCGTCACAATCTGCGCTGGCGTCGTCCCTTGCCGCGCCGCCGCTTTGGTCAACACTTCTTCAATTTCCGGGCTGAGTGTCAGTGTCATTTTTCACCTTGTCTATGCTTCTGAAAAAAAATCCGAGTCAATCCGTTTTACATCGTATCTTTGTACAAGAGATACACCGAGATTGTTGTCTATCATCAACCGAGCTAGCTCAATGCCATCTACAAGAGAGACTTTGAATGCGTGATTGTTCTTTGCATACTCCGCGGCTTGCTTACTGAAAACGGAAGTTGTGATAAAAACGCCTTTTGATGCCCCTTGTCCGCTTAAAGCGCCGACAAAAGCCTGTACTTCTTTACTTCCTACGGTTCCCTCGTTCCATCTTTTCGCTTGCAGATATATCTTGTCAAGCCCAAGTTTGTCTTGCTTTATAACACCGTCTACACCACCATCGCCAGATTTCCCCAAAGTCTGCCCTGCATCTTCCATTGTTCCGCCATAACCGAGACTAAGCATAAGCTGCACAATAAGCTGTTCAAAGAAGACCGGAGGCATGGCCTTGACCCGCTCTAAAATTTCCAGGGCAAGTGCATCTTTGAGCGTCTGGTAAGCGCTTTCTATGCTCTCTTCCGGTGTCATTTTGTCGCTGGCGTCATCAACTGCGCTTGCCGCAGGAGGTACGGTTTGTGATGCCAAGTCTGATGGAGTTTTTGTTCCTTGTTGAAAGATGACAAACTCTGGAAATTGCGTCAAATCGGAGGGCCTGATTATGGACGACGAAGAAGTTAGAAACTCGCTTCCACGTTCCGTGATTTGGTTTATGCCTCGCCCCACACTCTTCAGCAATTTCGCTTGTCGCAGATAAGTCAAAGCCCACTGTACCCGGCTGTAGAGGCGGGTACTTCTTGCGCTCGGCAGCAATTCGACGCGTTCTGCTGCCGAAATCGAGAACTTGTCTGCCAGCGCACTTTCCGCTTGCTTCATCAAGACCGGCCGACCGTCTTTATGCAGTTCCAAAGCTGGCTTGATGAAATGGTAAAACTCAGGAATTGGCATGGAGACTCTTTCAGTAAATTACTTTGTTCAGCGGGTATTCTACCAAGCCTTGCGCTCCAGCGCGGCGCAGCGCGGGCAGGATGTCGCGGACGGTTTTTTCGGGAATGATGGTTTCAAGCGCCACCCATCCTTCTTCGTCTAAAGGCGAAACGGTGGGCTTTCGCAGGGACGACAGCAGAGCAGTGACGGCATCTAGGTTGTCTTTGGCGACGTTCATTTTGAGGCCGACCAGGCTGTCGGCGTCGAGTGCGCCTTGCAAAAGAAGCTGCAAGTTTTCTATTTTTGTCCGCTTCCAGTCGTCCTCCCAGGAGCGATGGTTGGCGATCAACCGCGTGGTGCTTTCCAGAAGCGTGTCCACAATTTTGAGGCCGTGCGCGGCGAGTGTTGAGCCGGTTTCAGTGCCCTCGACAATGGCGTCTACGAGGTCGGGGACTTTGACTTCGGTGGCGCCCCAGCTAAACTCGACGTGGGCGTTGACGCCGTGGCGCTCTAGGTAGCGCCTCGTGACGCCGACAAGCTCCGTGGCAATTCGCTTGCCTTCCAAATCTTTCGGGCCGGCAATGGGCGAGTTTTGAGGCACGGCCAGCACCCAGCGGTACGGGCGGGACGTGGCTTTGGAATACAGCAGCTCGGCGACTTCGTAGACAGCGGCCTCGGACTCGACAACATTGTCGTGGCCGGCCAGGCCAGCGTCGAGGACGCCCATCGCGACGTAGCGCGGGATTTCCTGAGCGCGTAATAGGACGGGTTCCAGGTCGTCGTCGTCCACAACCGGGTGGTACGAGCGCGAGGAGACCCGGAAGTCCCACCCGGCCTTCTTGAACAACGCAAACGTCGCGTCTTGCAGGCTGCCTTTGGGCAGGCCGATCCGAAGTTTCTGTGTCACAGTATCTTTTCCTCATCAAGCGATAGAACAAGTGTTTTCTTATTAAGTATGGCAAATCGGGCGCAGCCAAGTCAACTCTGGGCCATTTGTAGTGTAAAATAGAGGAAAGCGGCTGAAAGGACATACAAAGACAATGAAGAAAGAATACAAGAATAGCCCCAAAATTGGGGCAGCGCTGGGCGCGGCCCTGGCCCTGGCGTTCCTCGGCGGGCCAGCCGGGGCGCAGCAGACGCCGGGCGGGAGCATCGGCAACGGACAGGACCCCAGCGACCGGACCGACAACGGGACATCGAGCGAAGGCTCATACCACGCTAATGATAGCGATGCTCTGGTGCTTAACACGGCGATGGATGATTACAGCCATAAGCATTACAAAGATGCCGCCGCCGGGCTGAAAGACTACCTCCGAAACAACCCGAAAGATGCCCAGGCGCACCGGCTGATGGCCGATATTTATGTCGCCCTTGACAACATTCCTGCTGCTATCCCGGAATGGGAAGCCGCCGTCAAGCTCGATAAACGAGACAAAAGCTCCCAAATCAATCTGGGCGTCGCGTACATGCAGACCGGCAGCTACGACAAGGCCGTGGACGTTTATGAGGCTGCCGTGGCGCATAGTCCAAAGGACCCGCAGTTCAGGTTACAGCTCGGCAGTGCTCTGGACCAAGCCGGGCGGCATGAGGACGCCGCCGTAGAGTTTGAGAAAGCCATGGAACTCGACCCGAAAAACAGCGCCCCAGCCTTGTATGCCGGCCTGGAAAACCACCAGGCGGGCCATGATGACAAAGCGGTCCCCGAGCTGAAAACCGCCCTCACACTCGGCACGACACAGAAGTTCCAGGCTTACGCCGCACTGGCGGAAGCCGCGCGTTCCGCCAAGCAGAATGACGATGAGGTCAAGTACCTCACTCTCGCAGCCCAGGCACAGCCTGATGATTTTGTCACAGAGTATAACCTGGGTGTTTTAGAGCAGAACGCCGGCAAGAAGGCTGAGGCCGAAGCCGCGTATCGGAAAGCTCTTGCTTCCAAAACGGATGATACAAAGGCGATGGCAGGTGTTCAGTCTAATCTTGCCCTGCTGCTGATTGACGACGGCAAGCTCGACGAGGCGGCAGATCTGCTGACGAAAGCGACTCAGGGCGATCCAACAAATGCCGAATACGAGAACAATCTGGGCCAGGTTGACGAAAAGCTGAACAAAAAAGACCTCGCCATCGCGGCGTATGCCAAAGCCGTTCAGCTTGATCCGAGCTTGACCGGAGCGAAAGCCAGCTTAACCCGGCTCCAAAAGTAGCGGAGCAAACTGCACCGGGCACAGTGTTCGTGCTATACTAGGGGGTATGAACACTGTATACGATGTTGTGATCTGCGGCGCAGGGCCTGCCGGGGCCTGCGCCGGGTACGAAGCGGCAGCGGCGGGTCTGAAAGCGCTGATCTTAGAGAAGCGCATTCTGCCGCGCTATAAGACGTGCGGCGGCGGCCTGCCGCTCTCGGTCGGAAGCGAGCTGCCGCACTTAGCCCCGGAAGCGTTTGTCGAAGCGACAGTCACTCACCTGCGCCATACCTGGAACTTCGGCGACGCCTACCTGGCGCCGCTGAACCCGGACCCCAGCGAAAAGCCGATGAGCCTATGGATGGTTCAGCGCTCCGTCTTTGACAACGCACTGACCGAACGGGCGGCGCGGGCCGGCTGCGAAGTCCGGGACGGTGTTGGGGTGAAGTCTATCGAGCCTGAAGGTGAAACGCAGGTGCGGGTGACAGCGGCAAACGGCGAAATCTATTTCGCCTCTCACGTTGTCGGCGCGGATGGCGCAAACGGGATTGTCGCCCGCATGGCGGAGCTTCGCAAAAAGCGGATGCTGGCGATCGCGCTGGAAGCGGAGATCCCCCACGAGTGGGGCACCGGCCATGAAACGCTGACGCCGGAAGTCGGGCATTTAGAGTACGCCGTCAAACAAGGCTATGCCTGGGTTTTTCCGAAAGCCGGGCACCTGTCGGTCGGCGCGGGAATGTTTGGAAGGCGCTCGGCGGAAGGCCGGGGCGAGGCCAGCAAAGCCGAGCTGTCCCGCTGGATTGTTGAGTATCTGGCGGCGCTCGGCGTTCCCGCCGACCCCAAGACAATCGAGTTCCACGGCCATCCCTTGCCGATTTGGGGCGGTTCCGAGCCGGTTTCGGCCTGGAACGGGCGGGTGCTGCTGGCGGGCGACGCCGCCGGGATGGTCAACCCGCTGTTCGGGGACGGCATTTCTTATGCCTCTCGGTCGGGAGCGCTGGCCGGGAAAACCATCGCCGCCGGCCAGTCCGACGACTGGACTGCGGTGCTGGGGCAGGAGTTCGCGGCAAGCCATGATGCGGCCTTGACCATTGCGAAGTTCTTCTACCAATTCCCTGGCACCTGCTACCAGATGGGCGTCAAGCGCCCGACTGGAACCCGCACCGCCGGGCGTTTGATCAGCGGTGACCTGCGCTTTGACAGCATTCTGGACCGCCTGCCCTGGAAAAAGCTGATGGGCGGCAGTACGGCTGCTTGGTAGTTTAGAAAAACTTACTGTATTTTTGTGAGATAAGAAGGAATACCCTGAGTAAATACGGAATACGGGGGCGACAACATACTCAAATCGCGCCTGCACACACGACGCAGATGCCGCAAAACACAGGAGAAGACACACATGGCCTACAGCGTTAAAAGCAAGAAAAGCGGAACCGAATACTTCCTGCACGGGCGGGGTGCCGCAAACGGCAAGACCACGCTTTTCTTTTTTTCCAAAGAAGTGAAAGACGGAGCCTTAGACGCCCTGCCGGAAGGCTACGAAGTTTCGGAAAACTCCGCGACCGGGCTGCCAATCCTGAAGAAAAAAGTAAAAGCTTAATTTCCTTTTCCTTCTTCTGGCCGTCGCCTCATGTCTTCTGTTCATCCTGAACCGGAAGCAGGGCGGCGGCTTTTCGTTCTTATGTGTTTTCGGATGAGGAAGGCGCGTCAGATGGCAGATAAAAATGCGGGGTGTCTCTTCGTCCTTTTGTCGCTGCCATCCGCCATTGTGGGTGCATTCCGCCAGGAAGCATGGCACCGCTCCTTCCCACGTCCGCAGAAGCTGAAAAACGTGAAGGAAATAATGGACATTGTCGCAGAGCTAACGAGCGATCACGGAGGGAGTGGCGCGGCCTTCCCTTACGTCTAGCGTGCTTTGGAGCTTGAGCCGCAGAACGTCGAGGCGGCTAGATTCATGGCCGGTTACTATACGCGAAGCGGCAAACTCTCTGATGCGCTTCCCTATCTAAGAGTAGCGGCGCAAGGTGCTCATCCAGACCCAGTGTACATTCTCATGCTGAAAGAAACATTGGCTTCACTTGGGAGACAAGCCTAAGCGCGGGATGATAATATTGGTAGCAAGAGAAAATATCCCAGCAAAAATAAAGCCCGGCACTGAAAGTGCCGGGTTCTGTTGTTTTTAGTTGACTAGCTCGTAGCGCGTATTGCGCTGATGCGCTTCGTACCCGGCATCCGTGATGAGGCGCTCGATTTCTTCCAGCGGCACGGTGAAGACGCAGCCAGCGGTGGACACGACGTTTTCTTCCATCATGGTCGAGCCGAAGTCGTTGACGCCGTAGCGGAGCGACAACTGCCCGATGCGTGGTCCCTGAGTTACCCACGACGCCTGGATGTTTGGGAAGTTGTCTAAAAAGATGCGCGAGATCGCGATAGTTCGCATGTAGTCGAACGCCGAAGCGCGGGTTCCACCAAGCTCTGTGCCGTCCGGCTGGTAGTTCCACGCAATAAACGCTGTAAATGCCGTCGGCGACAGTGACAGCGATTCGTCCTGCAAGTCGCGCAGCTTTTGCAGATGCTCGACCCGGTCTTCCAGCGTGTCCACCGAGCCGTACATCATGGTGGCCGTCGTTCGCAGGCCGACTTTGTTGGCGACTCGCATACAGTCCAGCCACTCTTCCGCCGTGTCTTTGTAGGGCGCAATCCACTGACGCACCCGGTCGGTTAATACTTCCGCGCCGCCACCGGGGACCGAGTGCAGGCCGGCAGCCTTGAGCCGGGTCAGCGTTTCTTCCATCGTCAGCTTATTCAGCTTCTTGATATAAATGATCTCAGCAGGTGAAAGCGCGTGCAGGATGACGTTCGGGAAGCGCTCCATGATCGCACGAAATAGGTCTTCATACCACTCAATTTTCAGCTTCGGGTTCAGGCCGCCCTGCATCAAAATCTCGATGCCGCCCGCGTCCACCATCTCCTGAATCTTGGTCATGATGGTCTCGCGCGGCAGCACATAGCCGCCTTCCGCGCCGGGAATACGGTAGAAGTTGCAGAACGAACACCGAACATAGCAGACGTTGGTGTAATTGATGTTCCGTCCGACAATGTAAGTGACGATGTTGTCCGGGTGCTTCTGCCGCCGCACGAAATCTGCGAGCTGGCCCAGTTCCACAATATTGGTGTGGTGGAACAAGCGCAGGGCGTCATCTGCCGTGATCCGCTCGCCCGCATACACTTTGTCCGCAATGTCGTCAATGCCGCCTGCTGCTTGCGGAGCGGCTAATTCTCGTTCTAAAAGCGCCATCATTTACCTTCTTCCTACGCCATCGCCAGCGGGATCGGCGCATGGACCGGGGCGTCATAGCTTGCCGCGCCGTGCCGGAGCGGGTCGTCCATCTCGTCGTTCTGCGGGACTTCGTTGTAGAAGCTGTCGCGCTCGACAGGCGTCCGGCCTGCTTCCACAATGAGGTTTACCAACTGGGGCCGGGTCAGCACCTGCTGCTTGTTGCCCTGCTCGCCGTCTTTGTAGGTAATCTCGTACTCGTGGATGGTGCCGTCCAGATCGTCCGCGCCGTACCACTGAGCCAGTTGAGACACCTGCGGCGTGTTCATAATCCAGAACGTCTTGATATGCTCGAAATTGTCCAGCATCAGGCGCGAAATGGCGATGTTCCGCAAATCGCCGTCGCCCGTCGGGTGCGGCAGGTGCGAAAGCTGCGTCCCTTCCGGGTGGAACGACAGCGGCGTGAATGTCACGAAGTGCTTTGTTTTGTCCTGCAACTCCCGCATCTTGACCAGATGCTCCACACGTTCCGGGATGGTCTCAATATGGCCGTACAGCATGGTCGCATATTGCAGCAGCCCGGCTTCCGCCGCCGCTTTAGAAATCTCCATCCACTGGTCGCCGTCTAATTTGCGGTCAAATAGGGCCATGTGGACTCGGTCGGACAAAATCTCAATCCCGCCGCCCGGCAGCGAGTCTAGCCCGGCTTCACGCAGCTCGGCAAACACTTCCGGCAGCGGCTTCTGGGCCTGCCGCTGGATTTCGGCGATCTCGACACAGGTAAAGGCTTTAATGTGGACGCCGGGTCGGGTCTGCTTGACGGCTTTGAGCAGGTCTAAATAATACTGATACGGCAGCTTGGGGTTGATGCCCGCGACCATGTGGACTTCTTTAATGGGAACGTCCAAATGCGCCCGCAGCTTGGCCTGCACATCAGCGATGCTCATGGTGTACGGGTCAGGACCGCCTTTTTGAGCGTAGAACGCGCAGAACTTGCAGCCTTTGTTGCAGACATTGGTGTAGTTGATGTGCTGGTTGCGGACATAGTACGTCTTGTCCCCGCTGAGACGCTCCCGCACGATGTTCGCCAAAGCGCCGACGGCGTTGAGGTCGGCCGTCCCGTAAAGCTGAAGGCCGTCATCGGTGTTCAGCCGCTCCCCGTCCATCACTTTGCTGTAGATATTGGACAACCCGGCGTTCGCGGCCGCCCGCTCGGTCATTCGTCTGCTCATTTGATTTCCATTCTAACAACCCGCTCTGTCGGTGCTGTCACCGGCGACATTGTGAATAAAGGCACAATGTATGTTACCACATTTTCAACGATTGCAAGCAGTAATTAATTCGCAACCGGCACTGAAAATGCCGGTTGCGCTTCATAAAGTAAAGCCCCTTCTCGAACAGCAGTCGTCACCCATGCCTGCGGGACGTTGCTCCATTCCATGATCTCAGAAGGCTGGTAGACTAAAATGTCCATCGCAAAAGGAATGTCACTCAGGCTGCCGTAAAAGTCTGACGACCGTGCAGCACGAGGCCGAGCGTCTTCGGGGACAACTAGCAAATCGAGATCACTTTCGGGACGGGCGTCGCGCAGCGCCCGGCTTCCGAATAGGATCACTCGCTGCGGGTTTGCTTGACGGACAATCCGACTGACAATTTCCTGCATTGAACGTGTCGTTGATTTCGACCATAATGTCAATCTACCGGGTCTTCGTTTGCGCCTAGTCGGTGGATGTCTACCACGTCGGTGAGACGCTGCAATTTCGTGATCATGGCGGCGATGTGGTCGGTGTCGGCGGCGTCAAAGGAAATCTGCATGACGGCGGTGTGGTTGGCGTGAGAGCGGGTGCGGATGGCCTGAATGAACGTCTTGGCTTCAGAGAACAGCTTACCGATGTCTTCCAGCAGACCTAAGCGGTCTACCAGTTCGATCTTGATGTCGGTCGAGTAGCGCTGGGTTGGGTCGCTTGGCTTCCAGTCTATCTCAATAAGGCGCTCAGGCTCGGTCTGCTGGTAATGGGCGACGTTGGCGCAGCCGTGGCGGTGCAGGGCAATTCCTTTGCCGCGCGTCATGTACCCGGAAACCTCGTCGCCGGGAACGGGCTGGCAGCATTTGGCCCGGACAATCGCCACGTCTTCCAGGTCGCCGCCGACTTGCAGCTTGCTGGTATTGGCCGATCCGGTGTGTACGGAGCGGCGGTCAAACGTCCGGCTGCCTTCTTCGTGCGGCGCTTCCTGCATCAGCGCCCGCATCCGGGTGACAACCGAGCCGATGGCGGCGTCGCCGTAGCCGATGGCGGCCAGCAAATCCTCCTGGCCGGGGTGGTTCATCTGCTCGCCGATTTTGTTGAGCATTTCGGGGGACATGAGCGCTTTGACGTCCAAATGCAGACGCTCTAACTCTTTTTGCAGCAACTCGCGGCCACGGGCGATGTTCGACGCATAGCGCAGCTTGCGGAAGTAGGCTTTGATCTTTGTCCGGGCGTGGCTGGTCTTTGCTGATGCCAGCCAGTCCAGCGACGGGTTTGCATTCGGACGGGTCAAAATCTCGACAATGTCGCCGTTCTTGAACTGGTACGTCAGCGGGACGATTTTGCCGTTGACTTTTGCCCCCGAAAGGTGCTGGCCCAAAGCCGAATGGATACGGTACGCGGCATCCACCGGGGTTGCGCCGAGCGGGAAATCCAGAACGTCGCCTTTGGGAGTGAACACAAACACCTGATCGGTGAACAAGTCGCCGACCACCGAGCGCAGGAACTCGCCGGGTTCTTTAGCATCATACTGCCAGTCGAACAATTGCTGGCGCAGCAAAGTGAGCTTGTTGTCAAAGCGCTTGTCGGCGGAAGCCGACTTGCTTTTGCCGCCGCCTTCTTTATACTGCCAGTGGGCAGCAATGCCGAAGTCTGCCGTGCGGTGCATCTCGGTCGTGCGGATTTGGATTTCCAGCGGCTCACCGTTCGGCCCGATGACTTTTGTATGCAGGGACTGGTAGCCGTTGGACTTCGTTTTGGCAATATAGTCATCAAATCGGCCCGGCAGCGGCATCCAGACTTGATGCACAATGCCGAGCGCGTGGTAGCAATCGGCGACGGTCGGGACAATCACGCGCAGGGCGATTAAATCGTAAATCTCGCCCAAATCAAGCGTCGACTTCTGCATCTTGTTGTAGATAGAATACAGATGCTTGGGCCGGCCCTGAAACTCAGCCGAAATGCCCTCTTCCGCCAGCCGGGTTTTAAGCGTCTCCGTCGCCGTCGCGATATCTTTCTCGCGCTGAGACCGCGTCTTATCCAGTTTCTGCTTTAGCTCATTGTAGGCATCGGGGTTAATGTATTTAAATGCTAGGTCTTCGAGCTGCCACTTGATCTGCCAAATCCCTAAACGGTGCGCGAGGGGCGCGAAAATTTGGAGTGTTTCCTGGGCGACCCGCTTCTGCCGGTGCTCCGGCATCGCCCCCAGCGTCCGCATGTTATGGAGACGGTCAGCCAGCTTGATGACCATGACCCGCAGGTCTTTTGCCATCGCCAGCAGAATCTTCCGCAGGTTCGCCGCGCTTTTCGTGGTTTCCCCGTGCCGCTTCTTGCGTGCCAAAGCGTCGGCAGCTTCCGGCGCGGCAGTGTCGGCAGATGGCAGGGCATCTACCCGCGCCCCCGGCTCCGCTTCATTCCGCGCCTCAAAGTCCGCCAGCTTCAGCTTGGTGACACCGTCTACTAAATCGGCGATCTCCTCGCCGAACTCCGCCGCGATCTGGTCGCGCGAAACGCCGCAGTCTTCCACCACATCATGCAGCAGGCCCGCCGCAAGCGTCGCGTCATCCATCTCAAGCTCGGTGAGTATGGCCGTGACAGCGACCGGGTGCGTGATATACGGCTCGCCGGAGCGCCGGGACTGGCCTTCATGCTTGGCGGCAGCATAGGCGTAGGCCCGGCGCAAAAGCTCCGTATCCGTCTTGGGATGGTAGGCTTGCGCTTTAGTGATTATTGTTTCAATGGGGTCTTCAAACATGGCCGTGCGTGTGAGCTTTCCGTACTGAGTCAACACTTTGGAAATCAGCGCTGTTCCCCTGCCCGTTGTCGCGGCTGTATCGCCCGTGGTTCCGGCCCCATTGCCTTTGTCAGCATCCATCAATCGTTGTCATGCTTTCTAGCGTGCTTGCTTGTTACTCTTTTATTGTGCATGATTTTGACGATTTCTGTACCTTCTTGTTCCGTCTGCCTGCTTTGGCTAAACATTCGGGGCGGAATTCTTCTCACGTTCCTCTTTTTCCGACTCGGCCAGAACCTGCTCGGGCGACATGATCTTGCCGCCAAACCGCAGCTCCAGCAGCCGGGCGTCATCCAGCATCTTCTCGTTCAGCGTTAGAAACGACGCTCCGGCATGAATGCTCGTCAGGAAGTGGTGGAACGAGTCGCCGTAAGCATCATGGTAATGGGCGCACAGCCGCTTGTACTCCGCTTCATCCCGGACTTTCTTGGAGGAAATCGCCCAAGACTTGATCTTTTCGCGCTCTTTACTGGCCGCGCTTTGCAGCTCCACCATCAGACCTCTATGTTTGCGCTCATACTCCGCCTGCGTGATTGTCCCCGCCTCCATGCTGTCATTGAGCGCCTTCATCTTCTTAAACCACGGGTTGTCATTGATCGGATGCCCGACCGGCTGGTTTTCGCTATCTTGCGTCATTATCTTCCTCCGGTGCGCTGATAACTTTGAAGTCAATATGAACTGCTGTCAAGTTGTCATGGTCGTCATAGCTTCCGATAACCGCAAAAACGCCGTCGCCCCAGCCGGAGTGGGTCAAAACAATGTTTTCGCCATTCTTCGCAAGCGGCAGAACAATGTTGGCGATACCCTCACGAATTTCACCGGGATCATCCATGCGGCTAAACCATGACGCTTCAGAGCCGTCATCAAAGACATCTTGCCATTGTTCTATAGGCGGCATTGCGCTGGCTAACACGCCTTCGTCTACGAAGCAGACTGCCCCGGCATCCACCGCGACTGCATTGTAGCTGACGTTTCTTAAAGTTATCTTACGCCGCGTGACTTCCTGATTACCGCTGAGCAGCACCGACGCATACGCTTCACAAAGATCCGACCCATCACGAAGGCCGCTAAAATCCGCCAGTGTCACCTTAACCGGATACCGACCCGGCAGCAGTTGGACAGTCGGGTTCCCCGAGACTTCCATCATAGCAAACGGATCGCAAATCGCAAGTAGCCCCGTCGGCAGGACAATCTCGCCGCAGTCAACTACGTTGAGGATATAGGGCAGCTTGGCGCTCACGCCGACGTCTACGACATAAGGCGGCTTGGCACTGACATCCAGTGCCTCGCCGTCTGCAAGAGCCT
Source organism: uncultured Armatimonadales bacterium (assembly GCA_964241935.1). GTDB lineage: Bacteria > Armatimonadota > Armatimonadia > Armatimonadales > Capsulimonadaceae > JANXMY01. The sequence continues at coordinate 29,551 of CAXSZN010000054.1, forward strand.
TCCAAGAATTGTTGTTCGGGTACAATGACATCAGTTTTTTTCCACCGGCAAATCCAGCACCAGCACAAGCAGGCCGTGCGAGACAAGTTCATCGTTGATAGGTTACTGTTGTGTCGTGGGCGAGATTCCATTCCTTGTTAAGTTCAGTTCCACAAACGGCGCAGGTGAAGTTATCTTCTTTTACGATGTTGGTCTGCTTGCAATTCTCACAACGACGGAACAAGAACGCCCGAGTGAACTTGTTCGGGTGCCGAATGCCGGCTTTGTCTAGGGCCGCCGCAACCGCAGGCCAAGACTCAGGCTCCGGGCAGTAGCCGGTAGACATATTCGTCACCTCAGTCACAATAGCATTGCTATCCTCAGCCTCTAACGTCATTTGACCAGCAGAAAGTACGTTTCCCCCGCGAGCGCAAGCAACATGCTTTGAGTGACGAGCCGCAATCCATAGCAAGCCATTTGCGTCTATCACGAATGTCAAGGCGATCCCAAGACAGGCAAGGGCATCTGTTTGATTTCTGATAAGAGTGCGAGGCGAATTAAGCGCCGATTGATTGCTGAGATCAACAGTGCCGACATATTGGTACAATCTGCTCATGCGGCTTAGCACGTCTCCGTAACAGCCGGCAAGTCTAGCACCAGCACAAACAGGCCGTGCGAGACAAGTTCATCTTCTACAAGTTTGCTGACTTCTTCCCAATTGCCGCCAGCCAAGCCGCAGCCGATGCGCGGCATTTGGACACTTGCCTTCTGCGCCAGCCCAAACGCGCGGACGCGGCTTAAACACTCCCGCAGTGCTTCGTAGCGAATAGGCGGCGTCGCTCCCTGCCGCCCGATGCCGTGCTGTGCAATCATGTTGGCAACCCAAACAAGCGGCGCGACTTCCACAAACTGCACTTGACCCAGCGCAAATGGCGGGTCTGTCTTGCGCCGGAACCACGCTCGGTACTGCGCCTCGGCTTCCGGGTAACGCCGTCCGAGCGGCTGCACAAAGCCTTTGCCCCATCCGCCGATGTCGTTGCAAATGTGCGCGATGATGCACGGCCCATCGCCCATCGGCAGCGTTGCATCGCCCGTGCCGTAGAACAATTCCGGCGGCAGGATTTCTTTGCCCACATCCGGTCCCCAATCCACCGCCGGATGAATGTTCTCGTCCGTGATGCCTGCCATGAGTTCTTCAATTGTGTACTTGGACCGGCGCACTGCATAAGCCTCCGAGAAAAGCCAGTATTGTGGAAAACCGCAGCACTTTTAGTCCGCTGATCTGGAAGACCGGAGGACTTGTTTTACTCGCTTCGCCAAGACCACTTCGCCATCCGTTGCCGCCATACCTCGACTTCATCAAAGTCGTGCGGGTTGTAGTCACCTTCAAGGTACATTTGGAACTTTCCTGCTAAATCTACGACTGAAAGTTCTTCTGCAAGTTCACAGGGAGTGACTTCTCGAAATATAAAGTTTTGGTAGTGTCCTAGTTTAGACAGTTTTTGGTTGTTTGGTGTATACTGTCGTCATGG
>CAXSZN010000055.1:0-30858 GCA_964241935.1 uncultured Armatimonadales bacterium
CGCGTCCTCTGTTCATTCATGCTTCCCATGATCGGCACTTCACAAATAAAGCGGATACCATCAGCAAAGCTCTGTTTATTGGCTATGTCCTTGCCGAATGCAAAACTAATCTTGATAAAACCATGTTTCAAGAAGCCGTCGCAACAGCCCATGACACGAAATCGGCAGTGACTGGCGCAAAATATTACCTGCTTTGCGAGTGGCTCGACATGACGCCGCAAAGCACAGCCGCAACGGATATAGATGAAGTGATCATTCTGCGTAAACAAAAGCGCCTCTCTTCCAACGTGCGTACTGCTTACGGTTCTTACGCAGGCAGACAAAAAGGACGTGAGGCTTACAGAAAGTTTCTGACTGATAATCCTTTTAGACCTGAAATGTTTCTTCGCTTCGTCAATCACGTCAGCACAGCATTAAATCTCAAAGAAGAAACAGAAACCAATGTGTTGCAGCATGGTTACTTCTGATTAGGAACGTTGGCGGAAGCCGGCGTCAACATCCGCATGATCAACCAGGGTTCCAGCGAGCTGAACATCATCGTCGGCGTCCCCACCGAGCAGTACGAAAAAGCTATCAATGCGATTTACGAAGCATTCGCCGACAAGGAGTGAGCCATGTTGATTTGGGAAGAAGTGAAATGCGAGCAGAAGGAAAAGAGTTTCTTGAGCCAGGGGATGCCTTCCATGTGGCGGACGAAAGTTCCCGGCGGCTGGCTTGTTAGAATCATGGACGGCGCGGCGGACGGCGCGTTCTTCTACCCGGACCCGGAGCATGTCTGGGATGGGTCTTCGCTGCCGTAGGGGTACAATAGAAGACAGAAGGTAAAGCTCGTGGCCGTTGTCGCAGAAACAGTAGATTTGGCACGTTTGCTTCAGGAGAAGCGTGAAGATATTCTGCGTATTGCGGAGAAGCACGGCGCGTTCAATGTGCGCGTCTTCGGCTCGGTGGCACGCGGCGAGGCCGGCCCGGACAGCGATGTGGATTTTCTGGTGGAACTTGAGCCGACCCGCAGTTTGCTCGACCTCAGCGGCCTTGTCGTTGATTTACAGTCCTTGCTAGGCAGTCCGGTCGATGTTGCCGAGGCGGAAGGACTGCACCGAATAGTGCGTGACCGCGTCTTGAAGGAGGCCAAGCCCCTATGAAAACTTCACCGGAAGACGATCTGCTTTATCTGACTCATATTCAAGACTGCCTGGATCGTGTTGCCAGATACACTCAAGGCGGACGTGAAGAATTCATGGCAGACAACAAAACCCAAGATGCAGTCCTGCGGAACTTGCAGACTATGGCGGAGTCAACGCAGCGGCTTTCTGCCTCATTGAAGTCCACTGCGCCGGAGATAGAATGGAACAAAGTTGCGGGGTTCCGCAATGTTTTGACACATGATGACCTGCCGGCGTTCAAGCAGCGGATTGAGGCGATGCTTGTGAGCATGAACCCAACTTGACACAAACTTCTACACATATTGTTGTCGGGGCGTCGAGCGGGATTGGGCGGTCGCTGGCGCTGGCATTGGCGCGGGAGCGGCGGCATGTGACGCTGGTGGGGCGGCATGAGGAACGGCTGGCGCAGGTAGCTAGGGAAGTGGTCATGTTCGGCGGCGAGCCGCTGGTGGCGCTGTCGGATGTGCGCGATCCGGTGTCGGTTCAAGCGGCGCTGGCTCAAGTGGTGCTTCGTAATCTGCGGATTGAGCTGGCGGTGCTGTCGTCCGGCGTGGGGCTGACGACGGACGCGGCAGAGTTTACGTCCGATACACTGCAAACGCTGCTGGAAGTGAACGTGCTGGGGGTGGCGCACTGGCTGGAAGCCTTGCAGCCGCTGCTGAAAGCCCAGCCGGGCGGGGCGGGAGTTCTGGTGCTGTCGAGTTTGGCGGCAGATCGGGCGTATCCCGGCGGAAGCGCGGGATATTCGGCCAGCAAAGCGGCGCTGTCGCATCTGTGCGACGGCCTCCGCGCTCCCTGGGCGGCGCAGGGAATTTCACTGGTGACGGTTGAGCCGGGCTTTATTCGGACCCCGATGACGGCGGAGCAGGCGTGGACGCCGTTTCTGATGGAACCTGAAGACGCCGCCAAAGTAATCTTAGATGACTTCCGCGCCGGCAAACGTGTGATCCGGTTCCCCCGCGCGGCGTCGCTGCTGACCCAGACCATCCGGCGGCTGCCGCCGGCGCTGCTGGATAGGTTGTACGACATCAAGCCGCCAGGCGGGGTTCGGGTTGGGAACACGCGGGAATAAGAAAGCGTTACTAAAGCAGGAGTATTTTTATTATGCAGAAGAAGTTATTGCTGACGGCGGCGGCGCTGCTTGGGGTGTGCGGCGCAGCTCACGCCGACCTCAAAGTCTTGCAGACATCAAAGATTGACAACCCGCAGCTTAAAGCGTATGAAGACACGATGACTCCGCAGCAGAAGGCGCAGATGGCGAAGTCCGGCAACCCGCTGTTCCAAAGCGGCCCGCAGCAGACGGCGCTGTATGTGCAGGGCGTACACACACGCCTGGACATCGGCGCGGTGACGTATCTTGTCAACAGCGCTTCCCGCCAGACCGACATTATCAACCGGCGCACCCGCACCTACAGTGTTCAGCCATACCGTGCGCCTGCCGCCGGTCATATTTCGGTTGTCGTCAAGGACACCAAGCAGACCAAAATGATCGCCGGTCATCCGTGCCGCCATTATCTGACCACCGCAACACTGGCGTCTCAGCCCGGCACGGTCATCCAGGGCGACATTTGGGCCGCCACCGACATCCCGCAGCCGGAAGCGCTGTCGGCAGGCTCAGGGCCGTTCGCCGCGCTGCAAAGCCAGTTTCGCAAGATCAAGGGCTTTCCGCTGAACTCGTCGCTGACCGTCACCGGCAGCCCGCTCGGCAATACAACAGTGCAGACTTCCGTAGTCTCAGTCTCGAAAGCGCCTTTGTCCAGCTCGATTTTTGCTGTGCCGGCAGGATACACAAAGTCTGCGGCGTCAGGAGGCTAACTCCTACCCCCGGCGGGAAGCGGCGGGGGTGGGGGTCTCACAGCGTCCGCCCGAAGAACCTCTCCATCGCGGGATACACGACTTCCGGCGGCGGGACATGGCCGAATTGCGGATACCAGACAATCTGCTTCGGCTGACTGGCCGCATCAAACAGCTCCTGCTGGGCTTTCGGAATAATGGTCGTGTCCTTGCGTCCGCCCAGCATCAGAATTGGGCGGGGCGCGATGTGCGAAGCGAAGGTGAGCGGGTCTTCCGGCGCGAGCAGGACGCTGAGTGCATCCCAGTTGACGTTCTTGAACGCCGACGTGTCCCGCCCACCGACCACAGCATTGCGCGACGATAGTGTCTTGAGTATCAGCCCCCAATCGCCGCCGCCGGAAATCAGCACAACGGCTTTGACGCGCGGCTCGACGCCTGAAACGACCGTGCCGATAATCGCGCCAAGCGACACCCCGGCCAGTCCGATTTTACCAGTGTTGATCTGCGGCTGGGTCGCCAGATAATCCAAGCCCCGCCGGACATCTACTGATGTCTGCAGAACCGTGGTCGCCAGTTCCTGCGCCTGCCGGCCCGGCGCGGTCTTGAGCGGCCCGCGCTCCCCCTGCCCGTACTCATCAATGACCAGCGACGCATAGCCGGCTTTCGCGGCGTCCAGCGCCATCCCCGCCATGATTTCTTTGGAACCGCCGAGGCCGTGCAGGATCACCAGACACGGCACGGGATGGCTTGCCGACGCGCCTGCCGGAGTGAACAGCAGAGCCGGGACCCGCTGATTGTTAGTGCTGCCATACGAAAAGCGCAGGAACTTGGTGGTTCCGATGGTTTGCGTCCCACTGACTTTGACCGCCAGCGGCTGAGTGACATCATACTGGTACGAGGGCAAGACTTTTTGGTACACCGCGTCACGATCAATCGGCGGCGTTTGAGTCTGCGGCGTTTGAGCCTGCGGCACTTGGGCGTGAACAGCCGGGAACAGGAAGGCAAAAAGAAGTGCGAGGGGCACGCGGAAAACGGCCGCCGAGCCACGGGTTGAAACCCGAGGCTGGAAAGTGCCCAGCGCCCAGGGGACGCAAGAAAGCATAACCGGGCCTTTCGTGTGTCGCCGCGACACTGGATACTTCCGCGCCTCGGGTTTCAACCCGTGGCTCCGGTCATCGCTCCTGCTCTTGTTCTTCCAATTCCGCATCACAACACATTCCTTAAAATCGCCTGAAGGCGCTCAAAATCCGTCGCCAGCAGTGTCGCCAGCGTTCGTCCGGCGCGAAGCAAAAACGCCTGGTCATCGGCGTGGCATTCCCGCGCCAGTCGAAGACACGCCGCCGCCAGCTCATCCGACGGCACACCGGCCAGCGCTCCGCCGGATGGCAGCAGCAGGCCGCGCAGAAACGACAAGTCTTCGGTCAGCAGCCGGGTTTCTTCCGGGCTGCATGGGTAGACCCGGCTGTGGATGCGCGGCGGCAGCGGCGGCAGATGCCGGCGCAAAGGCTTGTCGCCGCCTTCCGAATACCCAACAAGCAGGCCCGAGAACTCCGTTCGCAGAAGCTCGAAGATCTGCGGCTGCTGGAGCCGCATCTCGTCCTCGTCGGCAAAGCCTAACGCCGAAGGCCGCCGGTTCGGCTCCAGCGAAGACGTAGTCGCTCCATAGACCAGTGCATAAACAGCAGGCGGCAGGCCAAGTCCCGTGCTGATTTGCATGGATGGCGGCGGGTCAAAAGCCAGCGCAAACGGGTCTTCTTCCTCCGCACTGTCCCCTTCAATTCCGGGCGGCGGGGGGACCTCCGTTGTGGACGTCAGCTTGCCAATTTTGACAAACGACCCAAATGGCGGCGGGTCATACAGGCGCGGCACAATCTCGCGCGGCACTTCCAGGCATTGCGCCACAAACGCCGTCGTCCCCGCTTCAATCACTTCCCCGATAGGTTTATTGGTCATGGATGTAGCAAGTTTGTTCAGCGCAGATTGAAGTCCGTAATAATCCCGTAAACCAGCAGTGCGAACGGCGCGACAAGAAGAAAGCTCAGGACAACAATTCTCAACAACACTTTGGCGAACCTTGCAGCCACAGGCCCATTTGCCATGATGGCTACGAGTTCAGCATCTTCCCAGACCCCCGGTTCAACTTCTTCCCAGCGCGAGGAGTGTGGAGATGCCTCTGAGATATACGCCCGCTCTTGCCGCAGCTCCGTTTGCTGCCGGTGCAGTTCGGCCAGTTTGCGCTCTTCCTGAGCCAGCCGAAGTTTACCCTGTTCCAGCACCAGGGCGCGTTCTTCTTGCAGGCGCTTGGCGCGAACCTCTTGCAGCAGGCGCTGGACATCTTCCACGGTGATGTCCAGGCCCTCGGCGACATCGGGGACGGCGGGCTTGTCGGTGAGGCCCGTCTGCTCGACGCGCTCCTGCTGCCACAAGTCAATCACGGCGCGGGACTCGTCGGCGGTCATCCGCTGCGCCCGAAGCTGACTATCAGTCTCCAAAGGGTGTTCGAATTGCTGGGCCATAGGGTTATTTTAGCACATCTGGGGCGGGTGCAGGATAGCGGAAATAAGCCTGCGTCGGCTGCCGCTTGTCGCCGGGCTGGCCGCCGTCAAAATCGCCGTCGGGACCCAGGCTGTAAATGACAAATCCGCTGTCGCCCTCGCGCCGGTACAGAAGCGGCTTGCCGCTGAAAGCGTCCAGCGTCGTCAGCGGCTGCGAGTCCGGCAGTGCGCCGGAGCCGGCTCTGGCCGAAAGCGCGGCGGCGGCGGAAATCAGGACATCTTCCTGGGTCCGCACACGCTCTCCATTAGTGTGGACTTTGGCAGTGATCGGCAGCAGGACATTGCTGATAAACTGAACCGGGTCATTCACCGTATCGGCCACAGCAGCCTGCGGCTGGTTGAACACGCCGTTCCGCACGGCAGGGGGCTGGTCGGCGTTATCCACAAGCAGGCGCATGTTGTGGAGATACTCGGCTTCCTGGGCATCCCACAGATGATGCAGGAACCGCTGGTCAGTGGGGGAAAACGCCGGCAGGTCTTGGTCACTGACCACTAAAAGCGCGTATCTTTTCGCGAGTTTAGGGAACATCTTGTCGCTGGCGAGGATTTGGCGTCCTTCATCCAGCTTGCCGGAGAACTCTACCAAGTCTCCAATCAGGCCCCGGCGCAGCGAAAGGGGCGGGCGGTTTGTCGTGATCGCCTGCGTGACTTCCGCATCCACAGACACATTGGGACCTGCCTGCGAGAGGATCCCGCTGAAGCTTTGAAGCGCAATCGCATCGCAGGCGCAGCCGACAAGGTAGCTGATCAGGCTTGGGTCGGAACCCGCATGTCCGGCAAGCCGCAGGCCGCGTGCGCCGGCCTGCGTCGCCGCCTCATACTTGCCCTGATGCGCCAGCAGATACGCCTCGGTTTCCAGCAGGCGAGCGCCTTCCCGGACTGTCGGAAACTCCGGAAACGTCAGCGCCGGCCCAAGCGCCCAATTGCGCGCGAAAACGCACTGCGGCTTGTCGGCGGCTTGATGCACTAACTCCCAAACATCCTGCCGGCTGTCGTAGATCTTCTGGGCGGCGGCAATCTGGACGTCCGTGTAGGCATGGCGCGTGCTCATGCCGTCGGCGTAATCGGGCAGGTTAAGTGGCTTGTCTTTCAAAAGCTGCATCAGCTTGGCATAAAGCGGCGCGGCATTTTGGTCCGGCGGCGGCAGGGGCGCTTGCAGGCGTGCCGGGTCCAGCGAGATCCCATCTTCTTTGACTGCATTCTGCTCACTTGCCAGGCTGTCGGTTCCGTGGCTGATCTGCTCCCGCGTCGCGGCCAGGCTGTCATCCTGAGAATGTTCCAGCGTCGCCAGCTCATGTTTTGCGTCCGCATAGAACGCCGACCGGCCTGCCGGGGGAACAGCCGGCTTGGCGCAGGCAGCGCCGCTCCAAGAAAGCGGAAGCAAAGCGCAGAAAGCAAGAGCGCGAAAAGAAGTAATCATGCTTCTATTTTAACATATCTGCGGCGATTGGCATAGGGATGGCAGGATACCGGAACACAGACTCTTGAGCCGGCACTTTCTCGCCCGGCTTGCCGCCGTCAAAGGTTCCAGTTGGCCCGGCGCTGTAAATTAGAAAGCCGCTTGTACCCTCGCGCCGGTAAAGCAGCGCATTATCCGTGAACGGGTCAATGAAGCCGGGCGGCAGGCGGTTTGGGAACGCGCCGGTTTTGGCCTTCTCGTCGAGAACAGAGGCCGCAGCCAGCGTGACCGCCACGCGGGCACGAGTCCGGGTGTCGTTCCAATCTATTTTACTGAAAACTGGCAATTGGATGTAAGACGCAAGTTGGACAGACCCAGCGGGATCAGACAGCTCCGGCTGCTGCCCCAGCGCCGCAAAAACTGCACGGCGCTGCGCGACGGGTGCGTCGCAGGAAGACACAACTTGGCGCATATGGCCGAGGTAGTCGGCCTCCCAGGCGTCAACTAAGTTGTGGACACGCGCCTGCTCGGCGGGTGATACTTTGTTGTGGGAAACAGCCTTGCTGTCATCCAAACCACCAACGCGCATGACTTCCTGAACGCCGTACTGTTCCGATTGGTGCATCTGCTGGTACGCCAGGCAGTCGAAGCCCGTTTCCCCCATCATTGCCAGCCGAAGTGAGGGAGCCGAAAACACACGCAGTTGATCCTGTACGTCCTCGTCAGCAGGGGTGTTCGGTCCGGCGAGAGCGAGAATGTTCTGCATCCCGGAAAGCGCTCGGCTGTCACATGCGATGCCGATAAGATATTCAATCAGCACGGGGTCGGCAGCGGCGGCGTGCTGGCCTACTTGAAAGCCGCGTGCTTGATTGGAAATCGCCTCTTGATACTTACCGTCTCGCGCCAGCAGATAGCTTTCGGTTTTGAGTAGCCAGGCGGAAACAAGAAACGCCTGGTACTCAGGCCAGGCCATGTCTCGCCCTTTGCTCCAATCGCGCACGAAAACGCAGCGCGGCTTGGCGGCGGCCTCATGCACAAGTGTCATCACGTCTTGACGGGCGGCGAGGGTTTGGCGGACAGCGGCGATCTGGGCGGGCGTGTACGAGTGAAACGCATCCATGCCTTCGGCGTAAGGGGGCAGGCCGAGCGGCTTGTCGTGCAGAAGCTTGGTCAGCTTGACGTAAAGCGGCGCGGCGTTCTGACCGGCAGGCGGAAGTGGCTGCTGAAGCTCCTGGGCGGTCAGCGGAATGCCTTCCTGCCGGGCGGCGGCTTCTTCCCGCGCCAAGTTCGCCGGACCGTCTGCCGCAAATTGACGTTCAGCGGCGACTTCCCGCTGATGCCGGACAAGAAGCACAATGCCGGAGACGCTGAGGGCAAGAACGCACAGCGCCGCAAACGCGGTGAGGAGACGTTTCATAAAGGAAGTATAGCGGACGGGGTGCGGGCTGTCCAGCCATAAGGCGCACACGGGCAGGGCGAACACAGGACAGGGCGAACACAAGGTTCGCCCCTACAACGCCACCCCGGAACGTAGGGCGCGAACCTTGTGTTCGCCCTTCTGGTTGACACCTACCCAGCCCGTAGGCTATAATTCAGTATCATCTCCCGCACAACACTAACGAGAACTTCCCCTTGACCAAATTGAAATCTTTTCCCGCTGACCTCCTGCTTGTTGTCTTGATTGCGCTTGGCCTTTTAGGCGGCCTGGTTTCGGCGGCGCATCGCTGGAAGGCGGAGGCGCGGAACCGGCGGGTGGAGCTTGTGGTGGACTACGGCGACGCCCAGGCGCTGGCGAACACGACCCGGCGGCAGGTGGACGATGTCTTGACGCAGCTTAAAGCGGCGGGAATTACAACCGTTGCCGTCACCGAAGACTCACTCGGGACCCTGAACACGAACGGCGTCGTCGGCTACGCCCGTGACGGCGACACGACGCTTTTGACGTTCGCGCCGGGCTTTCCAGGGCAGCGGGCGCGGGTCATTTCAATGCTGGCGCACAAAGCGCCGGGGCTGATTGTGACACCGAAAGGCGAAAACGGCCTGCGGGTCGGAGCGCCCTGGCCGCAGTTCAATGCGATCCCGATTGGCCTGGACACGGACACGGTGAACACGGTCAAGCGCAACAAACTGCTTGCTGCGCCCCGCTTGGTCAACTTCACGGGGGTCACGGCGCAGAATATCCCCTGGGAGCTGGCGCAAACAAAGCAGCAGTGCGAGGGTCCGGCAGGAATCGGGCCGGTGATTTTTGCCGGAACGTCGGTGCTGGGAAACCGGGCGCTGATTGGGACGACCGCCGAGGCGCTGACCGAGAACAATCTGACTTACGGCAGCGTGGAGCTGGGCAAGATGTTCGGCGATGATGACTTGTCGCGCCTCGCCGACGCGCAGACAGTTCGGGTCCACTCAATCGGCACGGACGAAATGGGCGCGATGGATGAGCCGACGGCGGTGGAGCGGTTTGTTCGGGCCGCAAAGGAGCGCAACATCCGCGTCTGCTATGTGCGCCTCTTTACGTCGGGGCTGGCGCATGACCCGGACGTGCTGGCGGCAAACACCGAGTTCATCGGCAAAATCGTCAAGGGAATGCACGAGGCGCGGCTGACCGTTGGGGAAGGTCCGGCGCACCCTTACGCCGACGATCCCAAGCCGGGCGTGATCCTGCGCGTCCTGATGGCGCTGGGTGTTCTCGGCGGAACACTGCTGCTGGTGCGCGTCTTCTCAGGCATCTCGGGCCGGGCGCTTGTGATCGCGTCTGCGATTGGATTTGTGCTGGCGCTGGGCGCGGCGCTGCCGGGTACGACCCCGAAAGGCCGCGAGGTGCTGGCCCTGCTGTCGGCCTGCGTGTTCCCAACACTCGGGCTGTGCGCGATCACCCTGCCCCGTCCCCTGCCAAATGGCACCAACGCGGAAGTCCTGCGGCGGGCGTTTACGGCCTATGTCCAGATGACTCTCGTGACAGTCATCGGCATTGTGCTGGTTGTCGGCCTGCTGGCCGGGCGGTTGTTTCTTCTCAAAGTAGATGAGTTTTTAGGCGTCAAGCTGGTGCTGGTAACGCCGGTGGCGCTGGTGGCAGCGTACTACGGCCTCGGCCTCGGGACGCTCCCGCCGCACGCCGGCTGGGCGGAGCGGTGGCGGATGGTGCGCTGCTCCCTGCTGGCGCTGGCGGCGCGTCCCCTGCTGGCCGGGCAGATCGTGGTCGGCATTGTTGCGCTGGTCGCGCTGGCCCTTTTTGTGGCTCGAAGCGGCAACGACCCCGGCGTCGGTGTTTCGGCCACAGAGTTGAAGACACGCGCTTTACTCGACAAATACCTGTACGTCCGGCCCCGCACGAAGGAGTTCCTGCTGGGCCACCCGGCCCTGCTGGTCGGGCTGGCGGCGGCGGCCTCGAAACGCTTCCCGCAGTGGGTGCTGCCGCTGTTAGTCATCGGCGCGGTCGGACAGTCGTCGCTGATGGACACGTTCTGCCACCTGCACACGCCGCTTCTCGTGTCCGCCCTGCGCGGCCTGATCGGCTGGGCGCTCGGGGCGGTCTTCGGCGCTTTAGTCTGGACCGCCGTGGCTCGGCCCGCTAAAGCTGCCGCGCCGATGGAAGTCCCCGCGTGAAGCGTCTGCTGTTATCCGGCTACTATGGCTACGGCAATGCCGGCGACGAGGCTGTGCTGGCAGGCTTGATCAAGGGGTTTCGGTCTGCGGCTGCTGCCGGCGAGGTAGAACTCACCGCGCTGTCCGGCGCTCCCGGCGAGACGCGCACCGCGCACGGCATCCGCGCCGTGGACCGTTACCGGCCGGCGGCGCTGCTTCCGGCAATCGCTCGGTGCGGGGCGTTTTTGTCCGGCGGCGGCAGCCTCCTTCAAGACGTTTCCTCGGCCCACAGCATTTTCTACTATTTAGGCGTCGTCAAGATAGCCCAGATGCTCGGCAAAAAGACCATGTTCATCGCCCAGGGCATTGGGCCGCTTTCCCTGCCCCGCTCACGCCGGCTTGTCGCCGCCGTCGCAAACAAGCTCGATGCCATCACGGTCCGCGATCCCGACTCTGCTAAACTGCTCCGCGAAATCGGTGTCACGCGCCCGCCGATGGAAGTCACCGCCGACCCCGCGCTGCTGCTATCCCCGCCCTCATCTGGCTCCCCCATTATTGGGGGCGGGGGGGCATTCGGCGTGGCGCTGCGTCCCTGGCACGGTCAGGACACGCTCGGTGCACAAGTCGCGGCGGCCTGCTTTGCGAGCCTCAGCCAGCAGATGCCGCTGCTGCTGCCGATGCAGGACGCCAGCGACCGGCCAGTCGCCGAACAGTTCGCCCAAAAGTGGGGTCAGATAAATGCCGCGACGCTGTGCTCGACCACCAGTGGGCTTCCGCCCCTCTTGTCAACCATCGCCGGGTGTGATATGATGGTAGGGATGCGGCTCCATGCGCTGATCCTCGCCGCCGCCGCCGGTGTGCCGTCGGTTGCGCTGTCGTATGATCCCAAAGTGACGGCTTTTATGCAGGCCTGCGGCCAGAGCGATGCCGTGTACGATTTGAACGCGCCGGATTCGGACCGGCTTCAAGCCCTGCTGGCCCATGTTTGGGCTGAGCGCACGGCTCGCGCCGCCAAGCTTCAAGCCGCACTGCCGGGCCTGCGGGCAAAGGCGCTACGGAATATCGAAGTGGCGCTGCGATTGTCAATTTAGGGCAACGGGCATGACGAGAGCATAACGGAAGAGCATGACGAGTAGTTGAAAACTACTCGCTAGGAGAAGCACCCTTCGGGTGGCAGAAAAGCCCTCTTCCCGTCCGCAGGACGCCTCTCCTAGCGAGTAGTTTTCAACTACCCGTCATAATGCTTGGCATATTTGTCAGAGGACTATTTGTTTGTCGAATAGTCTCTTACTTGAAAGGAACGATCCCTTGAACACTCGCAACAAACATAACCATCACACAAAAACGCGGAGCGCACTGCTGCTGCTCACCGCCGGAAGCGCGGCCCTGCTGGCCGGATGCGGCGGCGGGGGCGGCAACGGCAACACGGGAACAGGCACCACCGGCACCACGGGAACGACAGGAACCACCGGCACAACGGGAACCACAGGAACGAATACCGGAGGAAGTAACACATCGCAGATTGCCGGCAAAGTGACCGACACCACCGGCAAAGGCATTCCCGGCGTCAGCATCGCCGTGGACACCGGCGGGCAGGTGGCGACCACCATCAGCACCGGCGGCTACCGGCTGGATAATCTCAGCGCTGCGGTTCACAAGATCACCGCCGCCGTCACCCTCAGCGGCACCCAGTACACGGGCAGCACGCAGGTGGCGACAACTGCGGGGAACTTGAACTCCAATGTCAACATCCTGCTGTCGCCGGCCAATCAGCAGGCGACGGTACAGGGCTATGTGCGCGATTCCAGCGGCAATCCAGTGGCCGGGGCAAGCGTCTATGCCGCGGTGCCGGCCCTGGCCTCGGTCAGCAGCTCCGGCAACTACTCATCGCTGGTCGCGTTCACCGACAGCACCGGCTTTTACCAGATTGCGAACATCCCGTCCAGCCTGCCGTCGGGCAGCTTGTCCGTCGCCGCATCCTCGCCGGTGACGTCAAACCAGAACGTCTCCATCACGCAGAACAGCCTGACACCGGGCAGCGTTTTCACCCAGAACTTCACGCTGACGGCGTCTACCAACGCCGCAGCGGACACGCCGGTCATTGCCGGCATCAATGCGTTCACCCAGCCGACCGACGGCCTCGTCGGCTCCGCGCTTCAAGCGCGGGTTGTGTCCGGCGCTGCGTCCCCGTATGAAGGCATCCGCCGCCGCTTGTCCCCGTCGTATGCCGCGTTCGCCGCCCGCAAGCACACCGTCGTCTCCAAGCGCCTCGCGTCCCGTGCCGTCGGGGGTGCCTATGCCGTGGAAGTAGATTTAGGGTTTAATCCGCCCGCCGCCACCGACCTCAGCCTGCTGGGCTACTACGTTTACCGAACCACCGGCCCATTGACGGCTAACCCGCTGACAGAGACGATCTCCGGCGCACAGGCGGACTTTTATGATTCGCTGGTTGACCCGCTGGCAAACTACTATACGGACCTGACTGCCAGCAGCGACGCGCTTGGCTCCCCCTACGCCGCCGGCACGCAGTACAATTTCGCGCTCAGCTCGATTGCGTCGTCCACCACCAGCGCCAGCATTCAGTCCCCGCTGTCTGCGGCATACTCCATCACGCCGCTTAGCCCGCTGACCTTGACTGCACCGGCGGCAGGCCAAACCGTCACCGGCCCAGTCACGATCTCGTGGACCCCGGTGACCGGCGCGACCAAATACTATGTGTTTATCTACTCTCAGTACCCGTCCGTCAATGTTCAGCCGCTGACTTCCGCCCCAGCGCCGTTCCCGGCAGGGACGACCAGCGCCACCGTCACCCTGTCCGGCGGAAGTGTTACCTACTACGCCGTCGTCGTTGCCACCACCGACGAAACCGAGACTGCGCCCAGCACGGCAACCCCTGTGCCGGCCCCAACGGTCAACGCCGCCCAAAGCTACAGCGAGATCACCCAATTCATCGTGCAGTAACGCTGTACGTTGGGATTATGTAGGGGCAGACCCCCGTGTCTGCCCTTCTTTATCCGTGTCTGCCCTTCTTTATCCATGTCTGCCCTTCTTTATCCATGTCTGCCCTTCTTTATCCATGTCTGCCCTTCTTGTCCACATCTGTCCTGATCAAAAGGGCGCACAGGAACATCAAGAGGGCGTACACGGGGGTGCGCCCCTACTTCTTTTGCTGGATAAGCAGCACCCCGGCGACGACCAGAACGCCGCCGAGAATGCGCCAGGCGTTCAGCGGCGCACGGGGAACGCCGAGCCAGCCGAAGGAATCCAGCAGCAGCGCGGCGGCCATCTGCCCGAACACGGCGCAGGCAATAACCACAGCCGCCCCGACGCGCGGCACCGCGATCACCGCCAGCGTCACATAAAACGCCCCAAACAAGCCGCCGAGCCAGATCCACCACGGGTTCGCGGCAAGGTCCGGCATCCGGCCCCGGCCAAACACCCCCAGCGCGGCCAAAATGCCGAGCGGCACCGATCCCACCAGAAACGAGATCAGCGCACTTAAAATCGGCGCTCCCACCGCTTCCCGCAGCCGCGCATTCACCGCCGCCTGCAGCGTCAGCCCCACGCCCCCCAGCACCAGCAGCGCGATGATTCCAATTTGCATGCTGGGTACATACCCAGTTCGCGGAGCCAGTGTGCGCCGGGAACTATCTTTTAGACTCTTGCGTTCTGTCTATGTGAGTGTGCTGAACTCAAGTAACTTCCGAGAAATACTTTGATTAGGAACGCAGCGGCTGGGTATTATTGGAGGCAGTATGACCCAGCCAAGAAGGTAGAGGAGACGCACGATTATGGCGTTTAATGATTACCGCGACATCATCCGGCAGATGGAGCGCGAGATGCAGCAGTTGTCGGATGAAGCGTTTCGCGGCTTTTTCGCGATTCCCGCCGGCGGCGCAGGCCGGTTCTGGCAGCCGCCGATTGATATTCACGAGACGGACGATGCTGTTCTAGTCAAGGTGGAGCTGGCGGGAGTGAAGGCCGACGATTTGCAGGTGTCGCTGTCGCCGGATGACCGGCTGCTGAATGTCAGCGGCTCGCGCTCCGAAAGCGCACGGGAACGGGAAGGCCGCAGCCGCTGCCATCAAATGGAGATTTATTTTGGACCTTTTGAGCGGGCGGTTGCCCTGCCGAGCGGCATGAGATTAGACCGCGACGCGATCAAGGCGTCGTACAAAGAAGGCTTTCTGCTGGTGACCCTGCCGAAGAAGCGCAGCGCGGAGCAGGCCGGACCGCAGATTATCCCGATCAGCACAGACGAAGACGTTGATCCATTTGCACAGAACGGGGACAAGAATTAACCATGTCCGATAATACACACGAAGAAACACACACAGCGGTGGATGCCATCGCGGAAGATATGCCAATTGACGGCGAGGTGGCCGAGCAGATTGTGACACAGATCAACGGCGAAGGGGAAGGCCATCCACCGATCCCGGAAGAGCTGTCCCTGCTGCCCCTGCGCGACACGGTCATTTTCCCGGTGCTGGTGGCCCCGATTGCCGTGGGCCGCGAGAACAGCATCAAATTAGTGGATGAAGCCGTCTCCGGCGGGGACCGCATCATTGGGGTCGTCGCGATGAAGGACAGCTCGGTGGAGAACCCGACCGCGGCGGACATCCATCCGATGGGCGTTGCAGTCATCGTCCGCATGATGGCGAAAGTCCCCGACGGCATTCGGATGATTGTTCAGGGCGTCGCTCGTATTCAGATCCAGCAGATCACGAGCGAAGAGCCGTACCTGAAGGCGCGGGTGAAAGTGCTGGACGCCAAGACCGAGATCGCAGCAGAAGATAAAGTTGAGATTGAGGCCCTGAAGCGCTCCATCGGTGAGCTGTTCCGCAAGACTGTCGCGCTGTCGTCAAACATGCCGGACGAGCTGGCCGGCCTGTCTACGTCCATTGACGACCCGGCGGTGATGACCGACCTCATCGCCGCGCATTCGCCGATTTCCGCCGAAGACAAGCAGCGCATCTTGGAGACGGTCAACCTGAAAGAGCGCATGAACTTGCTGCTGACCCTGATGACTTCTGAAGTGCAGGTGCTGGAGCTTGGCTCCAAGCTGCAATCGCAGGTATCGTCGGAGATCAACAAGACCCAGCGCGATTATTATTTACGCGAGCAGCTTAAAGCGATCCAGAAAGAACTGGGCGAAGGCGACGAGCGCGGCGAGGAGATGGACGAGCTGAAGGCGAAGATCGAAGCCGCCCATATGCCGGAAGACGCCTTGAAAGAAGCCAACCGGGAACTCGATAGGCTCCAGCGTATGTCGCCGGGGGCGCCCGACTACACCACGACCCGGACGTACTTAGACTGGCTGGTGGCGATGCCCTGGGACAAGTCCACGCCGGACAACTTGGACATCCCAAGTGTCAAGAAGACGCTGGACGAAGACCATTTCGGCTTGGAAAAGATCAAGGACCGCATCTTAGAGTACCTGTCGGTCCGCAAGTTCAAGCCCGAGGGTGACATCCGGCAGCCGATACTGTGCTTTACCGGCCCTCCCGGCGTCGGCAAGACGAGCCTGGCGAAATCTATCGCATCGGCGATGGGCAAGAAGTTCGTGCGTATCTCGCTCGGCGGGACGCATGACGAGTCGGAGATTCGCGGCCACCGCCGGACTTATATCGGGGCGCTGCCGGGCCAGATCATTCAGGGCATCAAGCGGGCCGAGACGAACAACCCGCTGTTTGTCTTAGATGAGATTGACAAAGTCGGCGCGGACTACCGGGGCGACCCGTCTTCGGCGCTACTCGAAGCGCTGGACCCGGAGCAGAACGCGACGTTCCGCGACAACTACCTGGACGTGAACTTCGACTTGTCGAAAGTGCTGTTTGTGACCACGGCGAATCAGCTTGATACCATTCAGCCGGCTCTCCGTGACCGAATGGAGATTATCGAGCTGTCGGGCTACACGGAAGAAGAAAAAGTCCAGATTGCGATCCGCCATCTGGTGCCGAAGCAGGTGGCCGAGCACGGCCTCTCAGCGGTCAAGTTCACCGAGGACGGTGTGAAGGCACTGGTACGCGGCTACACCCGCGAGGCGGGTGTACGCTCTTTAGAGCGCCAGATTGCGGCGGTCTGCCGCAAGGCGACCCGTGAGTTCGCCGAAGGGCGCAAGTCGCTGATGACAATCAACGCCAAGCAGGTCGAGAAATATCTTGGCTCGCCGCGCTTTGAGTACGAGGAAGTGGCGGAGCGCACCGAGCAGCCGGGCGTGGTCACGGGCCTGGTCTGGACCCCGGTCGGCGGCGACGTTGTCTTCATTGAAGCATCGCAGATGACCGGCGGCAAGGGCCTTCAGCTCACCGGACAGTTGGGCGATGTGATGAAGGAGTCGGCGCAGACGGCGCTGTCTTATGTCCGCGCCCATGCCGACGCGCTGCACATCGCGCCGGACTTTTACGAGAAGTCCGACCTGCACATTCACGTCCCGGCGGGCGCGGTGCCGAAGGACGGTCCGAGCGCCGGCGTCACGATGACTTCGGCCATCGCATCGCTTCTGTCCGGTCGCCCGATCAAGCCGGCGCTTGCCATGACCGGTGAGGTGACGCTTTCAGGTAAGGTGCTGCCGGTCGGCGGCATCAAAGAAAAGGTACTGGCGGCAAAGCGGGCCGGGATCAAAACGATCATCCTGCCCGAACGCAACCGCAAGGACCTGATGGAAGACATTCCTGCCGAGCTTCGCAAGGGGATGTCCTTCATCTTCGCCAAGAACGTCGCTGAGGTCCTCGACGCCGCCTTGCAGCCGATGGACGCGCCGAAGACCGAGAAGCCTAAAAGCGGCGCACGGCTGAAAACAATGGAGACCGCCCCGCCGTCCGCCGACATTACAGCGAACGTGCCCAGCCTGGCCTAACACGGCTTAATGCTTAACGAGATTAGCCCCCGCTTCAACCGAAGCGGGGACTTTCTGCTGCCATCGGGCACACTTGGCCTAAAGGGAAAATCCATGACCGCGATGATTATTGAACGGGACGGGAAACTCGCGCTGCCGCCTGACATCCAGGAGCGGTGCGGGATGCTGCCGGAGACTTCGGTTCGAGTGATTGAAACGCGCAGCGGCATTCTGCTGGTCCCGCTGACGGAGGTGCCAACGAGTGCTGAGCCAACTGAAGAATTGCAGGATTGGCAGGTGCTTGGTCAGTCAGTATGGGAACAGTTTTCTTATGAGGACGAAGCATGAACCCAGGCGACATCTACTGGGTTGAGTTTCCGATGCGCGGCGGCCGTGCCCAAGCCGGGCGTCGTCCGGCAGTGGTGATGCAATCAGCATCGGCAACTGCTCATCTTCGGACGGTCCTCCTCCTGCCGCTAACAACTCAGATGGATGCCTTGCGGTTTCCCGGCACAGCAGTTTCCCGGCACAGCACTGGTTGAAGTGACGCCGGAGAATGGCTTGAAGAAACCGTCCGTTGCTCTTGCATTTCAGTTGACGGTTGCAGACAAGCAATTCATTGGTTCCTACATAGGAACGCTGACGCCCCCGGAGATGCAGACTGTGCAACAAGCTTTGGAAAGCATCGTAGGGCAACCTTGAAAACATAGAAGACCACGCTGGCCGCCGACATTACGGCAAACGTGCCGAGCATGGCTTAGTGCCGAACAAGAAAAGCCCCCGCCTCAACCGAGGCGGGGGCTTTTTTACCGGGTATTATCTGCCCATGATGAAGCGGGTTGTGATTGTAGGCTCAGGTGGCTCCGGCAAATCTACGCTGGCAAAGCAGATGGGTATTGCTTTGGGGATGGATGCGGTTCACTTGGACAGTTTGCTGTGGAATCCGGGCTGGGTCCGGCTTGCGTTGCAGGAACAAGAAGCTGTCATCGCGGAGGCTGTGAGCGGTTCACGCTGGATTGTGGAGGGCGATCACATCCGCACTCAGCCGCTTCGGTTTGCCGCCGCTGACACGCTTATCTTTTTGGATTTTTCTCGGTGGGTTTGCTTTCGGCGAGCTGTCAAGCGGTTTGCGTTGAACTACGGCCAAAGCCGGTTGGGCATGGCCGAAGGCTGCCCAGAGCGGCTGAACTGGACGCTTTTGAGGTGGGTATGGCGCTATCCGCTGGACAATCGCGCTCAGGTCATCAGCAACATTGAGAAGTATGGTTCAGGCTGCAAAGTCGTGGTTCTGCGTGATCCCAAAGAAGTGAAGCGGTTTCTTGAGTCTCTTAAGGCAAGGAAGGATTAGATTGCTTGACTTTATAACGTGAGCAAGATATAACAGAAAAGACAGCCTGATTGGAGGCTGTCTTTCCCAAATTGGGCAGGAAGGAGGTGACTCCTATGTCCAAGAAACTGCGGCGGGCATTCATTCGGATGCGCCCCGTCGCTCAAACTACCGCCGCGATTGTTTCCGCAATCGCTGCGATTATCCGAATCCTTAAATACCTCGGTTTTTAAGGACTAGGGACAAAAGGGGACTGCTGCCAAGCGGTTCCCTTTTGTTTTGCTGTCTGTAATGCCGAAATGTTCTCCGGAACATTCACAGCAGCAAACTTGTACTGCATCAAACAGATTAACCTGTGTGCAAAAGTAAAGTACAATGTCAGTATGACGTCTATTTCTAATTTTGTAAACACCAGCGGCAGCTTATTTTGTTTGGTTCCGATCCTGTAACACTATTGTCGGCTGTTTTGTTCACTTTTGTATTGCTTTCATGCAGGCTTTTGTTGCAGGCGCATAGGTACACTAGAGGTATGACGACTACGGTGTTGACGCCTTTGCTTTTGCGTCGTTTGTTTCTCACGGCCTTGCTGCTGGCGGATGTATTGTATGCGGCATATCTTGCGCCGAAAGGTGACCCGCCGGGCAATTTATTTGTGGCACTGGCGCTTGGGCAGGGACCGGCGCGGAACCCGGCGGTTTGGGGCGTCTTTCAGCTTCTTGGGGTTGTGCCGCTGCTGTATTGGGCGCTGCTGTTTCCTGATGGGCGCGGGCAGCGGGTGTGGGCGTGGCCGTTTGCGCTGGGCATGATGGCGTTTGGGGCATTCTCGCTGCTGCCATACTTGGTTTTGCGCCGGGACTATGCCGAAGCAGTGCCGGGCAGCAGGAGTCTCACGGTGCGCTGGTTTGGAAGCCGTGCGTTTGCGGTCTTTGCGGCGGCGGCGCTTGCCGTGCTGCTGGGGATAATCATAATGTCAGGCAATGAGCTGGACTACCTGTTCTGGTTCCGGCATTCCAACTTTGTGAACGTGATGTCGGTGGATTTGGTGGTGCTGACGCTGCTGTTCCCTGCCCTGCTGCGCGATGACATGGCCCGGCGCGGGGTTGCTGACGACAGCACGCTCGGGCGGATTGCGCTGGGTGTGCCGCTGCTCGGACCGACCTATTATCTGGTGCGCCGTCCGGCAGAACGAGCTTAAATGCTGAGGTTGTCCAGCGTGTTCCGCAGGGCGGCGCGGGCGGTGTCGGCGGCGGCGCGAGAGCGTTCAGCGTCAGCGTGGAGGGCGGCAATCTGAGTTTCCTGGGTGTCCAGCTCGCCGACGTAGCGCTTGTAGAGGGGTGAAGTGCGGTCGAGCGCGGCCATGTTTTTGCGGATGCGGTCCTGCTCGGCGGCAAGCTGCGTGACTTGGGCGTCGGCCTCGGCAGCCTGTTCAGTGAGGGTTTGAAGATGGCGGCGCTGTTTGGCGATGTCGGCCAGCGCGGCGCGGGTCGCGGCGGGGATTTCCTGGTCGTCAATATAGTACGCAAACGCATTCAGATCACTGTCGAGCAGGGCGACGACGGAAGACTGCGGAGTTTCGGTGATGACGTTTAAGGCCGCGCTTTTGCCGGCGGGGACGGGAACGGCGAAGCGGTACACGGTCGGGGTGCGCTCTTCGGAATTCGCAGGCGCGATGAGCTTAGCGTTGGCGTCAAACGGATGCTCCACCAGCACGGTCTTGTCGGCAAGCGCACGGCTCTTGAAAACATATTTAGTTTCGGAGCGCAGGCGGGTGATGATGGTCAGAACGCCGCTGTGAATGGACAGCGTTGTGCGCTGAGAGCTTGTCGGTGTGTTCTGCTTTTCACCGAGGATTGAGAGGTCCACGGCATAGGAGATCAGCCGGGTCTCACCGGGCGTGACATCTTCCATGACGGCGTCACCGGCGTAGGTGCCGCCGTCGAAGAGTGTGACGGGGCCGCCTTTGAGATGCAGCTTTGTGCTGTTGTGCAGGCGGATGGCGTTCAGCGGGTAGGTTGGGTCGGTGTCGGCGTTGTAAAGCGAGACTTTTTCGGCGGTGATGTCCTGGGCGATGACCGGGATCATGGCCGCCTGCTGGCGTGGCAGTGTCACCGGCGTTGTGATGTCATACGCGAACTGCTCCCCGGCGTCCGCGCCGTTCGCCTGCGCCGTCACGCCCCCCGCAGCGCCCGGTTTATAGTAGTTCAGAAGGCCGGTGGACTGGTACAGGTTGTTCGGCTGAGACTTTTCCCGCTTTTCATCGGTTGCGGTCACAACCTGATCCGTCTGTGTATCTGTGGGAGCCGGCGGAGCGGCAACGCCCGCCGGCGCTGGCTCATCGCGCATGTCGCTGTCATGGGTTTGGGGCGTGGGCGAGGCCACAATATCGGGCTGGACGATGGGACGCGGCAGGTACAAGGGCTGGTACAAATCTTCGATGAACGAAACCGGCCGGCCTGAGACAAGCGACAGGTGGATGGCGGTCCAGTCTTCGTCGCTCGTGTTCTCCACTAACGCCCAGCCCTGGAACGTCGCTTTTCCGGCGTCGCCGAGGAGCAGGCGATACGAAATCTTCCACAGCGGCGACTCGGTGATGTAGCCGACACTGACCGGGCGACGGCCTGAGCCGGCAAAGTGCAGCGTCACCGTGCGCCGCTGGTTGTCCGACCCCGACGCAAGGGTGGTCAGGGCTGCGCGAAACTCCTGGTCCAGACGCGGGTCCAGCAGCTTGATTTCCGTGACATCGTCTAATCGCACGGAAATCAGGCCGCTTGCGCCAAGCAGATTGAGCGTGTCTACGGTCGAAGTTGTATTGTTCGGGCCGGTGATCGGCTTTGACTCGACGCTGACGATCTGGCCGGTCTCAGTTGCCCTGGAGGCCGTCGTGATCTGGACCGACGCGCCGCGAAGCTGGTTCAGCAGCTCGGTCCGGCTCTGCGGCGTAGTCACATCAATCGCGAACGACTGCAAGGTGCGGCCGATTGGGTCCCGTGCACCATAGATGACCGGCTGCACCTGGCCCTGGGTGTCAATCAGCGTGAGCGATTTGAGCAGGTCGTTGATCTGCGCGGTGCGGAAGGTCAGCGGCACGGCAGCGTCGCCGGTGACTGTGCCGTCGCGTTCGATATAAGAGACGCCGGATGTAAAAACGGTCACCTGCTTGATAGGCAGCGGGCTAGGCGCGGCAGGCGGCGGTGTCTGCGCGAGGAGGGGGGCAGTGAGCGTGAGGAGGGTTAGTGGCAGAAGCAGGGAAATAAGTTTCATAATAAGAAGCCAAGAGGAGTTGAAAACTACTCGCTAGGAGAAGTACCCTTCGGGTAAAAGAAAAGCCCTTCTACGTCCGCAGGACGCTTAACCTAGCGAGTAGTTTTCAACTCCTCGTCCAAGATCTTCCAATAATGCCTACACTTCGCGTCGCTCAAAGATCATCGCTGCAATCAGAATTAGAATGGCTGAGTAGACAATGGCGATCAAGATCGCCTGCTCTATGAAAAAGACGTGGTTTGTAATGACCAAGTCAGGCGACAGAATCTGGTTCTGGACATTGTACTTGGTGAAGTCGGGGATAACCGCGTGGATGATTCGGAAAACAAAGACGATGATCGGGTTTTTGGGATGCGCGGGATCAGCGTTGGGGTCCGCCAGCGCTTGTGTTACCGACGACGACAGGCCCAGCAAAAAGATGGCCAGTGTCAAAAAGAAGTTGACGAACGGCGACACGAACACGGAAAAGAACATGGCAATCGCGCAGACCAGCAAAATCTGGAACACCAGCAGCAGAACACCCTGGCAGGCCGAGATCGCCTCACTTGAAAAGCCGCGTTCTTTGATCAGAAACAGCGCCAAAAACACGGCGGACATGACCAGGACGCTGGCAAGCACGGTAATTAAACCGCCTAAAAACTTGCCGCACAGAAATTGATAGCGATGAACGGGTTTGGAGAGGATCGTGTAAATCGTCCGCCGCTCGATTTCAGTCGGCAGCAGGTTGATGCCGAGAATGACAGAAATAAAGACCCCCAGCAGGCCGATGACGCCGAGGCCGAGCGTTTTGACGACCAGTGTGTCTTTGCCGGGCTGGAACGAGGTCGTGGCGGCTCCGAGAATGAGGACAACGGCGGCGACCGCCAGGAAAATCAGCAGCGTCCGGCGGCGGATCGCCTCGCCGAACGTGCCGCTTGCGATAAGCCAAATAGTATTCATAAAAGCGTGTGTGCGACTCCTTTGTCTTCGGGCTGTTTGGTTGACCCTTTATCATACCAGACCGCCCCGGATTCTGCAAGGTGCAGACGCCGGGGCAGCGCAGCCTCAGTGAGACATGCCTCGGTGAGACATGCTTCGGTGATGAGCGCGGTCCGAGGCGTGAAGGTCGCGGTCGGCACCGTGCAGGTCGCGGTCCATGCGGTGCAGGTCGCGGTCTTCCCGTGCCTGCGCCGCCGTGTGGTGCCCGCTGCGGTGGTAGGCGCGGTCGGCGGCATGAAAGCGGGCGTCTTCGGCGTGGAACGCCCGGTCCGAGCGGTGGTACTGCCGGTCGGAGGACGCGCCGTGCGAGGATTGCGCTTGGGTCGCCGGCGGCACAGCCACCAGCACAAGCATAGCGGCGAAGGCCGTCATAAGCGAAGTCAATAATCTCATAGTGTGTCTCTCTGTTTCTTTCAATTGCGATGTGATGGGATCACCGGGAACTCCGCTTCCGCCCGTAAAAGGGGGAAAACGGGTGAAGCGAAAGCTCCCGGTGCCGGATGGCCGTCCTGAACACGGCCAGCCGTCTTGGGGCCGGCAGAACCCTAGAAGCTGCCGGTCACACGAATGATCGCCTGGCGGCCCTGCTGGAAGCGGGTGCCGCTGTAGCCGGAGTTGAAGTTCAGGACGCTGACATCGTTGGTCAGGTTCTCAATGTCAAGCTCCAGTCCCGCCGGTCCGAACAAGTGCGGCTGCCCGGCACGCAGATTGAGGAAGTAGTGCGAGTTGCGCTGCCCGGCATTCAGGATGTTGGTGTTGCTGGCTCCAATCGGCGCGAGAACGCTGGATGCTTCCCCGCTGCCGTAGTAAGCGTCCAAACCCGCGAAGAGCTGGGACTTGAACGTGTAGCTGACGCCGGCGCTCAGGGTGTTGAGCTGATCGTGGTCGTTGACAATCGGTGCAGGAGCGCCGGTCTGGTCCAGGCCGTTCGGCTTGGCAATGGAGTTGGTGTAAGACAGGTAGCCGTCTAGTCCTACCGGGCCGCGCGGAACGAAGTTGTAGGACAGCTCGACGCCGTGAACGCCCTGGCTGGTGTATTGCAGGGTCGTGTACGCGCCGAACTGGGTGTACGGAATCAGCAGGCCGGTGTCAAACTCGTTGCGGGCGTTTTTGTAGTAGTACGAGAGCTTGACTGACTGCTGGCGGGACAAGTTGTGCAGGGCGTCCACTTCGTAAAGGTCGGTGGTCTGCGGGACCAGATTGGTGCCGAGGATTGCGCCCTGGGCCAGCGGCGGCTGAGAAAACAGTTTGTTGTAGCTCAGGCGCACCGAGGTCGCAGGGGTGAACGCATACGCAAAGTTGAGGCGCGGCGACAGGTAATCTTTTTTGACGTTGTCGGGCGAGAGGCTTTGCTTGCCGTAGTAGGAGTCATAGCGGACACCGTAGTTGAGCGTGACTTTTGAGGTGGCGTTCCAGGTATCCTGCAGGTAACCCGCGTTGTAGTAGCCGGAGCGATGCACCAGAACGGTAGGCGTCGCTGCGCCGGGCGTGATGGTGTAGATTTGGTTGCCCAGGGTGTCTAGGACAGGATTGTCGCCGGAGTCCATCTGGAACGTGCCGTTTGGAGCGAGTGTCGGAGAATTGGCGGCTTCCGCGTCCAGAGCAAGCTGACTTTGCGGGATGATGTTATACAGCTCGTCGCCCGACTGGCGGGTCAAGAGCAGGCCGGCCTTGAAGGTGTGGGTTCCGGAAACTTTGTTTAAGCTGCCGGAGACTTCTGTTTGGGCGCTTTTGCGCTGAATTGTCGGATTGAACTCAATCGAGTTGTCTGTTGTGGTCAGGTAGCCCGTGGCCGGGTCAATCGAGTTGAGATTGATGGACGGGTTGTTGTTGCGGATGTCGAGGCGCGATGTCGAGCTTCCCAGCGACAGCAGGCCGGTCAGCGCGCCGCCGAAGTTGTGCCGGTAGTTCAGCGCTCCGAACTTGTTTTCGTCGTTCTGGTAGACATCCTGCCCGTCAGCCTGCTGCGAGGCAATCGGCAGCGTTTGGCTGCCCAGTACCGTCGGGTCAGGGCTGATGCCCGCTTCGCCCCCATCGGCATTGCGTGCGCCGCCGTAGCCGAAGCCCTGGCCGACCGGCGCGTATTTGTCGGGCAGTCCGGCACGGTTTGCCACTTGAGTCTGGGCCGGCGCGGTGTTGAGCAGCAGGGAGAACTGGTCATTGGGTCCGGGCACATAATCAATGTTGCCGAAGGCGGTCAGCGCCTTGCCGTTGTTGTGGGCGCTTTGGTCGCCCGGCTGGGGCGCTTCAACGGCGTTGTTGGTGGTGCGGTTGATGAAGCTGAACAAGTAGCGGATTGGGCCGGCCTGACCGGGCGCAGCCCCGGCCTGACCGCCGAACGTCAGTTCCTGATCCAAAGTCGTGTAGCCGCCTGCCCCGACAGAGACCGTCTGGAACGGCTTGATGGTCCCGGCCCGCAGGCTAAGGTTCAAGACAGCGGCAGTCTCGCTGCCGTACTCGGGCGCGTAGCCGCCCGTCTGGATGTCGGCGTTCTGAATGATGTCCGGGCTGAGGATCGGCCCGGCCCGCCCTTGCAGTGCGCCGGGAACCTGGAAGCCGTCAATATAAATTGTGGTGGACGCATGTTCGCCGCGCGGATGCGCGACGTTTACCGAAGACTCGACGAAGCCGGGCGTGGTGATCAGCAGGCGCTGTAGGTTTTGCGGGTTCGCGCCGGTGGCCGGGATGGTTTGACTGAATTGCAGGGGGCGCTCGGTGGAGGTGGCGGTCTTGTTGCCGGGAATGGCAGTGCCACGGCCGGTGTTGCTGACAACACGCTTAGTTAACGTAACATCTACCGGGGTACTGGTGTCGGCAATGACGGTAACGGTCCGGGTGTCCGTGTTGAACGTGACGACCTGCGTTGTCACCTGCCAGGGGCGAATTTCCAGGGGCGGGCTGAGCACGACGCCGCTGGCATCGGAAACGGTGTTGAAGTCGGGGTTGACGCCGGCAGTATCATGGAAAATGACATTTGCGCCCTGAACAGGCTTGCCGGCGGCGTCGTGAACGGTGAAGCGCAGACGTCCGAAAACGTCGGCGCAGGCGCTGCCGGCAAGGAGCAGGCAGGAAACGGAAAGCAGTCCGGCAAGATGCCGCTGCTTCAGAAGGCGTCGGTGAGTCATGGAAGGGTCTCTTTTCCGTTGTCGTGAGTAAGCACCCCCAGAATAGGGGCGGAACGGGGTAGACGAAACGGCGGAGACGTGATACAATCACCGTGGCAACGGACGTGACAAAAGTCACTCGTGACGGCATCGCGTTCGCCAAGCGTGGGGGTGTTACCAGCACCCTCGCGCTTTTTTTCGGTCCCGAACAGGGTATGAAATTGGGGTCGAGACAGAGTCTCGGCAGGAAGTCAGGAAACTGGGGTTAAGAAACGCGCGGGGGAGCGCGGGGCGAAGTGTGGTCGAACGGATGTGGGAACCGGGTTTGGACGCTTGAAGAAAGCACCGGCAGGGGCGCAAAGACGGGAACAGGCAAAGGAAGAGCGGGAACCTGCGGGCTGAACACGGAGTTTTCCCATTGGCACGCCGCGCAGGAATCGGCAGCGGCAGCCGCGCCGTGCGTAAGCAGGCTGGCTCCGGCATGAACGCGCACCGAAAAGACGCTGTCTTCCGTGTGGGTGAGCGTAGTCCCGCCGCTGATGCTCAGGAAGATCAGCGCGATAAAGAGCGCGGTTCTTCGGAAGAATATCTGCGGCCTAGTTGTCTGCCGGCGGTTCACAGTTCGCATTCTACCACGGCTTCTGGAAAAGCGCAACCAATTTCTGAAGAATTTATGATGACGTAATTCATGATGACATATTTGCTGATGCGCTCAACGCTCGCAACGCTGATTGCGTTTGCCGGCGGCGGGATTGGGGCGCTGCTGGGGAACACCGCGGCGGCGCGGCTGAAGCTGCTGGTGTACGCGGCGATGGGCGCACTGCTGGCGGTGACGGTCTTTGATGTTCTGCCGGATGCCAAAGACCTGCTGACGTGGCCGGAGTTTCTGGCAGCGTCTGCAAGCGGCTACGGCCTGTTTTGGCTGATCGGCAAGTATGTGTACCATCTGTGTCCGGCCTGCTCCATTGATGCGCCTGCCGAGGCGTTTGGGGGAAGGCTGAGCCGGAACGTCTGGATGCTGACACTTGCGCTTGGGCTGCACAGCATGATGGATGGGCTGGCGGTAGTGGTTGGCGACCAGATCGCGGGGCATCCTAACTTTGCGCTGCTGTTTGCGGTTTCGTTCCACAAACTGCCCGAGGGGCTGGCACTGGCGCTGCTGCTGATTGGCGCAGGTTATTCTCGGCGCAAGGCATTTTGGACCGCAGCCGCGATTGAAACGATGACCGAAGTGGGTGCGCTGATAGGGCTGCTGAGTTTGCGTCATGCACCTCCACTGCTGCTGGGCCTTGTCTTCGCAAATGTAGGTGGCGGCTTCGTCTATTTGATTGGCACTACGCTTGGAGGATTTTCCGGGTTCAGGAGCGCACAGCGCACACAAAAAGGCGCAACACAGTTTGCGCTCAGCGGAAGTGCGGCATTTACTCTGACAGCGGCCCTGATTTTGGTGCTTCGGCACTGGTACTCTTGATGCCTTCTCCAAAAAATGTGCGGATTATTTTTGCGCCTTGCTTGACAAATGTGCGGACTTTCGCTAGAATGTCTTTATGGACACCGAAACCGCAACACCGCAACGCGAAACATTTGCGCCTGTGCGCCCGGACGATTTTGTTGCCTGGGAGCAGCACCCCGAACAGCTTACGACGCGCGAAGTCGCCATGATTTTTGGCAAATCAGCGGCCAACATCCGCGCCCGCGCATCACGCGGCGACTTCGGCAACACGGTGACAGGAGAAGACGGCCTGCCGCGTTACGACCGTGAGCGGGTTCGGGCATTGTATGAGCGGGTCACGCAGCGCGAAGCGCAGTCACGAGCGGTAACGAACCTGCACGGTGTCGGCCCTTCTTACTCCACCAGTTTATCGCCGATGGTCGCCACGGCGATTGCGGAGATCCAGTCACAGCACCGCGAACAGATTGCGCTTTGGTCTGCGCGGTTTGAGGATGTCCAGCGGGCGGCGCAGCGTGCTCAGGAAGAAGCGCAATCTTTGCGCGATCTGCTGCGGGAACGTGAAGAAACCACCCGCGCAACACTGTCGCACATGGACATGCTGCACTCGGAGAGCCTGGCCCAGCTTCGGGAAACGCTGAGTCAAGAAAAGGCGCACAAACAGGAGCTTGTTGCGGCGAAAGACGGAGAAATTGCACGATTAAAGTCTTTGGAAAACAACATGCCGCGCCGCGACTCGATCTGGCACCGGCTGTTTGGCGGGTAAACATTAGATGCTGGAAATTGAATATCGGAAAGATGTAAAAGAAGAATGCTTGTCAAATACAAAGTCAGCGTAGCATTTCAGGGAACGGCAGTTGTGGAAATGGAAGCCGAGTCCCCGGAAGCAGCCCGAAATGCGGCGGCTGACATGACAGTGGATGACTTAGCCCGCAAAAGCCACTCCGATATTTCGGCCCTCAAAGTTGCCGCCAAAGAAATTGTTCCGCTGTCTGCCATCAGCGGCCAGGGGGATGAAAGGGCAGACGAAAACGCGCCTCGCAAGCCGCGTCCTTCCGGCTGGTATCGTCCGCACTAGCGCCCCTGTCTTTGCCGACGTGTTCCCCTGCTGTCAAGGTTTCGGCGGCGTAGCCGGGGGCGGCGGCTGGGTAGGACGCGGCGCGAAGACATTGATGTTCTAAGTCAGCACGGCGTAGCCCCAGGGCTTGTGCCCGCTGGCATTAGAAACGTACAGGGCCGGGTTGAACTGAAGCTGCGGCGTGACATTGTAAGTAAATCCCGCCGTTGCCGAGTTTGCCGTGCCGCTCTGGTAATCAAGCTGGACTAGAATGCGGGGGTGAACACGGTAGCCATAACCCCAAATTGCTTGATACTGATGCTGGTTCTGAGTGAACCCGGCGACATCCTGGCGCTCTGTGACAACGCGTGCCGCGCCCAGCATAAGCTGCGTATTCCCCTTGTAATATCCCCCTTCGAGATATGGCTGCGGGGCAGAGCCTTTCGTGGTCCAGTTAAAGAACCCTGTGGACAGCAGGTACGGCCCTTTAGCGAGGATGCTGTACTCAGCGTTTGCGATTTGCTCCGGCGGCGAAGCGCCTTGAAAAACGGCAATCTCAAATCTATGGGTTAATCCCAGCTCGATCTGAACCTCATAGCGGTTCGCGATGTTGGGGTCCTGCTGCTGCACGCTTAGCGACAAGATGCCGTCCGGCTGCACGTCGGGCGTGACAATCTGGGTTCAGCCCTTTTGTCGTCGCCAGTGCCGGCAGGGCGCTCAGGGTCAGCAGCAGAGAAAAGCATAGAATGCGGCGCATAAAGAAGCCTCCTGGGAAAGCCGCTCCATTATGGCACATATGGACGCTAAAAACGCCAGTTCAAATCTTCCACGGGAATGCGGCGGTGCGTCCAATTCAGCTGCCGCTCGGTGAGGCGGCAGTCTACAAACCACCAGGGATAGGCCAGCGGGTCATGGATGCGGAATGTCTCACGGTAGCTTTTGATGGCGGGGAAGGCCGCGCAGAAGCCGCACCGGTGCAGAGTCAGAAATAGGGCCAGCAAACGAATACGCAGCTTGACGGCGCTGGTGTTTTCTAAAGGAATAGCGAGCGTTTGAGACAATGCAAAGACTTCGCGCTGGGCCAAATGCATGGAGACCGTGTCAATCCCCTTCAAAATGCCGATCTTGTCCGGCGTTTGCGTCTCGTGCAGACGTGCCGTGAGGGTCAGCACATAACGCTCCATGCTGTCCGCCCAGCCTTCTTCGACCCGGCGGGCGACGCGGGAAACTTCTTCAAGCTGCGGCGCTGCGCTTAAATAATCTCGCAGGTGTGTTTCCGCCCATTCCCAGCGCCGGACGGCCTTTAGCGGCAGACGCCCCATGTCTTCCGGGCGGCAGAGGCGGCAGATGCCGCCGCGTGTTCCGAGCAGGCGGCTGTACGCGAACTCAATGCCGGATGCGGAGGCGCGGGGGTCCAGCAGGCCTTCCACGAGCCGGGCGTAGCCTTCAATCAAAAAATCAAGTGCGTCATGCGACATCTCAGGCGGAGGCGCAGCGGCCTTGAGCTGCCGGGCCAGGTCTATACAGGGCCGCTGGTCCGCGCCCGTCAGTGTGAGCATAGTGGTGTCTCCCGCCTTATTGTCGGCAGACGGCGCTTGTTTTTCTTACGGTAGAGGTAACAGGAGTTTGCGAATTGCCACGCTTTGCGGCTTGCGTTACAGTCACTCGCCGGCAGTCTTCGGCTCATGTTCCGGCAAAGCAAAAAAGGCTGCCATCAGGCCGACGAAGAGGACGCAGGCCGTCACATTCATAAATGCCAGCGCCAGCGCGGCAACATACAGGATCGGTCCAAAGCGATACTGCTGGGTGATGTGCTGGACACGGTGGGTGTCGTGGTCTTCCGCCAGCAGCCTGCCGTTCCGCGCGGCATGGTTCCAGAGCAGGTTGAACGCCAGTGCCATCAGCAGGTTGAGGCCGCAGTAGACAACGGCGGCAGTGCGGGCGTCAGGCGTTCGAATATACTCCGCAACCAGCGCCGTCGGGAACGGGATCAGGGTCACGAGCATCAGCAGCAAGCCATTGTAGACCATCAAGAGGTGATCTTTGCGCTGAATCTGCTCAAACAGCCGGTGATGGTTCAGCCACATGACCAAAATCGTCAAAAAGCTGACCACATACGCGGCCAGCGCCGGCCACTGCCCTTCCAGCGCTTTCAGCAGACCCTGCGGCGCGTCTTTCAGGACCGGCACATGCAGGTCAAGAACCAGCAGCGTGATTGCCACGGCAAACACGCCGTCGCTGAACGCCTCAATCCGCCCCGTTTCTTTTTCCGCCATGCTTGCTCCTCGCAACGTACTTTGCTGACTCGCTCGCTGCTATTGTGACATACTTTTTTCTTGTGGTCAGCCAC
>CAXSZN010000056.1:0-18760 GCA_964241935.1 uncultured Armatimonadales bacterium
GACAATGCTAATAGGACAATGCTAAGATGTTCCGAGTCCCGCGCCTTCCAGGTCTACCCTCCGGGTAGCCAGTGCTGACCAGTGCAGAAGCGGTACTTCGTGGCGTCTGCGCCGGGTAGCCGTGTGCTTCAGCACAGGGTTCTCTAAGCGCGGCATATCCTGCTCGCAAGCACGCAGGAAGGAAAACGCAGCGGCTGCCGCGAACAAAGCGAACATGACTCAGACAAACGCGCACCCGCTGAAGCTCTGGTATGCTCAGTCTGCCGGCCAATGGACGGCGGCGCTGCCGCTGGGAAACGGACGCCTCGGGGCGATGCTCTTTGGCGGGATTTCGGAAGAGCGTGTGGCCCTGAGCGAGATGACACTGTCGGCAGGCGGCCCGCATGATTATGATAACCCGGAAGCGCTGGCCGCACTCCCGGAGATCCGCCGGCTGGTCTTTGCCGGCGAATACGAAAAAGCGCAGCAGCTCTGCCAGGAAAAGTTCATGGGACTGCCGGTCAAGCAGATGCCGTACCAGACTGCCGGCGATCTGCGATTGAAGTTTCCCGAGTGCGCAGCCACGGACTACCGGCGCGAGCTGGATTTAGAAACTGCCGTGGCGCGGGTCGTGTTCACCGCAGAGGGCGTGACTTACACACGTGAGGCGTTTGCGAGTGCCCCCGACCAGCTTCTTGTCCTGCGCTTTTCTGCCGACCAGCCCGGCAAAATCACCCTGACAGCGGCTTTTGATGGTCCTCCCGGCTCTGCGCCAACGCTTCAGGCAGACGGCATTCTTGCCCAGCACGGGGTCGCAGGCGATGCGAACGGCGTCGCTGGGGTGACAAAGTGGACGGCGCTGGCCCGTGTGACTGCGGAAGGCGGCGATTTGCAGGCCGGAGCCAATCAGATCGCTGTCTCTGATGCCGATGCCGTCACGCTGTTTGTGTCCCTGGCGACCAGCTACAAGAACTACGCCGACGTGAGCGGCGACCCTGACGCTCTCGCGGAGGCTTACCTTCAAGCCGCTCAAAGGCCCTATGCCGAACTGCTGGACGCCCATATCGCCGACTACCGGCGGCTCTTTGGGCGCGTCTCACTGGACCTCGGCGCGTCGCCGCTTGTGGCCGAGCCGACCGATGTCCGCCTGCGGGCCTTTCAGACTGCGCCTGACCCGGCGCTTGCAGCCCTGCACTTCCAGTATGGCCGTTACCTCTTGATTTCAAGCTCGCGGCCCGGCGGTCAGCCCGCCAACCTGCAGGGGCTATGGAACGACAGCATGGACCCGCCGTGGGGGTCCAAATACACGATCAACATCAACACGGAGATGAACTACTGGCCTGCCGAGACCTGCAGCCTGTCCGAGTGCGCCGAGCCGCTTTTCCAAATGATCTCGGAGCTTGCCGAAACCGGGCGTCACACGGCAAAAGTGCAGTATGGCGCTCGCGGATGGGTCGCCCACCACAACACGGACGCCTGGCGCGGGACCGCCCCGGTGGACGGCGTCTGGTGGGGCATGTGGATGACCGGCGGCGCGTGGCTCTGCACGCATCTTTGGGAGCATTACCTGTTCACCCAAGACAAAGACGCTTTAGTCAAACACTACCCGGTCATAAAGAGCGCCGCCGAGTTCTTTTTGGACACGCTGGTCGAAGAACCGTCGCATGGCTGGCTTGTGACTTGCCCGGCCATCTCGCCGGAGAACGCGCACCATCCTGACGTCAACCTCTGCGCCGGTCCCACTATGGACATGCAGATCCTGCGAGACTTGTTCGGCGCAGTTGTTCAAGCCTCCGAGATATTAGACTGCGACCGGGAGTTCCGGGCCGAAGCCGGCGCAGCCCGCACCCGCCTTGCGCCGATGCAGATCGGGCAGCGGGGGCAGCTTCAGGAATGGCTGGAAGACTGGGACGCAGGTGTCCCGGAGCCGCATCACCGGCATATTTCCCATTTGTACGGCCTGCATCCGGGGCATCAGATCACCCGCCGGGGAACGCCGGAACTCTTTGCCGCTGCTCGAACGTCTTTGAAGATGCGCGGCGACGCCGGCACCGGCTGGTCTCTTGCGTGGAAGATCAACCATTGGGCGCGTCTGGAGGACGGCGAGCGGGCCGAAGCGCTGGTCCGCGAAGCGCTGACACTGGTGGACACCGATGACACAAGCTATCTTGGCGGAGGCGGCGTCTATGTGAACCTGTTTGACGCGCATCCGCCGTTCCAGATTGACGGCAACTTCGGCTTCACGGCGGGCCTCGCGGAGATGCTGCTGCAAAGCCACGCCGGCGAGCTGCACCTGCTTCCCGCTCTGCCCGCCGCGTGGGCAAACGGCTCTGTTTGCGGCTTGGAAGCGCGTGGGGGCGTCACCGCGGACATCGCCTGGGCAGACGGCCGCCTCGTGTCTGCGACCTTGCTGCCACGCTTCGCCGGCCCGGTGACAGTGCGCTGGGACGAGCAGACTTTGACGCTCACAGCCGCGCCCGGCGAGCCTCTTGTCATAACGCCAAGCCAGTTTAGATAACGCTATGAAACTTCTGCGAAACGAGTGGAACGAGTTCTTCTTTAAGCCCATCTCCCCGGTCACACTCGGCCTCTTTCGGCTGGTGTTCGGGTTCTGGACATTCGGCTACGGGGCGCTGCTGTTCCCGGAGCGCTGGACCTGGTTCTCCAACCGGGGCGTCCTGACCGCCTCGGAAGCGGCGGCGTACAACGGCGGGGTCGGGACTTATGTGCATCAAAACGACCTGCTGCTCCTGCCCGGCGCGGACCACGTTCTCTCCCTCTTCTTTATTGTTTATCTTCTGGCCGCGCTGTGCCTGACCATCGGCTTTTGGAGCCGCATCAGTGCCGCGCTGGTTTATGTCGGCATCTGCGCTCTGCACGCCCGCGCTGCGCCGATCCACAACAGCGGCGACACGGTCATGGTGGTCATGGCCGCCTATCTGGTCCTCAGCCCCTGCGGCGCGGCCTGCTCGGTAGACCGGCTTGTCCGCATTTTCCGAGGCACCGAAGACGAGACCCCGCCGCTTGTCGTCGCCTGGGCGCAGCGCCTGATGCAGCTTCAGATTACTGTGCTGTACCTTTGCGCATCTTTAAGTAAAGCCTCGGGCGGTCCCTGGCAGGACGGCACGGCGGTCTACTACCCGATGCATCTGCCGGAATCGGTCCGGTTCCCGGTGCCGGGCCTGGACAACATCTATGTGATCAATCTGGTAACCTGGGGCACTGTCGCCATTGAGCTGGCTCTCGGCACCATCGTCTGGGTGCCGCGCCTGCGGCTGGCCGTTCTCGCCGGCGGCGTTCTGCTGCATCTCGGCATCGAGTACGGCATGAACATTCCGTTCTTTTCGGCGCTGATGATCACGTCCTACATCAATTTTCTGAAACCCACCGAAATCGCTTCTTTCCTGCAATGGGCTAAGCGCCCACTGGGCCTGACCCCGCTCCGGTTGGTTTACGACGGCCACTGCGACTTCTGCAAATCGTGTCTTTTGGTCGTCCGCTTCTTCGACGTCTTCCGCGTCATCACGTTTGTCGACTCCCACGACCCCGCCGCTTTGGCATCTACCGGCGTTTCATTCGCCGACGCCGAAGAAGCCGCCTACGCCGTCCGCCCCGACGGCAAACAATTCGCCGGCTTCGACGCCTTCCGCCAGGTTGCCTGGAACCTCCCCGCCACCGCCCTCCTCGCCCCGCTCCTCTACGTCCCCGGCATCCCGCAGCTAGGCCGCCGCGCCTATGAGTGGATCAAAAACAACCGCCACCGCCTCCCCGTCGCCCCCCGCTACAAAGCCAAGCCGACTGAGACGCCGCGAGAAACAGTAGGAGTTTAACAGTATGTCTATCAATGCCAACTATCTGCGTGTGCCACCAAACGAGTGGAAAAGACTGCAAATCTTGACGCCTGAAGACTTCCTTGATTATCAGTACGATGACACACAAATGCAACCGCCCAAGTTCTTTGAGCTGATAGGAGAATGGGCAGCGATCCATTTTCTACTGACGGGCGAAGCTACGCAGACAAATGACACCCAGGTTCCGCCGCCGCTAGGGAACGTGATTATGGGCGGCACGGATACGCAATTTGAGGCAAGCTACGGAATGACTCGCTTTTTGGCTCCGCTAGAGGTTCAAGAAGTGGCAGCCGCATTGGAAAGAATTAGTGAGGAAGACTTTACATCACGCCTGGACGCGGATGCCTTAAATGCCGCAAAGGTTTTTGGAAGTCCTTATGATGAGGATGATCTCGAAGAACTGCCGATTATGTACGCAGGTTTGGCAGATTTCTTTCACGAAGCAGCCAACGCAGGTGATGTAGTCCTGTTATGGCGCGGGTGATCCTCCGCTATCCAAAAGCGACACGTCGCAGGTAGGAGAGTTATGGCAACAGTCACCGCCGTCAGCCAAAGCACACGGCATGAGTTCAGCAAGCAAAATCAAGAAAGCGTTCGGCTTGTGGCGGGCGCGGGCGTGGAAGGGGAAGCGCACAGCGGCAAGACGGTTCAGCACCGCTCGCGGGTGGCGCGGGACCCGTCGCAGCCGAACTTGCGGCAGGTGCATTTGATCCACGCGGAGCTGCATGACGAGCTTCACGCCGCCGGTTTCTGCGTATCGGCGGGGGACATGGGCGAGAATATCACGACGCGCGGCGTCAACCTGCTCGGCCTGCCGGTGGGAACCCGGCTGCATCTCGGCGCGTCCGCCGTGGTGGAAGTGACGGGCCTGCGGAACCCCTGCCCGCAGATTGACGCCTTCCAGCCGGGCCTCATGGCAGCGGTTTTGGGACGCGACGCCGACGGCGCTCTTATCCGCAAAGCCGGCGTCATGGGCATTGTGCTGGCCGGCGGCGAAGTGCAGCCAAACGATCTTATTCGTGTTGAGCTGCCGCCAAAGCCGCATCAGCCGCTGAGACCAGTCTAATTCTAAACCAGTCCAATTCTAAAGGGAATAGTATGGAAGAAGCACCGAAAACACGGCGGCGGGCGACACGCGGCCTCTGCGCTGTCTGTGGGGGCGAGTTTGGGAAACGGGCGATGATCGGCCATTTGGAAAAGCACCAAGCGGAGCAGGACAGCACGCCGGGAGACCATGCCCCGCGCCTGCATCTGCTGGTGGAAGGCGCTTACAGCCCGGAATACTGGCTGCATCTGGACGTGCGGGCGGATGCGACCCTGAAAAAGCTGGACACGTTCCTGCGCGGCCTCTGGCTGGAATGCTGCGGCCATCTCAGCCAGTTCATCGACGGCAAGGGCTTGTACGGCATCGGGACAAGCAAGATTGGCATGAGCCGCAAACTTGGAGAGACGCTTATGCCCGGCATGACGTTTTTCCATGAGTACGATTTCGGCGACACAACCGAGCTGAAGCTGCGCGTTCTTGCCGTGCATGACAGCAGCCCGGCCAAAGAAGCCGTGCGGCTGCTGGCCCGCAACCTGCCGCCGGAACTGCTTTGCGAAGCCTGCGGCAAGCCCGCCGAACTGATGGGAGTCGATTACGAAGGCGAATACCGGCAACTTTGCGAAGACTGCGCCGATGAGGAAACGCAGGAAGCGCTGCTCCCTGTCGTCAACTCACCCCGTGCCGGCGTCTGCGGCTATACCGGGTAACGCCCCCCGTTCTCAGTCACCGGGCCAGTGCGACCGAGATGCCGCACGAGACGGTAGAATGGTCGCTGTCACGGGCCTGTCAGAAGAGTGTGAGACGAATGCCCGATGAGCCGGCGCTGTTTCCCGAACGTAAACTTTAGCTGGATGTCCGCGGAGATGAACAGTGATGGGCGGCTCGTGTCGCGGATAATAGCAAGGATTGCCCCATCATCTCCATTCGCACGGTTCGGCTCATACTTGCCATGCTCAATGTGCTGCGCGTCCAGCCAAGTCAAGACCTGTCGAACGCTTGCATCCATAGGCAATTCCCGGCGCACCAGCGCGTCAGCCTGCGTTTCTGTCATAGGGTGGCGGGGAGTGCCAATACATTCAGCGTAGCCGGCCAGGATTACGCCGAGCAGGACAAACGCGCTGCTTCCAGCAATCAAGCAATGTTTGCGCGGGCGCATGGCTTTTTCCTGCTCCCCCATTATTGGGGGCTGGGGGGCATCTTCCGCTTCGGCGTTTCTGCGCCCGGCAGGGGCATGGTCTCGATCTCGCCGACGGCGCGGAGCAGAATCTCGCGGGCGCGGGCTTTGGCGTCGCTCGGCTTCCAGGCGGCGTTGGGGGTCGCTTCCAGCGCGTCTAAGATGATCTGCCGGGCTTCGTCCAGCCCGTTCTTTTTGCCGACACCGTACTGACGCCGGAACGCGGTGTAGTCTTCTTGGGGACGGATCAGCTCGGGTTCCCAGCGGCGGTACAGCACCAATGCCAGGACTGTTCGCCGCAGGGCTTCGTCCCAGGTGCGGGTGCGGTTTGAGCCGTAAATCGTGTGCATCCGCTCGACGCTGCCGAACGCGGCGCGGGACAGCGGCCCCCACGCGCCGATGTCGGCCAAACGGGTCTGGACTTCGGCCAGCGGGGTCGGGGTCCATTCGGCCCGGTCCTGCTTGGGCCGGGCGGCCAGATACAGAACAGGCTCGCGGGTTTCGGGGTCCACGCCCGCTTCCGGCAGGCGCATGGAGTCCAAAAACTGCTTTTGCCGGGCGTCGAGCCAGTCGCGCAGGCCGGCAAACGAGAGCGCTTTTTGCCGGTAGCTTTCCGCTAAACGAGTGCCGATGGCACTGATTTCGCTCAGTTGATGCGTTTCTAAAGCCTGCGTCGCGTCGCCTAAAGTCGGGCCGAAGGACTCCAAGCCGGCCCGTAAATAGAACAAGACCCGGCCTGCCGCCCGCTGCATATCGGCGGTGGCAAACGACGCCGTGGCGACAGTCTCGTCGCGCAGCAGCATTTTAAGCTGCTCTTCCAGCACAGCTTTCCGGGCGGCGCTTAAACCGGCGGTTGCCAGCGCGAACACCGGGTCGCCGCCTTCAGGAATGAGGTCTGCCAGCGGCGAGACCGGCGCTTGCGTGTCCCGGTCCCCGCTGCCAGGGGCCACTGCCGGATTTAAAAGCTCCGGCAGGCCGAACGGCATAGTTGTGATGTCTTCCAGCTCGTTCTCATGCTCGTCCATCCGCGACGCCCGGTCCCGTGCCAAGTTGACAACTTCCAGATACAGCTCCGGCACATAATCTAAAAGCGATTGCAGCACGGCCTTGACCGACTGATTGCGAATACTCACCCGGTTCAACAGCTCATCGGTATCCGCCATTAAAAGCTCATCAATGTTCTTGTGCCACTCGTTTGTGGTCAAAAGCTGACGCCAGCGCTCGGCCCGCTCGAAGTTCAAGAGGCGCGGCAAAGCACGCCTGACGCCGGGGTCCGTCACCAGCATGTCAGCGAGGTCGCTGCCGGTCATCAGCGACGGCAGGATGGACCCGGCGAGTGTTCCCGACCCGACCGCCCGCTCCAGCCAGGCCCGGCCCTGCGCCGGCGTGCCTAAGTTGATCACCTGCCGGTACTTGGCGGCAGGCAGGTTCGCAATCAGGGCCGTATTTCGTTCCGGATCGCCTTCAATCAAGGCGGCGACCACCGGCGCGGGCAGCGCTCCCAGCGTTTGGTGCCGCGCATCGGACGGCATCTCCCAAAGCAGGCGGCTTTTTTCGGCAAGCGTCGGGGCCGCGTCAATGCGGGCGACGCTTGCCGCCAGATCGTGCAGCGGCTCCGCCGGAACCAGCGCATTTTTTTCGGCGTCTTTTTCGTCTTTAGGTTCGTTATCCATACAGCCTCCGGGGCAGTAAATCTTGCACAAATCAAGCGCTAAAAAGCGTAGTATTATACCTGATTTCGCCGCGCCGCGTCTTGTGGCAGGCCGCGCAAAAAGGCCGCTCATAATCGTTATGAGCGGCCATGCCTGAAGAACTTCTATTGCTGGGCAGGGGGCGCATTTCCAACGCTGGCCGGGGTCGGCTCGACCAGCACCGGCGGCGAGAAGTCGCGGTCGTCCTTGCGGAAGCGGCGGCCCAGATCGTCAAACAGGGTGTAAGCAATCGGCACCACGAACAGCGTCAAGAAGGTGGATGTCAAAAGACCGCCAATCACGACCGTTGCCATCGGCGCATTCGTTTCCGAGCCTTTACCGAGCGCCAGCGCGATGGGGATCATGCCGAGAATGGCCGCGCTGGAGGTCATCAAAATCGGGCGCAGACGAGTCGGGCCGGCCCGCAAAACTGCCTCGTCACGGGAC
This sequence comes from uncultured Armatimonadales bacterium, assembly GCA_964241935.1. GTDB lineage: Bacteria > Armatimonadota > Armatimonadia > Armatimonadales > Capsulimonadaceae > JANXMY01. The sequence goes on from CAXSZN010000056.1 coordinate 8,188, forward strand.
AAGCCCTGACGCCGCAGCAGGTTGGTATAGTCTACCAACAAAATGCCGTTCTTGACGACAATGCCGACCAGCATCAGCATCCCGATCAGCGCGGTCAGGCCGAAATGCCGGCCCGTCAAAAACAGCGCGAGCAGGACACCCACTGCCGACACCGGCACCGAGCAGAGAATGGTCAGCGGATGGACAAACGACTCAAACTGGGCAGCCAGCAGCATATAAATCAGGCCGATGGCAAGGCCGATGGCAAGCGCCATGCCGCTGAACTCCTGCGCCTGCTGCTTCTGGGAGTAGCCCCAGTCCCAGTAGTAGCCGACCGGCAGCTTGATTGTCGCCATCTGCTTTGTGATGTCTTTTTGCAGATCGCCCGCCGAGCGGCCCAGCGGCGTTCCCGTCACGGCGATATACCGCTGGCGGTCCTGGCGCGTGATGGACGCCGGCCCAGCCGCGTAAATCGGGCTGGCGACCTGCTCTAAAAGAACGGCGTGGGTCGTATCCGTGTTCACGCTCGGAAAAATCGGCAGCGTGGCAAGCTGCGACGTTGTCCGGCGCAGGTCCGGCGCGACTTCTACAACAATCGCGTACTGGTAGCCATTTTCCTGGTAATACGACGCTGTGTTGCCGTTGGTCGCCGTGTTGATCGCATCGGAAACGTCCTGGAACGTGACGCCCTGCTGCTCGGCGGCGTCCCGGTTGACCTGCCACTGGATTTCCGGCTGCGTGTCCTGCCAGTTGACATCTACGTTGGTCAGGCCGGGAATCCGTTTCAGCTTGCCGGTCGCCTGTGCGCCGAGGCTGGAAAGCGTGTCCAAGTTCGGGCCATAAATGTCCGCTTCGACGTTGGCGTCGCCGCCGGTGAGGATGCGCGAGACCACATCCACGACCGAGACACTGATACGTCCGCCGGGAATGCTTGCAAACTGCTTGTGCAGATCCTGAACCACCTGCTGCGTGGACTCTTTGCGGCTGTCTTTGAGGCGCACCTGCAGCGCACCCTGGTTGCCGTTCAGCGCGGTGGTATTGCCGCTCAGGGTCAGGTTGGAGCCGGCGGACGAGAATACGGTCTGGACGTTCGGGTTCGCCAGCGCGGTCTGCTCCACCTGCTTTATCAGCTTGTTGGTATCGGCGAGAGCCGTGCCCGGAGGCAGCTTGACATTGACCTGCAAGTTGCCGCTGTCGGTCTGCGGCAGCAGCTCGGAACCGATCTGCGGCAGCAGCAAAAAGCTGAGGGCCGTGATGCCTAAAGCGAGCGACACGACAACAACGCGGTGCTTGATCGCCCAGCCCAGCCCCCGGTGATACGAAGCGTCCAAAGCGCCGAACCAGCGCCCGAAGACGCCGAACAGCCCTTTATTGCTGCCGCCTTCCGAGTCCAGGCCATTCGCGTCGTCATCGGCGCTGTGCTCTTTGATGAGCCGTGACGCCAGCATCGGCACAACCGTCGTGGCATCCAACAAAGACACCGAGATTGAGAAGATGACGACTAAAGCAAACTGGGTGAACATCTGCCCGGCTTGGCCTTTAATCAGCAGCAGCGGCAGGAAAACAACGATGATCGTGATTGTGGACGCGATAACCGCCGAAAAGATTTCATTTGCCCCGGCAATCGCCGCTTCCGCCGGACGCATCTTGTCCCGGTCGTAGTGCCGGTAGATGTTCTCCAGCACAACCACCGCGTCATCGGCGATCAGTCCCGTCGCCAGCGCCAGCCCGCCGAGGCTCATGGTGTTCAGCGTGAAGCCGCAGACATACAGCAGGGCGAAGGTCGAGATAATCGAAATCGGAATGGACAGCGCGACAACCAGCGTGCTGCGGACGTTTCTTAAAAAGAACAGCAGGATCAGCACGGCCAGCATGCCGCCCAGCGCGGCGTTCACTTTCAGGTCATCAATCGAGTTCGAGATATACTGGGACTGGTCGTAGGCAAGCTCGAAGTGCAGGTTCGGGTAGCGCTTTTCAATGTCCTTGATCTTAGCTCGGACCGCGTTCGCCGTATCAATCGTGTTGGAATTGCTTTGCTTGGCAATGATCATGCCCGCCGCTGCGCTGCCGTTCAGGCGCGTGAACAGGCGCGGCTCCTGGTCGGCGTCCACAACCGTCGCCACGTCGCCAATTGTCACAACACGGCCATTCACCAGGGTCAGAGGGACTTTGGCAATCTCCTGCGGGTTCTTGAACCATCCCAAGCTGCGGATCGTATATTCCGTGCGGCTCTGCTTGCCGATGCCTGCCGGGACATTCTGGTTCTCCTGGGCAATGCGTGTGCTGATCTGGTCCATAGAAACATGGTACGCCAGCAGCTTGTTCGGGTCGGCATTGACCAAAATGGCCCGGTCATTGCCGCCGGTCACAGTGGCCGACGCGACCCCGTTAGCCGACTCGACAATCGGGCTGATCTCGTTGTCCAGCTCCGTCCGCAGCTTGACCGAGTCGCTTTCACCGCTGACGGCATAAATTAAAATCGGAAGCTGCGACGGATCATACTTGTAGACAATCGGTTCTTGCAGCGTTGGATCGGTCGGGAAGTTCTGCCGGGCTTTCTCGACGACCTGCAAAACGTCAATCGCCGACTGCCCGACATCCGTGCCCCAGGCGAACTGCACCCGGACGGTAGAAACGCCGGTACTGGACGTGGACTGCACGGTAGCCACATTGGGCGCGGCGGACACGGCCTCTTCAATCGGGCGCGTCACCTGCGACTCAATCTCTTCGGGCGCGACATTCGGCCACTGGGTGATCACTGAGACGGTTGGGATGGAAACATTCGGCAGCAGGTCCACAGGCAGCCGGGTCAAGCAGACCGCGCCCAGCAGCACCAGCGCCGCAATTCGCATGACCACGGCCACAGGCCGTAGAACTGATCCTCGCGCAAGGTTCATATAGAGAACTTTCTCGCTTACTTTCACACAATGGAAGCCACGGATTAAAATCCGAGGCTGACGAATTCTCAGTGTCGCGGCGACACAAGAAAGGCCAGATTATTGGTCTTTTGTTTTATCTATCTTCCGTCCCCTGGACGGTGGGAACTTCTCAGCCTCGGATTTTAATCCGTGGCTATGCAGCCCGTGGCCTTCGTGGCTTCTTCTAACTCGCGTGCTTATGATGGTGCTTCCCTGCGCCGCCCCCCGCGCCGCCGGGACCGCCAATGCCGCCGAGAACAACCGTGTCGCCGTCCTTCAAACGCGCGGCATTCACAGTGACCACTTTCTCGCCGGGACGCAGGCCGGACAAGATGGCGACGCCGTTGTCGTCGCGAGCGCCGGTCGTCACCGCCTGACGGTGGACAGTCATGTCAGACGCCAAAGTCCAAACAAAAGCGCCCGCAGCATCAGTTTGGAGCGCTTCCAGCGGGACAACTTCGGCACTGCGGACATGCTGGGTCACCAGCGTCACATGCGCGTACATGCCGGGCTTCAGCAGCGAAGTGGAGTTCGGCAGCGCCAGACGGACCGTGAAGTCGCGGCTGGAAGGGTCGGCGGACGGGTCAATCTCGAACACTCGGCCCGAGAAAGTCCGGCCGGGAACAGAGTCTACCGTCACCGACGCCTGCTGGCCTGTTGAAACCGCGCCAATCTGCTCCTGCGGCACCGGCAGGTTCACCCAAACGACTTTCAGCTCCTGAAGCTGCAAAATCGGTGTGCCGGGGCTTGCCAGCGTACCGGGATCGGCAAGGCGGCTGGACACGAAGCCGTCAATCGGCGAGCGAATGACCGTCTCGGCAAGCTGCGCCTGAGCGGTCACTAAATCCGCCTGCGTGGACTGTGCGTCCGCCCGCAGGCTCGCCAGCGTTGCCTGATAGGCAGCCGTCTGGACCGTGTTCGCGTTGGCGTTTTTGAGCGCGGACTGGGACGTCACAACCGTGCTGCGGGCGGCTTCAATATCAGAGGGCGCTTTGGCCCGCGTGATCGTGTCCTGCTCCTCGGCGGCTCTTAGCTCGGCTTGCGCCGACTGCAATCCCGCCTGAGCAACATTGATTTGGGCTTGGGCGACGCCGACATTGGCCGTCTGGACATTGGCCGTCGTGCGGGCGTTGTCCACGTCCTGCTGGGCGACTGCTCCCTGCTGGAACAAAGAAACTTCACGGGCAAGCTGCGTGTTGTCGTTGGTCTGGTTCGCCTGGGCGCTGGCAAGCGCCGCCTGGGCGTTCGCGACCGAGGCCTGAGCCGAGGCGACCTTGCTTTTCGCATCCGCCACTGCCGCATCCGCCGCCGCAATCGATTGGACCGACGATTGGCGGGTTTCACGCAGGTTGATCTGCGACGACCGCAAGGCGGCTTTGTTCTGGCGGATTAAAGTCTGCACCGGCGTCAGCACCGAAGTTTGCGACACTTCCGCTTGCAGCAGCTTAGCATTGCCTTCCGCCAGCAGCGCTTGTTCTTTGCGAACTGCTGCTGCAAGCTGCGTGCTGTCGAGCTGGATCAGCACCTGGCCTTGATGCACGGGATCGCCTTCTTGGACATTGATCGCCGTGATCTGCTCGGCGACGCGCGGCGAGATTTTGACCGTCTGCGGCGACTCGATGTTGGCACTGGTCGAGAACGTGTGAATAATGTCCCGCACGATAACCGGCGCGGCGGCGATGCTGGTCGGACCGCGTCCTGCCGCTCCGCCTCCGCCGCCTTTCGCGCTTCCGCCCGTCCCGCCGCCCTGCTGAAGCGTCTTTGCATTGACGGCGTTTACATGCAGCCGCCAGGCAATCAGCCCGCCCAGCAGCAGCACGGCCAGCAGCCCGAAGAGGAGTGCTCGGGCAGGGCTTCGGCGCTGCCGCACTGGTATCTGCACTTGGTTGTTTTTGTTCTCGATCATGCCTGCGACCCGTATTTCCAAAATTGCTAAACTGACACAGAGAGTATGCCCAATTCGTGTGAAAATTATATGAAGTAGCTGATGCTGGCCGAACGGCAAAAAAGAGCGTCCCGAAGGACGCTCTTTCTGCCGACAATGCGGGTCAAGAAAGACTAAATGCGGGTCAAGTAGGGCTAACGGCCGTGATTGCCGCCTCCGCCGCCTCGGTTTCCACCGCCGCCACCGCCCCGGTTTCCACCACCGCCGGAATTGCTCCCACGGCTGCCGCCGCCGAAGCTGCTCCGGCTGCCGCCGGAGTTCTGGCTGATGCTCGGACGGCTGTAGCTTTGACGTGCACCGCTGAACGAGCCGCCACTGTAGCTTTGGCCGCCGCCGAAGCTGCGCGAGCCGCCGTAGCTCTGGCCGCCGCCGTAGCTTTGGCCGCCGCCGTAGCTGGAAGCTCCCCGGAAAGCGCGTGCGCTGCTCTGGCCGCCGCCGAAGTTCTGGCCGCCGAAGTGCTGACCGCCGCCGTAATTGTTCACTGTCGTGCTGCGGTTTACCGTATAGTTATGGCTGCCGTTGCCGTAATTTGATGCGCCCCGGAAGGTGCGTCCGCTGAAGCCGGAGTTTCCACCGAAGCCGGTGTGCCCTGCATACTGCGAATGGCTGGCAAATCCATGATTTACGCCGCTATTAAAGCCGTGGTTGAAGCCGGCGGCGTAGCCATGATTGAAGCCGCCGCTAAACCGCCGGTCCGGCGCGAACGCCCGGAAGTTATTGCCGGCGTAGTGGTAGAAATTACGGTTGTAATAGCCCGTATGGTAGAAGCCCGGATGGGCGAAGTAGTAGTTGTGGTACGCGTTCCAGCCGTAGTAGGGGTGCCCGCCGATGCTGAAGAACAAGCCCACGGTCGGCAGAAAGATCCCCCCGGCCAGAAACGATGTATTGCCGTAATAGCCGCCATAGAAGCAAGTATTGGGATACCAGCCCAGGTCAATAAACTCGGGGTAGCTCGGCGCAATCCCTAAGAAGACCGGCTCGGCAGGATGGAAGTCTTGGCCGAACGGATACCAGCGTGCGCCGGCAACCGTCGCATTCTCCAAGTACCCGCCCTTCGGGACGTACAGCACGGGATAGCCGCCCTGGTTTTCAAAGTAAAGCGTGCCGTTCTGCGAAGTCGCAAACTTCATGACGTACAAGTTATTGTTGGTGAACGGGATAACGATTGTCTCACCGACAGTGTCGTAAAGCTGGTAGCCGCCCTGGTCGAATGTCGCGCGGGTCAGGGGAACCTGCTGATTGGCCGGGATTTCCTGCCAGTTAAAGACGCTGTCCGCCGCCGCATTCGTGCCGGTGCCGTAGTTTCCGGCAGGGGCGCTGCTCTGGATCGGCGGGGCCATGCTCGTCTCGTCCTGGGCAAAAGCCGTGCCGACCGCCAGTGAGATCCCGGCAGCTACGGCCAAGCTTGCTGCGCCGCGCTTGATATTCTTAAAAGTGGTATTCTTCATTGTTTTATCCTTGTCTAACGCGCTAAACCAAAGTCAACTTTTTCACTATTCACAGTTTTACGCGGTTTCACACATCGCGCTCTTTTTAACAGACGAACGGGCCGGCCCGAATGTTCCAATTGTCTTTTTGGGCTTCTGCCAAGCGCGTGCCTTGTTTTTGTCCTAGTTCTTACCCTACCCCTGCGACGTGAAGAATTTCTGAAAAGAAGAGGAACAAGAAGCCTGCGGCGGAGTCTTGAAGGCGGTTGTGTGTTATAATTGGTCATGCAGCATGAAGACATACCGGCGGGAGCCAACGCGCCGTTTGAAGTCAACACGATTGTCGAAGTGCCGAAAGGTTCGTCCAACAAGTACAAGTACAGCCCCGCCGGCAACATCTTCCGCTACGACCACACGCTGTTCTCACCCCTGCACTACCCCTGCGACTACGGCTGGGTCTGCGGCACCAAAGGCGCGGGCCGGGAAAGGCCGCTTTCCGTGCTTGTCATGTCGTCCAACCCGACCTTCTGCGGCTGCCTTGTTGTCGCCCGCCCGGTCGGGGCGCTCCTGATGAACGACCACCGGGGCGAGGACCACAAGATCTTGTCGGTCGCCGTTGCTGACCCGCGCTTCGATGCCATCCACTCTTTGAACGACCTGTCGGAGCACACGCTTCTGGAAATCCAGCACTTCTTTGAGATTTACCAAGTTTTAGAGCAGCACGAAGTCGAGATATTAGGCTGGGAGGACGTCACGGAGACCCAGGCCCGCATCACGGCGGCGATTGGAACCCACCCCGCCGCAAGCGTCGCCCCTCCCGAAGCGGGAAGGTGAAGAGATTTAAAGAAGACTAAAAACGGGCATCTCCTCTTATTCCCGCTCCGCACCTTCCCGTTTCGGGAGGGGCGACGCTTGCGGCGGGGTGGGTTTCTACACCTTCGTCTTTTTCCAGCCGCCCTGCTTGAACAGCCATAAGACGATTACCCCGTCCAGCACCGTCGTCGTCGTCATCGCCCACCACGCGCCTGTTGCGCCGAGATGCAGATGGAAGATCAAAAGCCAGGCCAGCGGCAGGCGGAAGCCCCAAAGGGTCGTGATCCCGGCCCACGCCGGCGCCTTCGTGTCCCCTGCTCCATTCAGCGCTCCCGATAAAATCAGGCCCAGCGCCAGAAACGGCTCGGACAGCGCCGTGATCCGCAGGTACGCGACCGTGAGCGGGACGACATGCGGGTCATGCGTGAAGATGTGCGCGAAGGGCCGGGCAAACACAAAGAAGACCACGCCCATCAGCACCATGAGTGCGGCTCCCTGCTGCCAAGAAGCCCAGCCCGAACGCTCCGCCTGGTTCGGGTTTTCCGCACCCAAATTTTGCCCGGACAGGGTTTCCGCCGCGGCTGCAAACCCGAAGCCCGGCATCGTCGCGATCCCTTCCGACGTCTGCCCGATCGTCAGCGCCGTCACTGCCGCAGTTCCTTCCGGTGAATGCGCCAGCACGCCCGTAAAGACCATCGCCGACAGCACCTGCGAGACATTCTGCGCGGCCGCCGGCCCGCCGACACCCAGGATGCGTTTCGCCCAGCCCAGCTCGGGACGCTTCAGGCAGGTCACAAACCCGCGCACCCGCGTTTTTTGGACAAACCAAAAGTAAAGCGCCGCACCCACAACCTGAGACACGACCAGCGCAATCGCGCCGCCGGTGAGGCCGAGGCGCGGCAGGCCGAAATGCCCGAAAATCAGCAGATAGTCGCCGCCGATATGGATCAGGTCCACACCGATCATCACCCGCAGCGGCGTCACCGTGTCGTTTAAGCCGCGCAGCACGGCGCTCAGGATCAGCATCACAAACAGCGCCGGGATGCCGAGGAGCGTCAAGCTTAAATAACGGATGCAGAGGTCTGTCGCCGACGGGTCCACATGCAGCAGGCCAATGGCAATGCGCCGCAAAGGCCAGAGGACGGCGACGCAGACGACCGACGCCAGTGCCGCAATCCAGAGGGATTGGTTGGTGGCTTGCCTGGCTTCGTCGTTCTCCTCCGCCCCTTTGGCCCGTGACACCAGCGCCGTCGTTCCCGCCGAGATGGACATGCCGACGGCGAACAGCACCGACAGCACCTGCCCGCCGATCCCGACCGCCGCCAGCGCGTCCGATCCCAAATGCCCGACAAAGAAGCGGTCAATAAACGAGTTCAAGGTCTGCAAAACCATCGTCAGGACCGACGGCCACGCGAGCTTCCAGACCGACCGCTGCAAATCCGCCCCAGTTTTTTCCTGTCCCGCGTCCTGCCCCTTGCTGTCCTGCTCCTGCTGTTCTTGGCGTTCTTCTTGCCCCTCGCTCTGCTCCGGTTTGGGGCTGCTCTCGTCTATCCCCGATTGGTAATCGCCTTCGTGCTTGACCCCAATAATAGTGTCGGACAACTCGCCCTCTTTCCGTTCCCTGCTGCGTTACGCCCAATTTCTACTGCGAATTTTTAGGTATTGTTACCAGCAGACGCAAAAAATTAACCCCGCCGTTTCCGGCGGGGTTTTTGCGGCCACTTTCTAAACTAGACTTCCGCCTGCTTCCAGCGGCCGCCCTTGAACAAGATCAGCGCGACAATGCCGTTCAGCGCCGTGGAGGTTGTCATGGCCCACCACGCGCCTGTCGCGCCGAAGTGCAGGCCGTAAATCAGCAGCCAGGCCAGCGGCAGGCGGACACCCCACATGGTCGCAACGCCCGCCCATGCCGGCGCTTTTGTTTCACCGGCTCCGTTCAGCGCCCCGGTCAGGATCATGCCCAGCGCCAGAAACGGCTCGGACAGCGCGGCGATCCGCAGGTACGCGACCGTGAGCGGGACAACATGCGGGTCATGCGTGAAGATGTGCGCGAAGGGCCGGGCAAACACAAAGAAGACCGCGCCCATCACAATCATAATGACCAAGCCCTGCTGCAAAGACGCCCAAGCCGCGCGTTCCGCCCGCTCCGGCTTGCCCGCGCCTAAGTTTTGCCCGGTCAGTGTCCCCGCCGCCATCGAGAATGCAAAGCCCGGCATGAATGCGATGCTTTCCGATGTCAGTCCAATCGTCAGCGCCGCCACTGCCGCCGTCGCCTGCGGGGACCGCGCCAGCACGCCGGTAAAGACCATCATGGAGAGCACCCGCGAAACATTCTGCCCGGCGGCGGGCAGCCCGATGTTTAAAATGCGCTTTGCCCAGTCAAAGTCCAGGCGTTTCAGCCGCGTCGCAAACCCGTGCAAAGCCGAGCGCTGCAGGAACCAGAAATACAGCAGTGCGCCGACCACCTGCGACGAGATCAGCGCCGTCGCACCGCCCATCAGGCCCATCTTCGGAAAGCCGAAGTGCCCAAAAATCAGCAGATAATCGCCGCCTAAGTGGATAATGTTGACGCCGATCATGACGCGCAGGGGCGTCACCGTGTCGCCCAGACCGCGAAAGACACTGGACAAAATCAGCATCACAAACAGCGCCGGGATGCCGAGAAGCGTCAAACTTAAATAGCGGACGCACAGCCCGGCGGCGTGGGCATCCACGCCCATCCAGCCGACAACCAAGTGCCGCAAAGGCCAGACCCCCGCCGCGCAGAAGACCGCCGCAATGATGCCCACCCACAAGGACTGGTTCGCCGCAAGCTTTGCCTGGTCCGGCTCCAATGCGCCTGTGAAACGCGAGACCAGCGCCGACGTTCCCGTCGAGATGGACATGCCGACCGACATCAGCAGGAACATGAACTGCCCGCCGACCCCCACCGCCGCCAGCGCGTCCGACCCCAGATGCCCGACAAAGCCGCGGTCCATAAACGAGTTCAGCGTTTGGAGCAGCATCGTCATCACCGACGGCCACGCCAGCATCCAGACCGCCCGGTGCAGCCCGGACTTTGTTTCAGTGTCTTTTTCGACTTCCGGCAGCACCGGCAGCGAGCCTAGCTCCCCGTCGTATCCCGTCTCGGACTTGTCGCCGAAGTCTTCTAAATCGCCCGTGCGCCGTGCGCCGACTCCAGTGTCTACTGCCAAACGTCCCTGCTTTCCACTTGCCGCCAAGAAATATCGCTCCGCTGCGAATTTACCTACATATTATTCTACCATGCTGGCCTGTTGTAAACACCTGCGGGGACAGAGAAGTTCGGCAGCAAAAAAGCCACGGATTGAAATCCGTGGCTGAGAAGCGTTTCACGCTGATTGTCCTGCGGACAAAGATAGAAGCCTTCGTGAGGCTGATCTTCTGTCCGCAGGACAGCCGGCGCGAAGCGCCCTTCAGCCACGGATTTCAATCCGTGGCCTCTTCCGTCCGTGGCCTCTTCCGTCCGTGGC
>CAXSZN010000056.1:18860-30830 GCA_964241935.1 uncultured Armatimonadales bacterium
AGCCACGGATTTCAATCCGTGGCCTCTTCCGTCCGTGGCCTCTTCCGTCCGTGGCTGCTTTTGGGTGCTAACGCGCGGCCAGGCTGGCGAGGCCGAGGTCAATGCCCTGCCCGCCCGTGGTCTGATGGACATGCGCGGCCAGGGTCACAGTCGCGCCGGGCTTCAGCAGGGCGGCTGCCGCTGGGGTGATGTCGAGCGCGTCGTAGCTGCTGTTGTAGCCGCCGTCTTCCGACGCCAGAATGCCGTCAACATAAACTTCAACGTCTTCGTCGTGGTAGACCATAAACGCCAGGTTCTTGTAGGAACCGGGCGGCAGGGTCACTTTGCGCCGGATCCAGAGGTCACCCGGCGTGTCGTTCCAGTTGGTGCCGGTGGGAATGTCGCCGGGCGGGTTGTTCGCGAACGGCGCAGGGCCGGTCTTCCAGGCGCTGTCGTCGAAGTCGGGCTTCATCCAGTCATCGGCAGGCTTGTCCGCCGTCGTGACGTAGCGCCAGACGGCCGGCGTCTTCTGCGAGCTTGCCAGCAGGTATGTCGCTTTCGGCGCGGCCGGCAGCGGCGCCCAGTTCGCGGCCACAACTTTATCGCCCGCTGACCACTTGGCCCAGGTGGCCCGGTCGGTCAGCATCTTGATGAACAGGCCGCCGACCACCGGGCGGGCATGGAAGAGGCTGGAATGGAGGTCATCCGCAGTGTACCCGTCGGCCAGCGGGTCGCGTAAGGTCGTCTGGTTCAGGTAGTCGTACACCGGCGAGACCAGCGCCTGGAAGTCTGCCGGATTGTCGGCCAGTGTCGCGCTCCAAAAAGACCAGTCTGCTTTGGTGAGATGGGTCCGGCTGTCCAGCGGCACGCCGTAAGGCTGCATGACAGTCTTGTAGTAGGCGGCTTCTTTAGCCCGCACAGTCGCCGGGAAGACGTTCAGACCCAAAATCTGGTCCCACGCCAAATTGTACTTCTGGCTCCAAGTGTTTGGCTTGTCGAACGCCAGCAAAGACACTTTGCCGCCGTCGGCCACGGACATCCAGTGCGCCGCGTCGGCTTTCGCCAGGGCGGCATACTTTTTCGCGCCTGCCGCGTCGCCCCGCCGCTGGCACATGTCGCCGTAAGCCGCCAGGGCGACGATGGCTTTGATAGATAAGTTAGCGTTATGCGCCAGATGCCCCATGAAGTCGTCGGTGCAGAGCTGGTCGCCGGGATCAAGCCCGTACTGCTCCAAGAACTTCGCCCACTGGGTGAGCTGCGGCCAGTAGGCGCTGACAAACTTGGGATTGCCGTCCACCTGCGTGATCGCGTCGCACAGGATCAGCATGTTGCCGCTTTCTTCGACAGGCATTGCCTCGCTCGCATTGCCGGATGCCGATGCAATCGGGAACGTACCCAGGTCATGCGGCGAGTTCGGGAACTTCCAGACCGGCGACTGGGCATACGCCAGCACCGGCACAACCGACGCTTTTGCCAAAGACGGCGAGAGCAACAGCAGCATCGGGTCCTGCGGAAAGATGACGTCTACGGTTGCGATGTCGCCGTTGCTGTTGTTTTCCTTGGTGAACAGCAGCGGCTGCCCATTGGCATCCACTGCCAGGCCGTTCGCCGCCAGCGACTGCCGGTACGCCAGGGCCGTGACCTGCGCGTAGCGCGGGCCGCCGAGCCGGGTCATGTCCGCCATCAAGCTTTCGTCAAACTGAGTGCAGCGCTGGGTCACGTCTGGATAGTCTTTGTCGGCAGCTTGGAACATGGACGCCGGGGTCGTACCGCCGCGCCGCCAATAGGGCCTCAGCTTCTTTCCGGCCAGCTTGATGTTGTAAATCTCGTCGTAACCGACCATCATGTGCCGGGACACGGGCGTCGCTGCTACCTGGCCCAGATTGAACGTGAATGCCAGCACGGGCTGATCGTCGGTGGTCGGACGCGGCTGGCGCGTGTCGTCGGCGGACGGCAGGGTGCCGTTCTTGGCGAAGCCGGTCGGCAGCGCATCGCCGCCGGCGGCGGCTTGGGCATCGGCGCTCGGCGCGACCGCATAAGCGTACCCCCAGTCAATCCGGGTGTCGTCGCCGGCAGGCCGCAGCAGGGTCTGCGCCGCCGTGCCGACCCGAAGCGCCGTCAGCGGCCCCATCGCTTCCCGCTGCCAGGTGACGGGCTGGTCAGGGGTGTTGACCGCAAGCTGGGACGACGTGCTGTCGTAAAGGGAAACGGCGTGCGGCCTGCCGTCCACCGCTCTCACGTCCCATGTGAGATAGCTTAAGGGCCGGGACAGGACGTTCAGATCATGCGGCAGGTCAGCGGTCATAAACGTCATCGTCACATGCACCGCCGAGTCCTCGAACTGGTAGATGCTCCGGGTTGGCGTCACCTGCACCCCTGTCTGCGGGAACGCTGGGACATCGGTCGGGTCATCGCCCATCAGCCGGTACGCCTTGCCGTCAATGCGGATAAGGCTGACCAGCGACGCCGGGTGACGGGTCCAGTGGACGGTGCCGGCGTCGTTGAGGTGGTCGGCCTCGGACCAGATGCTCAGGTAGGGATCGTTGGTGATCAGCGGCACCGCCGGCGGCCGGAACGGGGGCGGCGACGCCACCGTGGAGGCCATGACCGGGGGCATCAGCGTCCCAACATGGCCTGTTTGCGTATGCAGGGCGCCTCCGACTGCGGCGACGGCCACGGCTGCACGGGCCAGCGCTCGGTTCCAGCGATTTGCGTTCAAATGCGTTTTCGGTGTCAAAAGTCGCCCTTTCTTACAAGCCTTGTCTTACAAACCTTGTTGTCGGCAGGTATTTTCTTGTGTTATGTCGTTTATTTATGTCGTTTATCATGGTACGGAAAATCTGGGCGTTCTGTCAAGCGCAATTATTTCTGCACAAAAAACCTCCAGCCCCTTGCGGAGCTGGAGATTTCCAGCAGCTATTTCCAGTCGGGGCGGCTTCGACGCCGCTTCTCCGACTGCACTTTCAAGACATGAGCGTCTAGGTCGCGCTGAATGTGGCAGTATAAGTGCCGTATGCGCCGCTCGGTGTCTGCGAGCCTGCCGCCTGACCGCTTGTGGGGCTGGTTCCGTTTGTGGTTTGATCACTGGTAGGGGTTGTGGCGTCCAATCCGGGCGAGATATGCACCGGCAGGATGTACTTGACATGCCCGTCGGTCATCAAGTAATTAGAAGCATCCGTATGGCGCGGCTGTGCCTGCCCGTTGAGTGTGATCCCCGCGAAATTACCGGTTGCATAATTAGTACAAGACCCGCCGATATGATTGATATTCGGCCCGCCGCCGTAAGCCAACCCGTCCGCTGACGGAGACCGGCCGATATCCTGGCTCGGCAGGCTGTAATTGTCACAGCCGGCTGTCTCGATGACAAGCACCGTGTTGGACGGGGAGTTCACGGCACCAAGCGCAAGCGCCGAATAAGCAGTGGTGCCGCCGTTGTCGGTGAGGTTCTGGTTGATGGCGTAGCTGATAATGCCGCCATAGGCCGAATCATCCGGGCATTTGTAGATGCCGTTGCTGGAAGTGAATGAATAAATCTGCCCTGCCCAGCCACTGCCGGAACCGTAAGGCCCACCATTGGCAGTGAAATTGTTCCCCTGCGGGAACTTCTCGTCGGCATCCTGGGTGTACTGGGTAATCGCCAGTCCAAGCTGCTTGAGGTTAGATTGGCAGGAAGCGCGGCGGGCGTTCTCACGCACTTTCTGGAACACGGGGAACAAAATGGCGGCGAGAATCGCGATAATGGCGATGACGACGAGCAGTTCGATTAAAGTGAAGCCTGTTCGGCTTCGCTGACAAGCTTTCATTATCTTTCCCTTTGACTAACGTGGATTGATAGGCAAAATTGTGCATTAAGATGTCGGGGGCAGAAAAACTTCGGCCCCTTGCGGAGCCGAAGTTTTTAACTGAATGCGGCGACGAAGCGCTTTAAGAACCGCGCATGGTAAGGTTGTAGTAAAAGCCGCTCGCGTTCGTCTTAAGCAGGTCTGCCTGCCGGACAGACTTCACATGACCATCGCAGTAAAGAACGTTCGCCAGATCTGGAGCACCGTGTCGGAACAGGATGGGGCTGCCGTCGTTCAAGCTGGGCGCGATGTCTGAACAGTGGATTCCAGGATCGCCACCGAGAGTATCAGCAGCCATAGTTTGGTTGTCGCAGTCTACCGTGTAGCTGCCAGCACCGTCAACGACCCAAACCGTAGTAGCCGGTGCTTGCAGGGAAGCAAGGCTATAGCCCATGTCACCGCCGGTCGTACTTGCGTTGTTGCCTGGCCCGATGTCGGGAAAGTCCGTGACGGGTCCTTTGTAGTCATACGAGTTAATCGAATAACTTCCGTAATAATGATCACTGTCCGCCGTAAGCTGTGACTGCGGAACATAGGTGCCGGTGGCACCAGGGATCAGGTTGCCGCTATCGTCTGGGCAGTGAAAAACGCCGACACTCTTGACAAACGGGTAGATGGCGTCCATCCATTTGTATTTGGGGTTCGCCGTTCCGGCAGCACTGGACGTACCGTAACCTTGTGGCCCGAACCAGCCGACGACTAACAGCTCGTCGTTGTCCTGCGAATACTGGATCATGGCGAGGCCAATCTGCTTTTCATTGGACTGGCAGGACGCTTTACGGGCGTTTTCGCGCACTTTCTGGAAGACCGGGAACAGGATGGCGGCAAGAATCGCAATGATAGCGATGACAACGAGCAGTTCGATGAGCGTAAAGCCGCGCTTTTGCGGCCTCGGTTGAGTAAACATGACTTCTCCTATGCAATGGGTTTAACGAGCGAATACAAACAAGTGCGATCCAAGCCGGTGCGCTCACTCTGCGGCCTGAAAGAAACAAGGAAGCGGTCGAATTAACAAAGACCACTTTTACCAAACACAACCAAGTATAACACTGATTTGGCCTGCTGTCAATGCTCCCAAATAAAATAGTTACCGGGATTTCGTGAAGAAGCAAGCGAATCTTTAGGTGTATTTCGGTTGTTTGGGCCTTTTTCCAGGGAAGTGGTTCGTGTTGACAGCAGGAACGGACTGTGCTATAATCCGAATGTGCCTCGGCTTTTTGGTTGTTTTTGGTTGCGTTTGGAGAACGATAAAAACGCGAGAAAGTCCACTTTCCCGCACCTCCCTTGACCTTTGCAGATGAAATACTTTCATGCTTTCTAAAATGGTTGGACGGCAGCAGATTGTTATGGTCCTGGAAGAGCGGATCACGCACGGCCAGTATCCTCCCGGCTCGTGGCTGCCCGCCGAGCGGGCGCTGGCGACCGAGTTCGGCATGGACCGCTCGGCCGTGCGCTCGGCTTTGGCTCAGCTGGAAGACCGCGGCCTGATCGTGCGCGAGCTGGGGAAGCGCCCCTGGGTCCGCACTTCCTTCGGCTCGGCCCGGCATCGGAGCGTTGCCGAGCCTCAGGCCGTCCCAACCCGGACCATCGCCGCGATTTTGCCCCAGCATCCCGTATTTCCCGCCGCGCTGGCCCTGCTGCACGGCATCAATGTCGCCCTTCGGTCGGCGGAAGCGCCGCTGCGGCTGCAAGTCCTGGACACGCACGGCGGCAGCGAGCTTCGGGAAATCCAGCTTGAGCGCGAGGCGCTGGATTCCATTACCCAGGAACACGTCGAGGGCGTCGTGCTGTGGCATCTCGGCGGCACGGAAACTTTGCCGCAGATTCGCGAGCTGGAGCTGCGCGGCGTTCCTGTCGTCTTTGTGGACCGGTTTCCCGCAGAGCTGACCTGCGACTTTGTCGGTGGAGACAACCATGCCGGCATTGAGGCTGCAATGGAATACTTGCGGCAGCTCGGGCACCGCCGGATCGCGCACTTGACCACTGATGAACCGTCCACGGCAGTTGTCGAGCGGCGGGCGGCTTACACCGACGCCATGCGGAGCACCGGCGAGTACCGCCTGCTCCAGGACTTCATTTTCACTGTTCCGCACGACCGCACCGGCGAGGTCGCGCCCGCCTGTGACCGGCTTTTTGCCCTGCCCGAGCCGCCGACGGCGGTGGTAGCGCTGAACGACTCGCTGGCCTACCACTTTATTGCCGAATGCGAGAAGCGCGGACGGCACATTCCCGACGACATCAGCGTCATCGGCTTTGATGATTTGGACGGGCACTCGGCTCGGCCGCCGATCCTCACAACCCTGCACCAGCCCTTCGACAAGATGGGCCGCCGGGCCGCCGAGCTGCTGCTGCGCCGCCTCTCCGAGCCGGGAGCCGGGCCGGAGCCGCGCCGCCATCTCCTGCTGCCGATCCCGCTTGTGGTTCGCGGAACCTGCCGCCCGGTGTAAAACTTGAGAACCGGCACTTTCAGTGCCGGTCTCTTAATGCTGCCGGTTTCTCGCCCGAAAGAACAACCGTATGCCTTTTTCCGCTTCCCTACGTCAGTGCAGACTGCTCCTGATCTTCACTTTTTTGCTGGCCATCCCCACCCACGCCGCCGCACCCCACCCGCCGCGCGTCGCCGTGTTTGCCGAGCCGGGCTTCCCGTCTGTGAATATCTCGGTACTGGTTTCGCCCGCCGTCATCGCCGCCGACCTGCAAAAAGCCGGCCTCAATGTGGATGTTCTCAGTGCCGCCGCGCTCCGCGACCCGGCTAAGCTGAATGCCCAAAACTACGCCGCCGTCGTCCTGCCCTACGGCAACACCTACCCGCAGGCGGCGTTTTCGAACTTGCGGGCATTCCATCAAGCGGGGGGAGACTTGGTACTGTCGGGCATTCCGTTCACCCACGCCATCACGCAGGACGCGAAGGGCGCATGGAAAGATTTGGGAAACGACAGCGACGCCGCGCTGTTCGGGCCGCAAGGCATTGGGGTCGGTGGGTTCCAGAACGGGCCGCAGGGCGGCACGGCGGTCGCGGACGGAGACCCCCTCGGACTTGCTCCGCTGGGACTGGACTGGGGCAACGGCAACGACACACAGACTTTGGACACGTCCACGCTGCCAGATACCGACCGCGTCGTGCCGATTCTTGTCGCCGACGACGGCATTCATCCAATCTCAGAGATGGTGGTTCACGGGGACGCCGCTTACCGCGGCGCGGTGGATGTCTGGACGCCGAACGGCCTCCGCAGCGACGACGCGCTTGTCGCATTCGCCGCCGAACAACTGATGGTGCGCGGCACAATCGCGGCGCTCGCCCGGCAGGGACTTCTCAGCAGCACCAGCCGGAAACAAGCGCTTGCCGCGCTCGACGCCCTGCCCCGGCCTCACGTTGACGCGAACTTGACCCTGCCCGCGACCACGCTGCGATACTTGACGCTTCAGCCGAAGCTGACCCCGCCGTCCCGGCACCTTTATGTCGCCGATGTTCGCCACTTGCCCCAAGAGCAGACACTTCTGCTGGCTTCCGTGCAGGGCATCGTCAACCGCCGCCAGCCGCGCATCTATTTGATTACCAGCGATGACGACAAGTTCTGGCTGGACCAAATGCAGGCCCAGTATCAGACCGATCAGCCGGTTTTTGTGGCCGATCCGCTGTCCCTCGTGCAGACCTTCCGTTCTGAACTCAAAGGTGCGGTTGTGGCCGATCCGAACGTCTATGTCAGCCCGTGCCTCGCCGTAGACATCGCCGGCCTGAGTGACCTTGCCATCGCAACTCCTGCGCTGGCGTCGCGCCTCGGCCTTCCCATTGTGAGCGACCTGCGCGGCAAGTTCACCGATGACGCCGACGCCCTGCGTTACGCCCGCACTCAGCTTTTGCCGCACCTGAACCCATTTCTGTCCCTCTGTCTGGACCCGCCGCTTCTCGGCTCCCAAGTGGACGACATTATTTCAGCACGCGGCTCCTGCTTCTGGATCACCGGCCCTAAAGCCCAAAACAAACCCGGCGCAAACGAAGCCGCCGAGCGCAGCGAAATCACCAAGACCTTTGCCCAAATGCCTCTCAACGCCGTCGTTCGCGGCTTTTGGTGGCACGGCGACGGCCAGGGCCTCGATGAGACCCCCGGCGTCGCGCTCGGCTCGCGCTACGGCAAAATCACCACCGTCAGCGACTACGTCGCCAATTTCTCCGTTTCCAGCGGCATTTGGCTTGCCGGCTTGAAGCAAAAACAACAGCCGCCCGCGCCGCGGCTCGACCGCCGCAAAGTGTATGTTGCCATTACCCTGTCCGACGGCGACAATTTCTGCCCCTGGCGCGGCGTTTTCCGCCAGTTTATGGACGATCCGCTGTACGGCACCATCCCGGTCGCTTTCGGCATGGGACCCAGTTTGATCGACACCGCTCCAAACCAGGCCCAGTGGTACTACGCCCACGCCGCGCCGACTACCGAGTTCCTATGTGACGTTTCCGGGGCGGGCTACATCTACCCAACCGACTGGGCTAAGGCGCTGGCAGATCGTCCCGCCCAGCTTCAGGAGTTCTACAATCTCACCAGCCGCTACATGGACCGCCTGGACATGCACACCGTCCGCCTGATGAACGTCGGCACTTCCGACATCGCCGCCGCCGGACAAGACCTGCCCGGCGTCCGCTTTCTGATGCCCGACTACGGCCTCGCCGGCGAGTCCGGCTACCCGCAGTATACGTACACCCTGCCCACCGGCCAGCCCGTCTTCCGGGGCGCGTCCGACGGCCCCGCCGCCGCCACCCTTGCCGCCGAGATCCGCGCCCATGCCGGTTCGGCCCGCCCTGCGTTCCTGAACTCCTTCGTCTACATTTGGGGCGCCCACATGGCCGACCTCAAGCAGATGCTCACCCTCCTCGGCCCCGACTACGTCCCCGTCACCCCCACCCAGCTCAACGCCCTGTACCGCGAAGCCCAGGGGAAATAGCCCGCACAGCAAAAAACGGGCGGCTTTTGGGAGCCGCCCGTTTTTTGCTGTTCATCCTTTCCAGTGCATGGCTGTGCCGAATCCGCTTAAAATTGCGTCAGCAGATAATCATACTCGGCATGAGGGCCGATCCAGAACCAAACCATCGCCTCCCCGTCTCGCGCAGCTTCCGCTCGGTAATGGATGCCGATGCGAGCCGAATACAGCGGAGGATTCACATGAACTTGGCGGAAACGCAAACCCGGATGCTGCGGGTCCTGGCTAAAAAGCCGGTACGACCGGCGAGCCTGCTGCCGCACTTCAGTTGGCAGTGCGGCAAGCATACTTCGAAACCGCTCTGTCGTGTGCGAAGTCATAACGTCTCCGGGTCAAGAGGCTGCGTCAGCCCCGCCCGATGCTCCGCCAAAGCTTCCTCCGCCAGCCGGACCAGAGCCGGTGACGACTGAGCAAAAGACCGCTGCCAGCGCTGCTCATCTTCCAGTTCTTCTAAAATGAGAGCCGCAATCGCATCTTGATCGGGTTCCGCCAGTTGCTGCACCTGTGCATAAGCGCGTTCTAATAATTGGGTCATCTCAAAGCCTCACACTATCTCACCTGCGGCAGCGTTTTCCCCATGTTCAATCCGGTCGGCCAGCACCCGCAGGGCAAGAACTTGGACGCAAACCACGGCCTCCGACCGGCTCTGCCCGTAAGCCAGCAGCCCCGGCAATTCAGGAACCTCACTCAGCCACCGGCCATCTTCTTCTTCGACCTCAATGGAAAGCGGCACAATTTAACCTCACAGACAAAATAATTCACATCAGTGGCTTGACCAGCATTAGCCTGAACTCGGCAGACGGCGTTGGGTACAGCATACTATGAAACCGCAACTAATCGCGATTACATAATATCTCAAGCTTTATAAATCACCGCTCATTTGGCGTTTTGTATTTATGTGCTTCTCGACGCGCGATCTCTTCTTTTTCTTCTTGCCAGTTTGTGCTGTAAATCTCGAAATAGCCGCCGCCGATATTTATCACTAAGAACGGCTTTTGGCCTATAACAATTATGTCGCCTCTTCTTCTCACGCCTAGCAACTTGGTACCAAAGTGTGATTGCTCTTGAACTGCGGTAAATGCTTTACTTATAGTACATTTTTCAGATACGAAACTATATTCGCAACATCCCGCTGAATTGTATTTCAATTTAGCTTGTAACTGGGTACAGCATTTGTTAATAACAGCACATATATGTATATTCATATCTTGACCAAGTAGTGCATAAACTTGTAACGGCCTTGCTGTCTCGTCAACAAAACATGTGTAAGTAGGTGACAACGGCAATAAGCCTTGTATGTCTGTTCTGGTGAGGCAATACTTAGCTCTTGCGAAGTATTCTTCTTTCTCTTGTCGTATGAGTTGTTTTTCCTGGGCCAAAGTCTCAGCCCATTCAAGACGACGTTTCTCAGCCAAGTATTCCGCCGATGTGAAAATATAGCCTCCTCCTACATTAGCCACAAAACAAGCTATGCCATTTTCATCGCTCATATGGCTAAATGGAGTGCTATTGGCTATGAGATCAGACGCAAACTTCGTTTGGGCATTGATTAACGAAACCCACCATCTATTTACATCAATCTGCTTTCCCCCACCTCCAGTGACAACAGCTACTGCTCTCATTGTAGAGTCTGCAAGGCTTCTTATAATATAGCTTTGGACTACTCTTTCATTTGGCATCACTTTTTCATAGGTTCGTTCGCCAGTGTCGTAAGAGTGCATGACAAGTTGACCCGTCGCCCTCTCGCGTGTCCATATGTATTCAAGCTTCTTTTCTGTCATCCATGATTCAGGACAGAACTTCTGTTGAATTTCTGAGACGCGAGGACCTTGTTTGGTTTCCATGTTCAAGTTGTCCAGTAAAGTTAAAAGCTTTTGTGGAGAAATAAGAGCTAGGGTTCGTATCGTGCAGGTCAAACCGACTTCGCGAGGTAATAGTTCTGACCAAGCGCAGGTTGAGTAGGTGGCGTGTCACTTCTCCGCATGACATTCTTGAAAGAAACGTAGCAGGTATGGGCGTCAAGGATAGTGATGCGATCTATTTGAGCCTTGCAACATACGACAGCAGGTGAAACACCCCACGCGCATCGGTGAACATAGATTTCAGCGGACTTGTCGCAATGTTCACCAATATCTCGTGTGGTAGTAATCGCTTCAATGAGATTTAGGTTTCGCCAAGCATTTGCGCAGGGCTGGTGGCTATCGTTCTTGTGATGAACTACTAAATAAAGTGACATAGTCGTATTCTTTTGCACAGGCAAGATTAGAGCAGCCAAACCTATATTTTGCTGCGCTTCGCCGTAGATTACTCGATGTTAGTATAGGCGACACTACGGACGTGTCGCCGCGACAACTACTCGTTCCACGTTCGTCCGCTATTTTCCTGCATAGCCTTCCGCCACATTTTCTTGTTCCTATTCCTTGCCCGCGTAGGCGGTCACTCGGCGCTTCGCACCACAGCGTAAGATTTCAATCCCACGCCGCCTATTCCCCCGCCCCATTGACACCCCCCCCTTGCTTCTTGCGATAATGCCCCATGCTACACACCAGCGACGCTGCCGAAATCATGGACATTGAGTTCGGCGATGACCCCAACTATCAGAAGATTCGCGCCGAGCAGCGGATCAAGTCGCAGGCCGCACAGGCGATCTATGACGCCCGCACTGCCGCTGGGCTGTCTCAAACGCAGCTTGCGAAGATGGCCGAGACGACGCAATCCGCAATCTCGCGGTTGGAAGACGGCGATTATGACCGGCACTCGCTGGCGACGCTGGAACGGATTGCCGCCGCGCTGGGTCGCCGGGTGGAAGTCCGCTTCGTTCCCGCCTTGCCTTGAACCCGAATGTCCAGAAAGAGGAACTGCTTTCCTTGAAAGAAAGCCGGGCGGGAACAATCGCCGGGCGGTTTGCGTTGTCCTAGTGACATTGCTCCGCCACTCGTTCTGCACCTGAATATCATATAGTCGGGACTGCCCAGCGGTCGGCAGATTATCAGATGCAGGCGAGTTGGGGTATAATACAGCTATCACGCTATCGCACTCACTACCAGCGGGCTTTGAACCCGCCTAGAAGGAAATTCAAAAATGCCTGCAATTCTTGACATGCCGACACCGACGGCTCCCGAGACCATGATCCAGACCGCGCCCTTGTCGCTCACCGACGCCGCTGCGGCGGAAGTCA
>CAXSZN010000057.1:0-30460 GCA_964241935.1 uncultured Armatimonadales bacterium
ATCTTTACCCCCTCCCGCTTGCGGGGGCAGGGGTCGGAGCGAAGCGACGGGGGTGGGGGAAAATCTCTTCACCTTAATCCCTTCGGCACAACCGCACGGTCTAATAAATCAAACCCATACTGCACCAGCAGCGCCAAAAGAGCCGCAGGGACAGCACCGGCGAGAAGCAGCAGATTGTCGTTGTTTTCTAACCCCTGCGTGATCCGGTCGCCGTAGCCGCCCGCGCCGACAAAGGCGGCGATAGTCGCGGTGCCGACATTGATCACGGCGGCGGTCTTGATGCCGGCAAAGATGGCCCGCGACGCCAGCGGCAGCTCAACGAGGCGCAAACGTGCGCCGGCAGACAGGCCGAGCGCTTCCGCCGACTCGCGCAGGGTGGGGGAGATGTCGGTGAGGCCGGTGTAGGTGTTGCGGACAATCGGCAGCAGCGAATAGAGAAAGAGGGCGGCGATCGTCGGCACCGGGCCGATTTGATGCAGCAGGGCAATCAGAAACGCCAGCAAAGCCAGCGACGGAATTGTCTGGATCAAGCCGGTGACGCTGAGGACCGGCTGCGCGGCGGCTTTTGTTCGCGCCGCCCAGATGCCGAGGGGTATGCCGGCCAGAATGCTCAGCGCCAGCGACGCGAAGACTAAAAACAAATGCTGGCGGGTTTCCGGCCAGAAGTCCGGCCCGGACAGCGCCGACCAGAGCGTTTCGTGCGCGGCTGCCGCTTTACCGCCCGACAAGTACGCTTTGGCGACTGCGGAGGGAGTTAAATTGTTCAGCTCGACCTGGGCGTTCAGCGCGATCATCTGCGGGGCGTCAATTTTGTTCTGCAAGGCTGAAAGTGCGGTCCAGGCTTTGGGAAGGCGCGTCGGTAAATCTTTGCGGTAAATCAGCACGGCGTCATAGGCGGGAAAATACTGCTTGTCGTCGTCTAAAACGCGCAGCTTGTACTTGGCGATCTTGGAGTCGGTCGAGTAAATATCCGTGACATCTATCTGGCCGGCGGCCAGCGCTTCATAGGCTAATCCGTGGTCTAATCCCTGCGGCGAGGCAAACGGCAGCCCATACGCAGCCTTAACGCCCGGCCAGCCATCGGCCCGCTTTAAAAACTCTTGTGATAACCCCAGTTTCAGCTCCGGGTGACGCGCCAAATCAGACAAAGTTTTGATACCCAGCTTCTGTGCTTGGTCGCCGCGCATCGCAAGCGCATACGTGTCGTTGAACCCGAGCGGAACGCCTGCTGCCAGGCCAAGTGGGGCCAGCCGGGTGTTCATGTCGGCCAAAGTCATCTTGTCTTTGCTTTTCAAAAGCTCCTGGCTGATCGTCCCGGTGTACTCAGGATAAATGTCAATGGAACCGCTTTGCAGGGCCGCAAAGACAATGCCGGTGTTGCCGAGGCCGGACTTATGCACGGCCTGTACTCCCGTTTTCGTCGCGGTCTGCGTGATCATCTCGCCCAGAATGCGCGATTCGGCGAAGCGCTTGGAGCCGACGTTCAAGGTTTGCCGGTGGGCGCAGCCGGAGAGAAGGAGGAGGAAAAGAAGCCCCCACCCCCGGCGCAAGCGCCGACCCCTACCCCCGCAAGCGGGAGAGGGGTAAGAAGTTAAAAGAGAAACCTTCCTCGTTATCCTTACCCCTCTCCCACGCAGTGGGGGCAGGGGTCGGAACGCAGTGACGGGGGTGGGGGCCATCTGTGTTCTCATCTCGCCTCCACCTCCGGAACTTCCGGCAGGGGGGAGCGCTGGGCGCGGATGAAGTCTGTGACGTAGCGCTCGGCGGGACGATGCAGCAGGTCGTCGAGCGTTCCTGACTGAACGATCTGGCCGGAGCGCATCAAAATAATCGTGTCGCCGAAGTAGGCCGCTTCGCCCATGTCGTGTGTGACAAGCACAACGGTTTTATGGAGCTGGGCGAAGATGTCTTTGAGCTGTGCCTGAAGCTCGGAGCGCGTGATGGGATCGAGTGCGCCAAGCGGCTCATCGAGAAGCAGCAGGGGCGGGTCCAGCATCAGCGCCCGCATCAGGCCGACCCGCTGCCGCTGGCCGCCGGACAAGCCGGACGGGTAGCGGGACAGCGACTCTTCGGACAACTGGACCAACTGGGCTAGTTCTGCGATGCGCGGCTTGATTTCATCATGACTTTTGCCCAAATAACGCGCCAGCAGCGAGACATTCGCACCTGCCGTGAGGTGCGGGAACAGGCCGCCGTCTTGGATGACGTAGCCGATGGCATGGCGCTCGGTTTCTGCGTTCTGCGGCGTCAGCGCAGTGCCGCCAATCACCACCCGGCCGGTGTCGGGCGTAATCAGCCCGATCATCAGGCGCAGCAGCGTGGATTTGCCGCAGCCGCTGGGACCGATCAGCACGGTTGTCTTGCCCGGCGTCAGCGTGAGTGTGGTTGGCGCGAGGGCGGTCTGGCCATTGTAGGTCTTGGAAACGTCTTCCACGGAAATCATATTTGGCTCATTCGGCACTTTGGGGTAATTTCCCTGCCTGTTTTGGTGTTATAGGCACGAACGGGTATGATAAGGCGCCAAGCAGGCTTGGATTAGAAGCGAGATTTGATCATGCAGCTTGGAAAACGGTTTGAGGGCAAAGTATGTCTGGTGACCGGCGGCGGGTCCGGAATTGGGCGGGCGACCTGCCTGCGGCTGGCTTACGAAGGCGGCAAAGTGCTGGTCGTAGACCGGCAGGACAGCGGCGATGGAACGGTCTCGCGCATCTGCGACTCCGGCGGCAGTGCCGAGTTTTTTCAAGCGGACGTCTCGCAGTCAGACCAGGTGCAGGCGGCGGTGCAGTCCGCCGTCAGCCGCTGGGGGCATCTGGACGTGATTATCAACAACGCCGCGACAATGTCGTTTGACTCGGTGCTGGAGCTGCCCGAGGACGAATGGGACCGGGTGCTGAATGTCAATCTGCGCTCGGTGTTTTTGTTCTGCAAGTACGGTGTGCCGCACATGCCGCCGGGTGGGGCCATCGTCAACCTCAGCTCGGTCCATGCCCATGCGACCACGAAAGGCGTGGTGCCGTATGCGACGTCCAAAGGGGCGATTGAGTCGTTCACGCGCGGCTTCAGCGAGGAAATGCTGGAGCATCGCATTCGTATCAACTGCGTCGCCCCCGGCGCGGTAGACACGCCGATGCTCTGGGACAACCCGAACGTCAAAAGCGGCCTGGAGACGATTGACGGCGCGGTCGGCTGGCCGGACAACATCGCCGCCGCCGTCTGCTTTCTGGCTTCCGACGAAGCCGCGTTCATCACCGGCACCACCCTGATCGCCGACGGCGGGCGCTTGGGCGGCTTGTAAGAACCCCCAGTACTGGGGGAGGAAGAGACCTCCCCGGCACAAGTGCCTGCCCTCCCTAAAGGGAAGGCAAAGATTAGACTTCTTGCGTAAGTATCCTGCACTGAAAGTGCAGGGCTTTAGAAGCGCGATTGTCTGCCTCCGCAGACATCAGAAGTTACGAATAGCATCAGAAGTTACGCACCGCAATCGCTCTTCTGTCTGCGGAGGCAGATAATCGCTTTCCCGAAGACCCGGATTTCCGATCCGGGCCGCGCACCGCGACTTACGCAAGAGGTCCAGTAAAAACCAGTGGCAATAAGCTTCTTTGTCCTGAACTCCTCGCCTTCCCTTTAGGGAGGGCAGGCACTTGTGCCGGGGAGGTTCTTAACTTCGTGCATTCTTACGGCGTCGCCGGGGCAGTAATCGGGGCCGGTGGAACCGGCTGGATTGGAATAATGCCGCCCATCGCTTGAATGGCGTGCAGGTCAATAAAGATGATCTGGCCGCTTGTCCCCGGCTTCGGCTGCGGAACAGCGCCGGTCTTCGGGTCCGTCAGCGTCACTTCATAGGCAACCAAGTAAGTCTCGCCGCCTGCCGAAGTGGTTTGGCCCTGTGTTGCATACAAGTTCGGCTTGCCCTGCGCGTCCACGAGTGCGACCAGATGATAACTGCCGTCCATTTTCTCCGCCGGCACCGACAGCGGGAACGACTTCCCCGCAAATAAGTCCGCCATTGGGTTAGACGTTGCTGGCTTTGCCGCAGCAGGCGCTGCCTGCACCGGCATCGTCCGCAGAAGAGTTAGCCCGAGCGCCCCGCTTGCTAAAATGCCGCCAGTCACCATGATCGCCAATGCACTGCTTCGTTTCATCCCTTTTTGGCCCTTCCAGTCTGTTGTCTGCTTGTTCCTACTTCAAGACAAAAGCTGCTGGCGATTCCCCGCGCAAGCGAACGCGCCTCAACTTCCGTGTTACAGAACTCAAACGGCAGTCCATATTTCCAGTGTTGCGCCTTGAACAATATCTCTGAGGAACCTGATTTAGTATGGGAGACATATATCTTGCCTCCGCTGGTTTCTCCATACTTGGTCCATCTCAGGAACCAAATGCCCTGTGTCAGTGAGTACCGCTGCTGCCGAACGTCCAAGCGAAACCGACGGGAGCTAGTTCCAAACAGAAAGCATGAGATCATAAAAACAAAGTAGAACGGAATGAAGAGACTCGCGCCCCAAGTTGCAAAATCGGCAGAAAGCGGCGGCAAATGCGGAAGAACCCTGGATGCCAAACACAGAAGCAGCCCAGCGATCAATCCGAAAATTATTCTTCGCCTTATTGGTCGGCGTGAGACGACTTCGTCCTGATTATTCTTTTCCAGCCAGCGTCCAACGTAATGCATAACTTGCTTCACTTTTACGGCTTGACGTGCTTGGTGCTGCCGCGCTATGGTGCCGGAGAAACAACAGCGGCGATTTCGGCTTCTTTCTCGTTTTTTGCTCCTGATCTTGACATGAAGGGACGCTCGAAAACGAGGTGGAACGCATAAGCGCAGCCAATGCAAATGGGAAGCGCAACGAGTTCGCAAACAGCGAAACAGGCGGCGGCGTGCAGGTGCAAAAGCATCACAGCGGAAAACACAAGCGCGAGAAGTGGCGCATGGATCAAATACAAACTGTACGAAAATGTGCCTAGCGCAACAACCGGAGGCTGCTCCAAAATGCGGACAAGCGCTGCTGCGAAGAGCCTGCGCGGCCCGGTTCCGTTACCGAGGCCGGAGGCCATGGGTAACTGGGCTGCGACCAGCAGGAATGTGGCGGCTGCCGTTCCAATCAGCAGTTCATGGATGCTCATGTTCCGCATCAGCCAGTTGGTGCGAAATGCGGCAAGCGCCACAAAAGTAAGTGCGGCACCAGCACTTATCCAGATCCAGAATGGCAAGGCAGCAATCTTTTGATAGGCCGCCTCTTTAGAAAACGCAACGACCGCTGCCCCCATCCCAAACGCGAACAGTCCGATAAAGCGGAAACCCGCCGAGTCGAAGTGGTGATGAAATAACAAGCGCGGCAAGTACCCCAGAAATAAGCCTCCTCCAACGGTACAAACAATGCCGTAACGCCGCCAGATCGGCAGAAGCAGCAGCGCAAACACAAAATAGATCTGCCATTCTGGCGCGATACTCCAAAGTGGGTAGCCAATCTTATAGATCCACGCTTCAGACATGTTGTGCACTAAAAAGAGGTGCGAAAGCAGTGCTGGTACGGAAAAGGCGGGCAAAGACCCTGCCCACAACACATTGGTCGGGTGTGACAAACTTGGGATCAGCCAAGTCAGCAGCAATGACAGCGCAATCGCCGCATAGTAGGGCGGCAAAATGCGCCGGGAGCGACGCTTTACGAATTGCAGTACGCCGCCGCGCAGGTGTCCATCGTGCTGCACAACAGGCAACATCAGGCAGAACCCGGAAAGGACAATAAAGATCTCCACTGAAGCTGGCCCGAAAATTAGCCAGCGCGTTGCAAGAAGAAACGTGTAAGAGATTTCGGTCGGCGCATAATTGAGTGTGATCTGTGCGAGTGCGTGACACGCCACCACATAAAGCGCGGCTAGACCCCGCAGGCCATCAAGAAAAAGCAAATGTCTTCGGGCTGGCTCCGTCAGCGACGGGCTGTTCATGAGGACTGGATCGTTCATAGTGTATGGATCAGCTTGTTTTGGAGTGTTTGGTGCTGCCGCGCTCGGTCATCGGAATGGCGGCGAGCCAGTCAGGGAGGGCGTCGGGGGCGAACTTCTCGACGTCTAGGCGCAATAAAGCTTCCAGCGGGACGCCGAAGTCTACCGTGCCGCCGGAGCGGTCGGCGAGAACGCCGATGCCGACTAAGTTGCCCTGGTAGCCTTCGATGACTTGCATGGTATCACGGATAGACCCGCCGGTGGTGAGGATGTCGTCTACTAAAAGCACATTCTCGCCTTCTTTGATCTCAAAGCCTCGGCGCAAAACGCGGCCCTGCCCGTCGTCGCCGCGCTCGGCGAAGATGCCGCGCACGCCTAAATGTTTAGCGACTTCGTAGGCCAAGAGAACGCCGCCGGTAGTGGGGCCGACAACGACTTGCACTTCGGCGTTTGCGAAGCGCTCGGCGATCTCGGCGCACAGCTTTTCCACCATCGGCGGGAACTGAAGCACCTGGAACTTCTCCAAGTAAACGGCGCTGTGGTAGCCCGATGCCAGCAGAAAGTGGCCTTCCAGAAGTGCGCCGGAGTCTTTGAATATTTGCAGTGTTTCGTCGTTGGTAAGCATGGCGGGAAGTTCCGCAAGGGGAACTAAATATCCTGCTTCCTCGGCACGCAAGCCACGATAGAAAAAGTAAGGCGGCAAATTATCTTACGGAGCAACTTGACTTGTGCGGGCGTTTGCCAGTATACTGTACCGGATTTCGTGCCGGCCTGCGCGGCAAATCGAGACGCTTATGGCTGACCAAATGACTGTGACACCGGCGGCGAACACGCTTGCCTCGCCGCCCGGCGCAGGGACGCTGGCCCTGCTGTTGAACCCGTTTGTGGTCATTCTGACCTATCTGGGCGAGATTTTAATGCTGCTGGCGCAGTCTGTGAAGGCGCTGCGCGGCGGGGTGGACACGCGGGATCTGCTGGACCAAATGGCCTCGCTGGGCGTGAACTCCGTGGCGATTGCCCTGCTGACGACGACGACGTCGGGCGCGGTGCTGGCGCTGTATTTCGCGCCGTTCCTGCAGCAGTATGGTGCGGAAGGGTTCACCGGGGCGGTGGTCGCGCTGGCAATCGCGCGGGAACTGGGGCCGGTGCTGACCGGCGTTGTCGTGGCGGCGCGGGCGGGGTCGGCGATTGCAGCGGAGCTTGGCACCATGAAAGTGACCGAGCAGATTGACGCTCTGCGGGCGCTGGCCGTCAGTCCGATCCAGTATTTGGTGGTGCCGCGCATTCTCGCAGCCGCCATCATGGTGCCGCTGGTGTGTGCTTTGGCGGATGCAGGGGGCATTCTCGGCGGCAGCCTGATGTCCCGGTCGGAGGGAGTGCAGTCGGTCGTGTACTGGAACTCGATGAAGCAGTTCCTGGACTTGTCGGACTTCACGCGCGGCATCTTTAAGACGCTTGTGTTTGGGCTGATTATCGTGCTGGTCGGCTGCCATCAGGGGCTGGCGACTCGCGGCGGGGCAACGGAAGTCGGAAAAGCGACCACAAACGCGGTTGTCCTGTCCATCATCTTGATTTATCTCGCGAACTTCGTGATGACTTACTTTATGTTCAGCGAGGTGACATCATTTTGATCCATCCACTCAAAGATCGGAACTTGACCGAAGAAGCCGGAGAACACTGCGAGCCGGCATGGATCGAAGTCAAAGACTTGCGCTTTCAAGTCGGCGACAAGCAGATTCTCAAAGGCGCTAGCCTTGGGGTTGCGCCGGGCGAGATTTTGTCCGTGATGGGCATGTCCGGCTCCGGCAAAACGACCCTCCTGCACTGCATCGGCGGCCTGACGGCGGCGACAAGCGGCACGATCCGCATCGGCGACGCCCAAATTGTCGGCATGGCGGAGACCGAGCTGAACCATGTCCGCGAGCGCATGGGCATGGTCTTTCAGTATGCCGCACTTTTTGACTCGCTGACAGTCTTTGAGAACGTCGCGTTCGGCCTGCGCCGCCGCCGCAAGCTGTCTCCGTCAGACATCAAGAAGATGGTGGCGGAGAAACTGGCGCTGGTCGGCCTGCCCGGCACCGAGTCCATGTATCCGTCGGCGCTCTCCGGCGGCATGGCGAAGCGGGTGGGCCTGGCGCGGGCGATTGCGCTGTCGCCGGAGATTTTGCTGTACGACGAGCCGACGTCCGGGCTGGACCCGGTCATGGAAAGCGTGATTGACGAGCTGATTATGCAGATGCGGGACAAGCTGGGGGTCACCAGCATTGTCGTGTCGCACTCCATCGCCAGCATTTTTCGGATCAGCGACAAAATCGCCATGATCCATAACGGCGAAGTTCTGGCGACGGGGACGCCCGACCAGATCAAAAATTGTGACAATCCCATTGTCCGGCAGTTCATCGAAGGCAAGTCGCAGGGGCCGATTGAAGTCGCGCGGCGCTAGGGCGAACCGAGCAAGCGAACCCAGGAAGCGAGTTCAGGCAGCTTATGACGACATTAGGAAACGCGGGACGGGTTGGGCTAGTTTTTGTTTTGGCGGTTGCCGTAATCGCCGCAATGTGGTTCTTTTTGCAGGGCAATATACTCAGTCACGATACCTACTCGTTCGACGTGCTGTTCACCGATGCCAGCGGCGCAACTGCCGAGACCCCGGTGACACTGGCCGGCGTGCAGATCGGCAAAGTGGAAAGCGTCACGCTGACGCCGGGCCAGCAGGCGGATTTGAAGCTGGAAATCAAGAACAAGATGAACGGCCGGGATGTTCGTATTCCGAAAGGCTCGCAGTTTCTGATCCAGACGCCTCTTCTCGGCACCAGCGGGACTATTATGGTGATCCCGCCGGCCGATGCGGAGCTGCACCCCCGCGGCAGCATCCGGGAGGGTGAAGCGGACTTAAAGGGGGACCGCGCCGGCGACCTGACCGCATCGCTCGGGAAAGCAAACACGCTGCTGGACCAGGTGACGGTGACGACAAAAAAAGTGGATGCCCTGCTCGACTCGGCGACACGGCTGGCAAGCGATCCGAAAATCCAGAACAGCCTGCAGCAGACGCTCCGCAACTTTGATGAAGCGTCGGCCAATGTCAACGCGGCCTCGGCGAACGGCCTGAAGCTGACCGGCAGCTTAAACGGCCTGCTGACGACCGACAACGATCAGGTGCTGGCCCTCTTAAAGCAGACAAAGGCCGGCGAGCAGGTGTCTTTGGATAATCTCGCGGCGACAACGGGATCAGTGCGCCAGATCACTCAGGAAAACAAAGCCCAGATCGCGGCCATTGTCCGCAACTTAAGCGACACAACCTCCGCAGTCGCCGGCATCACCGGGCAGGTGAACAATACGCTCAGCAAGGGCGGCATCACGCAGAACTTATCGGCCACTGTCGCCAACTTAAAGACGACGACAGACAAGCTGAACACGATTGCGGGTAACTTTCAGTCGCTCAGCGCTATCGCTACAGACCCGAAAGTGCAGAGCAACTTAAAAGACACGGTGCAGAACATTCGGGACAGCTCCGAGCAGGCTGCGTTCTTGATTGAGCGGCTGAACAAGATCGCCGGCGGGCGGCGCAAAGGAGTGGGAGTGGTTGCCGCGCCTGGCGTCGGCGTCTTGGTCCTGCCGGGAACGGGTAAAAGCGCCGCTCCTGCCTCGGTAACACCAACGCCTGCGCCGTCGCGCGGCGCACCGTATTACCTGCCCCGTGTGCAGGCGCTGTATAACACGCGGGACAAGCATTTTCGGACCGACCTAGACGTGGTTGTGCCGCTGAGCTTGACCCCGGTGACATTTGTCCGGGCCGGCGTTTACGGCCTCGGCGACACAAACAAGCTGATTTTGCAGGGCGGCCAGGCGCTTAACAAGAGCGGCTTGGTCGCCGGCAGAATTGGGATTTATGCGTCCAAGCTGGCCGTCGGCGCGGATATCGGTCTCGGCAAGCGCGAAACGCTGTCGCTGGACCTGTACGACCCGAACAATTTCCGCGTGGATGCCAAAGGAACACTGATGCTGGCCCCTGAGCTTGGCTTAGTGGTCGGCGGCGAAAACATCAACCAGGGCCGCCATAGCGGCGCACTGGTCGGTTTGGAATACCGATCATCGAAGTAGAACAAGAAGTACGAGAACAAGAAGTACGAGAACAAGAAGTGCGAGAACAAGAAGTGCGAGAACAAGAAGTGCGAGAACAAGAAGTGCGAGAACAAGAAGTGCGAGTAGTTGAAAACTACTCGCTAGGTTAAGCGTCCTGCGGACGATAAGACACTATTTCCTGTACCCGAAGGGTACTTTTCCTAGCGAGTAGTTTTTCACTACTCGTTCTTAAACAATATCTTATACTGAAGCAAAGGAAACATACCATGAGAGAAAAACGCAGTATGAAAGTCATACTTCTGCAAGACATCGAGCATAAAGGCAAACAGGGCGATGTCGTCGCTGTTGCCGACGGCTACGCCCGCAACTATCTGTACCCACGCAAGCTCGCCATTGAAGCCGCCGGCGGAGCGCTCAAGAACCTGGAAGCCAAACACGCCCAGGAAGAGCGCCGCACCGAAAAGCTGCGCTCCGACGCCGACCGCACCGCTGAACAGCTCACGGACAAGACAATCACCCTGACAGTGAAAGCCGGCGAGAACAGCCGCCTGTATGGCCGTGTCACCGCTGCCGACATCGCCGCTGCCGTCGAAAAAGACCTGTCCATCAAGCTGGACAAGCGCAAAGTCGGCCTGCTGGACCCGATCAAAGCCGTCGGCGAGTACGACATCCCCATCAAGCTGCACCGGGACGTGACTGTTCCCCTCAAAGTCGCCGTCGTCGCCGGATAGCTTCTCCAAGCTGGGGTTGTAGAAAACCCCGGCAAAGCGATTCTTTTGGACAAAGAAGCTCTTCAAAGGCTGCATCCTCGTCCGCAGGACGCTCCCATGCCGGGGTTTTCTACAACCCCGGCTTCACTTCACACCTGACCAGTTTCATGCCCGAACGCAGTGACTACGAAAAGCGCGGCCGCACCAACGGCAGCTATAATGGCAATGGCTTCGGCGGCAACGCTTTTGGCGGTGGCGACAGCGCTCCCGGCGGACCGCTTGGCGCGTATGTGCCGCCTCACTCGATTGAAGCGGAGCAGTCTACGCTTGGCGCGATGCTGATTGAGCGCTCCGCTGTGGAAAAAGTCTTTGAGATTTTAGACAAAGAAGACTTTTACCGCGAAAACCACCAGATTTTGTTTGACGTCATCACGTTCCTGACCGAGCGCGACGAGCCGATTGATTTGGTCACGGTGCCGAACGAGCTGAAGAACCGGGATCAGTTGGATGCCATCGGCGGCATGGCGTACTTGGCATCCCTGTTTGACACCGTCCCGACAGCCGCAAACGTCGAGTTTTACGCCAAAATCGTCGAAGAAAAAGCGACTTTGCGGCGCTTGATTTCGGCGTCTTTAGAGATCATCGGCTCGGCGCGGGGCGAAGTGGAAGATGTCGGCGAAGTTTTAGATGAAGCCGAGCGCTCTATCTTCAGCGTTTCTCAGCAGCGTGCTACCGCCTACTTTTCCCCTCTGCGAACTTTGCTGCTGTCGGTGTACGACAAAGCCGAAGAGCTTTCCGAGATGAAGTCCAAAATCTCCGGCTTGTCCACCGGCATCCACGACTTCGACATGATCACATCGGGCCTGCAATCTACCGATCTCATCATTGTGGCCGCACGTCCTAGCATGGGAAAATGCCTTGTGGCAGGGACACTCATAGATAATCCTCTTACGGGGGATCGGGTCACAATTGAAGACTATGTTCGGCAGCAGCTTCCCTCTGTTTTTAGCCTCTCCAGCATGAATTCGGTGCAGCCTAAGCCGATTGGCGCTTGGGTAGATAGCGGTATTAAGCCCTGCTTCCGTGTGCGGACGCGCATGGGCCGTACAGTTGATGTCACCGGCCATCATCCCTTTCTGACTGTGCATGGCTGGACACCGCTTCACGATTTAGCCGTCGGCAGCAAAATCGCCGTGCCGCGCCGGGTGCCTGCGTTTGGCGCCGATGACGCGATGCCGCTTGAGCTAGTGCGCCTGATGGCCTACTTCATCGCCGAAGGCGGCTTGACCGGCACCTGTCCTAGTTTCACCAACACCGATCCGGTGATCATCAGCGACTTTCAGCAAATCATCGCGCAGCACTTTTCAGAATGCAGTCTGCGGCAGGAACGCATCACCTACTCTGTTGTTCGGCAGAGAGGCCAAAAGCGTCTGACCGTCGCTAATCCGGTCACGACCTGGCTGCGTGAGCTTGAACTGATGGGCAAGCTCGCCGAGAACAAGTCGTTCCCGGAGTGTGTCTGGCGCTGGACCAAGCCGCATCTCGCGGAGTTCCTGCGCGTCCTGATGAGCTGCGACGGCACGATCTACAACATGGCCGGCTTTCCGCGCATTGAGTTTGCCGTCGCGTCAAAAAAGCTCGCTCAAGATGTTCACCATGCGCTGACACGCTTCGGCATCGTCGCCAAGTTCTGGCAGAAGACGCCGCGCTGCTGGCGTGTTGAGATTACCGAGCCGGCTTCTGTCGCGATCTACCAGAGTGAAATCGGCTGGATCGGCGAAAAAATGCAGCGCTTCGGCACCGAGTTCAAGACTCGCCGCTCCAACAGCGGCCATCTCCCGCCGGACGCCTGGCGCTACGTTAAAGAAGCGCTGGCTGCCCAATCGCTGTCGTTTGTCGAAGTCGCCCGGCAAAGTGGCGAAACCGAAAGCCGGGGGCATAACGGCGGCTACAACCCGCACTTCCAGCGCGGCCTGCCGCAGAACCGTCTCGCACGGTATGCTGAAACGCTGGACGATGATGCTCTGCGCCGTTTGTCTAGCCCCGACTTGTACTGGGACGAAATTGTCTTTATTGAGGCGATTGGGGAGCACCAGGTTTATGACCTCAGCGTTCCCGACGGCGCAAACTTCATTGCCCAGGATATTTGCGTCCACAATACTTCTCTTTGCCTTTCCATTGCCGAGCATGTGGCGCTGAAAGAAAAAAAGCCCGTTGCGATCTTCTCGCTGGAAATGTCCAAAGAGCAGCTTGCGCTTCGGATGCTCTGCTCGCAGGCCCAGGTCAACTCGCACAAGCTCCGTACCGGCCACATGAACGAAGATGAGTGGGGCAAGCTGGCCGGGGTCGTGCAGAATATGTACGAGTCGCCCATTTTTATTGATGACGCCACGGAAACGTCCGCGCTGACCATGCGCTCCAAGTGCCGCCGCCTCATGGCCGAGCATGGTCTTGGGCTGATTATCGTAGACTATCTCCAGTTGATGCGCTCGCACCGCCGCACCGAGAACCGCGTCCAGGAAATCGGTGAAATCGCCCGTGGCCTGAAGTCCCTGGGCCGTGAGCTGAAAGTTCCCGTGATTGCCCTGTCCCAGCTTTCCCGCGCCGTCGAAAGCCGCGAAAACAAGCGCCCCATGCTGTCAGACCTTCGGGAATGCGTCGTCGGCAGCACACGCCTGATGAACGCCGTCACCGGAAAGCTCGTGCCGATCCGAGACGTTCAGGCCGGCGACAGCATTCTCGCCATGGACAGCCACCAGAAGATACGCCCCTTCATCGTCGAGTGCGTCTGGTTCACGGGCGTCAAGCCGGTGTTTACGCTTACAACCCGCACCGGGCGCAGTATCACCGCAACCGCCAACCATCCATTGCTGACCGCGCAGGGCTGGAGGCGTGTAGATGAACTACAGCCCGGCGACATTATCGCCACGGCGATGCCGCGCTATGATTTCGGCACCGGCGTCTTTGACCTAGACGACGAGCTTCTTGCTCTGCCTTGCGAAGTCTCGCGGCTGCTGCCGGAAGAAGCTTCGGTGGAACGTCCTCGCCGGGACGTCTGCGCGAAGTTCGCGGAAAGCCTTAAAGACGAACTGCTGAGTGTTTGGGCGAACAGCGACTTGCTGTGGGAAGAAATCAAGAGCATCACCACGGCAGGCGAGGAAGAAGTCTTCGACATCACTGTTCCCGGCGGCGCGAACTTTCTGGCGAACGGCATTGTCGCTCATAACAGCGGCTCCATTGAGGCGGAGGCGGATATGGTTTGCTTTTTGTACCGGGAAGCGTACTACAAGATGAAGGAAGCGTTCAACGCTGCTGAGGAGGACGGCGGGGACCGGCCGCAGCGGGCGGAAATGGAAGAAACGGAAATTATCGTCGGCAAGCACCGCAACGGCCCAACCGGCATGGTCAAAGTCGGCTTCATGGCGGAGTATGCGAAGTTCGTAGATTTGGACCTGTCACGCACGGACGAGCCGACCGGGTTTTAGAAGTTGGTTTGGAGTGATGAAAATTTTAGGAACAACGATGAATGCTTAAGATTTTGGTCATCGGCGGCGGGGGGCGCGAGCACGCGCTGGTCTGGAAGCTGGCCCAAAGCCAGCAGGTCAGCCGGATATTCTGTGCGCCGGGCAACGCCGGGATCGCAAAACTCGCCGAGTGTGTCCCGCTGGCAATCACCGACAGCGAGGGCCTGCTGGCGTTTGCGACTGAAAACGGCATTGACCTGACTGTGGTTGGTCCCGAAGTGCCGCTGATTGCCGGCATTGTGGACTTGTT
Source organism: uncultured Armatimonadales bacterium (assembly GCA_964241935.1). Lineage (GTDB taxonomy): Bacteria > Armatimonadota > Armatimonadia > Armatimonadales > Capsulimonadaceae > JANXMY01. The sequence continues at coordinate 14,505 of CAXSZN010000057.1, forward strand.
CGAGCAGCGCGGCCTGCGGATATTTGGTCCCGCTCGTGAGCCGGCCCAGCTTGAAGGCTCCAAAGCTTATGCCAAAGGCGTTATGCTGCGCTATAATATCCCAACAGCCCATTTCGCCGTGTTCGAGTCGCAGGACGCCGCCACACACTACTTGCAGTCTCATTTTGACAGCCATCCCGAAGCGCCTTTAGTGGTCAAAGCCGACGGCGAAGCGGCGGGCAAAGGCGTGTACATCTGCCGCACGCACGAAGACGGCTTGAATGCCCTGCATCAAATCATGGAAGAGCGTGTTTTCGGAGCGTCGGGCGATGCCGTCATCATTGAAGAGTTTCTGGAAGGCGAAGAAGCGTCGCTGATGGCGTTCACCGACGGTACAACCATCGTGCCGATGCTGGCCGTGCAGGACCATAAGCGGGCACTTGATGGCGACCTCGGCCCAAATACCGGCGGCATGGGCTGTTATGCGCCGGTTCCCGCCGTTTCGCCTGCCTTGTATCAGCAGGCCGTCGAGCAGATTTTGCGCCCGGCGGTGGACGCCATCCGCGAGTCCGGCATTCCCTACAAAGGCGTTCTCTACGCCGGCATTATGATTGGCCGCGACGGTTCTCTCAAAACTTTAGAGTTCAACTGCCGCTTCGGCGATCCCGAGACGCAGGTTCTGATGCCGCTTTTGGAAACCGACCTGGTTGACATCCTGCTCGGCGTTACCGACGCCCATTTAGACGAAGTGGAAGTGCGCTGGAAATCCCAAAGCGGCGTCTGCGTCGTCTTGGCCTCGGGCGGCTACCCCAATGCTTACCCGACCGGCCTGCCCATAGACGGCTTGGAGCAGGTCGCGCATCTGTCCGACGTAGTCGCATTCCATGCCGGAACCCAGTTTGACGCCGAAGGCCAAGTCGTTACCGCCGGGGGCCGCGTTTTAGGCGTCACCGCCTGGGGCGACGACTTCACCCAGGCCCGCGCCCGCGCCTACGCCGCCGTCAAAAACCTCTCCTTCGACCACATGCACTACCGCACCGACATTGGGCATCGCGCTGAGAACACATAATCGGAGAACGGCACATACTGATAATGCCAAGTGAACACGTCTGAAAGCGCAGGCAAACTTTGCGGAATAATTCACTTTCGTTTCTTCCAGCGTTTGCAGTTCTGAGTCTAGTGTGTCTAGCGGTTGAACTTGGCACCTCGTGCTGGGCAGGTGAGCCTCCGCCTTTTTTCGGATATTTGAGATCGGTCGCCGTGTCAAGAGATGGCAGCCTGTTCGCTGCTATAGAGGGTGACAAAATTATTCTTACCAACACCTCCACGGGGCGCACGGAGCATACGCTTAAAGGATGCGGCTGTTCAGTTGCTGAGATTTTAGTAGCTCCTGATGACCAAACTTTGGTGACCTGGGTTGATGTTTATTCCAATGCTGGCGACGATTGGGAAGCCAAGATGTGGGATATAAAGACAGGGCGACTGCGGCAGGTAATCAAGGCTCCTAAAGTCGCTCCGCAACAGAATCCGGTGGCAGGGGCCGGCTCTGCTCCAAGTGAAACAGTTTTGGAGCGCAGTGAAGCGGCCGGGTTTACGCTGAACGGCCTTCTGGCAACGGCGACCCATGATAATCCTTTCATCTATTTTTGGGACATACGCACGGGCAGACTGATGGGAACTGCTCGTCAGGAATCCTTCTATTTCAGTAGTGATGGCGTTGTGGTTCCGAAAACAGACACGTTAAAATCAATTTTCAGGACTTTTCATTGGCATTCAAACGAGCAAGACGGCAGCACCCTACAGTTCACTACCTTCTCTCCTGATGGGCATCAGCTTCTGACCATGAGCAGTATGCCGAATAACGGCAGAATAATCGCTGCGGCTTTGTGGGATACCGACACTGGCAAACAATTGCGTTCCTTTTCCCTAAATGGACAAACGACTTATTCGGCCAGCGTAGGCGACGGCGAGGTACTGATTGCGGGAGAAAGCTTTTGCCAGGTCTGGGACTTGAAGCGTGGAACTGTACGCGATCTCTGGAAAACCCCACCCTTCACGTCTGCTCCCGATATATTTGGCGACACGTTTCTGGTATGGACTCACATGACGCAGAATGACAGAGAAGCGGATGTCGTTGCGGTACGGGTAGTTCCGTATGATCATCCGCCCTTGTGGTACACGGAGAAGATGCAGTTGGTACGCTATGATATCTTAACGGGTCAAAGGAAGAGAACCCACCCAATTCCAGTACCTTTATAACTGGCAGGCTATTTGCCGCAAATTGCTTTCAAGGAGATCATAGGCCATTTATGCGCGTCATTATGTTAAGCTGGGAGTATCCTCCCAAGATTGTGGGCGGGATTTCGCCGCATGTGTACGGGCTGGCGCACGCGCTGGTCAAGCAGGGCGTGGAAGTCCATGTCATCACCTGCGAGCATCCGGGCGCGGCGGCGGAAGAAGTGGAAGACGGCATTTATTTGTACCGGGTGACGCCGTCGGGGCCGGGCAATGACTTTATCCACTGGGTGCAGCTTCTGAACGACGCCATGCTGGAACGTGCCGATGCGCTGGTGGCGGAGCTGCTGAACCGAAACGACGGGCAGGCGGTGCTGCTGCACGCGCATGACTGGCTGACGCATTATGCCGCCGCCGCGCTGAAGCACAAGTACCATCTGCCGTTAGTGGCGACGATCCATGCGACGGAGTATGGCCGCAACAACGGCATCAAGGGGCCGACGCAGGGATACATCAACTCGGTGGAAGAACAGCTTCAAAACGAAGCCTGGCGCGTGATTGTCTGCACCGAGTTTATGAAGCTTGAGTGCGAGACCGCGCTTCATACGCCCTGGGACAAGATGGACGTGGTGCCGAACGGCGTGGACGCCGCCAAGTTTGCGCTGCCGGACTTTTCGCCTGCCGAAAAAGCCGCGTTTCGCGCCCGCTACGCCGCGCCGGAAGAAAAGATCATCTTCTTTGTCGGGCGCATGGTGCGCGAGAAGGGTGTCCAAGTGCTGATTGAGGCCCTGCCGAAAGTGCGCTGGGGCTACCATGACGCGAAGCTTCTGATCTGCGGCGGCGGGCAGCGGGAGCATTTAGTTAATCTCGCGGCCTATTTAGGCATGGAGCGGCACGTTTACTTTGCCGGCTTTGTTCCCGACGACGATTTGATGAAGATTTACTCGGTGATTGACATCGCGTGCTTCCCCAGTTTATATGAGCCGTTCGGTATTGTCGCCCTGGAAGCGATGGCTGCCAAAGTCCCGGTGGTCGTTTCCGACGCCGGCGGCCTGCCGGAAGTGGTCGAAAACAACGTCACCGGCATCACGACGTATGCCGGAAACCCGAACTCCCTGGCCGACGGCCTCCTCAAGCTTCTGCATGAGCCGGACACGGCAGAGCGTTTAGTCCAAGCCGCGTATGAGCGCGTTTTGACGACGTTCAACTGGGACACAATCGCCACCCAAACGGCTGCCGTTTATGACCGCGTTTGGGCCGAATATCTCGCAAGCGACTGGCGCATCCCAAACTTGACGCCGGCAGTGGTCGAGCCGGCAGGCGTTTGAAATCCAATCACCTATGGAACAATGCTAGAGTAGATGCTGTCTTACCAGGCAGCAGAATTCGAGGACACCATGGGAACATTACTGGGATGGACTGGCGCCTACGTCGCGGTTGCCGCCCTGTTTTATCTGCGTCTGACGGCGACGGCGACAAGCGGGTATCTGCCGAGGACCGAAAAGCCGTCGCATTGGCATCGCGCCCGGCGGCTGACGAGAAGCTTTCTGCGGCGTGTTCGGCCTTCGCTGCCGAAGCATTGACGCTCACGACTTGGCCCTGGAAAGAATGCTCTTTCCGGGGCCATTTTGCTATGTGTGCAAAAAACGTACTTTCATTGTAAAGTAGCAAGTGATGAATCAATCCAAAGCTATTCTCTTTGTATTTGCATCGCTTGTTGTCATTGTTGTTGGAATGCGAGTATTTCATTCGACTCCCACCCATGTTGAAGCACAAGCTTCAGCAAACGCGCGGCGCAGCAATGATACAATCTTGCTCAAACGTCTTAAAGCGTCGCAACTAACAATTTCCGAATTAGTCAACAGTCTTGCCTCATCAAATGCAGACGAGCGTGGTCAGGCTGCCGCCGCCATTGCCGCGCTGAGAACTCATTACATAGATGCAGCGCAGCAGACAGCGACATCGGGCTTGGCTGACAAGTCTAAAAGTGATATTGCCGCAAGTGCCTTTGACACCCTCGCTTTTTTACGCCCCTCGAACCTGGCACTTCTTCAAGAAGCCGATCAGAACATAAATTTCTCGCCACGCACAAGTCGCAGTGACGAACCTTCACGGGGACAAGAATATCCTGCCGCTCGCTTGCTGATTCGTGCTTCGTTCGCTGCATTGCCAGTTCTAAGCAAGGATCTCGCAACAGAAACAATTCAGCCAGGTCACGCCTTGACACAAGCCGAAAAGCTGAGACTTCAATGTGTGGCCGCGATTCTCACGACCAGCGCTCCTGCATGGCTCCGCAGTTTAGCTGCCTCGGAACGCGATGCTGCCACTCAGAAGTCTCTCCTGTATTGTTCCAAAGTCATTTCTATGACCCCGCCGAATGCACCCGGAGCGCCTCCGCCTCCACCGGATGCGAGCTTTCCCAGTGGAAGAGGCATTCTGACTGACTTTCAAGAAGCGGATGCGATCGACGAAGAACTCGATACGGATGATTTAGATCAGATTGACGCCAATACATATGTCATTCACTGGAATGCGGCGGCAGGTCTTGCGGACGGCGTTCATTTCGGTGTTGATCCTCCTGTTCCTCCCTGGCCTAATGCACGCGCTGCAAAGACAGTGATTGCCTCTCACGATATTGAAAGAACAATGGCGCTGCTGTCGTATGCCATCTGCTTGCGCCTGAATACGAACATCAAGAGCAAGCAGCCACAGATTCCGTTTTCTGAGGAGGCCGCAGTGGACGCAATCAGAGTTGTAGGAAACTTGCGGTCTACAATGCTTGCTCCTGATGTGATTTGGCAACACCTGCGTTACACTTCGCTGAAGCATCATCTTGAAGACGAGACATTACCTGCATCTCAAGCAAGCCTGACAGCTTTGGGTCAAATTGATGTGCCTGCTACAAACTTTCTTGTTACTCGTATAGGTTATGAACTGTCTGCTGAACAGCAGCGAGCCGCAGCTTTTACGCTTGGCAAAGTGTTGGGCAAATACGCAGTTTCTTACCTAAATGATGCGCTGATATTGGAACAGAAAAATATGGCAGCAGAGACAGATCAAAGTTACAAGCCTGAATTTCAAGATAAGATCACAAACCTTAAGATTATGCTGGCACTTGGTACAGAAAAAGGATGGTTTAAGGGCAGCCTGTATGGCTATGGCAATGCAGACGCCTATGAATTGCAGCTTGGAAGCGACAACAATCATAACTAAAGCTCGCCAGACAATTCTGCCCCTTCCTGATAAGCCGCACAGGTAGTGCGTTGTCATGAAACGTCGTTTTTGTTGTCGGCAGGAATTCCCGCGCGGTATGGCGAACAAGCGGGGCATGACGAAACCGATTGGAATTGGAGTGATCGGCACGGGCTATATCGCGGCGGCGCGGCATCTGCCGGCATTCAAGGCGCTTGAAGGCGAAGGCAAAGTGCAGGTAGTCGCCGTGTGTGATGTCGGGGAAGAGCGTCTGCGAAGGGCCGCTGAGAAGTTCCATGTTTCATTGGCGTTCACCGATTACCGGGAAATGCTGGCGCTCGGCGAGATTGACGCGGTTTCGGTCTGCACCCCGAACTTCCAGCACAAGCAGCCGGTTTTAGACGCATTTGCCGCCGGCAAGCATGTTTTGTGCGAAAAGCCGCTGGCCTTGAACGCCGCGGAAGGCATGGAAATGGTCGCGGCAGGCCGGGCGGCAGGCAGGCAGCTTCAAGTCGGGTACAACCTGCGCTTCGGCCCCGGCGCACAGTCCGTCAAGCGCTTTATCAGCGACGGCAAGCTTGGCGACATCTACTACGCCCGCGCTCAGGCCCTGCGCCGCCGGGGCATTCCCAGCCACGGCCATTTTACCGACAAAGCCAAGCAGGGTGGGGGGCCACTAATAGACATCGGGGCGCATGTCTTGGACTTGTCGCTCTGGCTGATGGGCTTCCCAAAGCCGGTTTCTGTGTCCGGCCAAACGCAGGCCAAATTCGGCCACCGCGAAGGCGTCATCGGCCTGCGCGGCCAATGGGACCCGAAGAAGTTTAGCGTAGAAGACTTCGGCGTCGGCTTCGTGCGCTTCGAGAACGGCGCGACTTTGACGCTCGAATCCTCATTCGCTGCCAACATAGCCCAGGACCAGTTCCAGACCACGCTGATGGGAACCGAAGGCGGCGCGTTTGTAGATATGTCGAATGATGCCAACACGCGCCTGTTCCGCGAGGAAAGCGGCACCCTCACCGACACGTCCCCGGTTTTTCTGCCCCAAGTCCACACCCACGACGCCGAGATCCGTTCTTTTGTGCAGTCTCTCCTAGACGACACGCCCGTTCTCGTCCCCGGTGAGCAAGCGCTGACCGTGACGCGCCTCTTAGATGCAATTTACTTGTCCGCCGAAACAGGCCGCGAAGTGCTGCTGTAACTTCAGAAGGAAAGAATTATGACGATCACGATTGATTTGCCGCAAGAAACGCTGGAAGCCCTGCGGGCGGATGCCGGAGCGCAGGGCCGGCCTGCCGAACAAGTGGCGGCTCAGTATTTGGCGGCGCTTTTTGCCGAGCAGGAAGAAGAATCTGCAATCAATGAAGCACTTGATGAACTGGAAGCCGGTAAAGGTCGCCCGTTCACGGAGTTTGCCGACGAATTGTCAGCCCGCTTTGCCACCCGATACGAGAAGCTATGAGCCAGGAAGACGCTGATACTGCTTCCTATGCCCTCCGCATCCTGCCCCATGCTTAGCGCGACATTGAAGCACATTTAGTTCGCATTGCAGACATGACCGGAGCTGAGGTAGGCCGTGCCTGGTATGACGGCTTGCGGAGTGCTATCGCATTGCTGTCACAAAACCCGCGTCGGCATGCGATCATCAGCGAGAACCAGCGTTTTCGGCGCGAAGTGCGGCAGTTTCTTTATCGCCGCACACCGCGAGGAGCCGCATGGCGCATTCTGTTCACGGTGCAGGAAGACGCCCCAACGGTCAGCATTCTCCATGTTCGTCATGCCGCGCAAAAACCGATTACGCAGGCAGAAGCACGTCAAATCGAGTTCAACCAATAACCGCGCAGCTTTCATGTTTTCGCCGAAACAGGCCGCGAAGTGCTGCTTTGATGTAGAGAAAAGAACATGACAATCCGCACAACATCGCTGCATCAGCCCCTCACTCTCGTCGAGATCGCGGAAACGCCTGAAACTTTGACAATCACCCAGACAAAAGCGCCCGCGCTGCGCGACCTGCGGAACCTGTGGATGACTTGGTGGCCTATGCTCTTTCTCTTGTGTGCTATGATATTCGTTTCTTCTGCTTTTATTTTGCCGTCCGTTCTTATCAGCCTGGTGTTTGGGAGTTTGCTGCTGCGCTCGCTTCGCGGTCTTGTCGGCAGGGCCACTTCCGTCTTTGACAAAAGCCGGAACATACTTGCCCGTGATGGCCAGCCTCTCGGCTCGCTTGGCGAGATTTGCCGCATCAAGTCGCAAGTAAACAAAGGGCAGGGGCGTAACCCGATATTTCGCATTATGGTAGAGATACCCGAGGGCCGGAAGATCGCAATTGCGACGACCCATTTCATCCCCGCGCCCGGCGAGTACCGCGTCCCCCGCGCTCCGTATGGGCCGACAAGCCGCTTCCCGTATATGACCTGCTGGGAGGATTGGGACAGGCAGGACATGGTGCCTTTTCTTGACCCGGAAATTGCAGAAATTGAGCGCCGCATCACCCAGTTTCTAGGAAAATAAACTTCATTGACCGAACCACAAAACACAAAGCCGTTCATTCTCCAAGAATGGGAGCAAACAAATCCGCGATGGAACGAGTTCGTGCAGTGCTTGGAGCAAACTGCCCCAGGCCAGTCGCCGTTTGTGCTGGGCGAGTATTCGCGGCATCTGCCCTGCTTTCTGTGCGTTGCGTTGCAGGACAATCAAGTCGTGGGGTTTCTGCGCTTCGGTGTTCAGCCAATCGGCCCCGAAGAGAATTGCCTGCCGCTTGCTCTTGACGGCGTTCTACTAACGGAAGCAAAAATCCATGCGTTTGCGGTGCGTGAGGAGCGGCGCGGGCAGGGGATTGGGACGCGCCTGCAAGAATGGGCAATCCAGCGGGCCAAAGAACTCGGCTGTTATCAGCTTGCTTCCCACACCAGTTACGATAACGCAGCAAATCTGCACGTTAAGCTGTCTTTAGGCTTTACGGCGCACCCGGAAAACCAGAGCGTTCGTTTCTTGATGCCTTTGCACTCTTCCTTTTGACGTGGTACAATAACAACACTTATGAGCCAGCCGCTGTCACAACCTGCGCCACGAGACGACGCGCCCTCGTCTGCCGCCGCGAAGTCAGGCGGGTGGCTGGCGGCGGTGATGCCGGTTATTCTGATTGCGGCCTGCGCGGAGCTTGGCATCTCGATCCTCAACAACTCGGCGCTGCCGATTTACTTCACAAAGGGCCTGCATATCCCGACGGGGACTTACAGCCTGCTGATGATCCCCTTCTTTATCAGCGAAGTTTTGTTCAAGTCGCCGCTTGGGGTGCTGGCGGACAAGATCGGGCGCAGGCCGCTGATGCTGGGCGGAGCGATGGTGACGGTCTTCACGCCTTTGTTCTTCATCACGATCCACTACGACTATTTAGCGGCAACGGCGGTGATTACGCTGCTGACATTTGGGTTCCTGCGGGCGCTCGACGGGCTGGGGCAGGCGGCGCTGTGGCCGTCGCTGTATGCATATGTCGGGGATGTGGTGGCGGAAAAGAAGCGCGGCGCGGCGATGGGTGCGCTGAACGTCGTGTATATGATCGGCATCGCGTTTTCGTTTCTGGTCGGCGGGTTTGTGGACGACAACTTCGGGCCGATCTTTGCCAAGCAGGCGACGCTTGCCGACCAGTTCAGCCGCTTCAATGCCCGCTTTCAGGCACGGGTGCATAGGATTGGGCCGCATCTGCGTCATGGCCTGCATCCGCACTCGGTCCCGCTGCCGCCCGCCGTTATTATCCCCCCGGTGCCGCATTATGATTTTCACCCGGAGTATTACTACCCGTCGTTTATTCTGACATCGGTCTTGTTTGGGATCGCGGTGCTGGCGGCGCTGGCGGTGCGCGGCAAGGTGCGGCCTGTGGACACGCACCCGGACCAGGCTTCCGACGAGACAATGACCTGGGAAGGGTTTCTGGCGGCGCTGAAGACCGTGCCGCAGTTTCTCGCGCTGGCGTTTGTGACGTTTCTTGGGATCGGCTGCATCGCGCTTTTGGTCAAGAAGTTCGCTTTAGACGAGTACGGCATGACAGAAACGCGGTTTGGCCTGCTGGTGCTGGGGCCGGCGCTGGCGATTGCGCTGGTGGCGGTGCCGGCGGGGCATCTGGCGGACACTTGGGGCAAGACGCGGTGCGTTCGCCTCGGGTTTACGCTGTGTACGGTGGGCCTCTGGGGCATCCCGATTCTGCATCATCTCCATACGGGGATTGCCGGCTTCATGGTCGCGGCGGGCGTGCTTGGGGTCGGCTTCGTGCTGGCATTTCCGGCGTGGCTGGCGCTGCTGACGGAGCTTGGCGGGGAGCGGCAGCGCGGCACAGTGTTCGCCGCCGTTTCCACGGCGCAGGGTCTGGGAATGCTGCTGGGAGCGTCGGTCAGCGGCTACATTTACAGCGGGCTGGGGCACATTGCGCCGTTTGTGGCGGCGTCCTGCCTGGTTTCTTTGGGCACCGCGCTGGCGCTGATTTTCGTCCGCGACAGCCGCTTGCGCCTTTCGGCAGGATGAAGTTTTCAGCGCAGGCTGTTTTCATCAAAAAACTGCTTGCACAAATACTTGACCTGTGTTATAATAAGCCAGTCCAGCTTTTGATGACAAGCTTTTAGATCACAACTCGCTCGAACAGCAAACGAGCGGCGGGCGACATGACCCGCCGCCGCCTTTATCCCCCCTATACCGATCAGCATTGAACCATGGCGTGCGACTGACAACCATCCGCGCGGCTCTTATGTCCTATTTTGGTGTCTTTTTATCCGTTTCAGGTGTCCGCCCGCTTGAGCTGGGGGCTGTTTCCACCGGCACCGCACTTGCCCGGCACATGACTAGGCCGGCTTGCACACAACCAGGGAGGTTGTATCCGTCTTGAACACAGAACGCACTTCTTTCAGCGCTTCGCGCCCTTCCGTTTCCAGCGCCCTGCGCCTTGTTTCCCGCGCCTTGCAGGCGTCTTTCTTCTCGCCGCGCGTCCGCGTCTTCTTCGCCTGGGCGGCGGCGGCGTTTGTGCTAGCCGGGCTGACGGCGACGGCATCACTGGCGGGAATGAGATCCGCAGGGACGAGCGGGACCGGCGCGGTCCTTGCTCTGGCCGCCCAGCTTCGGCTGGCCGACCTCCGCGCCGCGACCGCCTCCAGTCATGGCCCCAACGGGCGGACTTTGCTGCCCCGGCAGATGCTTCACTCCGGCGCTCTGGTCAGCCGAGTTGCCACGGCCAGCACGACCCCAGTCACCGGCGGTGTTCAGACCTATGATGTATTCAATCCGCCCCCGGCCTTTCGCCCGCTGGTCGGCTTTGACAACGGCGGCGGTGTGATTGGAAACAACCCGCAGAACCCGCCGCTATATGCTCCCTCCCTGCTGCCGACAAACCTGACCCCCGTCTGGTCCCAGGACGAGACGTTTTTAATCTATTCGTCCAACCGCACGGTGGCCGGGGCGATTGCCCCAGACGGACGTTATCACCTGTGGGCGATTTCTATCAACGGCGGCGAGGCTTACCAAATCACGACTTCCACCGGACCCTCTGGGGGCGGCGAGTTTTTCCCCGCGCTGAACTCGTCCAACAACTCGGAAATTGCGTTCACTTCCGATGCTCAGACGCCTAGCGTCCAGAACCTTTACGCCATTGTGTTTTCGTTTCCGGCGGTAGTCGCCGCTGCTGCTCCCAGCAACATTTCCGATCCTGCTTTTGTCACATCGCCCACCAACGTCATCGGAACAGGGTTTGATCAGGTCCAGCGGCCGACCATCTCGCCGACCAACGCTAACTTGATTGTCTTTTCCGCTCACAGCACGACCGGCACCAATGCCGGACACAACCACCTGTACTTTTTGAATTTGACGACCGGTGGCTTTGATGCCAATAACACTTCCCTGCCGGCGAAGCTGACCGACGGCCCGGCGGACGATATTGACCCGGCGTATTCCAATGACGGCCAGTATTTGGCGTTCGCGTCCACAGCCAGCCAAGTAGACCCGCAGACCGCGCCCAGCAATGCCTTCAGCTCGGACCCGAACACGTCCCAGTCCATCACCTCGGCTGCGTCGGGCACTACGGCTGCCTCGAACCGCAGCTTGTTCCTGCTGTCGGGCGGTACCGGCACGACCAGCTCAGCCGCGTCCGCCTTTGGTACGCCTCCCGCCTCGCTTCGTTCTGTTCACGGGCGCATCACCCAGGCGGGGACCGACGACTATGGTCCGGCCTGGAGCTACGTCAACCCGAACCGATACACCAACACCGGCATTGGGTTTGAGTACCTGGCTTTTGCACGCGGTACGGCGCAGGGCCAGCCTCACGACATCTATTACTTGCAGACCGTGCGCGGAGTCAACTCGCAGGGCGAAACCGGCCGCTCGTATGAAGCCGCGACTTCGCCTGTACCGTCCGGCACGGCTTTGTATCAAATCGCAGCCGGCAGCAACGGTTATTTTCCCTACGCAGGCGACACGGAGCCAAACGGCTTTCCGTTCTTCACCGGCGGAGCGGTTGGCACCAACACGGCGGCGGTTGATACGACAGGCGATCCGACTGCGCCTAATGGATTGTATTCCACGTTCCGCATCGGCGGCGCGGCAGTCGGCACGGCTCCTGCCGACCAGTTCACTTACACCATTCCGAACCTGACGCCCGGCGAGGCCTATACGATCAAACTGCACTTCGCCGATCCCACGGATGCCGTTGCGAACAAGCGTGTTTTCAACGTCAGTATTCTTGGTCCGCAGAATCAAGGCAGACAATACTCTAGTACAGTAGACATCGCGCAGCTCGCCGGCGGCCAGAACAAAGCCTATGTTTTGACCATTCCTAGCATCGCTGCAACCGGTTATTTACCGTTCGCAACTAACAACACTACTCCAACAGCACAAGGGCGGATACAAATTACTTTCTCCAAAGCTAATGGCAGCACGGACGAGCCACTGGTCAATGGGATTGAAGTGGATTCCAACATTGCAGGTCTTTCGAATGGACCCAATCCTGCTAGCTCCGCCGCCTACAGCGGCTTCGGCGGTTACTTCGGCACTGCCCAGCCGGGTGCGCCAGCATACCTCAACGCGTATGGCGTCGACAGCAACGGCACTCCACAAATCACGCTGAACTGGGCCGCCGTGCCGGGTGCGGTTTCCTATAATGTTTACCGGTCCCCAAACAGGACTTCGACGAGTACATATCCCATAAGCGAGAACCAGCCGAATAACGGTGGCTCCGGCCTGGAAGGTAATGTTCCGTATGCTTCCGGCATCACGGGAACCACTTATACCGACCCAAACGTCAACTCGGACAACGAGTATTTCTATCAGGTCACGGCGATTGTGCAGCAGAGCATTACGCCGGAAGCATCCGGCTCGAACGGGGCAGTCAAAGTCGTTACGGAACAAAATGCCCCGTCTACGGCAAATGCCTACGATGATGTGTATCCGACTTGGTCACCGTTCCGGTCCATCTTCAGCATTGCTTACTCGTCGAACCGCTCAGTGAGCTACAACGACCCAACTACTGGAATTCCGTCTGAGACGGCGATTTCTCTGCCGCCCGGACAGGCGACCCAAAGCTACACTGTCGGTGCGGCGTATGCCGGCGTCCTCATTTCGCAGGTCCTCAATTTAGACCCGCCGACCCTGCTGCGCTTTTCTTCGACTGAGACGGTCCATGTCCAGCCGGGCAATCCCAACGATCCGGTCAATGGGACTCCGACAAAGTTTGGCCTTGTCACCGGTGGCCAGGCAATCACACTGACTGTCCGTCTGTCCGACCGCGAAGCGGGCATTGACGACAGCAATGTTTACCTGCAAATCAAGGATCCGGACTCGAAGTATCAGGACTCGCAGGGGATGGAGCACAAAGTCTTTGCGCGAGACCAAACTTACGGCTTCCAAAACAACCGGCCCACGAGCGACTTGTCGAGCTTCTCGTCCAACCAGTATCTGAGTATTGACGGTCCCGGCGTCCCGGATTTCTTTGCTCCCATTTTAGATACCTGGCCGACTTACGGCGTTTTCCAGTACGAGTTCCCGCGCGGAGCGCTGGGCGGTTTCTGGGGCGGAACGCAGAGCCATATCTACATCGGCAAAACCGGCGGCGGCAACAACACCTTGACCGGGACCGATGCTCGCCAGACCCCGCCGGTTCAGTTTCAGTTCCCCGGCGATGATCCGAACCTGTTCATTCCCTGGGGGCCAGAGTACGAATGCCAGTTCCTGAACGCGCAGTATGCCGGGCCGGACTCGGTGCTGACCGACTACGGCACGCCGTACTACCTGGCCGGCGTGGACGACCAACAGGCATTCAGCGGCGCGGCTAACCCGGCACGCTCCGAATGGCTGCACTTGACCAAAGTCGCCAATCAAGACAACAAGGGCGGCGTTCTGTACACCGCGACTTGGCCGACGCCGCTTTCCGGCAGTGACTTCTACCTGGATGTTGTCGCTTACGATAAAGCGGTCTTTCCGACCCTGCCCGTCAACACCTCGCCGTACCAGGGCAACAGTGTCAACTGGCGCATCTACGACAACGTCGGCGGCTTCAGCACGAACCTGTCCATCGGCAACGGCAACAACGATGTGCTTGTCGTCAGCGATTACGCGCTGGGCCAGAAGTTTGCAGGAACGACCTTCAACGGCTCCAACGGCAACTTGAACCTGATTCCCAAGCTTTACGGCGCGGAGTCCTACTACACCGACGTGGATGTTAACATCCTGCCGGACACGGTGTTTGCCGGCTACCCGACTTTCCTGAACGGCACCGTGGCCCAGTGGCAGTTCGGACCGTACCTGCAAAAGTTCGGTGCGGGTGTTGCACCTGAGTTCCCCTACACGAACTGGCGCTACCTGAACGGTCTCGGCGTCGGCTCGTACAGTGATGATTTTACCAGCGCCAGCAATCAGGGCAGCACGGTAGATGGCGTCGCATATGACAACTCGCAGAAATACAGCATTTGGCGCATTCTGGCACGCGGCCCGGTGCCGCAGCAGACGCTGAACTCGTACCTGCCTACCAAAGTGGCAGAGCCGGCCGTTGTGGACCTGCAGGGCGCAGCCGCATACCAGGCTGTTCCGGCGGCGACTGTGCTGGATGCCCACCGGTGCATTGTGTGGGTCGCGCCGTATACGGGCGACCTGCTGACCGACCCCGGTTCACTCGATGATCCAGGCTCGTTCAATGTGCCGGGGCAGCCGGACCGCCAGAGCACGCAGACCATCCTGCGGAACTATGTGCAGGCTGGCGGCCGGCTGTTCCTCAGCGGCCAGGATGTCGGCTCGGCGCTGGCCCTGACCGGCAACAGCGCCGGTGCAGGCAGCTTCCTGTCGGACGTGCTGAATGCTGCGCTGGCTTCACCGAACGGCGGCTCAGACACGCTGGTCAGCACGGCCAACCGCATTACCGGCAATCCGGGGTACGACGGTCTGATCGCCGGCAACTATCCCGAGATCGTCGGCAGCTACGCCGGCGGCTTCTTCAACAGCTACCAAGTTGGGCCTGGCTCTGTTTATCCCTATCAGACCAACATGGTCCTGGGGTCCACAGGGCAGTCGGACGGATCGCTGGATCAGCGTCTGTCTTCGCTGACCCTGCCGAGCGGGGCGAACCTGCTCGGGCAGATTGATACCATCACTCCCACCAACGGCGCTCAAGCCGTCATGAGCTACGGCGCGGCGACCGGGCCGGCAGCCATGGTCATCCATGACGATCCTTACGGGCTGCCCGCAATGGGGGCTACGGCGGGCGCTCTGCCGAACGGCGGCACGGGCAGCCGCGTCGTCTACGGCGCGTTCGGCCTGGAAGGTCTGAGCAACGACACCTTTGCGCCGGAAGGGGCGGACTCCGCTTTCCCGTTCTCCGTCGCACCGGCGGCACCGCGCAACACGCGGTCGAACATTCTGCATAACATCCTGACTTATCTGCGAACCGGCAGTGTCAGCGGCCTGATTACGCAAACGGCTGGAACCGGAACCGGAGCCGGGCAGGGTGTGCCGCAAGCGACGGTCTATCTTGTGCCGCTTTCCGGCACTGCGCCGCCGACACGGGTGACGTTCAGTGCCAACACCAATAGCAGCGGCATTTTCACGATTGTCGGCGTCGAACCGGGAGTCTACACGCTGGTCGCTTATAAAGCCGGCTACTCACGTGCAGTCACAAACCCAGGCATCTCGTTTACTGTGGAAGGGGATACCAATGTCGTTGGAGCGGCGCTGACCATCGCGCCGCTGCCGCCCGGCAACATCGCCGGCGCAGTCCATGACACTGCCGGGAACTTGATCACCGGCGCAACAGTGAAGTTCCTGTCGCAGGACAACTCGGTTACCCGGACAATCACCACCGCCAACGGCTCGGTTTCAAGCAATGCGACGGAGAATTACTTCCTAGCCTCGGTCCCCGTCACAACCTACACGGCCACCGCGACCGGGCCGGTCAACAGCCAGGGCTTGCAGGAATACACGCCGGCAACCGCACCGGATGCGCCGATCACAACAATCACAGTCCAATCAAATGCGACGCTTCAGCCGGTGAACTTCACGCTGGCGGCGGCTCCTGCCAGCATCGCCGG
>CAXSZN010000058.1:0-29968 GCA_964241935.1 uncultured Armatimonadales bacterium
TGTCGCTTCTGTTGCGGACGATCCCCGCTGTGCTCACCGGACACGGCGCGTATTAACTTTTTTGTCAAGAAAAGGGCCGCTGGCGTTTGCCAGCGGCTCTTTTAGTTACAGCAAAGTTTCGATGTAGGTAATCTGGCCCTCGTGGTACGACATATTCCACAGCGGCATCAAGAAGAGCTGTGCCAGTGGCACCGTCTCATGGTGAAGCTTAATTTCCACTGTTAAATTGGCGTCGGTCGTTGTTTGGATTGCTTCAACAAGGCTTGCTGTGGCTTCGCGCAGGACAGTGATAGCGTTGCCTGTATCCACATCAGTGATTGTCTGCCAGTAGTCCGGCATCATGCTTTCCTGCCAGAAAACAGCCTTCACCACTTTGGCTGTCAGCGCATTAGTCGCCGCACACTCAGCAAGCTGATCCAATGCCGTCCGGCCCTTGTCCAGCGGTTTCCATACCCATTGGTCTTCCGGCAGGAGTTTCACCGCCGCGATTAATTCTTCAACGGACTTTTCAATCGCGGAAGCGGCATACTCTTGAATAGTCACAATAAGTTCTTCTTGACGACAGTGCCGAGGGGCGAGTCGCCGACGGTGTAGCCGAAGCTTTCGATTTCGGAGCGCAGGGCGTCGGAGCGGGCGAAGTCTTTGGACTTGCGGGCGTCGTCGCGCTGCGCTTTAAGCGAGAGTATCTCGGCTGGCAGCGTGTCCTCGGCTTCGGCGGCGGTCGGGACAGCATCACGGGAGCGCGTTTCAATGTCCAGCCCCAGCACGCTGTCGAACTCGCGCCACAACCGATACGATTTGGCTTCATGCAGGGCGGCGACGGCGCGGGGCAGGTTCAGGTCATCGGAGATGGCGTCAAAGACCGTCTGCCGCGCCGCTTGATATTCTCTCTCCGACAACCTATCGTCTTCGCCGATGCGTGACTTCAGCTCGTAAATCTTTCCTAATGCTTTGGTCGCGGCATGAAGCGACTCCCAGGTTACGACGTTGAACGCCAGCTCTGAGCGGTAATGCGCGGTCAGACACAGGTAACGGTACGCTAGCGGATCAAAGCCTTTGTCAATGACGCGCTGCACAGTCAGGAAATTGTCGCCGGACTTGGACATCTTTTCGCCCTTTTTCTCGTTTGGGTCTACGACGTTTAAAAACGCGCCATGCACCCAGAACCGGGCAAACTGATGATCGGTCGCGCACTCGCTTTGAGCGATTTCGTTGGTGTGATGCACCGGAATATGGTCAATGCCGCCGCAGTGGATGTCCAAAGTCTGGCCCAGATACTTCATGCTCATCGCCGAGCACTCGATATGCCAGCCGGGGTAGCCCTCGCCCCACGGCGACGGCCATTTCATAATATGGGCGGGTTTGTTGGTGAACCACAAAATGAAGTCTGCGGGATGGCGCTTGCCGGCGTCAATGTTGACTTCTTCCCGTGCGCCGGCAAGCTGTGCGCCCAAGTTGAGGCCGGCCAGCTTGCCGTAATCGGCGTTTTTGGCGGTGTCGAAGTAGACGCCTTCGGTGGTTTCGTAGGTAAAGCCCTGGGCTTGAAGCCGCTCGATCAGCGCGATCATCTCGGCGATATGGTCCGTAGCGCGGGGGGCGACGCCGGGCCGAATAATGTTCAGCTTGGCGGAGTCGGCAAAGAACGCGGATTCATAGAACTTGGCGATCTCCCAGGGCGATTTCTGCTCGCGCTCGGCGGCTTTCGCCATTTTGTCTTCGCCGGCATCGGAGTCCGATGTCATATGGCCGACATCGGTAATGTTCATCACATGCTCGATGTCCCAGCCGTGCATTTGAATGGCTCTATGAAGCAGGTCCTCAAAGATATATGTCCGCAAGTTGCCGATATGGGCGTAATTGTAAACAGTCGGGCCGCAGCAGTACATCCGCGCCGTTTTCCCGTCGGCAGGCGTGAAGACTTCTTTGGTGCGCGAGAGCGTGTTATGGAGAACTAACGGTGTCATGGGGGTATTATAGCACATTGATTATGACACAGCAAAACCCTTCTACCCCAGTCTTGTTGGACACCGATATCGGCTCGGACATTGATGACGCGCTGGCGCTGGCTTATCTGCTGCGTCAGCCGCGCTGCGAGCTGGTCGGCATCACCACGGTCAGCGGTGAGCCGCAGAAACGCGCGATGCTGGCCGATGCCGTTTGCCAAGCTGGGGGACGCGAAGACATTCCCATCCATGCCGGCACGTCCGCGCCTCTGCTGGCGGAGCAGCGCCAGCCCCACGCCCCGCAGTCGGCAGCTTTGGCATCGGGAGACTGGCCGCACCGGGAGTTTGCGCCGAACACAGCGATTGACTTCCTGCGCGGGACCATCCATGCTCGGCCCGGCGAAATCACGCTGCTGGCGATTGGGCCGCTGACCAATCTTGCCCTGCTGTTCGCGCTTGACCCCAGCATTCCCTCGCTTCTCAAAGAGCTGGTGCTGATGGGCGGCTGGTACTTTGATCGGCCTCAGCTCGAGTGGAACATCCGGTGCGATCCTCATGCCGCCGCGATGGTCTTTGCCGCGCCCGTGCCGCGCCTCACGGCGGTCGGCATTGACGTCACCCAGCAATGCCGGATGCCCGCCGCCGAGTGCCGCCGCTTTGCCGAGGCCGGCGGCCCGCTTGCCCCCGTGGCCGCTTTTGCCGAAGTCTGGTTCCAAGATGTGCCGGAAATCACGTTCCACGATCCGCTTGCCGCCGCGCTCCTTTTTGAGCCGTCTTTGTGTACCACGGAGTCACACCAAGTTGCCGTCGAGCTGACCAGCCCTGCGCGTACCGGCCAAACATACTTAGATTGGAGCGACCGGCACACCGCCGGGCCAGCTCCAAACCATCCCCACCAAATCGCCGCGTCTGTGGATGTACCTGCCTTCTTCGCCCACTACTTTTCCACGGTTGCTCGTTAGCCGCCGGAGTGTAACCTCGTGGACTTCTAAGCTAAGCGCCTGCGGTCATGGTGAACCCGGCCCCCAGGTGCGGTAGAGGCCGAGATAAGCCACCGCGCTGCCGTCGCCTTGAAACGAATGGCCTGCGCTGAACAGCAGGCTCAAGTCGGGCGTAAAGCTGTAAGAGCCGCCGAAGTTCCAAAGGGACGAGGCGCGTGCCCCGACCACGGCAATGCCGGATGATGAGGCGCTTCCTGCTCCTGCCGGCTCTGTCTGCGGGCTGTCCGCCTGCGCCCCCTGAAAGAAAACCTCGCCGCCAAGTGTCAGGCGTGGGCTGAGAGTGCGCTGGACCAGCAGGCCGCCGTAGCCGTAATCGCGCTGCCCCGGCGCAGGATTGTAGGCATAGCCGCCCCCGCCATAAGTGGTCCACGGACCGAAATCTTTCTGCACCCAAATGGGAAGCTTGACCCAGTTGCGCCCGTTGCCGAGGCCCTTAGACTGGTCGCCGGCCGGCAGCTCCAGCTGCGGAAAGAGACCGATCTCAGGCCGCGACTTCGTCTGGCTGATAAAGCGGTACTTGACCCCTGCTTCTATATCGCCCAAGCCCCTGGCACTGGTGCCGCCCGCCGAAAAATAACCGTCTGGAACAATCAGATGAAGCTGAGTATTGGGCGCAATGCCGTTGTTGACTTCCAGCGCCGGGCCGCTGACCGTATTTGTGCTGCGGGTCCGGTCACGGGTATAAAACGTGTACGCTTCCCAGTGATGCAAAGCAACCGGCTCAGGATCGTCCGTCAAGTACGGCGGCCCAGCCCATGCGGGAACAGTCAAAGCCGTCAAGCAGCACGCGCCAAGTACAGTCCACAATCGGCTCATAAGCTTCATACTTCTTTGATTACTTCTTCAGCGGATGGATCAGCCAGCGCATATTCCACTGCTTCCTCGAGCGTCATCGCCCGCCCCGCGTCTCTGGCGGCGGCGAAGGCTTCCCTGCCCAGCGCCTCAGCCGCCAAAGCCAGAATCGCGTTCATCTCCGCCGGGTTTACGGCGAAAAGACCGGCACCGATGCTCTCGCGCAGGGCAGAGTCGGCTTCGAGGAGCCGCACCGAACGTTCCATTTGGTTTTGCCGATGAGCCAAAGCCCCCAAGTGGCCTAACACCATGGAAGCACTGAGCCGGTCCCCCACTTGTCGAAGAAGGGTCAAGCTCTCTTTGTACAAGGTTTGCGCCTCCGCAATGCCGCCCTGGGCATGAGCCATCCGTGCCAGGCTCCTGAGCGGGTAGGCAATGCCTTCCAGGTTCCCCGCCTGTCGAAAGAGGGTCAAGCTCTCCTCGCACAGGGCACGTGCCTCCGCGTAATCGTCCAGGTACAGGGTCACCTCCCCCAGGTTGCAGAGCGTGTGGGCAATGGCCCACTGAGGCCCCGCTTGTCGTGCAAGGGTCAAGCTCTCCTTGTACAATGCCTGTGCCTCCGCAAAGTCGTCCTGGGCATGAGCCAGCATTGCCAGGACCCTGAGCGCCGTCCCGCATCCGCGCTGGTCCCCTAGTTGTCGAAAGAGGATCAGGCTCTCCTCGCCCAAGGCTTGCGCTTCCGCGAAGTCGCCCTGGTTCTGAGCCAGGTAGCCTGCTCCCGCGAGCGCCATGGCCTGTGCCGCCGATGACTTCTTTCCTGATGCACCCGCCCGCGTCCGCGCCAGGTCCAGCCAGCGACGGCCCTCCGATAGATAACCGCGACTCGCCCAAAACCGCCACAGCGACGCCGCAAGACGGAGGCCGTCTTTGTTCGCAAAACGGGGGTCGTCTTTGTTTGACCGCCCTTCCAGAAAGCTCTCCTCGGGGGAAAAGCCCCAGGACAGGCCCGCACGCAGGTTGTCGTTCTCCATCTCTAAACGCGACAGCCACGCTCCCTCATCAGGTCCGCGTCCGTGCTGGTCGGCTTCTCCCGCCAGCGCCACACACCAGGACAGATGGGCGTCCTGCACGGCCTCGGTCTCCCCTCGCTCCGCCAGCCGCTCCTCCGCGTACTGGCGCACCGTCTCCAGCAGACGGTAGCGCGTCCCGTCACCCACACTCTCCGTCGCCACCAGGCTTTTGTCCACAAGCGCCGTCAGCAGGTCTAAAACCTCAAAGTCTTCTACGTCGTTGCCTGCACACACCACCTTCGCCGCCGAAAATGTCCACCCGCCCGCGAACACGGACAGGCGGCAGAGCAGCGCTTTTTCCGCCTCCGTCAAGAGGTCGTAGCTCCAGTCAATCAGCGCCCGCAGCGTCTGCTGGCGCGGCAGCCTGTCCCGTGACCCGCCCGTCAGCAAGCGAAATCGCTGGTCCATGTAGCGGCTGATTTCCTCCGCCGACAGTGACCGCACCCGCGCCGCCGCCAGTTCGATGGCGAGCGGGATGCCGTCCAAACGCCAGCACACCTGCGCCACGGCGGGGGCGTTGACATCCGTCACGGAGAAGGACGGCTGCACGGCTTGTGCCCGCTCGATGAACAGCCGCACCGCTTCGTACTGAGACAGGCCTTCCGCCGTCTGCGCCTGCTTCGGGTTGGGCAGCGACAGCGTGGGGACGCGGTAGGTCTGCTCGCCCGCCACACCAAGCGGCTCCCGTGAGGAGGCCAAAATGTGGACATCAGGGCAGTTTCGCAGAATGTCGGCGGCAAGCGACGCACAGGCGGCAACCAGGTGCTCGCAATTGTCCAGAACCAGCAGCAGACGCTTGGGCTTCAGCCATTCGACCAGTGACTGCTGGACGGTTTTCCCCGCTTGCTCCTGGACGCCCAGCACCGTGGCGGCGGCTCGCGGCACCAGGGCGTGGTCAGACAGGCCCGCCAGTTCGACGAGCCAGACGCCGTCGCCCTCGCCGTCCAGCAGGTCGGCGGCCACTTGCAGGGACAGCCGCGTCTTGCCGCTGCCGCCTGCCCCCGTCAGTGTCAGCAGGCGCGTTTTCGCCAGCAGCGCTTTGACTTCGGCCACCTGCGCCGCTCTGCCGATGAAACTCGTCACCTGCTGGGGCAGATTGTTGGGCAGGCTGGGGTTGTCCAGGGATTTGAGAGGTGGGAAGTCGGCGGGCAGGGACGGGTGCAGGAACTGGAACACGGTCTCAGGCCGTCCCAAATCTTTCAATCGGTGCGAACCCAGGTTCAGCAGGGAGGCCGAGGCGGGCAGGGCATCGCAGGCGAGTTCCTGGGTTGCGGCAGAGAGGAGAAGCTGACCCCCGTGGCCCGCCGCCATGAGCCGCGCGGCCCGGTTCAGGGGTGGCCCGAAGTAGTCACCCTCACGCTCCTCGGCGCTTCCCGTGTGCAGGCCCATCCGCACCTGGAGCGGCGCTGAAGTTTCCCATGGCTCGGCGACTAGGGCGACCTGCGAGGCGAGTGCAGCGGCGAGTGCTTGGGGCGCAGCAGGGAAGGCAGCGCAGAAGGCATCGCCGACGGTCTTGAAGACATACCCACCGTTGGTCTCAATGGCATCGCGAAGGAGAATGTCGTGGCGTGCCAGGGCAGAGCGCATCGTAGCGGGATTCTGTTCCCACAGCTTGGTGCTGCCTACAATGTCGGTGAACAGGAATGTAACGGTTCCCGCAGGCAGAGCGGTGGGCATGGACATACAGCCTCACTTCTTCAAGGGACGGATCGGCTCGACAAGCGGCTGGTACAGCGCGGTATAGCTTTCCCAGGCCCCTTTCTCGTAGAGGTCATGGAAGAACAAGTATTGCTGTGCCCAGCCGGCCATCGGACCGAAGCGGGCGCGGACATCGCTTGCGATTTTCGTATAAGTGTTCCTGGTGAGAGTTTTTGACGCTGGCGCATACGGCTCGTCATCTGCAAAGTAGGTGCGCTGGACAATCTGCCGGATATGCGTGTCTACGGGAACGGCTTCGTCTTTGTCCAGGGAAAATAAACAAACGCAGTCGGCGATTTTTGCCCCGACACCGGGCAGGGCCATCAGCGCGGTTTTGGCTTCGGCATACGGGCGGCGGCGCAGGCCGTGCAGCCAGGACGCACCGCCGTGTTCCATCACCGCTTGGGCGGTTTCCTTGACATAGGCGGCGCGGTAGCCCAGGCCGAGCTTGGTCAAGTAGGGAAGAGACGCTTCCGCCAAACGGTTCACGGGTGGGAACGCATTGTGGGTCAGCCCGGCCACTTCGCCGGGGTACAAGTCGCCGTACTCACGGCACAGGGCGGCAATGGTCCGGCGAATGCGGTACAACGGAGACGCCGAGGTGCAGAGAAACGAAAACAGGCACTCAACCGGGTCCTGGCGAATAACGCGCAGGCCGGCAAACTCGGCCATCGCGGGCCGGATATGGTAGTCGGCTTCGATAAACCTCCGGGCCAGGGCCGGCAGGTCTACATCCAAACGAAAATAGTCCCGCACCAGCCCGAGATCACGCGCCTTTGGGCTGGTCTCATAGTAGACCGCGTCGTCGTCCTGCCAGAGCCGCACCAACTGCTGGGTAGTCGCGCCGGTCTCGGGGTCGGTCACCGGCAGCAGGCAGGCCCACCAGCCCGCTTTGTCCAGCCGCCACCGGAAGGTCTGGCCGCAGATGACGGTGTACGCGATCTGAAACTCGTCAATCGGGCAAAGAAACGTGGAATAGGCCATACACTATTGTACGGCATGGGCGGGGCGTTGTCAAATCACTAAATGCCAAGCTCTGCCGCCGCTTGAGCCGCGACCGTGAGTGCCTGGTCCGGCGCTTCGCCGTCTTGAACCAGCCACGTCGCAGAGAGGCCCGCCCACGCCAGCACCCATTGCAGAAGACGCCGCCGGTCTAAGTTTGCCGCTTGTGCGACAACATCCGCCCGGCGGGCCAGCCTGCCAGGAACGATCGCCGTCTCGCCGTCGGGATTACAGAGTAAGTTGGCGTAGTCAAATCCACGCTCGCCGTAAAGACCTTTGGGGTCAATCGCCAGCCAGCCACGCTTTCCGAAATCCAGAATGTTGCCGTGGTGAATGTCGCCGTGCAGAACCGTCTCGTCCTGCGGATGCGCCAGCAGTTCCCGCGCCGTTTCCGCGCAGAGCGTCAGGATGCCGCCGTACAGCTTCGCGGCAGGCGCGAGGTCCCGAAACCAGCGTGTCAAAGAAACCACCGCCGGGGCAGGGGAGTTTCGCGGCGCATGAAGTGCAGCGACAGCCGCGCAGATAATTTTGCAGGCTTCGTCGTCGCGGCCATTGCGGGCCATCTCCGCGAGTGACACAGCTTCCATCGCCCGCTCTAAAAGCACGGCGTCCCCTTCAAGCGCCAGCACCTTTGCTGCACCCTCTCCATCCCACCAGTGCATCACAGCGCCACCGGATTTTTCTTCCGGCACAAGCGCAACCTTGAGCATCGCCGGGAAACTGTTGAAGACAACCGGCAGAAGATGGCTGGTGGACGTGAGGATCGGCTCGCCGTCGGGTGTCAACTGCCAGCGGGAAAGGTAGTCTTGGAACATAGGCGGAATGGAACTGAGGCCGCGTGGTTCTGCCACGGGTTAGAAACCCGAGGCTGGAAAGTTCCCACCGTCGAGGCGACGGAATACGGAACAATTTCGGCCTTCTTGTTCTTTCTGGTGTCGCCGCGACGCGGGGCGCTTCTCAGCCTCGGGTGTCTAACCCGTGGCTTCTGATCGCTTGCTTTGAAGAAATAATCGCTTGATTTGAAAAAGAAGCAGCGAGGCTGTACGCAGTCTTCCTTGCGGTTGATCTGCGAAACACCTCGCTGCTTCTGCTAGTTCTGAAGAATGCGGCCCGAAGGCCGAACACGACGAAACGAGACTTCTGGGTTGGGCTGGTGGCAAAGGTAGCCAGTCATGACCCGCAGGTGAAATACACCCGTAGGTTATAAGCCGCCCCGAAGGTTAAAAAGACTAACCTTCGCCACCGCCCTGTAAACTATGATCCAATATAAAATCCTCCTTCTATGTTGAGATAGTTTATTATACCACGATTGCGCCAAAAACATTCCCGTATTTCCAAAGAGTTTTACGCGGCGAGCTTTAGGCGGCCTCCGGCTCGGACTTAGCCAGCGGAACGGCGCTTTTGGTCCACGCCGGCAGGAACGGGATAAAGAAGACCGCCAGTGCCGTGAAGCCGAGGCCGAAGCCGAGGGCGCAGAACCAGCCGTGGGTAATAGAGTGGCCGCCTGCCGGACCGAAGTAGTCATAGAGCGTGCTGCCGAACTTGTCGCACAGAATGTTGCTGAGCGCAAGCGCGGCCTGCATCAGCCCGTAGACCGTGCCTTCGATCTTGGGGGGGCAGGCTCGTGCAGCCAGTGTGTTCAAGCAAACTTGGAGAAACAGCGTCATGAAGTTTGAGCTGAATGTGGCATACCGCACGGACGGCGCATTGTGCATCGTCATCATGCACAGGTAAATCCCGCAGTCGGAAAGCACTGCACCCCAGACCAGCAGCCGCACCGGCAGCCTGCGCGAGATTGCGCCGAACGCCAGCAGCCCGGCCAGCGACCCCGCCGCGCCCCATTTATCCAGCTTGCCGATAAACTCTTTAGACAGATGCAGCATATCCGTTTGATAGAAAACGGCGGCTGTGCCCAGAAGAGGCGTGACATAGAGGTAGAACAAGAACGCCGTGATGACCCATAAGCCCGGCGTCCGGGCCGCCCCGCGCAGCGCCGCCCGCGTCCCTTCCCGCTCGGCGTTCTTTGCCGCAAGCCGCGCCGCCGTTTCTTCCGCCGTGGCTTGTCCGGACGCCACTCGCCGGTCGTCCAGCAGCAGGGACAGCGGCACGAACGCCAGCGACAGCAGCGCGGCGGTGCCGAACGTATGCGGGTACGTCCAGTTCTGCGTGACGTAGCCGTCCAGATCGCCTGTGTAGGCAAGACTCAGTACCAAAGGAACAAACAAAGATAAAGACTGCAGCGGCCCGAACGTCCCGGTCCGGTTGCCGACCGAGACCATTGCGGCATTGATCAAAACGCCCGCCATCGCGCCGCCGGACCCGGCGACGAGAAGCAGGCAGACCAAAACCGCGTAATGGTAGTGGTGCAGGGACATCAGTCCGGCATAACCGATGGCCTGCACCACCGATGCCAGCGCAAAATAAGTCCGCCGGTGCCAGCCGAAGAGGGGATACAAGTCTGACAAGCCGCCCATAAATGGCTGCAAGTACGCCGGAATGTTGATAATCAGGGCCAGCGTTCCCACCGCGCTTGCACTCAGCCCCAGCACGTCTTTGTACAAAAAGAGCTGCTTGTTGGCGGTAATCGCGCCCAGCACCCCGCCGAGCGCCGCCGTCGCCGCAATTAAAAAAACCGTCCGCCAGAGCGTGTCCCGCGAGACATCGCCCTGTACAGAAAGTGGCCGTTCCAGAACCGTCATCCCGCCGCCTCCGGTGCTGTCAATGGATTAGCCGACAGCGGCTGGGTGCTTCTCGCCCAGGCCGGCATCAGCGGGATCAGCCCGGCAGCCAGCACAGTCAGCCCAAAGCCCCACCAGTTCAGCGCGTACCAGCCGTGCACCGCGCTGTGATGCGGCACGCCGTAGAAGTCATACAGCATTCCGCCGATTTTGTTGCTGAGTGTTGATGCCAGGCCGATAGCCGCCACGAACAGCGCATAAACAGTCCCTTCGACTTTAGGCGGACAGGCTCGCGCCGACAATGTTAGCAGGCTCAGGCTCGCCATGATGCCGAAATAGGAAGTGACAAAAAAGATGATCTTGGCGGATGTCTCGTCGCGCAAGGCAAAGTTCAGCAGGTACGCAAATGTCCCAATCGCCCAGCCGCTCCAAATCAAAGTCCGAACGGAAATGCGGCGCGCGATGACGGCAATCGTGAGGATGCCTAAAATGACGCCGGCGGAGGACCATTGGCCGAGGTCTCCGAGGAGCTGCTTGGAAAAATGCAGCGTATCCACCTCAAAGTAAAACTGCGCTGTGGAGCCAGACGGAGTGAGCGTAAAGTAAAAAACGTAGGCAATGACCGCCCACAATCCGGGTGATTTCGCGGCCTGGCGCATGGCGGCTACGGAGTCCGTATGGTCTCGCGCTTTGGCTTCTGCTCGCTGCGCATGTTCTTCTAGGGTTTCCTGCGCCTGCTGACGTCGGCTGACACGCTTCTCGTCTATGAACAGTGTCAGCGGCAGTGTCAGAAGAGCCATCAAGCCGGCTGTGCGGAAACAAGAGGCATAAGACCAGTGCTGGGTCACATACCCGCTGAGATGCGCCAAAGCGATAAATGACAGCGCATAAGGAACAAACTGCTGAATGCCCTGAAGTCGCGGCACCGTGCCGGTTGTGTTGCCGACCGAGACCATTACGGCGTCCGCCATGATCATCAGCGTCACACCGCCGGCAATCGTAATCATCACCAGCAGGGCCGTAGTCCAGTACGAGGAATGCGGCAGAACGGAAAGGGCGAAAAAGCCGAACGCTTCAAGCAGTGCGGCCAGCACATAGTACGAGCGCCGGTGGTAGCCGAACATAGGAAACAAGTCCGAACCCGCGCCGATAAAGGGTCGGAAGTAAGTTGGGGAGGCCAGCAGAATGCCGAGCGATGCCACGGCGCTTGCCGAAAGATGAAGCTGGTCTTTGTAGAAAAACGAGAGTTTTTCGTTCGAAAACGTGCCGACAAGCGTGATGACAGAGACGGTTCCTGCCATCAGCAGGGCGACGCGCCAGAAGGCAGTGCTCTGCGACGGAGCGGCTGCCTCGGGCGTGAATGTTCGTGTTGCCAAGAGGGCCTGCTTTCTGGAAAGGGTTCCTAAAAGAATGCGCCTGCGGCAGTGGAGGCAGAGACAGTATACAAGACCCTCCGCCCGTTGTCAACAAAAAGCGGCAGTTCTGGAAGTTCAGAGCGAGGAAGTCAACTCCCTCGCTACGGATCTATGCCGGCCCTAGCAGTTCCTCATTGACTGCGTGGTCCGATAGGAAGTGTGAAGGCGGACGGCATGGAGCTGAGCAGGCCGGCCAGCGCCGTATACCAGGCGGCGAACGCCGTGGCAAGCCCGAAATAGCCGCCAAGCTGGGTCGTGCCCCCGCCCATCGCGCCGACTGTCAGCAGAAGAAAAGTCACGAACAGCAGGGCGAATACCGAAATCAAAGCCAGATTGGTTTTGAGGCTTGCCAAAAGCATCAAGCCGGTGAAGATGGTCCAGCCGAGCAGGAAGAAGCCGAAAGCAGTCTCACTCGGGATGTGCTTGAGCTGAAGCGAAGCCGCCACGGCCAGCCAGAACGCGCCGTAGGAGCTGAAGGCCGTCGCGCCGAACGTGTTGCCGGTCTTGAACTCCCACATTCCCGCCAGAAGCTGGGCCAGGCCGCCGTAAAAGAGCGCCAGCCCAATCACGACTTCCGCGCCTGTAAACAGCTTGGCATTCGCCGCACTGAGAACAAATGTCGTCAGCGCAAAGGCGCATAAGCCCAGCGGGGCCGGATTAGCCGTCGCAGGGGTGAGGGCCGAAGGGGAAGCCGCTTCTTGCCTGCTTTCTTGTGTACTTTGAGCCATGGTAATCTCCCTAAGCTGCCGCTGAAGCTGCAACTTCCGTGATTATAACATGGCTGTCAAGTCGGCTTAATGCTCCAAAAAGTAGCGGACGTTGGTGACGATCACGTCGCGGCGATTAAGGAGCGCGAGCTTCAGCAGCGGGCCGGCCTGATTGTGCAGCAGGGCGTGCCAAAGCTTGCGCGAGACCAGCTCCGGCAGGACAATGGTCACCACGTCGTCGGTGCGCTCTTTCTGGACAGCGTCAATGTAGCGCAGCAGCGGGCCAATCAAAGAGCGGTAGGGGGATTCCATAATCACCAAAGGGATGTCGGTGCCGTAGGCGTTCCATTCCTGCTTCAGCCGGGGCGTGCGCTCCGGGTCGGTTTCAATATAAACCGCCCGGACATCATCCGACGTCAGGCGGGCATAGTTTAGCGCCTCGACAATGCCCCGGTGCATTCGGGGCAGCAGCACCAAAACGGTGTTGTGCTTCGGCGCGGCTACTTCCAAGCCGTCAATCGCAAGCTCCGCACCCATTTCTTTGTAGTGCAGATTGATCCGCAGAAAGAACACGACCATCAGCGGCATCAAAACCAGCACGATCCAGGTGCCGTAACGCAGAGGCAGAAACGGCAGGATCTTGTCGCCGTCGTCAAACTTGGACACGGCGATAATCAGCGTGACAATTCCCGTCGCCGCCGCGCCGAGGGCGTTAAAGAACAGCGATGTCTGCCAGCCCTTTTCCCGTGTCCGCAGCCAGCGCCGGACCATGCCGAACTGGGCAATCGTAAACGATGTAAAGACGCCGATGGCGTACAAGTTCAAGAGGTTCGAGACAATGCCGTGGAAGACCAAAATCAGCGTGACGGCGGCAACAGACAGCAGCAGAATTCCATTAGAATAGGAAAGCCTGTCGCCGATGTTGGCGAGCTGCCGGGGCAGGAAGCTGTCGCGGGCCAGCATGGACGCAAGCTGCGGGAAGCCGGCAAACGCGGCATTGGCGGCGATCACCAGCACCAGCGCCGTTGCGTACTGCACCACGTAAAACATAAAATGCAGGGCGTGCGGCCAGGCCGTATTGGCGACTTGGCCGACAACGCTCTGGTAGCCGGGCTGGCTCTGGTCAATATGCTGGTAGATGCCGTAGCGGTTGGCAAGAAACGTCAGCCCCAGAAACATAGTCGTCGCCAGCCCGCCCATCCAGGCCATTGTCAGAGCGGCGTTCTTGTCCTGCGGCGCTTTAAACACCGGCGTCGTGTTCGAGATCGCTTCGACGCCGGTCAGCGCCGTGCACCCCTGCGAGAATGCCTGCAAAACCAGATACAGGCCGACGCCGCGCAGGCCCATTTTGGCTCCGTTCAGCGATGTTCCAAGATGAATGGCGGCGGCCGTATGAGCCGGATGCGTCGCCAGTGTCAGCAGGCCCGCCGCGACTGTTGCGAGAATGGAGAAAATAAACAAGTACGCCGGCCCGGCAAACGCCCAGCCGGCTTCTTTGATACCGCGCAGGTTGAGAACCGTGACAAGGAGAATCGCGACGATGCACAGCGGCACCAAATCCGGCTGCAAAACCGGATACGCGGTAATCATGGCCGCAACGCCGGCGGCGACGGATACCGATACGGTCAGAACATAATCAATCAGCAGCGATGCCGCCGCGACCAGCGACGGCACGGTGCCGAGATTATCCCGCGAGACCGGGTACGCGCCGCCGCCTTCGGGATACGCGAAAATAATCTGCCGGTAGGACAAAACAACCGTAATCAGCAGCGCCGCGATGCCGAGCGCGACGGCCCAGGCAAAATGGATCGCTCCGGTTCCCGCCAAAATCAGAACACCGAGGATTGCCTCCGTGGCATAAGCGTTGGACGACAGCGCGTCGGAGGAGAAGATCGGCAGCGCCAAAAAATTGGGCAGTTTGCCGTGTCCGAGGCCGGAAGTCGGCAGGGCGCGGCCAAACAGGATTCGCCGTAATCGGCCGAGCGCACTGTCATACTTGTGCGGCGGCGGCAGAGGGTTCGGTTCAGGAGACTGGGGCGATTTCCCGGAGCTTCGCGGTGTGAGGGTAGGGGTAGACATAGGAACGCTTTCAAGAGACGGCTGCCGGCATGAGAACAACAGCAGCGGCAGGATCATCAGCCGCTATTGTACCCGAAAAAACTTGTTGCTGCCACTTGACATAACGCGGCGGGTTGTGTACAATGAGTTTTATAGTTTAGCGTTACACCTTTCGGGAGCCGCTGCGATGCAGAGAACATCTAAATCAACAATTAAAGACGTCGCCCAGGCCTGCGGCGTGTCGCTCATGACTGTTTCTCATGTCATCAATGAAAAGCCCGGAAAAGCCAGCGCGGAGACTCGTGATCGCGTTCTCAAGGTCATGCGCGAGCTGGATTACCAGCCGAGCGCCATCGCACGCGGGCTGACCCGCCGGAAAATGAACGCGGTCGGCGTTGTATTCTATACGCACAGCATAACGCCTCTGGTCAAAGCGGCTTACTTTGGCGACGTTCTGGGCGGCATTCTTGAAACAGCCATGCAGGCAGGGCAAAGCACGACGCTGTTCACCGAAATCAACAGCACAGATGCCACAAAGAACCTAAACACTTACTGTGACGGCCGCTGTGATGGGCTGATCTTTGTCGGGCCACCGTTCAGTGATAATTTAGCAGAAGCACTCGGTCGAAAGCACACGCCTTATGTTTTCTTGGGCGATCAGCCGACAAGCCCCGACATCCCTTGTGTGGACGTTGACAATGTTGAGAGTTCCACCCGTGCCGTTGAGTTCCTCCTCAGCAGTGGACACCGGCGCATTGCCTACCTTGGCGGCGACATGCTGATCACGAGCGCGAGGCTGCGGGAAAAAGGGTACAGACAGGCGCTTCGCAATGCTGCTCTGGAGCCGGATGAGGCATCAATACTGCCCGGCTTGTATTCAGTGGAATCAGGCTATCAGCGTACATGCACGCTGATGGAAGACTTCGAAAACCCGCCGACGGCGCTTTTTTGCGCTAACGATGAAATAGCCGTCGGCGCAATCTCGGCGGTGAACGAGCTGGGACTTCGCGTGCCTAATGATGTGTCTGTGATCGGGTTTGACGACAGCAGCGCGGCTTTGGTCTCGCGGCCCGCTTTGACCACAATGCGCCAGCCTTTCCAGGAACTCGCGCGTCACGCGGTGGAACTGCTTCTCGCACAAATCCAGGGCAATGAGACGCCTGGAAAAAGAATTTTGCTGCCGACTTCTTTGATCGTTCGAGACACTGTTTCAGCGCCTAATCAACATCTCTCACCGGCTTTCTACTCTCGCGTCCAGAAAGGACCTCACTCATGACCCGCAAAGATCGTTTTCAGGGCTTCACCCTCATCGAGCTTCTCGTCGTAATTGCGATTATCGCAATCCTTGCCGCTATTCTTTTCCCTGTCTTTCAGAAGGTCCGGGAAAACGCTCGCCGCACTGCCTGCCTGTCGAACCTCAAGCAGATCGGTCTCGCCATTGTCCAGTACAACAATGACTTCGACGAGAAGGAGCCGAACGGCTCCAGCATCTATGGGTCAGGATGCGGATGGGCGGCCGAGGTCTATCCCTATGTCAAGAGCATCGCCGTTTACCAGTGTCCGGATGACAGCGGTCACGGATCGCGTTCCTCCTCCTATGGCATGAACGCCAACTTCGCCGTCAACAGCTATGCCGCCCCGGCTTCTACTGTAAACGGTGTTTCTTATATGGCCGGCACCGCGCCCCCTCAGAGCTACGCCCTCCCGCAGTTCGTTGCGCCGGCTAATACAGTCATGCTTTTTGAGGTCACCGGCAGCGCAGGCTATGACGTTTCCAACACAACCAACAAGCCTGCAAATGGTTTTGACACCGATGAGAATATCTACGGCGGCTCCCCAACTGGGCTGGGTGTAGGCAACGGCACCATCGATCCAAACGGTTACAATGCCGCCATAGCGCCAAACCCGCTTAAGTATGCAACTGGCTACATGAGGTACAGTTCCACCGACGCCACCAATGGGGTTCCCAATTTCCAGGCTCCGACCGGGCGGCACACCGATGGGTCCAACTTCCTGATGGCCGATACGCATGCGAAGTTCTTTCGCCCGATGTCGGTCGGCTCCGGTCAAACCTACACGCCGTCGACAGGTTACCTCTGCGGCAGTGCTTACACTTACACTGGCGGGGTCGGCGCGAACGCGCCCTCTTCGCAGTGTGGTGATAGCACCATTGCTGCGTCGTTCAACCTCAACTAATTGCCGCTGGACCAACTGCTGTAATTGATGGGAGCTGTTGTGAGACCATACAAGCTCCCATCTGCTGTCCGGCGGGGCCAAGGCTTCAGTCTCCGCTCAAACAGCGTCCATAAGGCGAACCGGCTGCATGCCTAGAAAACTCTAAAGGAAAATACTATGACTTATTGGAAACGCTGTGCTGCCGTCTTTGCTGCCTTCAGCGTCCTGGCTCTCGCCGGGTGTGGTCACTCACAAGGTTCAGCCGACGGCGGCCCCGGACCGAACGCTATGGACAAGGCAGCCGAGTCTAACGCGCAGAAGAACTCTCCGGCTCAGGCTGCCCAATCGGCTGCCGCTGCACGAGCCGCAAGCCAAAAAGGCAAACCGTAAAACACGCCGAAATAAACCCTGACACTTTTAGCCGTAGTCGTATGGCAGGCGTACCGCCGCTGCGCCTGCCTGCCCTTTTTCAATAATGAGGCTTAACGATGCACTACCCGCGCTTGCTTTTTTCCGTCCTTCTCGCTCTCGCCGCGCCGTTGCTTGCCGCCGCGCAGGCTCCCGCTCCGCCGCTTCCGGCAAACACGAGTGAGGCCAAAATGTTTCCGTTTGTCCTTCCCTGGGACGATGCTTCGCCCGGCACTCTGACCGATGTTTCGTTTCTGAACGCGAAGCCTGCCGGGGTCCACGGCTACATCATTGCCCGGAACGGGCATTTTGTCGAGACGAACACCGGAAAACGGATACGCTTCCTCGGCACGAACTTTGCCGGCAAAGATGCGTTTCCCAGCCATGCCGACGCCGAAAAAGTCGCGGCGCGGATTGCCAAGCTCGGCATCAACATTGTCCGCCTGCACCACATGGACAACAGCGACTGGGGCCAGAATGCAAGCATCTGGGACTACGCCTACAAAGACCGGCAGCACCTCAGCGCTGTTCAATTAGATAAGCTGGATTACTTTATGGCCCAGCTTAAAAAGAACGGCGTTTATGTCAATCTGAACCTGCACGTCAGCCGCCAGTTCTCCGAGGCCGACGGCTTCCCGGCCACTGTTTCCCAAATCCCGACTTCGTTCGACAAGCGCGTGGATGAGTTCGACCCGCGCATGATCCAGCTTCAGAAGAACTACGCCCAAGATCTCCTCACTCACGTTAATCCGTACACGCACCTGTCCTATGCGGCTGACCCGGCGGTGGCTGTCGTCGAGATCAACAACGAAAACTCGCTGGTCGGCGACCCGTGGGCCGTGCTTGGCGCAGGTCTCGACACCCTGCCGGAGCCGTTTCGCGGCGAGCTGATGGATCTGTGGAATAGCTGGCTGACCCGCAAGTACGGCACCGACGCCAAAGTGCAGGCGGCTTGGACGGCAGGCGTGACGCCTACCGGCCCCGGCCTGCTTTCCTCGGCGTCCGAGTGGAGTTTGGAGCATCAAGGCACATCACAGGCCGCGCTTCAGCCCGAAGCCGGCGGCATCAGCCTCAGCATCACCCACACTGACGGCACGGACTGGCATGTGCAGGCGCATCAAACAGGCTTGAACCTGCACGACGGCGCGGCTTACACTGTGACGTTCCGGGCAAAGGCCGATGCCGCCCGTATCTTGCCGCTGGCGGCGAGCCTCGACCAAGACGACTGGCATAACATCGGCTTGGCCGCGAACGCCGCGCTCACGACTGACTGGAAGCCGTTCTCGTATGTCTTCACTGCTCACGACGCTGTGCCGAATCATGCCCGCCTGGCATTCACGCTCGGCGCTCAAACGGGAACCGTTTCCATTGCAGACCTGCAAATCCATCCCGGCGCGAGCGGGGTCGGGCTGCCGCCAGGCCAATCACTTCTGACCAGAACAGTTAACATTCCCCTGTCGCCGCTGAAGGCCCAGAACGATGACTGGATGGCGTTCCTTGCCGACACTGAGCTGGGCTACGCCGACGACATGCGCCGCTACTTGAAAGAAACGCTCCATGTTCGCGCCAATCTCATCTGCTCCCAAATTTCCTGGGGCGGGCTGACCGGCCTGAGCCGTGAAGCTCGCAGCGACTTTGCCGACAACCACGCCTACTGGCAGCATCCCTCGTTCCCGCACAAGCAATGGGACCCGGTAGACTGGACCATCCCCAACACGCCGATGGTCGCCGATTTGGCTGCCGGCAAAGGCGGCACCCTGCGCGATTTGGCCGAGTACCGGGTCGCCGGCAAGCCGTACAGCGTGTCTGAATATAACCATCCTGCGCCCAATGACTACCGCGCTGAGACTCTGCCCGAACTCGCGACTTTCGCCGCGTTCCAAAACTGGGACGCCGTTTACTTATTCGACTACGGCGCTTACGGCACCGGTGTCCAGAACGACAAAATTAACAACTACTTCGGCATCAGCAGCGACCCGGCCAAAACCGCCTTCCTCCCCGCCGCCGCTATGATCTTCCGCGCCGGGGAAGTGATGCCCGCGACTATTAACCCAACCCTAGTTGTCAGCGTGTGGAGGCCGCAGATCAGGAACAGCACGGCATCTGCCGTTTGGCGAGGCGCAGAAAGCAGCAAAGAACCGAGCATCTTTACAGAGCGCCTCTCCATAATGCCACAATCGCCCCATGACCCCACTTTCAGGGATATTGGCATTCAGCCTGCAATCACATTCGGGGAGGTTTCCCGCGGCACGTTCCCGGCATTCGACGTGGGCAGACCAGGGAACGGCGAGCCGAGGTATACGCTCATCAGCCCTGCCGCTCGGTCTGTGCTCGGCTACGTCGGCGGGCAAACAGTGACACTTGGAGAAGACACGTTCACATTCCCGGCGTTCGGCAACAACTTTGCGGCGGTGACGCTGACGGCGATGGACCAGAAGCCGACGCAAAGCTCGCAAAAGCTGCTGCTGACGCTGGCGGGCAAAGTAGAAAATCAGAACATGGGGTGGAACGCAGACCGAACCAGTATTGGTGACCAGTGGGGACAGGGACCAACCGTCGCCGAAGGCATCCCGGCGACCGTGACACTCAAAACCAACGGCCCGCGCTCCGTCTGGGCGCTGGACGGCACCGGCAGGCATAGCCGGCAAGTGCCGGCGGCGTATGCAAACGGTGTGCTTACGTTCACGGTCGGCCCGCAGTACCGCACACTCTGGTACGCCGTCGAAAAGTAAAAGCAGGGTCAGCGCGGCGACTGGTGCATGAGCAGGTTCGCGGGCGGGCGGAGCGTCATGGTCGCCCACGGACTGATGTCTGGCTTGCCCAAAGTCGTCAGGCGAACACGCTGGGCGATGGAAGCTAATATCAATGTGGACTCCAGCATCGCGAAGCCCTGGCCGATGCAGACCCGCGGGCCGCCGCCAAACGGGAAATACGCGCAGCGGGGCAGGGCCGCCGTCTCGCCCGTGAGCCAGCGCTCGGGCCGAAACTCAGCGGGGTCGGGGAAGAAGCGGGCCTGGCGCTGCACCGGCCACGGGCTGGTAACCACAAGCGCCCCCGCCGGCACGGACTGGCCGCCAATCTCGCAGGCGCGGACAGCCTGACGACCCGCCATCCACAGCGGCGGGTACAGCCGCAGCGTTTCTTTGATGACAGCCTGAGTGTAGGGCAGAAACGCGGCATCTTCCGGAGCGGGAGCGCGGCCTTCCAGCACCGCCGACACCTCGGCGGCGAGTTTGGCATCGGCCTCGGGGCGAGCGGCCAGCATCAGAAACGCCCAGGTGAGCGTGAGCGACGAGCTGTCGTGGCCGGCGGCAAGGAACGTCTTTACCTGCTCCCGCAGGCCGTGCGTTCCCACCGTGCCGTCCGGCTCCGCGTTCAGGCGCATCAGCAGCGTCCTGGCACTGCCGTCCGCGTCCGCCGCTAACCCTTCGGCAATGAGCTGATCCACCAGCGCATCCAGCCGCCGGACCGCCCGCGCTTCCGCCGGCGCTGGGGGCAGGGGCAGCAGGCCGAACGCGCGGGCGTTGAAACAGCGCATCAGCGTTGCCATAATCGCTATGATTTCGTCCGCTACCGGGCCAATCTCCACGCCCAGCAGCGTCCTGCCGATGATCGCAAGTGTCAGCCGGGTCATGTCCCGCAGCATGTCGCGCGGCTCCCCCGTCTGCCAGTCGTCCAGCATCCGCGCCGTCAGCGCTTCTACCGTGCGCCCGTATTCCGGGATAAGTCCGGGGTGAAACGCCGGCTGGCAGACCCGGCGCTGGCTCCGCCATGAATCGCCGTCGCTGGTGACAAGCCCCTGCCCGAGCAGGCGGCGCACGGCAGGGGTGCGGAGCCACAGCGGCTTGACAAACTGCCGGTGGTCCGTCACCAGCACCCGCTCGATGTCGTCCGGGTTCAGCAGCAAAAACGCCCGCACGAATGGCACCCGCACGGGAACCACGTCCAGCCCGGTTTGCAGACACTGCGCCAGAAACTCCAGCGGGTCCCGCCGAAACGCCGGCAAATGCCCGAGCAGAGGATGGCGCGGAAGTGAGAAGTGTGGCGGCGGAGCGTCCCCCTCAGTAGGAACAGCCTCTAGAGTATCATTCATCGTGTGTCAGCAAAGCCTCTGCGTTCGTTCTACCCGGTCTCAGGCTGATCCGCTCCGTTCTGCTGCCGCGAACAAAAAACTCTCCTGTCACAAGACAAGAGAGTAACCTACAAAAACCTGCTGGTGAGGGTTGAAGTGGGAAATGGACAGTACAAGATTCGAACTTGTGACCCCTTCGATGTCAACGCCGGGGGCCATCTTTACTTTCTCTGCTGCTCTTTTACTCGCGCGGTGGTCCCACCAGTGATCCCAGCCCTTGTGCCAAGCGGCAAAGTAGCCTTGCTCGGAGAGAAGCGCCAGCCACTCTTTCTGCTCCGTGGACAAGTCGCTCGGCGCATCGCCGTAGCGCTTTAGCTCTCCCCACCAGCCGCAGTATCCGCCCCGCGCAAGTGGCAGGCACACGTCCGGCACTCCGCGCTTGACTCCTTGCCTTTTCATCGCCTCCGCTGTCGCCTTATGCCGAAAACCGCCGTTAGGGGTAGCAAAGAGGTGCTGAAGCTCCGGCTTCTGAAACAAAGGGCCGGGAAACCGAAATTCGCCGGTGTCCTCCCGATCCTGCCGCGCGAGCCGCTGACCGGAGAGGCGGAGGCGGCCATCCACAAATCCCTGGGGTCGCTTCACGAAATGGATTTAGGAGTTACGCAGTTGGAGAGTAAATCAGCCTGAGCGAGACATCGAAATCACTCTCACTTTGGCTTCAACTGCGTAACTCCCAGGATTATAAAGCACATTAAGGGTGCCCGTTAGTCTTGGGCTGGCGACCGGGACACTCGCCAGCTCAGGACGCCGGCGGCCAGCGCCAGCACCCCCACGCCCACCTTCACGGCCACGTTCTTGCTCACCTGGGACGCATGGACATGCTCGTGGGCTGTCATCGTCGGACTGAAGTGCGCCACGATTTCCTCGCAGAACGGTACCAGGTCGTGCGGGTCGCGGCTGGAAAGCCACGTGCCGTCCTTGACCACCGCCTGGTCCACATAAACCCCGCCCGCGTTCGTGATGTCGTCCTTGATGCCCGCCCACGACGCCAGCCGCCGGCCCCGGACCAGCCCCGCCGAGACCAGCACCCAGGGGCCGTGACAGAGGGTGGCGATCGGCTTGCCGGACCGGTCGAACTCGCGCACGAAGTCCAGGATGTGCTCGCTCTGCCGCAGGAAATCCGGGTTGATGAAGCCGCCCGGAATCAGCAGCGCATCATAGTACGCGGGGCTTGCGTCGAAGATAAGCCGGTCCACTTTCTCCTTCTTGCCCGGCCAGAGCAGGTTGATGCCCTGGATCTTGCCCGGCCGAAGCGAGATCACCTCGGTGAGCGCCCCGGCCCGGCGCAGTGCTTTGCGCGGCTGCGTCAGCTCGACCTGCTCGAACCCGTCCGCCGCTAGGATGGCGACCCGCAGGCCATCGAGAGCTTGATCTGCCATGATGTTCTCCTTACGCCGCCGTGTCGGCGCTGAGCTGCTGCCCGCAGAGGAGGTCGAGTACGGTAATCCCCACGACCGACCCCAGCGCGAGGGCAGCATTGCCCCGCTTCGGATTGTCCGGCTTCAGCGCCGCGCCCAGCGTCGCCAGATCAAGCGCGTCGCCTCCGACCCGGCCCCACACCCATGGTGCCGGGTTGGGCTGGGTCAGGAAGATGCCCAGACCCGCCCCGATCTCGCGCAGGCCGTAGAAGCGCAGCAGCCCCTCACGCCCCTCCAGGCCAAGCACCCGGCTCAGGTGCCCCGGCGTCAGCAACTCATATAGGCCCAAGCCGAGGCTGAACCAAGCCAGCCCCATGGCCAGTTTCTGTCCCTTCATCGCCTTATCCCTCCTGACCCAGCCCTTCTCTTGACCCGGACCTATAGCTTGCGGAGCAGCGGCGTGTTGTCCTTGCCGTTGCCCGGCACCTGACCGCGCAGCTCCGGCAGGCGCGGGTCGTTCTCGGCCAGCGGCTTGTGTTCGGTGGCGAACTGGCGCACCTTGCCCGCCGTCTGCGTCTCCCACGGCTTGAGCACCACCTTGATGCAGCCGTCATCCTTCTGCTTGAACGTCTGGTAGCCGTCCGGCGCCGCGTCCAGCGGCAGCACATGCGTCGTCACAAACGACGGGTCAATCTTGCCCTGCTCGATCAGGCCCAGCAGCTCGCCCGTGAACTGCTGGACGTGCGTCTGGCCGGTCTTGATCGTCAGCGCCTTGTTCATGGCCGCCCCGAACGGGATCTTGTCCAGGAAGCCGGCATAAACGCCCGGCACCGAGACGTTGCCGCCCTTGCGGCAGGCCTGGATCGCTTGGCGGAACACGTTGGGCCGGTCTGTGGCCAGCCGCAGGCCCATCTTGAGCCAGTCGTAAATCTCGCCGGGACTGGTCCCGTGCGCTTCCATGCCCACCGCGTCCACGCAGGCATCCGGGCCGCGGCCCTCAGTCTTATCCTTGAGCTGGTCGAAGAGGTTCTTGTCGCCGAGGTCGTCGTCGCTCTGGAAGTTGATCGTCTCCGCCCCGCCCTCGGCGGCCATCTCCAGCCGCTCGGGGACGTTGTCAATGCAGATCACCCGCCCCGCCCCCTGCACGAACAGGCTGCGGATCGTCATCTGGCCCACCGGACCCGCGCCCCAGACGGCGACCGTGTCGCCGGGCTGCAGGTCGCAGTTCTTGGCGGCCATCCAGCCGGTGGGGAGGATGTCGGAGAGGAAGACCACCTGCTCGTCGGTTAGGTGCTCGGGGATCTTGACCGGGCCGACATCGGCAAAAGGTACGCGCAGGAACTGGGCCTGGCCGCCCTGGTAGCCGCCAAACATGTGCGAGTAGCCGAACAGCCCCGCGGGGGAGTAGCCGTAGACTTTCTCGGCCACTTCCTTGTTGCGGTTGGACCTGTCGCAGCACGAGTACAGCCCGCGCTGGCAGAAGAAACAC
This sequence comes from uncultured Armatimonadales bacterium, assembly GCA_964241935.1. Lineage (GTDB taxonomy): Bacteria > Armatimonadota > Armatimonadia > Armatimonadales > Capsulimonadaceae > JANXMY01. The sequence goes on from CAXSZN010000058.1 coordinate 23,927, forward strand.
TGGCCGCAGGAGATGGTGAAGGGGATGACGACACGGTCGCCGGCCTGGAGGTTCTTGACCTCGGAACCGACCTCGACGACTTCGCCCATGGGTTCGTGGCCCATCACATCGCCCTTCTCCATGGTCTGAACCAGGCCGTCGAAGAGGTGCAGGTCGGAGCCGCAGATGCAGGTGGTGGTGATGCGGACGATGGCGTCTCGGGGGTGCTCGATCTTGGGGTCGGGGACCTGATCGACGGAGATGCTGTGCTTGTCGTTCCAAACGAGAGCTTTCATAGTGCCTTCCTTTCTAATCGGCAGTTTTGACTCGCGAAAACTTTCACTCGCGGAAGCCTTGCGACCTTTCCAGACGTAAGGCCCCTTACCATCAACAATGGCTGTTTCTTCCCTCGATCATCGCCACCCAAACACAATTTGGAGGATCAGGAAAATATTTTTTCAACTATTTATGGAATGCCTTTTGGGAGTAGAAACAAGACCATTCTAGATTGCTCGGAGACAAAAGAAGCTAAAAAAAGGGGTGCAACAAGAACAGATTAGTCGTGAACAGATCACTCGTGTTGAGCCTTCGGAGTCGGCTGTGGCGGAGGCACGAGCAACGAGGGGAGCAAGCATCAGCAACGGCCGGCCAGTTCGCTCTGCGTTCCACGTCTTCTGATCCGCCAGCAACTGCTGTATCTTTTCCGGCGTATCCAGGCCGCTGGCAAGCGCTGCGCCGAGGACCGGATGGGCGAGTACCTGCGTGTCCACCTCCGCTTTCAGGTCGCCGGCCATCAGCTTCATCAGCGCTTCCGGGTTGTCGTCTGGAGCCGTCATGGCCTTGCCGCCCATCGTGTGCAGGCCGACGGCGGCGAGTGCAGCGGCGAAAAGTTGCTTGCTCATAGCTTTGGTTTCCTTTGCCCGTTGGGCGTTCTTATTGCCCAAGCGGGCGTTGGGATGGATGTTCCTGTCGGGAACGAGAGAAGAGGGGTCCGCCTGGACTTTCGCCATCAGGTCGGACAGGCGTAGCGTGCCGTCGGTCAAGCCCAGGTCCTCGGCTTTTGCGCCGACATGGACGCGGCCATCGGCGACGGCACGGGCGTCTGCAATGGGCATCTGGCGGCCTTTGGAGACGGCTGCGACGAAGTTTGCGTTGCGGTCCTGGACGACGCGCAGGATGTCGGCCTTCTGGGCGTCCGTCAGCGGCGCACCGTCCACGCCGGTTCCTTTCATCTGGCCGTCGCCGATCACGACTACTTCCACGCCCGCCATCTCCGCGGCCTTGCTGCTATCTTCCAGCACCGTGTAGCAGCCGATGGAGCCGACGACGGCGGCGGCAGAGGCGTAGATCGCAGAGGCTCCGCACGCCGCGTAATAGGCTGCCGAGGCGCATAAATCCGAGGAATACGCATAGACGGGCTTGATGGCCGCGGCGTCCCGGATGCACTGGTACATCTCTTCGGTGCCGTCCACGCTGCCGCCGGGGCTGTCCACGACGATGACGATGCACTGGGCGGCTGGGTCGGCCACCGCTGCGGCAAGGTCCTGGCAAAACTGGACGGTGCCGGTGCCGCCGAACATGGCCTGAAGGCTACTGAGTTGCTTGGTCAGCGGGCCGGACAACAAGAGCATGGCGACGCTGCCGTTCATTTCGTAGCCGGACGCGTCGTCGTCCGAGCCGGAAAAACCGAGGCCTGCCGCGCGGGTGTCCCGGATGTGCGCGGCCATATCCACGGAGCGCAGCACGGCCCGGATTTGACGTGCTGCGTCCGGCTCAATGGCATAGGAATTTCCGTAAGGGACCAGGGCTGTCTTGAGGAGTGGGGTCATTTGGCGGGTTTCTTTCGCGTGTAGGCGCTCACCGTCTTGCTGGTGCGCTCGTAGCCGGCGGCGTGTTCGCGCACGGCCTGAGCGAGCTTGGCGGCCAGGGGCTTGCCTTCGGCGGCGGCGACCTGGACCATCTTCGCGTGAAGCAGTTTAGGCAGTTTGATGGTGACTTGGACTTCCTCCGGGGCGGATGCAGCTTTAGCGGCAGTGGGTTTAGCTGGGGTCATCTTGGGACCTCGTTGCGTGACTTGGCTCCGGTGGGATCGCTGGCCGAAAAGACGTTGCCGCAAGCAGAGCATTCCAGTTTTCTGCCCTTCGGCGTCAGGAGGCTTCGCTTGCCGCGGTCTTTGCAGTATGGGCAGGTGTGCGGCCCCAGCTTCTCTTCAGGGGCGGATTGCTCTGCGTTCATATTTGCGGATTGCTCTGCATTCATGATTTTTGCCTTTAGGACCGCTTCACGGCTCTTTCACCGGCGCGATCTTCGTCGAAGTGGCAAACACCGGCGCATAGATGCGGCTCGTGTCATACACGTCGTTGCCGGCCAGCATGTTCGCGGCCTCGTTCGGGCTGATGACGCCCCGGTCCAGCAGGGTCAGAATGTTGTTGATGTAAAGCTGCCGCGCCTGCTGGTCCACCAGCGCGTCCGTCAGCACGATCTCCTCGCGCTCCACGCGGGCGATCATGTCTACGCCCCGCGCCCGGAGGTCGAGGTTTGCGATCCACTCCACCGCCCGGTCCGGGTCGTGCGCCACGCCCGTCATCTTCGCCCCGTACTGCCGAAGCTGGACTGTCGCATAAGCCTGAGTGCCGCCGTCGGTGATGCCGATGAGCGCCGGAGGATGATCGAGAGACTGGGCCACGCGCAGCCGCCGCTGGGTCAGAAGCTCCGCCAGCCCGGTGCCGGCGGACGGGTTGAGGGCGCTTGCTTCCCCGCCCGTCGCCATGACGATGAAGTCCGAGGACATCAGGCTCTCGCACACGGCTTTCATGTTGAAGGCTTCGCGCTCGGCCCACTCGGTCGCTGTCAGGTCTCCGCCGTCCTCGCCCAGCCCTTCCAAGACTTCCGGGTGCGCCGTCGCATAGGCGACCCACTGCTCGATGGGAAACTTGAAGGCGAGGCGCGGCCAAGCCATGGCGTGCAGCCAGTCCCTGAGAGACCGCTGCTCCGCCACGTCCGCAAGACCTACCCCGAGAAACGTGCCGAGGCGCGCCATACGGATGCTCCCGGCTGCCGTTCCACGCGCCCAGCCGTACCGTCGTCAGATCCAGCGGCTGCCAGCCTCCGTCCGTCCCCAGCGGGTTGCGCTGCTCGGCGAGGCGCCCGCCGCTTGTGTCCCGAAAGCGCACCGAGAGCGGGTCGAAGTCGATGATGTCGGAGATGCCGTCGTCCCCGAGGAGGCACTCGAAGGCATCCAGCCCGTCCGTCGACTGCTGCCGGGCGAGCGTCTTCTGAAAGCCTTCCAGCCCGCCCCCTTGCCCGCCGCCGGCAGTCCCCTCGGAAGCCGAAAGGCCGTCCAGGCGGTTCCAGAGGCGCGCGAGGTACTGCGTTTCGCTCTCGTCCACCGTGCCTTTGCCGGTTTTGTAGTCTTTGACGGCGACGAGCTTCATCGCGCCGGGCCGAAACGTGAAAGACAGGTCGTTCGACAGGGCCATGCTGCCCATCTCGTGGGTCGAGAGCAGCACCCGCAGGAGGCGCAGGGGCATGGTTTCGGCGAAGGTGCGGACGTCGGCGGCTTTCCCGTTCGCCATCCGCTCCAGGAACAGGGCCGAGGCGGGGTCGAACCCGCGTCGGGGAATGATGCCGAGAACGCCGTTGACCGACAGGCCGCCAGCACTGAAGCCGTCGAAGTAGCCGGCGCGGGACTGGCGCGGGCGTCCGATGAGGCCGCTGAGCTGGTTGCGCGAACGTGACTTTGCCATAGAAAAATGTCGATGGGAAAAATGTCAGCATACTAGCGCCGATTGAGGCCGAACGCCGTTGGGCGCACGGCGGGCGTCTTCGTTTTGCTGACCGGCGGCATCCGCGCGATGGCGACGGCAATCGCCCACGCCATCACATAGTCGTCGTGGTAGCCGTCGGGAGCGCCTGTCTTGCCTTTGTCCAGCACCCGGTAAATCTGCATCTCGTCCAGAGCCGCCGGCGTCCGCACATGGCACAGATTGTCGCGCAGCGCTTCCGCCAGCACGTCGATGGACAAGGGCTTGGTCTGTGCGTTCGTCAGCCAGCCGGGGCGCCCGTCGGGGCCGTCCAAGATGCGCGGGCAGTTCTTCAGCTTCAGCGTGGCGAGAACGGCGTGACCGTGGTTGTTGCGCTCGACCCCGATCCCCGCCTTGTACGCCTCGCTGAGCGTGAGAAGGTACCCGGCAAACACGTCCGGCTCCCAGTGGCCGTGCAGGCAGCCGGCTTCCTCCCAAGTCTTTTCGTCAATGAGGACCCCGGCGGAGTAGTCGCCGGTTTCCAGTCCTTCCGCCACGTCCGCTGCCAGAAGATATTTGCGGCCGGCCTCGGGAAGCTGATAAAGCATCAGGGACGGAATGCCCTGAAGCGAGGCCGGCACGTCGCTTCGGGGCAGGGGGATGCTGGACCGACTGGCCTGCCGCTCGATCCACTCCGCGTCGAACCGGCTGCGACCCGACGCGATGAAGGCTTGCTGAGCACTGGCCGGGTACTCCTGCTTGACCATCTCCGGGTCGGTGTATTCCCCGATCTGGGCGGTGTACCAGGCTCCAGTCCGGCCCGGACGCGCCCACCAGGGCAGAAAGATGGTTTGGAAGGTGTTCAGCTCAGCGACCGCGCGGGTCCAGAGCCGGTGGAACAAATTGCCGAGACCATTGGCGGTGGACAAGATGATGAGCTGGCCGCCGCCATCAATCGTCGGCTTCAGCGCCGTGTAGATCTGGCTGGCCCACATCAGAAACGCCGCCTCGTCCAAGATGACCAGCGAGGCGGTGAACGAGCGGCCCGCCCCTTTCGTGGCGGGTAGGCTGCGGACGCGCGACCCGTTGGCCCAGACCAGAAAGCGGGTGTTGTCTTTCTTCAGCGCCGGCAGAGCGCCCCGCAGCCAGTCCGGGAGGCGCTCGTACAGCGTCTTGATGCGCCGAATCAGCTCGTCGGCTTCGTCCTGGCCTTTGGAGAAGCACAAGACGACCTTGCCGGGCTGGAACAAACACAGCCAGAGGGCGTAGGAGCAGCACAGCCAGCTTATGCCGAGCTGCCGGGCTTTCAGGATCAGCACGAGGCGGTGCTTGAGAAATATCCACAGTACCCGCGCCTGCGCCGGCCACAGGTGAAAGGGCATCTCGCCGGAACCGTCGCCCGCGCCCTGCGCGTCGTCAATGACTCCATAAAAATGCGTGAAGTAGGCAACATCCGCCGCACACTTTGCAAACTCGACAGCCTGCCGCGCGGGGGTGAGGGATTCACTTTTATTGGCGAGGGGTTCACTTCTAGCTGGCTTCAGCTCGCTGCTTTTATTTCTTGGCACGGCTGTGGCTTCTCGACACTTACAAGCCTTACGGTGGCGGCTGACTTGGGATGTTGAGCTGTGCGCTCATAGTGTCGCGCCAGTCCGTCAGCTCTTTCGCGGCTTTTTCCAAGGCGGCGGAGTTGACCTCAATCGGCTCGCCCCCCGGTCCGCTGTGTTCCTGCTTGACCACATCGCCCCAGTCGTCCCGGCGCCGGCGTTTCAGGATTTCCAGTGCTGCCCGCCAGTCAAAGGCATCGACGACGGTCGTTTCTTCAATTTTGAGGCTGACGACGACCGGCTCTTCGACGACGGTGCCGTCGGGGTGCGTCGTCCGTTTCATCTTGACCAGGCTGCGCTGTCCGGTGCGTTCCGTGGTGGACTTGTAGCCGAAGGCGGCTTTCGAGAGCATGGCCGCGCACTGAATTTCGAGTTCTGCCTCGGCACGGCTTACGGCAAGGAAAAACTGGAAAAACTCCGCGCCGACTTTAGCGTCGTCAGTGAGCTTTTCCCCGCGCTTCAGCCAGTCCATCAAGCAGTCATAGGAAATGTTGGCGGATTCCGCCGCCGCTTTGCGGGTGCTTCCGGCCCGGAGTCGCTTGCAGATCGTCTCGCCCTTTTCCGGGTTAAACTTCGTCGGACGTGCCATGAGTGTTCTTTTTTGCCTGGCGAGTCGATTTAGGAATGCTCGTGATGCTGCGCTCGGTCACTTCCGTTTTCTTCGGCAGCCACCCCATGTCCACCAGACGGGTAAAGACATGCTCCTGCTCGTC
>CAXSZN010000059.1:0-29720 GCA_964241935.1 uncultured Armatimonadales bacterium
CAGCATCCTCATGAACTCATCGTCTCGCGCGGGACGGTGATCTGGTATTTCGGGATGTACACGCCGCCGTCGGCCAGATGACGCTTGCCTGCGCCAAGCTTCACCCGCGAAATATCCAGATGCCTTACCCAGGGATGTCTTGCATGTTCAGCCATAAACAAAAACAGGCGCTTGACCTTCACCGAGCGGCACTGCTCCAAAAGCGGCTGAACCACAGTGGGACGCAGAGTGGTCAACCCCTCCATGATCTGATACGCTTCCACGAGATCAAACTTTTCGGGAGCCAGATACAGACATTCCATTAAAGCGCGGGCAGACCCTGAAGCCTTCACCGAAAATGGCCGCCGCTGGACATCTAAGTCAACAACGCCAAGATCAGGCGGAAGAAAATTCGTGCGGTGCAGCTCGGGCCTGATGCCCCAGTCGTTGTCCCTGAACCATGCTGGCAGGTTGACAGCAAGCGGTGCGAATAGGTGCGCCTTCTGCGGGTTCAGTTCTAAATAATGAGCTTTGCCCTGCATTCCCAGGGCAGTCCGCCCGCCAACGTGGACTGCCAGGCAAGACTGCCTTTGTACGGCGTATAATCCGCCGAGCAAGTCGACGGCATCGCCTGTCCGCACAAAAGCGCCGTAGCCAACGCTTTCCAGCCAGCCTGACTTCTGGTAGCGCTGCAGGAGCTGGCGCGAAAGATCATGGTCGTCAAACCAGCCACTCAATGCGACCGTTCCCGACGGCCATGCTTTCAGGATGTGACTGATCTTGGTTGTGGCAGGCTTCTCCATGCGATATACATTCTACCATAAATATAAACCAAAGGAGGTGTCTCTGTCACGAAGCACCGTGTGTCTCTTCAACCTTTAACCATACTTCGACGCACAGAAAAAATGTGTAACATTAACCACTATCTTGTACGATTTGCAGGTATTATGCTTCTATGACAGCCACAAAACGAAACCTTGTTCTCAGTGCGCTTGCCGAGAAGAGCATTATGCGCTCTCGCGAACTTGCCGCGTTGGGCGTGTCCTCTGCCTACATCAAAGAGATGGCTGACGACGGACATCTGTCCCAGGTCAGGCGCGGGCTGTATTCACTGCCAGGCTTTCAATCCTCTTGTAACCCAAGCCTCATTGAAGTCGCTGCCCATGCTCCAAACAGCGTTGTCTGCTTGCTCAGTGCCCTCTTATTTCACGACTTGACCAGGGCATTGCCCAATCAAACTTGGGTAGCGATCCCGACGGGCGCTCGTGCGCCTCTCGTTTCTGGTCTCGATCTGCGAGTAGTTCGGATGTCGCCGAAAACCTTTGACATCGGGGCCGAGACCCACATTTTGGATGGAGTGAGTGTCCGCGTGTACTCTCCCGTGCGGACGGTTGCTGACTGCTTCAAGTACCTTTCCTACGTCGGGCCAGAATTCGCCATTGATGCTCTGCGCGAGGGACTGGAGGAACGGCGGTTCACTCCTGGCGAAATCTGTGAGTATGCGGCCATCAACCGTGTGCTGAACGTGATGCTGCCGTACGTGGAAGCGCTGTCATCGGGTCGGCATATTTGATTAGGCCCGCCTTCTGCCGCTTGTCGAGCCAAATCGCTAATCTGCGGTCCTCGGCACACCTCTACCACCCGATCACACCCGAAACACCCAGCGGCGTGTTCTAGGCAATCAGATCGGGCAGCGACACGGCCCCGCAAGATTGCCCTGCCGCTGGTTCAGCGCCACTTCTGGTATCTTCCTCGAAGGCATCTCCCGTGTCGTCTTACTCCTCCGCCGATTCGATGTTACCGTCCGAGGCTGCCTGCGGCAGCAGGGACTTCGGCGCGGCCTCTCATGACGATCTGCAAAGTTGCTCAGTTTGTCAGTGCATCCAAGTGTAGCGGCTGGTTCTGCCGTTCAAGAATTCGTCGCCTTGCCGTGGAACTCGACGGCATGAACTTCCCCGCTACATGACAAAGGCTATAGTCAATCAATGGCTCCTACAGGCGCTTCGGCACGCAGGACGAAATCGCCAGCTTGATCAGCGGCGGCGTGGCTGCTGATGTGCGCGTTTGTTACTTCATGGAAGTCTACTTGGACATATCAATCTCATTACTAAGAAAGATACCTCTTATCCAGTGACAAAAAACGGAAAAATTTCCGCCGCATGATCTGCCTTTCGCGGGTCGGATTTTCAGGGTTGCGAGGCCGTTATATCCGAGCAGAATTCAAGCAGAGTGCGCTTGCCGACGGCGCGGCGCGGCATCGGAGGCCGCCAAGAGTCATCTTCCTGATCGTATACTGACGCTTCGGCGCTCCCAATTTTCGTTGGCATAGAAGGCTTCGACGCACTGGTTCGTCAGCAGTGGTCCCTTGTCCTGCCGCAGGTGCATGACAGAGAATACGAAAATGCCCGCCGTTTTACGGCGGGCATTTTCTGCATCTCCGAGACTGATTTGAGCTTTGACAGACTAGACCTCTGGGTGGATGTCAGCGGCATCAGTCGAGGCATCCTCCATCACTTTTCCCTCTTTCGTCAGTTCATCCTCCAGCATACTCATGAAGTCTACGGGCGAGATACCCAACGGACTGAGGTAATTACGCGCCTCTAAAAGCAAAAACATGCGCTCCCCACGCTCAATGCTCGTCACGATCTGACGCTGCACTTCGAGCTGCTCCGCAAGCTGACCCTGTGTATAGCCCGCTTGCTTCCGCAGTCTCCTGAGCAACGCCGTCAAAACGCGGCTTTCCTGCGAGTGAATAATTTTCTTGAGCACACTCCCATGATGGACCACGAAAGTAAATGCGCCAAGATCGCGCATTTGTGGTACACTCTAGTGAATGAGACAGCAAAATCATCTGTAAGGCCGCTCTTCAAGGGCACTACGTCGTCAGGAGGCTCATATGCAATATCTTTGCAGCCAATGTCGTCGCCCACTTCAACTCGGCCAGACCATGTGCCAGTGCGGACAGCTCTTCTCCCGTGTCCCCATCTTTGACTCGAACGACTCGACCCTCTGGCCTCCCGCCGCCGACCTTCGGCCCGCTGCCCTCCAATGGTTCGACGGCATCAGCCCTGCTGTGAAAGCCTCCGTTGCGGGCGGCGCGGTGCTGGTCATGGCCGTGATCGTGATTGCTGGGCCTGTCCGCCAGTACCAGGCTCTGCATGCGCGGTACGCGCCAGGCGCACCCGTGCAGACCGCGAGCGCCGTGCCTGTTCATGCCCCGATGCTTCCCGCTACGCCATCAGCGCCGTCGATGCCTGTGCCGATAGTTCTTCGGGCTGCGCCGAGGTATGTACCACCGATGGGCAACGGCGCTTCAAGCTTTCCTTCTCCGAATCAAGGCCCGTCGCAACAGGGGTCCCAGTACCAGGACCAGTCTCCCGATATGAAGCCGACTTCTGGACAAGCTGCCGCCGCGAGCCAGTATGCGGCTGCGGAGAATGATGCCGATCACTGGAAGGACTCTTTAGAACAGGAATACGGCCCTGGATTAGAAAACCTGCAAACTTTCAGTCAAGGCGAGTTAGGCAGAACCAGTTTTGGGCCAACCGTCAAGTACAACATTGCCCAAGGCGTCTTGAAAATGCGGCAAGACCTTGACGTGATGCAGCAGAACTTCTCATCCATGTCGGCTGCCGCTCAGGGCATGGCAGACCCAAGCGTTGTCGGCATCCCTTCGGGACCGCTCACAGGAGTAAGTGCGAAAGAAAGCATTCAAGCGGCAATCGATAAGTGGACACCCTATTGTCAACAGTAGCCTAAAGCCCCCGCCGTGAAAACGGCGGGAGCGCTGCGCTTCATCCACGGCATTTCAATCACGAATTCCATCGTCACCCCACGCTTTTGTGGTCCGTGACCTGAGCCTGCGGACGGTACCCGTTAAGGTCGACCCGAATAAAAAGGTCGGCCCGAACAAATATGCGAGGATGCTTGCACCCGCCGCAGCCACAATTGCAGAACTGCCTTGATCACTTGAAGGAAGATACGCTCCGCCTCGAATGGCGGCATGGCCTTTGAGAAAGCGAAACATTCATGTCCTTTGCACGCAAAACCAGCTTGGGAGCAGCGATCCTGTTAGCTCCCGCAATCCTGTTCACTTCTCCTTTTCTCTCATCCCCTGTGCATGCCCAGCAAAGTGCAGCGGCCCGCTCCCTACTGCCTCGGGTATCGGTTTCCTGTAACCCGCTTTCCGCCTTGCCCGCTCACGTCATCGTGCCGCAGGGAACGGCTCTTGAGCTGAAGGGCAGCATCAACAACACAGATGTCCAGACGACCTTCAGGCTGGTGTCCACGGATGGTTCCGTGGTCGCCAGTGGCGACTTTTTCAGCACTCCCACTTGGTCACTCGTCTGGGACACGTCCCATCAAGAGGTCAAAACTTACACACTGAATCTCCTTTGGTCGCGTCAAACACAGGCAGGCGGATACGGCGACTGGCATCAAGCGGGCCATGTCGATGTGGAGATAACAGAAGCCCCCATTCCTAGCATGCCTGCCGCCCAGCCCAATCCGTCTCTGGCTACTCCTGCTTCACCTGCTCAGAATCGAAGAGCATTGAGTTACAACTTACGTTCCAGATTCCGCCAACCCGAGGTTTCGGCGCTGGAAGACCAGGAGGCAAAGGCGGAGGAGGGGCAAAAGGTGGTTGAGGGTCAGATAAGCCAACTCCAGGTGTCGCTGGCCAACGCTAAAAACGCAGAAGATGCCGAAGCGATTAAAGTAAAAATCTTATCCCGTCAGAACGAGGTGAGTTACTTCCAGTCGCAATGCAGTCTCTGCGAAGATAGGCTTGAGAGGATTGATCCAGCTATCCGTCAAGCTCGTGATGCCGACATCAAAAGCTTTAACGCCGCGAAGTCAGCGTTTTCGGTATGGCAGTCAGAAATAGTGGGATTAGAGAACAATGTCCATTCACGGGAGGACGGGGACGGGGCGGAGATCATCAACAGGGTGAACAGGGGACAATCACTTGACAAAGCGTATCTCATCGGCAACTATAAAGCTGCACTTGCACTCAAAACGCAGTTAGTCACTTTTTTACGAACTCGGCCCATACCAGATGCACTCAATGATGAGGACAAGCGGTCGATCAACACGGTTCTGCCGCATCGAATTGCTTACTGGAAAATCCGCATGCAGATGGACCGACTTGACATTGATCTGGCCGAGGGAAAACAGCACCTTAAGGTCGGCGTAGAGCCTGGGATGGAAGCACAGTCCCCACAGTATTCAGACCCAAAGTCGCCCGAATATATGGGGAAGGATGTCGGCGATGGAACGTATTTGCATTCGCCCGAGATGGAAACTCTGGAAGAACAGTCCAAAGCCGAAGAATTGCAAATGTCGTTCGATGCTGTGTCCCATCGCTTACAGACACGTTATTTTTATCTGGAGAGCGCGGGGCTATGGTACAGCCCACAGCCTAACCTCCAGTAAATTTTCATCATGCAGAAGCCCAAGATTGCTAATCTGCGGCGCTCCCATCCGAGCCGCAAACAACGGCAGGCATTTTCGCCATCACTTCGGCGGTGTTCAACACCCGCGGGGAAATCATCTCGCGGGATAAATCGGCGAGCCGTAGCGTTTTCTTCCAATCTTCCCCGTCGCAGAGAGTCCGAGCGCCTTGCGGATCGGCTCCAGCTTTTGAGGGTCCCTCGGCGCGGAGGATGCCGCCACGCTTTCGCCGATGTTCGCGCGGCGGCGGTTCATGGCAACGTCTTCGTTTGGTTTTCATTGTACGGCGGGGGCTTGAGGACGCGGCATTGGGCATGAAGGTATGTTGCGTGCGGTTTTTGTATGCTACGCGGCTAGTCACAAGGGGCCGCCTTGAGCGGAGCGAAATCGAGGCAAAATTTGCAATCTGGAGCGAGATGAGGTATATTCAATCATCAGCGGTTCGGACCTCAAGCTCTGTTGGTTCTCTCTTGAGGTTCGCAGGAGATTTATCCTCAAAAGCAATGCCAAAGATGCGGCCCCAAGCAATGAAATCGTGTTGTTTGGACGCTGCCCTATCGAAAAGAGACCCTCGTAATGCTCACCCTTGAGTAAGCGGGACTGAAACCGCATTGAAGGGCTAACAGCCTGGAGCCTGAATGCTTGTAATACTGGCTTTTGGGTGAGCGGGATTGAAACGGGTTACCACAGTGGCAATCGAAAATGTAAGCGACTCGCAATGCTCACCCTCAGGTGAGCGAGGTTAAAAGAGTCGACTTCCAGGAGCGGGCCAAGACATGGGGGAGCCGCAATTCTTGCTTCAGAGTAAGCATTGCGACAGATTTAGCCTCCATATAAAAGCCATGCTAAAGAGAATGCCCCGCAATCAATCAGATTGCGGGGCGCTTTTTCGCCGATGGAGAAGTTTAGAGCCGTCAAGGACAGTATGAAACGGCCCGATGGCGTATTGCAAGTGAAAGTTCAGGCCGTAACGAGTCGCGGTGGCAGCATTAGCCTCTAAGCAGAGAAAACGGCCCAAAGCATCTTTTGCCTCGAAATAAATGAAAGCAGGGGGAAACTCGATTTTGTATTCCTTGAACCGCAATATCGTTGGCGGTGAACAAATTCAAAGATGAGTTTCTTGCTGTCATTAGAAGAGCCACCCGCGATCTAGGCGTGAACGCCGATTGATAATCAGGATGAAAATTAGTTCTAGTGCCTTCAGGAATCAGAATGAGCGACAACTTGGAGCCACTGCATCAAAAGCACTGCCATATGGATAGCTCGCAGAGACTGAGCGATCACGCGTTACGACTTAAACTGCCTATTCTGTCTCGCAACAATTCGCGATGTGAGTTGTATGCAGGGCGGCCTAGGCAGATTATATCGACCTTTGCTACCTTCGTTTTGTCGCCGTCTTCTGTTTCAACCAGTCTCTGTATCATCAGGCACGACTATTAAATTTCGCAAGCTATCCAGCATCTCCTCGAAACGAATCCTTATAAGGAATTCCTGTAGTGCGGTTTGACTCTGCCGCTGCAAATCGGCTCTACTGATGCCGACAGTATCGGGGATAGTTCCGTTGACCGCGCATTCAGACAAAGTCTGCTTGCGCTGAATTTTCCCCAAACGCAAGCGGTCCCAGGAGTAGGACCATTCATCGTATGCAAAGACGATCTGCGGGATGACGACATCCACTTTGTTGTGTCGGCTTCCTTGCCGTAGCAAGCGCCCAACCACCTGCTCATACATCGCCCCTGTCCAAGGCAAACTGATAAATACTAAGCGATTGGACCGATATTGCAGTTCGTCGATACCAATTCCAATAGGTTCGCTGGCAATAAGTACGTCAACTTGACCCTCTTTGAACGGTTCTAAGCCACTTTTGTCGAAACCTGTGTAAACTCCAACCCTAAAGCCTTCAGCTTCAAGATAGGATCGTATCGGCCCGACGATGCCACTTATATAATGGGTATAAACGATGGTGCCGTTTTCGAAGAAGCTAGAGGCAGCTTCCAGTTTGGCCTCCAGCAAGGTTTGCTCGATAGTCAAGGGGTTGCCGCTCGCCGCTACAAAGGTCGGTAAAAGGTTATTACAAGTAACGGAGACTTTGTGGGTGATTGTTTCCTGCTCATAACGCGGTCTGTATCGAAAACCGTTGCGCAGGAGTGAGTAGAACATCTTTAGGCCATTAGCTACTGACGCTTTCGTATCAAGTGATCCCTGCTCACCATTTGTCTCAATTTGCAGCAACGCATTAGCCTCTGCAAGATCGTTGAGAACAGGGGTGCCGCTCATTACGAGCACCCTGAGTTTCGGGTTCTGCTCAGCGGCACGGCTCCGCAGCCGTAGGAGCGAATCGCGGCGTTTTGTTGGCTCGGATTGAAACTCGCGTTGCTTGATGAAATGCACCTCATCTAGGATGAGGAAATCTGGTACAAGGGCGAGAAGGTCTTCCACCAGTCTGTTCCTGCCCCGAAGTTGAAACTTTTCATAGTTGAGCACGAGCCAGCCATGTTTATGCGAAGCAACTTCTAACGCTGTCGGAAATTTCTTGTATACCGCGCTATCGGGATAAGCATTAAGCACCTGTTTTCGCCACTGGTCAACTGTGGCATTATTGGTGACGACGATTGTCAGGCGTGCATCTAGCACGCGGGATGCCAAAATACCCCCGAGTGATTTGCCCGCCCCTGCCCCTGACCAATTGCCCAAGAAGTGCCGATTTAGCATCGTGGCTGCGATGTGACGCTGCATAAGATTAGGCGGCGCAGGCAGCCCATCCGCTGTACGATAGGCATAACCGTTCGGGATGACGAGCGACTCCGCAGCAACCAGCTCGGCAAAAAACTGCCGCTTTGTTTCCAAGAAAATCCGTCCACCGTCCGTATCCAAAATGCCCTCCACGCTTTTCCGCCCCTCGTCAATGCAAAGTGCCCAAAGCTTTTGGACACGATCACGGATTAAGTCATCGATGATACCCCCTGCGCTATTATAGGTCGCCTCAACAAGGGCATCCAAAGCCAAATACTGTTTAGCAACAATCTCTGGGCTGACAAGATCGCCGTTTGCTGAATTCTCGAAATCCTGACCCCAATCATCTGGTGTCAAGTTAGCACTTGCTGGTAAGGTATCTGCGCCAAGTGCTAAATCGGCAATCGCCAAATCAGGAGTTTCGCTCGTCAGCATCAGAGCTTCTTCAAGTGCCCGACTGTTGCGCTTAAGTTCTGCGATCACTTGGTTGGCCGAGGCTCCGCCGAAGGCGGCACGTAAAGCGGGTAACGCCCCGCAGACCTCAAGAACCATACATAGGTCACGGTCTTCCAAATGCGGAAGCTGCTCCTGTAGCTCCCCCACCATCTTCAGGAGCGTCTTTCTGGTCCAGCGATTGACAGTGCCGATCCAAGAAACGACGCCCTCCCATTGCTCCTTATAGTATCCTCTCGGGTCAAGCGGAATAAGGTCTTTGGGAAAGTCGTCAGTTTTAGACCATGCCTCCCACTCCTCCCAAGAGCGAAAGCGTTGTTCAAGGACAATAGTATTGGCGTCCGAGTATGAGAGATATGGATGCAGCCTTCTTGTCGGGAAGTTCTCCGTCCCCGTCCAGTCACGGTAGCCTTTGAATTCACCTTTGTATGTCTTAGCTGGGTCCCTGGGGACTCCAGGCGGACACTTACCCTCCCTGCAAAGCTGTTGCCATCCTTGCTGACCGTAAGCACCTAATGAACGGGAAATCGCACGCGCTTCCAGGAACGGCAGTTTGCTCACGCCGCCATCCGTCCCCAACCAGTCAGGGTAACCTCTGAATAGAGGACCGTATTGTTTGGCTGGGTCTGATGGGATGTATGGTGGTCTGTCACCCGACTTCCGATAGACCTGCCATGCCCCATAATTGGCAAGTTGTAAGGCGTGTACATATTCGCGTGCTGCCTCAAATGACCAAAATCCTCGATCACGTACAGACTGCGTACCTGTGCCGAGCCAGTCGCCCCAACCTTGCCATTCCGACTTGTAGTCACGCTCTGGGTTGGCGGGTATGTCTGACGGTCTTTCTTGTAATTTTGCCCAGTTCCGCCACTCTCTTCTGTTGGCAAGTTTAAGCGAATGTGCGAAGGCGCGGGCTGCGGCAAACAAACGCCTTGTTACTTCGGCCATTACAATCGCTCCTGTCTTTTGTGCTCATTTGTGGCTGGAATAATCTGTAACAGATCGTGCTCAGGCGAACAAAGACATGCCAATCCTGAATTGTGCAGCACAACCTTGTGAAAGAAATATTACATAATCATCGCGACACCACAATAACGGTAGGTGTTTTCGGCTTGAGCGGCCCCTCTGCGGGTCCTCGCATATGTGCTCTTACTTTGATCGGGTGCGGGGCGCGCATCAGCGGACTTGGCCTGCGGATAAACTCTCGGACCTCATACCGCCAGTGGCCTTGACGTTTTTCTTTTTGATCGCTGTTGGTCAGTTCTTTTGTTTTTTGCCGTAATATAATGACGTTTACAGGTACCGCTTCTGGCGAGAGAGCCTTGACAACTTTGGGTTGATTAGTTTTTGAGGTTTGCACAGTCGCTTCGAAGGTGTCGCCCATGTAATGCAGACATGAGTAAAGCTCGTCGCCTTGGTCAGGATCGTACATCTCGCCTGCCCGTGCTGTGCCGCATACCACCAAGGTTGGAACGGCGTCCAAATCGGCCTCAGTTGAACCCGACGGATGCAAAACCTTGATGCCAGCCACAAGATGTTGCTCGGGGAATGGCACTATGATTCTGGCGCTTACAAAATACTGCTCGGATGATAATCGCATCGTTTCCACCGATCCTTTGGAGCTGACCCATAACTGCGAATTGGATGGTAGGAAGGCTTCGTCTATAACTTGCTGCTTATATTTAAACCTGCTGTCAATAGCGCCGCGTAGCAAATCAAGGTCCCAGACCACGACAGTTGCTGACTGATTGCTTTTGACCACTGCACGCATTAGATCAGGTGACAATGGCTTGTGTTTGGTTGCCTGTAGCAGTACGGCCTCGAACCTGGTCTCCAGCACTTGCACAAGGCGTACATGATAGCGGAGCGCACTCTGAATTGCAGCGGCTCGATCATCAGCACTCCAGACGAGTGGTTCGGATAGGTCGCGGCGGTTGATGTCCACGGTTACTGTGTTGTCGGTCATCATGGTACTTTCACGCTTGCCTTAAATCATGAGGAGTTACGCAGTTGAACGCAAAATGAGAGTAATTTCAATGTATCGCTCGGACGCGTTTACTCTTCAACTGCGTAACTCCTAATCATGTCAAAACGGTTAGCTCTCCCTTCTCGATATGACGTCATCGACTAATGTCTGCAAATCTGTTCTCAGCCCATTCCTATCTGCGACTTGGAAGGCGAGGCGCTCAATTTCCTCCGCTAGGGCTCGATCCGCAGAATCATACACGTCTGCCATTTCATTTGCCTCTGCAACTGTGATCGGCATGACATGGATGATCTCGCGGAGCCTTTCTGTCCGTATTTGTTTACGCGCCTCAACGCGCCGACGTATAGCTTCCGCCGCAATAAAAAGTAGATCACTCACCCCAAGCTCAGAATTCCTAAATACTTGGTCAATAATTGTCTGTAAATAGATTGTTGACGCGGCAATGCTATATGAGTATTTTTCTGAATGCTTGAACGAAGCATCATCAACTGTCATGGTTACTCCTACTGGCACAACTTTTTGTAAAATTATTACAAACGTAAATTATTTACACTAAGTCGATTATACCGCCCGTGCCAAGCGAAGTCAATAGGCCGTAAAAATATTTTTCCGCAAAATACTACTTCAAACTGATTTCTTGTATTGCAGATATGTCACAATTACTTGACACTGTATGACGATTGAGGGGTGATTTGATGCCAGAAGACCGATGCGATTTACGGCCCGAGCTAGCAGCGGAAGTCAAAAGGTTATTGGCTAAGTTTAGTCCGCACGACAAACCCTTGAGTTCACGAGAAGCTGCAGATTTAACTGGCCTAAGCCATGCAACCGTTGCAAAAATGGTGCGTGGTCTGGTGGTAGGGAGGTTCGCTACTCAAAAGTTGGCAGAGCGCCTTGGAGGTGATGTAGAACAACTACTTAATCTCAGCGGATATAAAACAGAGGAAACAGAGCTTGGCTCGAAGATAGCATCGGAAGAGAGCCAATTAAGGAGAACATCTATCAAACCGATAACAGATTTAGGAACTGTGAAGTCAAAACTACGACGCGATGCTACCAAAATAGATGCAAAGGAAGGGGCAACCGCTTACGTTGAACCTTGGTCACGCGGCATTCGCATTGACAAAATGATGCTGAACTCAGAGTATCACACTGGAGATGTTTTACTTATACAAGAGGAACTTGGGAAACTAGATGGCAAGGAGTTTTTGGTCATCCACAATAATGATTATGAGACAGGATTTTTCATCAGTGTCGGTACCCGTAATTATCAACTCAACAAAGACGGCACACAACTCAGTGCGATTACAGATAACTACCAATTCATTGGCAAGATTGTGGGTTGCTTACGCGAAGAATAATAGACGAACACATGCCGATAGTACAGGATAACTCTGAGGCATTCCGAAACAAAAAGATGAAAGCTCTGCGGCGGCATCTAATTTGTTCCGCGCTTCTACCCCTGCTTGAAATTTCACCAACAAAATTATGCTTGAAGCCCGTTAGACTTCAAGTCAATGTGCTTGTTTCTTTCATTCGTTCTGAATAGTAAATGAACCTCACGGCGCTTTCACCGCCCCTCGGCACTCATTCCAAATCAAACATACGGCAATGTTTGTCTAATCACGTTCTCAGGAACAGTGTTCTGCCGTAGATGCGATACCAAGGTCACATGACTGCCCCCGTTTGCTTTAAGCCAGCGGGAACAGCGAGCGGCGAAAATCTGCGGCGTCGTTCCATACGTGCTAAACCAGTCTTGACTGCTGCCAACCGTCTCCTGGCCGTTCTGGTCCTTGTTTGGGATGCCGTCCAGAGACTTGCCTTCGAGCTTCAGCCCAGCAACGGGCGACGGCACAGCGGCCTCAGCAGCGTTTGGAGCGCTCGGGCTGCTCGGCGCAACCGCCCCACCCCCTTGATAGGCCGCCGAACTTGATTGATACGGCACTGTTTGCGGCGGCTGCAATCCCTGCGTCTGCTGCTGCGCGACGAGCCGCTGGCGCTCGGAAACAACATCGCTCAAGCTGACCGAACCTTCCATTAAAGAAGCGACTTGCTGAAGGCGGTACTGGATGAAAGCGTAAAGGGCTGGTCCCTGTGTGCCGAAGATGTTTGGGTCCTGAAGATATGCCATCGTTCCGAGAGCGGCTTTGGCGTTGGACTCGATTTGGGACTGGGTGCTGGCCGTCCTTCTATTTCCAGGATGGACAGCGCTCGTCGGTGCAAAGGCCATAGGCTGAGCAAACGCTTGGCCCGCCGTCTGAGGCGAAGCCTGACCGCTTGTGGGTGCTGAACCCGCGTTTGAAGCGGGCTGCGTCTGCGGCGTCAAGGGATTGTAGGCGTAAAGGGCGTCGCGGCATTCTTTAAGCAGCATGACGACAGCCGCTTTCTGGTCGTTGTTCGGGTCTTGCGACAGATCGGAATGCAGCGCAAGTTCCCACAAATTTGCGATCTGGGTTCTCATGCAGCCGATCAGGTAGGTCGGATTGTCGGCGTGCATCCAGAAGTCCACGGCGTTGAGGCCATTGACGATGGCGGATGCGCCGAAACGTCGCGACTGCTTTGGACCGATTGGTCGGAGTGCTTTGGGATACCAGAAAGTGGATCGGGTGGAACTTGCTGTGGTGGGTGCGGGCATGTCGGGCTCCATGTCATTGGGTGATATGGGTTGGTTCGGTATGCGGAAGGCGAGGGCCTTGCATGATAATCCAACTGGCTTCATAACACGGTAGTTGAGTCACAGCGGTGATGTTTCCATCGGGATTCGACAACTATGACAGATTTATCGAGCGGGAGCTTTTCTGCCCACCAATAATTTTGGGTCACATTCACGCTTCGGCCTGGGCCGAGCATTAGGTACTCGATGCACACCTTGAGCGCCCCCCATCATGATCCGACAAACAAGGGTAAGTACCCTATCGACCTGAAACGATGTTGGGTCAGCCTGAAGTAGAAACGGGCTAACAGACACTTCTGTCGGCCCGTCGAGTGGTCGATTCTCAGGTTCGCCTATGCCATTAGCGTTGCCTTCTTGCGCTGCTTCATTTGCGACTTCCTATGACTGATCCTGCCCACGAATGGGAGAATTATCGTTTGAATAAACAGGGAACGGTGCGTCTTTCACGTTTTGATAACGCGGTAAATAAAGCGGGACCAACCAAGTGACCACACCCGCGCTGTCGGCAATGTTGAGCGTGACCCGCGCATGACGGCGCAGATTCGTTTTTGGGCCTCGGACGTAGACGCCAGGAAACACAATGATCGCCTCCACCCGCTTGACGAGCATGAGTATCAATTGCCGTAATTGTTCGTGGGTAATGTCCGCACCCGCCTGCGCGAGCAGTTTCTCGACGGCCTCTCGCGTCCTGGCGTCGGGTGTTTCCTTCTCATCTTTCTCGTTCAGCAAGGCATTAAGTTCCTCCCGTAGCGCTTGGTACTTCTTTTTGAAGTGGTCCTCCTCCAGAGTGCCCTCCATGTGCATGTCAAGCAGGTGTTTCATCTGCGCTTCCACGTCCTCTGGCGTTCGCATCTTTTTCGGCCTGCGCGGGATGGGCCTGTCACACGGTGCAGGCGGCTCCTGCAACACATGACGGATCACGCGCAGAACGCCGTCTTCGAGGCTATCTGCTACGATCTGGTGGCCGCCCTCATTGGGAGCATCGGGCATCACCCGACACTGGTGGCAGTCGTAGGCACGCTTATTCGGGCGGTCGTTTGTGTGCTGCATGGACAGGAGCGCCGCCCCACAAGCCGCACAGAAGGCAACGCTCGCCAGCAGGTACTTGCCGTCGGCGCGGACTCGCCCATTTCGGATGACCTTGGCATTGTTCTCCGTCCAGGTCCCCGCCCCTGGAATGGGCGATTTCTGAGGGTTTTTCTTGTAGACGGCCTGAACCACGCGCAGAGCGTCCGCCTCCTCATCCGAAAGGATAGGCGGGAAGACGTTTGGGATTCGGACATGGTAGTCATGATCGGACGGCAGGTCACGGTTCAAAAAGGCGGTGCCCGTCATCGAGTCAATGTATGTCGGTGAAAGATGCTTGTATGTCTTGCCGTCCGTCCAAAGTTTGCCGTTCAGTGTCCGCAGTCCCTCATCGTTCATGTGCTTGGCGGTCTTCTGGTATCCGTGCCCTCCCATGCGTAGCTCGACCATGCGGCGCATGGCAAATTCCATCTCGGGGATGACCTCGTATTCTCCCTTCCCCAGAGACCGCAGCCACATGAGAGGGTAGCGACCATTGATGTCACCCCGCCGTGCGCGGGTCAGGACAACGTCCTGGATGTTCTCCGAAATTTCCTCCGCTTGATGCTCGGCTAGGACGAGAAGCAGGTGCATAAAGACCCGACCTGTTGGCTCGGAGCTGACGACATTTTCCTTGACTCCGTGGAGGACGATCCCAAGTTGCTCAAAGGCGTGGATCAAGTCCAGGGTGTCTCGGAGGTTCCGACCCGCACGCGTTAATTTGTAGAACAGCAGGTGCCTAAAAAGCCCCTTCTTCGCGTCCTCGTAGTGCTTCATTAGGGCGGGACGCTTGCGCCACGGTATTTTCGACCCTGACACATCGAGGTCCATGTATTTTTCGCTGGCTTCGTCGTCCAAGGCAAGTTTGTTGCGCAAACAGTAGTCCCGCCCGATCCCGAGCTGGGTCTGCGGGCTGAGCGCCTCGCTCTTGTTGCGCGTGCGTTCCTCTTCGGTGTCGCCCGTTTTATCCTCTGGTCGGATTTTGGAGGTACGCACGGCGAGGCGTGCGATGTTGTCATTCTCGTTCTTGGCTTTTCGGCTAACGGCCATAATACATTCCTTTTGATATTCGCTCGCACCTCCGCGAGTCCATGGAGTGTTCTCGGCGGAGGTGCGGCAAGGTCAGTTTTTAGTGCGACATAAAGATCGCTTGCGGTCATTTCGGATCGCTTCAGTTCGCCCATGCGGACTGGCGAGAAAGGCACGAATCATCCCGCGTTGCTTGCGCATCCACAGGTGCAGGTCCCGTGATGCGGTCGGGTACATGGTCTCTTCCCAGTCAGATGGGGTCGATTTATCGGTCGGGTAGGTTGCTTCCAGCATGAGGTCTTCTCCGTTTTGTTGGGCGTCTCTTTGCCCTCTAAAATATGTAATTGTACATAAATCTGCGGACCGCACAGCAGGTCCCAAAATTGACTGTGGTAATTTTTGGGTGGCCTGATTTCGGACCGAGATGATACAATGGATGGAGAAGATTCTGGCGGAAAACAGCGAGGGTTCACGGCACGGGCTGTTGACAGGAGCCTGTAGCGCGGGCCGTTGACAAAAGGCGGCGGATTCCTATATAATAGGGTAGAAATGAGCCCGCCCACTAACATGGTGTTCGGAGACCTCAACGACCGCCGTCGGCAGGCGGTTGATCGTTCCAAATCCCCCTGCACCACGGTGGAGTTTGCTACCCCTGAGGGAGCTGCCTGAGTTCAGACGTGATGTTCTGGAAGTGCTGCGGCAGCCGCTGGAAGACGGGCATGTGACCATCGCCCGCGTTGCCGCGACAATGACCTACCCGGCCCAGCTAATGCTTGTGGCTGCCATGAATCCGTGCCCGTGCGGGTATTATGGAGATACAGTTAAGACCTGTACTTGTTCGCCGCCGGCAATCGCGAAATACTTGCAGCGGATCAGCGGGCCGCTGCTTGATAGAATTGACATTCATATTGAAGTGCCGCGCCTGCGCCAGGACGAAATGGTCCAGGGCAGCGGCAGCGGCGAGCCGTCGGGATCCATTCGCGGGCGCGTTCTGGCAGCCCGCGCCCGGCAAAAAGAGCGGTTCGACGGGACGAAGCTGCACTGCAACGCCCACATGGGCGCACGGCAAATCAAGCAGTTCTGCCGGGCCACCGACGATGTCAAAGATTTGCTGCGTGCGGCGATCTCGCAGCTTGGGCTGTCGGCGCGGGCGTATGACCGCATCTTGAAACTGGCCCGCACGATTGCGGATTTGGACGGGGAAGCCGAGATCAAGCTCGCGCACGTTGCCGAAGCAATCCAGTATCGGGCGCTGGACCGCAAGCTTTGGGGTTGAATCACTCTCGAACATCACGTCTTTTGGAGTAGTCGGAAAGCAAAGAAATGCGGTACAACTCACCAAACTCACCCCTGGATCAATTCAAGGACTTCGCGATGCGAGGCGGGGCGCCTGTCACACTCGCGCTTCTCGGGGTCAACATCGCCGCTTTCCTGGCGGCGTTTTTCTTTCGGCCCGCCGTTATGCCGTTTCTTGAAACCGAAATGGCATTCAATCTCAGTAACGTCCACTATGCACCGTGGACTTTGCTGACTTACCCACTGATTTCCGTGCCGCCATTCTCGTTCTGGCTGGTGATCACCTGGGTCTTTTTCTGGCTCTCAGGGAGCAGCCTGGAACGAAGCTGGGGCAGCCTGCGCTATCTGGTCTTCTTCTTCGGGGTAACGCTTTTTTCTTCGCTTTCTCTTCTCATGGGCGGCCTCGCGCTGCGGCGGGACATTCTGCCACTGAATGACCTTTTCCTGCCTTTGACGGGCTTACTTGTCGCGTTCTGCATGCTGAACAAAGAGCAGCAGATCACAGTGTATTTTTTTCCGGTGCGGGCCAAGTATGTCGCGGTCGGAATTACGCTTTGGACCTATTTCAATTATGGCACCATGCTGGGTCCTGTGCTGGGCTTGTACGCGCTGGGCGGCATCTTTTCCGCAGTGATGTACGTCAGGTTTGGACGATCCTGGGCGAACACCGGCTCTTACCGTACGCCGGATTATCCACGGCGCGGCCCCGATTTGCGGATGGACAGCCGGCCCGCACGCCCCGCATTTCGCACAACGCTTGACGGCTCGCCGGCGCAGAGGCGCTTTTTTGACTTTAGCGGCCGCTGGAAGGACTGGCAGGAGCGGCGGCGCCTGGAAAAGCTCTGGAAGAACTCAGGGTTCTCGTCCTCCGAAACCGAGTGGCGCGATGATGAAAAGCGCCGGAAATAGTCTGCATGAAACCTTCGAGGACAAATATCCGTGATTAAAGTTCGTATGGCTCCGGCAATGCTGCTGATTGGAGCTGCTTTTGTGACAAGTGGTGTTCACGTTCGAGCGGACGCGCCGGTGTCCGGTTCGGCCGGACCGGCAGTGCAAGCGGGAACGTCGGCGCAGGTTGATTTCTACCGGGGAGATACCGGGCATACCGGAGTGTCCTCCGAGACCCTGACAAACCCGCTTTCGCTGCTTTGGCGGCACACTGCGCTGGCTGCGCCCAGCAATCCCGCTTCGGCAGTTTATGCAGGTGGAACAGTGTATTTTGTCTCCGGCGGCACTGTTTACGCGGTTCGTGCTGCGGACGGTGCAGCCGTGTGGCAGTATCCGGCAGCCGGCCAGAAGACCACGCTGTTTTCCGCGACCCCCGCGCTGGCAGAAGGATTTTTGTATGTGACCGACGACAGCGGCAATGTGGTAAAGCTGGACACGGCCACGGGAAAAGCGGTTTGGAAAGTGACGCTGGACGGAGTGCTTCGATCCGCGCCGGTAGTCGGCGGCGGCCTGATCTACTTCGGCAGCGGCAACAGCCACTGCTACGCCCTGAGCGCGGCAAGCGGGCAGACTGTTTGGGATGTGACCACCGGCGGGGCCGTGCTGACTTCCCCTGTCGTAACCGGCGGCTTGGTGGACTTCACATCGTCCGACAACACGGTTTACAGCCTGAATGGCCGGACTGGACGCAAAGCTTGGTCGGTGCCGTTTGACGCTGACCCGAGCCTTGTTCCACTCGTCTACGACGGACGCTATTTGTATGTGACAGCCGGCGACACGCTTTACAGTCTGGACCCCAGCGGCGGCCGGCAGCGCAACGCGCTGAAGCTGCCGACAAACATTCTTATCCCGCCGACGGTCAGCCCGGACGCGACTTATGTTGTTACGCAGTCGAACACGCTGTACGCACTGGAGGCCGGCGGGCGCGAGCGCTGGAAAGTCACCCTGGGAACCGCCCCGACCGCTCCCCCGCTGCTGGCGGGAAACCTGCTGCTTGTGACATCTCAGCCCGGCCTTCTCTCGGCTTATGAGACAGGCAACGGGCGGCTGGCCTGGCAGTATGCGATGCAGGGCACCGCGACAGACAGCCAGCCAAAGCCGGCGGAAGCCAGCATCTTCGCGGCTCCCATTGTTGCCGACGGTACGCTTTATGTTGTCAGCGATGACGGCACTTTAAGCGCCTTCCGGCATGATGCCGTGGACAATGTCGGCCCGGATGTGGTCCAGCTTGCCCCGGCTTCCGGCGCAACCGCCCCAACAGAAAACCTGACTTATGGGGCGCTGATTGTAGATGAAGGCAGCGGCATCAATCCGGCCACTGTGACTTTAGACTTTGACGGCACCGCAGACCCGCTGGCTTTGTTTCATGCGGATTCCGGCGCGATTTACCATACGCTGACCACGCCGCTGACCGAAGGCGACCATCAGGTCACAGTCACAGCTTCCGATTGGCGCGGCAATGTCACGAGCCAAAACTGGCACTTTACGGTGCGGAACGGCGCAACTAATCGGGGCGGCGGACGCTTTAACCCGTTCGGCCGAGGCTACCCCGGCGGCGGGGGACGCAATCCAAACGCCCCCCCACCCCCGCCAGGGTTCTGATAGAAGAGTCATTGAATGAGAGGCTTCCTGAACAAAATAAGTTTTATGTGGCTGATCGCCTTCTCGGTAACTGCCGTTTGCTGGGCGCAGACCTCAAATGTGAACAGTGAGCCTCCGGCAATTCTGAGCCAAACGATACAAGGCACAACGGTCAAGGTAACGGACGTTCGCTGGCGCGTATCCAGATGGAACCCTGCTGATACCGCAGTTGATAAAACATTAGACGTCAAATACCAGGTTGAGATGCCTGCATCGGCTTCCTTGCCGCCCGGCAAAAAACCGGAAGATTATGTCAAAAGCATTACCGCGACTAGCCCTGAAGGCTTCTTACTGGACGATTGGAATAACATTGACCCGCGCCTGCCGTGGATCGGTCTTGACATAGAACTCTTAGACCCATCGGCAACACCGAGAGAAGCCGGCCAGTTTGCCGGCCCCGTTGCTGTCGAGGGCATCCCGGTGCCGAGCAGGGTGAACGTGGCTGTGCCGATCCATGCCGAAACGACGACTCCGCTTGGGACACGGGTTGTTGTGGAGCAGGTCGAAATTATTCCCGGTGCTTCCGGGAACGAAACGAAGTTCACCGTCCATGTCATCCCCGATCAAGACGCGCCTGATTTGCAGTTCAGTTATTCCACCAACACTCAGCTTCACGATGATACGGGCGCTGATCTCAGCGGCGACGGTGCTCCGACGGGCAACAATGCTGGGTCTCCTTACATAGCTATTCTTATTCACAGCGCACCTAAGTCTGGCGCAAAGAGAATGACGCTCACACTGGATGTCAATGAGACCTCCGAGCGTTTGCGGCAAAACGCTCACTATCGCTACTTTCACTTGCGCGTCCCTTTGGACTCACTAAAGCCGGGCCGGAAGTATGCCAACGTGCCACTAGCAAGCGTGCAGGGCAAGTACCTGGCCGCGACGCTCGACTCGGTTGACGTGCAATGGGGCTGTTACCAGGCCCGAATCATCGTGCATGACCAGCACGACCCGACTATCACCTGGCGGCTGCACACAGTTCGCGCCACCACAGAGGCAGGAAGTTCGCTTCGCAAAACCTTTGGGTCAAACACGTTTTTTTGGAAATCCGACGGCTCGCCACTGGCTGAGGGAGAAACCGGATGGGAAACCGATCTTAACGCTCCGGGGCAGGAAAGAGAAGATATTGATGCTGCACCGCCGCCAGCTAAAACGCTCTCCCTGACCGCAGACTTTAGAGCATATCGTGAGCATGGCTATTTTCTTGATTGTCTCAATCTCCCTATCCCGGAGCTTGGGCAGACAGTGACACTGAACCGAACCGTGCAGGATACTTCCGGAGCTTCTATGATAGTGCAAAAAGTAGCGGCATATTCTCTTGAGTACCCACTGTCGCACGCCTCCTGGAAACAAGGCCACTTGAGCTTTGTGGCGTCCCCCTTGGGCCTTGTCGTCGTTCTGGCTGAGCCGGCTTCTTTGAAGCCGAAGAAAGATTTTGATTACGATATTGTCACTGCCATTGACTCATCCGGCACCAGCCTGCTCTCGACGCGCACCATGAAGTTCGCGCCAGGTGATGCGCTTTTAGGCACATCCTTCTCAATGCCTGACGACTCAGCGCGAGTAGAGACAATCTTCCTTCAGTTCCCTGTGCAGGCGGCACGGACGTTTAATCTGCGCTTGTACCGTGAGACTGCCGTGCGTCTTGACCAGAGCGAAGCACTGACATTTCCGGCGGTTCCCGCACCAAACAGAGCCGCATCAAAATAATTTCTCTGGAAGAACGCCGACACGATAAAGGAGTGGCTATGGAAGGCCTAGACGAGAATACTATACACGGGCAAGCCGATCAATACCCAAAACCAACGATTGAAGACTGGCTGCGGCTTCATGCTCTGGAGTTCGCTCCGCACCGGCTGCACAGTCTGCTGGATGCCTACGGAGGCGACCCATCCGCCGTTTTTCAAGCCCCACCCTCTGATTGGAAGGCGCGGCTGCCGCTCTTGAGCGAAAAGCGGCTGGCGAAGATGGCCGCCGTCCGCAGCAAAGATTTCTCTCAAACGCTTGCCGCGATGGAGAAGCATCAAACTCGCCTGGTTACGATCCATGATGCCGTGTATCCCGCAAACCTTCGCCCCCTGCCGGATGCCCCGCCGGTGCTGTTCCTGCGCGGTGCGCTTATTCCTGAAGACAAATTCAGCATCGCCATTGTCGGCTCCCGCCGAGCCACGTCTTATGGACTGGGACTGGCTTATCAATTCGCCCGCGAGCTGGCCCAGCATGGCCTCACGATCGTTTCCGGCGGAGCATCCGGGGTAGACACCGAAGCGCATCGGGGCGCACTGGAAGGCGGAGGCCGGACACTCGCATTCTTAGGATGCGGCGTAGATATTGCTTACCCGTCCAATAACCGCAAGCTGTTCTCAGAGATCGCGGAGGGTCGCGGCGCAGTCCTCTCGGAGTTCACTCTGGGAGATCGCCCGGAACCCTGGCATTTCCCGGCACGCAACCGGTTAATCAGCGGCTGCTCACTGGGTGTTTTAGTTTTGGAAAGTCCTTACAACAGCGGGTCGCTGATTACGGCGCGTGAGGCCGGGGACCAGGGGCGGGATGTGTTTGCGGTTCCCGGCCCGATTGGCCTCGGTCACAATACCGGCTGTCATAAGCTGATTCAAGACGGCGCGAAGCTGGTGGAAACCGTAGACGATATTTTATCGGAGCTTGGGGTTCTGTCTTTGCGCTCCCCAGACGCACCTGTCGAAGCCAAGCCCATCCCCAGCCTGCCGCCGGAGCAGCGGCGGATATTGGACATGCTCACATTGCACCCGCGCCAGGTCGAAGGCATGATTACCGAAAGCAAGCTGTCCGCCCCGCAAGTCACCGGCATTCTGACCCTGCTGGAGCTGCGCGGCCTCGCCAAGCGCGTCCCCGGCAACAGCTTCGTGCGGGTATTGTGATGATTTGCGGCAGCACATAAAAAGCGCCTAGTCTCACACTTTAGACTAGGCGCTTATGCAAGTTTAACTTGTGTTCGGCTTAAGCGTTCGCGGAACGCGCTTTGCGGCGCAGGATGACCAGCAGGCTGCCGCCGATGAGCAGCAGGCCGAAGGAAGTCACGGAAGACGCTTCAGGAACCGGCGTGATCGGGACAATGGGAACAATCGGGATCAGCGGAGTGCCGTTTGAGCTTGAGCCGCCGTGTCCGAAGACTGCAACCGCCGCGCCCGCTCCAAGCAGGGCCGGGAAGATGCTTCCAAGACCGGAGCCGCCCCCAAGCAGCTGAAGGGACGGGGAAACCAGGACAACCGGCGGAGCACTGGTATCATCCGGAGTAATCAAGTCTTCCTGCGTTCCGTCAATCGAAGTCAGAACCGGCGGCGTGTTGAGATCGGCATCAGCCACCATGGCCGGGGTCGAAGCCAGTTTAGCGGCCACCAACGGCTTGTTCGGAAACACTGTCGCAGGGAGTGCGGAGACCATCGGATTGCCGCAGGCAAGCTTCAGGATCGGCTGGCCGGTCGCACGAGATGCAAAGATCGGTGTTCCTGCCGGCAGATGCTCACTGATATAGTATTCACTGCCGTCCGGCCGGACACAGGCGACCCGGTAAGTTCCAGCCTGGGAAAGATGGCGCAGGACCAGATTTCGCTGGATGTAGGTTTGCATCTGGCTTTGAGTGATATGAAAATGCTTCGCAAGGCGGCCCCGTACCTGCGGGTCTACGGAAACTTCCTGTGCCAGCTCGCCGACATTAGCCGCGTGGTAGTTGAGGAACGATTCCTGCGGCACGGGCAGATGAAGCGCAGTGATGCGAGGTGCCGCCGGGACAGCCGCCGCAAGCGCCAGCGTCGGCAAGAGAAAAAGGGTCTGATGTAAGAGCCTGGTGTGGAGCATAGCAGTTCCTTTGCTTGATTACCTTGAAAAAGACATTTGACAACCGGCAGTCATGTATTTCTGCTGAATGATACCCTCATCTGTGCAAATTTCGTGCCATGTCGCGCGAAAAAGTGGTAATCGCGATAAAAACTATTAAAAATACTGGGCTGTTCCCAGATTGCAGTGCAGCTTTAACAGCAGAGACCCTATAATGGAAACGAAAATAGTTGTTTGGGTGTTATAATGGGAGAACATCAGGAAATGAAGGCGTAAATGGCAAAGAAGTTAATTATTGTCGAGTCACCCGCAAAAACAAAGACGCTGAAAGGATTTTTGGGCAGCGATTACCAAGTCGAAGCCAGCATGGGCCATGTCCGGGACCTGCCTGAGAAAAAGCTGTCTATTGACATCAAGAACGACTTCGCGCCCACGTATGTCGTTATTCCCGAACGCGAAGATGTGGTACGGAAGCTTCAGGCAGCCGCGAGAAACGCAAGCGTCGTTTATTTAGCGTCCGACCCGGATCGGGAAGGCGAAGCGATCTCCTGGCATTTGCAGGAAGCATTGGGCTTGAAGAACCCGCGCCGTATCCAGTTCAACGAAATCACAAAGTCCGCAGTACAGGCGGCCCTGCTGTCGTCTCGCGAAATTGACATGGACCGAGTCAACGCCCAGCAGGCCCGGCGCGAGCTTGACCGAATTGTCGGCTACAAGATCAGCCCGATCTTAGCGAAGAAAGTACGCCCCCGGCTGTCGGCAGGCCGCGTCCAGTCTGTTGCCGTCCGGCTGATCGCCGACCGTGAGCGCGAGATTTTGGCGTTCAAACCTGTCGAGTACTGGTCCCTTACAGCCTCGCTGACCCCGGACACCGCGAAACACAAGTTTGACGCCGCGCTGATTGAACAAAGCGGCAAAAAGATCGAGATCGGCAATCAGAAGTCTGCCGACCGGATTATGACGGATCTGGACGGCGCGGAGTACTCCGTCAAGTCGGTCAAGCGCAGCGAAAAGCGCCGCAACCCGGCCCCGCCGTTCATCACCAGCACGATCCAGCAGGAAGCCTCGCGCAAGCTGGGGTTCAATGCCAAAAAGACGATGCAGGTGGCCCAGCAGCTTTATGAAGGCGTGGATGTCCCCGGCGAAGGCCATGTCGGCTTGATTACCTACATGCGTACCGACTCGACGCGCATTGCCGACGAAGCGCAGGCAGCGACGCGGGCGCTGATTGTGGAAACTTACGGGGCTAAATATACGGCGTCCGCCGGCAAGCAGTACAAAAAAGGCGGTTCGGCTCAGGATGCCCATGAAGCTATTCGTCCGACCGATGTCCGCCGCCTGCCCGAGCGCGTTGCCCAGTCTTTGTCCCGTGACCAGGAGCGGCTGTATAAGCTGATCTGGCAGCGGTTTGTCGCGTCCCAGATGGCCCCGGCGGTCTTTGACGTGGTGACGGTGGACATCACCGCCCGCAATTACACGTTCCGGGCGACGGGTTCCACGCAGAAGTTCGACGGCTTCCTGCGCGTTTATCAGGAAGG
Source organism: uncultured Armatimonadales bacterium (assembly GCA_964241935.1). Lineage (GTDB taxonomy): Bacteria > Armatimonadota > Armatimonadia > Armatimonadales > Capsulimonadaceae > JANXMY01. The sequence continues at coordinate 24,611 of CAXSZN010000059.1, forward strand.
CCGAGACGACGCCAAAGAAGTGGCCGACGAGGACAAGCAGCCGCTGCCGCCGCTGACCGAGGCGCAGGCGCTCAAGCTGCTGGCGCTGACGCCCAAGCAGCATTTTACCGAGCCGCCGCCGCGCTTCACCGAAGCGACATTGGTGAAAGCGCTGGAAGAAAAAGGTATCGGCCGGCCCAGCACCTATGCGTCCATTATCGCGACTATCCAGGACCGGCAGTATGTCGAGCTTGCTGAAAAGCGCTTTAAGCCGACAGAGCTTGGCACAACTGTCAACGATCTGCTGGTCAAGCATTTCCCGGAGATATTGGACGTCAAATTCACCGCCGCGATGGAAACCCAGCTTGACGCCGTTGCCGACGGCAAAGAAGACTGGGTCGGCATGATGCGCCGCTGGTACGGCCCCTTTGCTGAGAGTGTTACTAAAGCCGGAGCGGAGATGGAGTCGCTGAAGCAGCCGCCGCGCGAAGCCGGCCAGGACTGCCCGACGTGCGGCAAGCCGATGGTCATCCGCGCTTCCCGCTACGGCGAGTTTATTTCATGTTCGGATTATCCAAGCTGCAAGACCATCGTTCGCCCGGAAGCGGAGAAAATCGAAGAAACCTGCCCAAACTGCGGCGCAGAAATGGCCGTGCGCGTGGGTCGGTTCGGCCAGTTCATCGCCTGTACGAATTACCCGGAGTGCAAGACGACCAAGCAGCCGGCGTCAGCAAAAATTGATGTCCCCTGCCCCAAGTGCGGCGGCGAAGTGGTGCAAAAGCGCTCCAAAAAAGGCGCGACGTTTTTTGGCTGCGGCAATTACCCGAAATGCGACTTTGTCGCTTGGGGCAAGCCGATTGGCCGCCCGTGTCCCAAGTGCAAGCAGCCGCTGATGGAGAACACGATGCGCGGCGGGCGCGTGATAGGCATTAAATGCACGGGGGCGGACTGCGATTACAAAGAAGCGCTGCCGGTGAAAGCGCCGGAGAGCGCCGTTGGCGCGGGATATACAGATGCCGACGCGCCAGAAGTTGAGCGTGAGCTGGCAGCGGTGTAGGCAAGACGCAGGCACATCAAGAGGCGTAAGAAGAGGCGCGTAAGAGGGAGCGTGAACACGAGGTTCGCCCCTACGGGATAGAACGAAACGGTGTAGGGTGCGAACCTCGTGTTCGCCCACCTGCATTTCTGACGGAAACAAGTACACAAGCCAGAGGATGATCCAAATTCATGTTAGCGCTGAATTTCTACACAGATTTATATGGGGACGCCCTTAAAAAAGGCCGCAAGTCGGCCACGATTCGCCTCGGCGACAAAAGCGATAAGTACCAGACCGGGCAGATTGTCTGGGTGACGGTGGGGCAGCGGTTCGCCCGGCGCAAAAAAATCTACTGCGCCATTTTAGATGCCGTCGAGGTAAAGTCCTGCGGCGAGCTGTCGCCGCGCGATGTCCAGCGCGAGAACCCCGAATTCCGCACCAAAGAAGAAGTCATGCCGCTTTTGGGCCGCATTTATGGCCGGGCAGTGACGGAAGAAGACATCTGCACGGTGATTTATTTTTCTCCGGTAGACGAGTACGAGCTGTAAACACGATGGCGCAGCCTCCCAATCTTAAGAATTGGCTGTTTGTCAAAGAACGTGGGGCGCTTGCTCATTTCGGAGATGTCTATCGCTCTGCCGATGGCAGTTTCTACTTGAGAACGGGTGAAGCGGTCACGATACGTCGTGAAGCCGAGTTCGGCAGAATGGCGTGGCAGAACGGTTTTCCCGTGCCGGAAGTGACCGAAATCGGACAGCTTCCCGACGGTTTAGGCTACTTTGTTGAGAAGTCGGTCGGCACGGAGAACTTCGGTGATTTGCTTGGCCGCGAGTATGCAGCGGCAGGAAGCATTGGGGATGAAACTTTCGCCGCTTTCTGCAAGATAAGCCTGCAATTTCTAACAGCCCAGCTAAGACCCCCTTGCCGTCAAGACCAACCTACGCAGCTACGGGAGGGCATTCAACTTGCGAATGTCCTGCACCAAAATCCCGATGTCGTAGACTTATTGCAGCAGGCCGTCGCAAAAGTCGAAGACCGGATGCAGGATTTGCCGCTGGTCTTGACACACGGCGACTTTTCGCCCTTCAACATCCTGCCGGATGGCGTGATTGACTTTGAGGCACGCTTTATTGCCCCTGCCGGGCTGGATGCGGTCACAGCGATTGCTTTTCAGCGGCTTTGGGATCACCCCATGCCAAGCGGCACGGGAACAATGCGCCTTTGGGACTTTAATTCCCAGCAGATCGCAGCGTTTCTCGCGCAGGCCGACGCGCTTTTCGCAGCGCAGGACCTTCCGCCCTTATCAGTCCACTTTGACGACTTTTTGATGCTGAAAGCAGTTTGGGCGCTTTGTTTTGAGCGGCCTGATGACTTGAACAGCGCTCAGGTTCAGCGCTGGCTCTGGAGAAAGCGCGTGGCTGTCTACTGCGCCCAATGTGTTCTCGCGGAAAAGCCGATTGCAAGCGAGTCGTTTCGGGAGATTGGGATGACCCACGGTTGAAACCCTGGGCTGGGCAGCCTTCGGCTGATTGTCCTGCGGACAAAAGAGTTTACGTCCGGCAAAGTTGATTTTCTGTCCGCGTCGGGTGCAGTTGCGCCAGGACAGCCAGCCGAAGGCTACTCAGCCATGCACTTCAGCGCGTGGAAACTTTAGAACTAAAACCATGACAAACGAAATTACGATTATCGGCGGCGGCCTGGCGGGCAGTGAAGCCGCCTGGCAGGCCGCAAACGCCGGGGCGAAGGTGCGGCTGGTGGAGATGCGCGGGGTCAAGCCGACGCCGGTGCATGTTGGGGATAAGCTGGCGGAACTGGTCTGCTCTAACTCCCTCAAGTCCAACCTGCTGACGAACGGGGCCGGGCTGCTGAAAGAAGAAATGCGGCGGCTGAACTCGCTGATTGTCGCCGCCGGAGATGTCTCCTGCGTGCCCGCTGGGGAGGCGCTGGCCGTGGACCGGGACTTGTTTGCCGCCTGCATCACGGGCAAGCTGGAGAGCCACCCGAACATCACGCTGGAACGCGCCGAAGTCACGACAATTGACGAGAACGCGGTGCATATCGTCGCGACCGGGCCGCTGACATCCGACGCTTTGGCGGGGGAAGTTGGGCGGCTGACGGGGCAATCCCAGCTTTTCTTTTATGATGCCGTTGCGCCGACGATTGACGCTTCTACGATCAACCGAGACATTGCGTTCATGGCGTCGCGCTACGATAAAGGCGACGCAGCGTACCTCAACTGTCCGTTCTCGAAAGCCGAGTACCAGGCATTTCACGAAGCGCTGCTTGCCGCCGAGCTGTCCCCGTTGGCGGAGCATGAAGCCAAAGTCCCCTACTTCGAAGGCTGCCTCCCGATTGAAGTCTTGGCGTCACGCGGCCCAAAAACACTGTCGTTCGGCCCGATGAAACCCGTCGGCCTGACCGACCCGCGCACCGGGCATCGTCCCTGGGCTTGTTTGCAGCTTCGTCAGGAGAACCGGGCCGCCACCCTCTTTTCGATGGTCGGCTTCCAGACCCGCATGAAGTGGGGCGACCAGAAGCGCGTGTTTCGGATGATCCCCGGTTTAGAGAACGCCGAGTTCGTGCGCTACGGGGTCATTCACCGCAACACTTACATTCAGTCGCCGCAGGTTTTGGCCGACACCCTTCAGATGAAAGCGTACCCGAACGTCTTTTTCGCGGGCCAGATTACCGGCGTTGAGGGTTATGTAGAATCAGCCGCCACGGGCATTCTGGCGGGCCGCAACGCCGCCCGGCATCTGCTGGGGCAGCCGCTTCTGACTCTTCCCGACACGACAATGCTGGGGGCATTAGCAAGCTATGTCGCCCATTACGACGGCAAGGACTTCCAGCCGATGAACGCCAACTGGGGCATCGTGCCGCCGCTGCCGGACCGCATCAAGGACAAAAAAGAAAAGAACACGCTGCTGGCCGAGCGCGGCCTTGCGGCATTAGAGGAAGCCCTGCCGGCTTGGAGCCTGGACGTAGACACGAGGAGTTGAAAACTCCTCGCTAGGGGAGGCACTCTCCAAGTGGACGAGCGGAACGCAGACGGCTGCACTTCGACGCTTTTGTCCGACAGGACACCTCTCCTAGCGAGGAGCTTTCAACTCCTCGTTCCTCTTCGCTGATCATTTGCTTATGATTGAAGCGTGTCGCGATCTGTTTTTGGACGCCCAAGCCAACATCAAAGGGGCCTCGCCGCACACAATCAAAGCCTATGCCGAGGACCTGCGGCAGTTCATCGAATTCGCGGCGGCGGCGGGCGTGACCGACATTCATGCCGTAGACGCCGCACTTCTGCGCTCGTACCTCGCCGCGATGCAGGCGCAGCAGCTTTCCCGTGCGTCCCGCGCCCGCAAGACCGCCGCCCTGCGCTCGTTCTTTTCCCACCTTGCCCGTCATTCTCACATCGCTCGCTCCCCGGCCGTCGGCCTCAGAAGCGTCAAGCAGGAGCAGCGGCTGCCGAAGTTCCTGCGGCCAGACGAAATAGACGCGCTCCTTGCCGCCCCGGACATCACAAAGCCGCTGGGCCTGCGGGACCGCGCCCTGCTGGAAACCCTGTATGCCTCGGGGATGCGTGCGGGAGAGCTTGTCACGCTGTCTGTGACCGATGTAGACTACGATGAGGGCGTCATCCGGGTCATCGGCAAAGGCGACAAGGAGCGCGTCACGCTTTTAGGCCGCCAGGCTGTTTTTGCCTTACAGCGCTACATTCGCAAAGGCCGCCCCGCGCTCTTGATGCAGGCTGCCGAAGATGACGGGGCGCTGTTCGTTAACCGCTACGGCAGGGGCATTTCCGACCGGGGCGTTCGCAAGCTGTTTGACCGCTACTGCGCCGAAGCGTCTACCCACCTCAAAATCACTCCCCACGTCCTGCGCCATACCTTTGCGACGCATTTGCTGTCGAACGGGGCCGACCTGCGCCTCATTCAAGAACTGCTCGGCCACGCCAGCGTCGCCACCACCCAGATGTATACCCACGTCACGACCGAGCGCTTGCAGGAAGTCTACGCGCAGGCGCACCCAAGAGCAAAAGCAGCCCCCACCCCCGTCGCTCCGCTCCGACCCCTGCCCCCGCAAGCGGGAGAGGGGTGA
>CAXSZN010000060.1:0-9128 GCA_964241935.1 uncultured Armatimonadales bacterium
TCACGATGGGCGAAGGCGGGGCGGTGTTTATGAACAACGTCAAGCTGAAAGTCCTTGCTGAATCGTTCCGCGATTGGGGCCGCGATTGCTGGTGCGAGCCGGGTAAGGATAACACCTGCGGCAAGCGTTACGACTGGCAATTGGGTGATCTGCCCTGCGGCTACGACCATAAGTACACTTATTCGCACATCGGCTATAATCTCAAAGTAACTGACATGCAGGCGGCGGTCGGTGTCTCTCAGCTTAAGAAGCTGCCGGAGTTTATCGCTGCCCGCCGCCGCAACTTCGCGTACCTGCACGCAGGACTTCAGGAGTTCCAGGAGCATCTGATTTTGCCGGAAGCGACGCCGAACTCCGAGCCGTCCTGGTTCGGCTTCCCCCTCGCTGTCCGTCCCGACGCCCCGTTTACCCGTGACCAGTTAGTGCGGCACTTAGACAGCAAGAAGATTGGGACACGCCTGCTGTTCGCGGGCAATTTGCTGAAGCAGCCGGCTTACGCAAACATCGTCCACCGTAAAATCGGCGATTTGGCGAACACGGACTTTGTCATGAACAATGTCTTCTGGGTCGGCGTCTATCCGGCATTGACCGACGCCCATAAAGATTATATGATTGACATCATCGGCAGCTACGTCCAATCAGCTCGGCGCGAGCTGGCGATGGCTGGGTAGCGCCTGCCATGTTCAATCCCTTAGCCGCCGATTTAGACCATGTGCTGTTGCACACAGAGGACCTTTGGAATGACCTGCGCGGGCAGCGCGTGTTTGTGACCGGAGGCACTGGGTTCTTCGGCTGCTGGCTGCTGGAAAGCTTTCTTTGGGCCAACGAGCATTTAGAGCTTGGGGCGGAAATGACTGTTCTGTCCCGCAGCCCGGAAGCATTCGCGCAGAAAGCGCCGCATCTGGCGCGGAATCCAGCAGTGACGCTTCACCAAGGAGATGTCGGCTCGTTTGATTTTCCGAGAGGCGAGTTCTTCTTTGTTGTTCATGCCGCCACGGAAGCGAATGCCAAGCTGAACACTGAGCAGCCATTGGCAATGCTGGATACAATTGTTGCCGGAACGCGGCACACCCTGGATTTTGCGGTGTCCAGCGGCGCTCGGCGCTTTCTTATGACTTCGTCCGGCGCGGTGTATGGCCGTCAGCCGCCGGCGCTCACTCATACGGGCGAAGACCACGCCGGTGCGCCGGACCCAATGGACGCAGCGGCGTCTTATGGGGAAAGCAAGCGCTTAGCGGAAGTGCTATGTGCGGCGTATGCTAGGCAAAGTGAATTAGAAACCGTAATTGCCCGTTGCTTTGCGTTTGTTGGGCCGTTTCTGCCGCTGGACGGCGCGTATGCAGTCGGCAACTTTATTCGGGACGGCCTGCGAGGCGAACCCATTCAAGTTGGCGGCGATGGCACCCCGCGCCGCTCGTATTTGTACGCTTCGGATTTAGTGGCCTGGCTGTGGACGCTGCTGTTTCACGGCGCATCCTGCCGCCCCTATAATGTCGGCTCCGAAGAAGAGCTGAGCATTGCGGAGCTTGCAGAGCGTGTCGCGTCGCTTTGCGGCGACCTGCCGGTGCGGATTGCGAAAACGCCGGAGCCGAACCGTCCTGCCGAGCGTTATGTGCCGTCCGTGCAGCGGGCGGCCGCTGAACTCGGGCTGAAGCCGTGGGTGACGCTGGACACTGCATTGCAAAAAACAATACGCTGGCATCAACAATGACATTTCACACGCAAAACTTGAAGCAAAATCTCAATCAAACGCTGCGGCAGAAGCTGGCGGCGAAAACGCCGGTTGTCGGCATTTGGTCCTTGATCCCGTCCCCAACGCTGGCTGAGATTGTTGGACAGGCCGGTATGGATTTTCAAATCTTGGATTGTGAACATGGCTTTTATGATCTGCCGGCGCTGGAAAGTAGTATTCGGGCCTCGGAAGCAGCCGGCTGCGCCCCGCTGGTGCGGATGTCCGGGCCAAGCCCGGCGGCAATTCAGTCGGTGCTGGACCTCGGAGCGCAGGGGATCGTGATGCCGCAACTTAAGTCCGCAGAAGCTGCCCGCGATTTTCTGCGCTCTTTGCGCTTCGGACCGGAAGGAACGCGCGGGCTGAACCCGTTCACGCGGGCGGGCGGCTACGGGCAGGTGAAGATGCCGGAAGACTCGGCTTTGTCCGGTGTTCTGCTGGAAAACCGGGAATTGTACGAACATCTGGATGAGCTGCTGGCGCTGCCGAGCCTGGATTTTGTGTATCTTGGCGTGTATGACATGTCGGCTGCTCTTGGCGTCGCTGGCGAGGTAGACCATCCCGCGGTGACGGCTTTTGTTGCCGATGCGATCCTTCGCGCCCACCGCGCTGGAAAGACCGTGGCCGTGATGGCGAAAACCGAGGCCGAAGTCGCCTGGTTTCTGGAAATGGGTGCGGGCATGATTGTTTATGCCGTAGATACTTATGTCATTAGCCGCGCTCTGCGCGAGGCTGTCGGCTTTCTCACCTCCTATCAGGTACAATAGCTTGCTGTGATCCTGGAGGTTTCTTATGATCCTGGAAGTTTCTTATGACCATCCGCGTTTCTGATTTCATTGCGCTGCATTTGGAAAAAATCGGTGTTCGCTCCGTGTTTCTGCTGTCTGGCGGCGGCATGATGCACCTTTTGGACGCAGTCAGCCGGGTGCCGGGAATTCGCTACTTTTGCAATCACCACGAGCAGGCGTCCGCGATGGCGGCGGAAGGCTATGCGCGTCAAACTGGTACGCTGGGAGTTTGCTACGCCACCAGCGGGCCGGGCGCAACTAACACGTTGACCGGCATTGTCGGCGCGTACCAAGATTCCAGCCCGCTGCTGGTGCTGACCGGGCAAAGCAAGCGCTCGCAGACCATTCATGGGGCCGGCATTCCCGGCCTACGCCAATTTGGCGTGTTTGAGGTAGACATTGTGCCGATTGTTCGGTCCGTGACCAAGGCGGCGGTTGTTTTGGATGACCCGCAGATGGTACGGTATCACCTGGAGCGTGCCGTGCATTTGGCGACAACAGGGCGTCCTGGTCCGGTTCTGATAGACATTCCGCTGGATGTTCAGGGCGCTTTAGTTGACCCGGAAACTTTGCACGGGTACGAGCCGGAAGACAAGGCAGTCTTCACGCCGGCGGAGGACGCTGTCGGCGCAGTTTTGGCGCGTTTGCAGTCCGCTCGGCGGCCGCTTATCGTTGCCGGGCATGGTGTGCGGGCTGCGGGCGCGGTGTCCGCGTTTCGTGCAATCCTGCCGCGTTTAGGTGTACCGGTGGTCACGACTTCGCTGGCGCTGGATGCTCTGCCGTATGCCGATCCGCTGTTTGTCGGGCATCCGGGGCCAAAAGGCGACCGTGCCGGCAATTTTGCGGTTCAAACTGCGGATGTGCTGCTGTTTCTCGGCAGCAGCCTGCATATTTCGACGACTGGGTATGAGCTGGACCAGTTCGCGGTAGATGCTGAAAAAATCCAAGTGGATTTGGACCCGGCGGTTCTGGCGCGGGAGCAGGTCGGCGTGTCTCAAAAAATCCAAGCCGGCGTTTCCGAGTTTCTGGCTGCTGTCGCCGCCCTGCTGCCGGCGGGGCGGATGCTGCATCCTGAAAACAGCGCTTGGCGGGCAAAATGCACAAATTGGAAAGAAAAATACGCTGTTCGAAATGAAACGCATCTGCCTAATCCCGGCAAAATCAATTACTATACGCTGCTGGAAACATTAAGCAATCTGCTGGGCGACGGCGATACGCTGGTGACGGATGCAGGATCGGCGTATTATGTCACCGGGCAGGCGTTTCGAGTCAAAGCCAATCAGCGCGTCATCGTTTCCGGCGCACTCGGCGCGATGGGCTACGCGCTGCCGGCCAGCATCGGGGCGGCATCCGCCGATTCTGCGCTGCGCGTGGTTTGCTTAACCGGCGACGGCTCCTTGCAGACCAATATCCATGAGCTTCAAACCTTGATGCATTACAGCCTCAACGTCAAGCTTGTCGTTGTCAGCAACGACGGGTATCAATCGATCCGCAACACGCAGAGCAGCTTCTTTGACGGGCATTTGGCCGGCGCGAGCCGTCAAAGCGGCGTGTCTATCCCGCCTCTCGGCAAAATCGCCGATGCTTACGGGCTGCCTTACTTCTGCTGCCGCACCGAGGAAGACCTGCCGGCTGTGATCTCGCAAATGCTCGCCCAGCCCGGCCCGGCGCTGTGCGAAGTCTGGACACGCGAGGACCAGCAGATTATTCCCACAGTTTCTTCCAAGCGGCTGCCGGATGGCACAATGAAGTCCCAGCCGCTGCACAACATGTTTCCGTTTCTTTCCGACGATGAACTTCAGGAGGCGTTGAACGTATGACGAACTCTCAAGCAACAGATCTTCAAGCAATAGACCTTCAAGCAATAGACCTTCAAAGACCCCAAACCGGCAAGCTGCGCGTCGCCATTCTCGGCAGTGGCAATATCGGCACCGATCTTCTAATCAAAGTGATGCGCTCGCCTTATTTGGAAGCGTCACTCTTTATCGGACGCAATTTGGCGTCGCCGGGCATGGTCAAGGCGCATGGGTTGGGCGTTCCCATTTCGGATCGCAGCATTGATGCGATCAAGGAAGACCCGGATTGCTGCGATTTGGTATTTGACGCCACTTCGGCCTCGGATGCCAAGCGGCACTGGCAGATTTTGGAAGCCCTCGGCAAGATCGTCATTGACATGACGCCCGCCAAAGTCGGAGAAATGTGCGTTCCGGCGGTGAATCTCACGTCGGCGCGGCATCACCCAAACCTGAACATGATCACCTGCGGCGGGCAGGCGTCCATCCCTATCGCGCACTTGATCGGTCAGACGCAAAGCGACATTGAATATATCGAAACCGTGTCCAGCATCGCGTCTCGCTCCGCCGGACCTGCCACCCGGATCAACATTGACGAGTACATTGAAACCACCGAAAACGCCATTCAATGGTTTTCCGGCGCGAAGCACGCCAAAGCCATCTTGATTTTAAATCCGGCCCAGCCCTGCATTGATATGCAGACGACGGTATTTGCCAAAGTCGCCAATCCGGACATTGATCGTCTGCGCGGAGCGATTGACGCTATGGTCAAGAACATCCAGACTTATGTGCCGGGGTATCAGATGGTGGTTGAGCCGACGCTGGAAGGCGGACGAGTTTTAGTAACGGTCAAAGTGCAGGGCTTGGGCGATTATTTGCCCCGCTACGCCGGCAACTTGGATATTATCAATTGTGCAGCTATCGCGGCTGCCGAAGAGTTTGCCCGTGAGCGCTCCGAGCCGCAGGCAGCCGGACGGGAAGCGGTGCATTAGATGGCTTCGGAAAAAGCATCCGCAAAAAAACCTCGCATTTTAATCAGCGACCCGACTCTGCGTGACGGCAATCATGCTGTGAGCCATCAGCTCAGCGCGGCGCAGATTGCCACTTATGCAATGGCGGCGGACGAAGCGGGCGTGCCGGTTGTGGAGGTCGGCCACGGCAACGGCCTCGGCGCGTCCTCGCTGCAAGTCGGCCTCGCGGCGATCAGCGACGACGAAATGCTGCGGACGGCCAAAGAGCATCTGCTTCATGCAAAGCTGGCTGTCCATGTTATTCCAGGCTTCGCCACCGTCAAGCGCGATGTCCGGCGAGCCATTGATCTCGGCGTGGACATTGTCCGGGTCGCCTCTCACTGCACCGAGGCGGACACGACGCAGCAGCATATCAGTTATGTCCGCAACACCGGCAAAGAAGTTTACGGTGTGCTGATGATGAGCCACATGGCGACCAAAGAAGTTTTGCGTGACGAAGCCCTTAAAATGGAGTCTTACGGCGCGGAGGGCATTGTCATCATGGATTCGGCTGGCTGCTTTTTGCCGGCTGATGTCACCGAGCGCATTGAAGAGCTGACGGAGCATTTGTCGGTTCCAGTTGGCTTCCACGCCCACAACAACTTGGGCATGGCGATTGCTAACTCGCTGGCGGCTCTGAGCGCCGGTGCGTCTATCTTGGATGGCACCGCGCGAGGCTTTGGGGCCGGCGCGGGCAATGCACAGCTTGAAACTTTAGTGGCCGTGCTGGAGCGTTTAGGCTATGACACGGGTATCAGCTTATACAAAGTGCTGGACGCTGGTGAGCTGGCCGAGCGCGAGCTGATGAAAATCGTTCCACGCATCAATTCTGTTGGCATCGTCAGTGGTCTCGCCGGCGTCTTTTCGGGCTTTGCCAAGCATGTGGAGCGCATCGCGCCGGAATACGGCGTTGACCCACGCGACGTTTTCTTTGAGCTGGGCCGGCGCGGGGTTGTGGCCGGGCAGGAAGACATGATTGTGGAAGTCGCCATTCAGCTTGCCGCTCAAAACCATCAGGGGGATGTATGCGTCGTCAGCAGCCAGAACTAAGCCAGGATGTCGGCATTGCCCTGGAAGGCCATCTGCCGACTCTCGCGCCGTTGCGCGGCGGGTGCCTGCTGGTGACCGGCGGAACCGGATTTGTCGGCGCATGGCTTGCGGAAACGGCAGCGCATCTGAACGACGCACACGACTTCGATCTGCGCTTGATTTTAATGGCCCGCGACACCGACAGGTTCGCCGAAGCCAAGCCGCATCTTGCCGGCAGACCGGAAGTGGCTTTGCTGCGCCAGGATGTCCGCATCCTGCGAGATTTGCCGCCCGACGTCACATGGATTGTCCATGCCGGCGCGACCCCGGATAACCGGGTGCATCATTCGGAGCCGGTGCGGACCTGCGATACCATTGTCGGCGGCACGAAAGCCGTGTTGGATGCCGCCGTGCGATTGCCGCGTTTGGACGGCTTCCTTAATCTTAGCTCCGGGCTGGTCTACGGGCCGCAGCCGGCAGCTTTGATGCGAGTCCCGGAAGACGGGTTTCAGGGTTTTGACCCGAGCGCTTTCAGCGCGGTTTATGCCGAATCCAAGCGTCTGGCGGAAACGCTTTGCTTTGCGTATGCCAATCAGCAGCGGCTCCGAGTTGTCAATGCCCGCCCGTTTGCGTTCATCGGGCCATACCAATCTTTGGATCGATCCTGGGCCATCAACAGCTTTCTGCGTGACGGAATGCAGGGCGGCCCGATCCGAATTTTGGGCGACGGCGATACAGTTCGCAGCTATTTGTACGCCGCCGACATGGCGGTGTGGCTGCTGGCGATCCTTGCGTCCGGTGTCAACGGTGAAAGCTACAACGTCGGCAGCCCGGAAGAAATCACGCTGGAGGCAGCGGCTGGCTTGATCGCTTCTTTGCTTCCCGCTCCTCCCAAAATCACTCTGCCCCGGTTTCTCCTGCCTCGTCAAACGGGCCACGCCAGGTTCGTGCCGGACGTGTCGCGGGCACGCCAGGAACTCGGGCTCGGTCTGAAATTTGATCTCCCGCTGGCGGTCAAGCGCACTTTGGCATGGAATTCAGCAGCATGACGCTTGACACAGCGCTGCCCCCTTTGCCCCGGCTGCACCGGGCGCTGGCAAAAGCCGGCATAGATCAGGCAGTCAGCCGGACACTGCTGTCGCGCGGATGGCTTGGCGTGTCCGGCTTGGTCTCATTTCTGCTGCTGACGCGCTCGCTGACCATCTACCAGCAGGCGTTCTATGTCACGTTTGTCAGTATTTTGGGCTTGCAGGCTTTCTTTGAGCTGGGACTTTCCACGGTTGTCCTCCAGTTCGCGAGCCATGAGCGGGCCGAGCTGGAATGGACCGCGCAGGGAACGCTGCAAGGCAGCGTTCGGGCAAAAGCGCGTCTGGCGGCTCTGCTGCGGTTCAGCCTCCTTTGGTACGGCGTGGTCGCGCTGCTGGTTGGGGCAGTGCTGTTTCCCGGCGGCTATATTTATTTTCATGTCTTTCAGCCGCATGGCGCGGCTGTCGCCTGGCAGATGCCGTGGTTTTGGATTGTGCTGGTGACGGCAGGAGCGCTTGCTCTCAGTCCGCTCTTGTCGCTTCTGCAGGGCTGCGGGCTGGTGGCGGAGGTCGCGGGGGTTCAGCTGGTTCAGGGGGTCCTCGGTACGCTGCTGTTCTGGCTGACTTTGCTGCTGCATTGGGGGCTTTATACAGCGCCCATCACGAACACGGTGGCGCTGGTCTACAGCGCGGCTTGGGTCTGGCGGCGTCAGCGACCTGTCCTTCAAGATTTGCTGAAAACGCCGCCGATGGCAGATGTTCTTCACTGGAAGCGGGACATCTGGCCGTTCCAATGGAAAATCGGCTTGAGCTGGCTGGCCGGCTACTTTATTTTTCAGCTCTTTGTCCCCAGCCTGTTTGCGATGCACCGGCCTGTGGCGGCGGGGCAGCTCGGCATGACCGGCAATGTGATCGGCGCCGTCTCGGGGCTGGCGGTTGCCTGGATCGTCACAAAATCCGCGCCATTTGGGACGCTCATTGCGAAGCGGCAGTTCCAGGCGCTGGACCGCCTGTTTTTTGCCTGCCTCTGGCAGTCTCTCACTGTTTTCGTGTTCGGTGCTGCGCTGCTCTTTTCCCTGGTGCTGTTTCTGAATCACATTCACTACCCTCTAGCCCACCGTGTCCTGCGGCCTCTGCCTTTTGCGCTTGCCCTTGCGGCCAGCCTGATTAATCATGTGATTCAATGCGAGGCAATCTATCTGCGTGCCCACAAGCAGGAGCCGTTTCTTTGGATTTCCGTGTGTGCCGCGCCGCTGATTGTCGCCGTAATCTATTTTCTTGGGCGACCGTATGCAGAAACCGGAATGATGGCCGGCTATTTAGCCATCACGCTGGTGATGGGCCTCGGCGGCGGAACATGGATTTTTGTGAAAAAGCGGCGGGAATGGCATCAAGAACTCCCTGTTTCCAGCTAGGCTCTCGCTTCCGACCCACTGTAGGCGTTTAGGTTTTTACTTTATGATTTCTGATACACCCACCGCATCGCCGCTGCTTTCTTTTTGCCTGCCGACATATAACCGTGCAGCGCTGCTTGAACAAGCGCTGAATGCCCTTCTGCCTCAAATTCGGCCTGAAGAGGCGGCGGAAGTAGAAGTCGTTGTGGTGGACAACGCTTCGCCGGATGGAACCCCCGAGGTCGTCCGGCAGGCCGGACTGCGATCACCTCATGTCATGCTGCATTCCATCCGGAATTTGGAGAACATCGGCCCTGACGGCAACTTCCTGAAAGGCATTGACCTGGCGCGGGGCAAGTT
>CAXSZN010000060.1:9138-28988 GCA_964241935.1 uncultured Armatimonadales bacterium
ACCTTCTGCTGCCGGGCGCAGTCGCCAAACTGCTTGAACTCATCCATGAACATCCGGGCTTTGACGGCTTTTCTCTCAACGCCCGCACGTTTCTCCGGGATCCGGCAGAAGTCAAGCCGACATGGTTTTCCCTGCCGGAAGATCGGGTTCTCCAAGACAAAAGTGAAATTCTTGGGGTGCTGGAAACGTCGATCGGTTTTATGTCCATTCTTGCCTTCAACAAATCCCGCATCGCAGACCACCTTGCTGCGGGCCGGTATGAAGATAAGATAGGCTCTAATTTTTTGCAAGCTTTTATTTTTCTGGACGCTTTGGCGCAAAGCCAGGGCTTCGTCATCGCAGCCAACCCGCTGCTGGCCCAGCGTGCGGATAATTCGCCGCTTGACAACTACTTTCGAGTTTTCGTGACCGGGATCAATGCCGTGCTGACTTATGCTGCACAGGCCGGGTATTCTCAAAAAGTCATCAAGCAGGTCAAAGCGAAGAACTTAGTTGATGTGCGCCACTTTGTCAGCCGGGTCAAGATTTATGGGCGGGGGGCTGAACTCTGGCCTTCGCGGCACGATGCTATCCGGCGGCTCTTCCAGATGTACGGTTTTCGGCCGTATTTGTGGCTGGTTGTGGTCCCTTTGATGTTTTTTCCGCACCCGTTAAGCCCGCTCGTCTTCAAGCTGCGCCGCCTGCTGGGGCGTACCGATGTTGAGTTTGCTTAAATCATGGACTCACCCTTACCCATTATGCGCGGCTCGTACTGCCGCCGCAGTAAAGCGCTGAACTTCGCAATGCAGGCGGCAGACTTTGCTTTGTCGGTCAGCCGGCCTTTGCGGACGCAGGGCGGGACCATTCAGCCGCCGTCACGGATGCTCATTGCAAATGTCGCGCATCTAGGAGACTTAGTTGTCGCAACCGCGCTCCTGCCTGTACTCAAGAGCGCATTTCCAGCGTGTAAAATCGGCTTCTTGATTGGAAGCTGGGCGCGGCCTGTTCTGAACAATCATCCGTTAGTAGACACAGTGCACATCTTGGACCACTGGGCGACAAACCGCGCGTCCGTGCCGCGCCGGGCCAAGATTCGCCGCTACTTCCAAACGCGCCGCCAGGCACTGCGGGAAGTCCAGGCGGTTTGCTACGATGCGGCGGTAGACCTGTGCTGGAGCTTCCCAAATACTTTACCGTTTTTATGGCAAGCGCAGATCCCGGTGCGGATTGGATACCGCAGCGGCGGGGGTGGCCCTCTCGCGACGCACGCACTGGATTTTGATGCGCGGGAGCTGCATGTGTCCGAACGCCACCTTGATCTCGTGCGTCTGCTTCCGGTACGCGAGCAGGACGTGGTACTTGCTGCGCCGGTGCTGGCTCCGGTCAGCGAGGTTGATGCGGCGGCTTGGCAGCGCGAAAAGCAGGCGGCGGGCCTGACACCCGGCGCGTATCTTGTCTTTCATGCCGGGGCGGGGGGAACATTGAAAGTCTGGCCGGCGTCCAAGTGGCGTGCACTCGCGCAGCAATGGCTGGCAGCCGGCGCTCAGATTGTTTTTACGGGTGCCGGAGACAAAGACGCCGCGCTGATCGCTGAAATCACGACCGGCCTCAGCGGCTGCATCAATCTGTGCGGGCGCTTGTCTTGGGACGGACTGGTTGCGGCCATTACTCAGGCTCAGTTGGTAATCTGCGTTGACACGGTGGCCGGGCACATTGCCGGTGCGGTCGGGACTCCCTGCGCGGTCATCACAACCGGGCAAAGCCCGTATCTTTGGCATCCGCTGGGCCGGAGGCATCAGGTGCTGACGCATTCTGTCCGCTGTATGCCCTGCCACCGGGGCCTCGGCTGCGCGGAAATGGAGTGTATTCGGGACATCAATGTCGAGCAGGTGTATCAAGCGGGCCAAGCACTTTTGCGTGCCGAAGTAATGCCAGCGGCAGTGATGACAGCGGCAAGAAGCAAGGACCGATAGATGCAAGTTGCCTATTTTGCGGACCCGCTCTACCAAACGCCGATAGCGGGTGGTGCACGGTATACGGTGGAGCTTGCGCGTGAGCTGGCCCAGATGCCCGGCATTGACCTGCGCCTTTTGACGCTTTATTCGCCGGAAGAAGTCGCATCCCGAATGCGGGTGCAAAATTATCCTGCCGCTGAGAGTTTGGCTGTGCCGCTGTCACGCAAAGGTCAGTACCTCCTGTGGCATTTTGTGGGGCTGTCCGGCTCACTGGCGCAGGCTGCCGCGTCAGCGGACATCCTGCACACGCCTATTCTCATCGTGCCGCCGAAGAAAAACGCTCCGCTGGTGGTTACAGTTTTTGATCTCACATTTCTGCTGTTCCCGCAGCATCACCTCCGCTCCACGCGCGTGTTGTTGGGTTCAGGCCTGCGGCGTGCCGTCCGAGAAGCGAATATATTTCTGGCAATTTCTGAGAACACTAAGCAGGATCTGGTTCGCTTGACCGGTATTTCCCCGCAGCGCGTCCAAGTCACACCACTGGCGGCAGACGCGCTGTTCCGACCCGTGAAAGACAGCGGCACGTTGGCCCGTTTAGGCATTAACCGACCTTATGCGCTGTATGTCGGGACGCTGGAGCCGCGTAAGAATGTCCCCGTACTGCTACAAGCTTTTGCCGCGCTGGAAGGCAAGGAAACGCTGCTGGTGCTGGCGGGCGCAAAGGGCTGGATGTACGAGCGGATTTTTTCGCTTGTGAAACAGCTTGGCCTTGAAAGCCGGGTCAAGATGCTGGGCTACGTTGAGAACGACGATCTGCCGGTCTTGTATACCGAGGCGCAAGTCTTCGTCTATCCCTCGCTGTTTGAAGGGTTTGGGCTGCCGGTGCTGGAAGCGATGCAGTGCGGAACGCCGGTCATCACGACGAATGCTTCGTCGCTGCCGGAAGTCGCAGGCAATGCGGCTCTGCTGATCTCACCGGATGACACAGCAGGGCTGACGGCGGCGCTGACGCGCGTCTTATTCGAGCCGGGGCTGCGCGAGGAGATGCGCGGCAAGTCGCTGGCGCGAGCCGCGCTTTTTTCCTGGCGCAGAACAGCGGAAATGACAGCGGAGGCTTACGAAAGCGTCCGGCGCGAACGAACTTAAGCTATGCAAGTGCTATACTGCCTCAACCTAGTCGGGTTTCTGCTGGTTTCGCTGATTAGCCCCGTGTACTTCACCCGGCGGTTTCATTTGGGAGCGTGGAACTTGCTGACAATCCCGCTGCTGGTGGCCGTGCCGCTTGGAGCGCTGACAAGCTTTTCCGGGCCTTATTTTTTCCTGGCGGACAGCTTGTTCAACCCATATTTTCAGTATGCGCTTTTAGTGAATAATGTTTATGTGACATTGCAGGCTGTGACCTTGATTTTCCTGGTTCGGCAGCTTCAGCACGGCGCGGTCTTGCGGCGGCTGGACCGGGTGTTAGCAGTAGGCGGCGAAGCGAAGCCGGTCCGAATGGTTTCCGCCGCTTGGGTCTTTCTGGGCCTTTATGTTATTTCTTTTCTGCTGCTCAGTCAATCGTTCGGCGTCTTGAACTGGATTGCGAATCCCCGAAGCGGTTACCAACTCCACCGGGCCGGCGCAGGCCAGTGGTTTGCGCTTGCCATCACATTTCTGTCCACTTCAATGATTCTGGCAACTGTATATGTGCGGTCAGCCCACTCTATCCTGCTCCTGTCCCCAATTTATCTGCTGTTTGTGTATCTGCTCGGTTCTAAAGGCTTCATTGTTGCCTTTGCGCTGTATCTTGTCATCATCCTGGCCCTGCGCCGGTACACATACTTGAAGCCGGTGGCCATAGTGATTGGAGGCGCTGCGGCAAGCTTTGTTGTGACAACCTTTGTTTCCTCGCTCGGCGGCTTCGGACTTCAGGAGATTTCGCAGTATTCCGACTACTTCGTCAATGCGGCGCTTTACTACAAAAGCTACTTGAACGGCGGTATTCCGCTGTTCCACGGCGAGATATTCTTGTCGAATCTCTGGGGCTTGGTGCCGCGCAGCTTGTATCCCGATAAGCCATATGTGTATGGCATGATCAAAGTGATTGAATACTTTTATCCGGGAAGCGCTGAACAGACAAGTACTCCAGCCTTTTCCACGGTAGATTATTTTGCGGATTTCGGCTGGCCTCAAGTGGTGGCGTCGGCGCTTCTTTCGCCTCAAAACTTCATCAACGCGCTTCTCTACGTTGTTGCCTTGCCCCGACTCAGCGCTCTGAACCTGCAAGATCAGACGCCGCATTCCCGAATTTTGCTGTACTGCTTTTTGATCTTGACTGCACCGGCATTTTTGCTGTATTTTGACTTCCCGCTCAATCTCATCCTGCTGCTGGTGATTGTCGGCATCATCCACGTCACGAACACGCTACGGGTTGTAAACAATTTTCCTGCAAGCCCTCCTGCTGGGGACACGCCGCCGCAAGCGGGTATAATCTGAGGCGATGATGAAGGAGTGTGTGTGCGAATTGGGCTAAATCTTCTGTATTTGCTGCCCGGTATTGTCGGCGGAACGCAAACTTATGCCGTCTCGCTGATCCAGGCGCTGGCGGCTTTAGACACGCAGAACGACTATGTATTATACTTGAACCGCGAAAGCGAAGCTTTAGAAATCACGGCGGCGGCAAACTTTCGCCGGGTGGTCTGCCCCGTGCAGGCGGCAGGTCGTGAAGCGCGATACACCTTTGAGCAGCTTCGCCTGCCGCTGCTGCTGCGTCAGGACCGAGTAAACTTGCTGCACTCCCTGGGATATGTTGGTCCGCTGTTTCCACCCTGCCGGAGCGTGGTTACGATACACGACTTGATCTACCGAGGGCATCAAACAATGATGACGAGCCGGAAGCGAAAAGCACTGGAGTTTTTCGTCAAGCACACCGCCCGCCGCGCAAGCCAAATCATTACGATTTCCGAAAACTCCAAGCGGGAGATCGCGGAAGACATCAAAATCAGCTCAGATAAGATCACTGTGACATTTCTTGCGGCCCGGCCTGCCGCCGCTCCGTCTACGCCGCAGGAACGCGCCCCGGTGCTGTCTCGCTACGGCATCACCGGGCCGTATGTGCTGGCGTTCAGCAGCGCTAATCCGGTCAAGAACATTCCGCGCCTGATGGAAGCTTTTGCGGACGCCTGCGCGGACCTGCCGTATCAACTGGTGCTGCTCGGACATGCGCCGCACGGAGCAAATTTCGCGGCGGAAGCCGAGCGGCTAGGGCTATCGGGCCGAGTGGTCGTCACGGGCTATGTGCCGGATGCCGATATCGCGCCGCTGCTGCATGGGGCGTCTTTGTTTGCATTCCCATCGCTCTATGAAGGATTTGGGCTGCCGGTGCTGGACGCGCAGCAGGCGGGCGTGCCGGTTATTTGCTCCCACGCCGCCTCGCTGCCGGAAGTCGCAGGCGACGGGGCCGTTTTCTTTGATCCGCTGTCGGTGCATGAGATGGGCGACGCTTTGAGAGCTTGCCTATCTGACTCCGCGCTTCGGGAAAACCTGGTCAGGCTGGGTCATGCGAATGCGGCCCGGTTTTCGTGGGAGAAGACCGCACGGCAAACGCTGGATGTGTACCGGCAAGCCGCAGGGTAAGAACGTTTATGAGCCGAATTTTAGTGACGGGCGGATCGGGGTTTATCGGCACCAATGTGATGCAGCACTGGATTGACGCCGGGGCTGAAGTTCGCAATTTAGACAGCCAGACGCCGCAGAACCCGGCGCATTTGCCGTTTTGGATGTCCTGCGACATTCGGCAGAAAGACGCCTTCACTGAGGCCGTCGCCACGTTTCAGCCGGAATGCATAATCCATCTCGCCGCCCGTGCGGATTTAAATGGCCGCGCCGTCGCCGACTATGATGCCAACACAATCGGCGTGGAGAATACCGTGCTGGCGGCGAAAGCGGCCGGTGTGCGGCGCGTTTTGTTTGCCTCGTCGCAGCTTGTCTGCACACCGGGGTATCAGCCGAAAACCGACGAAGATTACTGCCCGCCCAATCCTTACGGCGAAAGCAAAGTAATCGGCGAGCAGATTGTGCGGACGATGGCGGGCGATGCGTTCACTTGGGCTTTGCTCCGCCCGACTTCCATTTGGGGGCCGTGGTTCCATGAGCCGTACCGCGACTTCTTTTTGCGGGTGCGCCGGGGCCGCTATGTCCAGGCAAAAGGTGTTCGGGTCGCTAAGTCGTTCGGCTATGTCGGCAACACCGTGTTTCAGCTTGCGGCCCTGGCGGCCTGTCCTGCCGAGCGGCTGCACCGGCGAGTCGTGTACCTGGCCGATTACGAGCCGGTGGAGGTGAGCGACTGGGCGAACATGATCCAGCGGGAGTGGGGCGTGCCGCCAATCAAAGAAGTGCCGCTTGGCCTGCTTCAAGTGGCGGCGAAAGCAGGCGACGGGCTAAAAGCGCTCGGCTGGAAAAGCCCGCCGCTGACCTCGTACCGCTTGAATAATCTCCTGACGCACAGCCCGCAGGACATGGAGCCGCTGCGCGAGATTTGCGGCCCGGTACCATACAGCCAGCGCGAAGGAACGCGGCTGACAATAAACTGGCTGCGGTCGCAGGACGCTGAGGAAAAGCAGAAAGAAACAAAATGAGCATTGCACTTATCACAGGGTCGGCGGGGCTGATTGGGTCGGAAGCAGCGCTGTATTTCGGGCAGGCCGGTATGGACGTGGTCGGGGTGGACAACGACATGCGGCGGGTGTTTTTTGGCGAGGAAGCCAGCACGGCGTGGAACGTCGCCAATTTGGAGACGACGCTTGGTCGCCACTACGCGCATAACGCAATTGACATCCGGGACCGCGAGGCGGTTCTGGCGCTGGTGGGCCGGTACGGCAAAGAAGTCAGCTTAATCATTCACACGGCGGCGCAGCCGTCGCATGACTGGGCGGCGCGGGAGCCGTTTACGGATTTTGATGTCAACGCCGCCGGAACGCTGAACGTGCTGGAAGCGGCCCGGCTGCACTGCCCTGACGCTGTGTTTATCTTCACCTCCACGAACAAAGTGTACGGGGACACGCCCAACAGATTGCCGCTGATCGAACAAGAAACGCGCTACGAGATCGCGCCGGGCCATACCTACTTGAACGGCATTCGGGAAGATATGTCCATTGACCAATGCATTCATAGTTTATTTGGGGCGTCCAAAGTCGCTGCCGACGTGCTGGTGCAGGAGTACGGCCGCTACTTCGGCATCCAAACGGCGTGTTTCCGGGGCGGGACGCTGACCGGACCGCAGCATTCCGCGACGCAGCTTCACGGCTTCCTCGCGTACCTGATGCGCTGCGTGATGACCGAGACGCCGTACACGATTTTTGGGTATAAAGGCAAGCAGGTCCGCGACGCGATCCACTCCAACGACCTCATCCGTGCGTTCGATGCGTTTTTCCAGGCTCCGCGCGTCGCGGAAGTCTACAACATCGGCGGCGGGCGATACTCCAACTGCTCGATGCTGGAAGGCATTGACGCCGCGCAAAAAATCGCCGGCAAAGAGCTGAACTCTACTTATGCCGAGCAAAACCGGATCGGCGACCATATTTGGTGGATCGGCGACAACGGAAAGTTCGAAACACACTATCCTGAGTGGAAACAAGAGTATAATATACAGCAGATTTTACAGGAGATCTACGACGCCAACGCGGAGCGGTGGCGCACTTCCACTGCCGGAAGGAGCGCCTAAACTGCCGACGCGCTGAGCAGGAGTGTTCATGCGGATACTTTTTTTGACGATGTACTACAAGCCGGACAATGCGGCGACCGGCATTCTCATGGCGGAGCTGGCCGAAGAGCTGGCGCTGCACGGGCACGATGTCCGGGTCATTACCAGCATGCCGCATTATTCCACAAACTCCATCTGGCCGGAATACCGGGGAAAATGGTTCGGGCGCGAGCGTCAGGGACAAATTCTTGTTCACCGGGTCTGGTCCTATGTGCCGGTCCATAAAGACCGTCTGCTGCCGCGCTTTTTTTCGTATTTGTCGTTCACGCTGCTGTCCGCGCTTGCCGGCCTCTTGATGCCGCGCCCGGATGTCATTGTCACCCCGTCGCCGTCGCCGCCGCTGACCAACGGCATTTCGGCGTATCTGTTAGGCCGGCTGCGCGGCATTCCATTTATCACAAACATCCAGGACATTTACCCGGATGTCGCCATTCGCATGGGTGTAATGAAGAACAAAGGCGTCATCGCCGGCTACAAGAAGCTGGAGCGGTTCGTTTACGCCCATTCCCGCGCCATTACAGTCATCTCGGAGGGCTTTCGCGGCAACCTGACCGGTAAAGGCGTTCCCGCCGACAAGATTAGCGTTATTCCAAACTTCATTGACTCGGCCTTTGTGTCGCCGCACCCGCGCTTCAACGACTTCAGCCGGGAACAGGGCTGGGACGACAAGTTTGTCGTGCTGTTTGCCGGCAATGTCGGCATGTCGCAGGGCCTAGATACCGTGCTGGAAGCCGCCGGCTTGCTGCAAGGCACACCGGACCTCCTATTTGCGATTGTCGGCAACGGTGCGTCGAAGCCGTCGCTGATGGCGCTGGCCGAGAAGCTCTCTTTGCACAATGTTCAATTTCTGCCGTATCAGTCCTACGATCAAGTCCCGAAGCTGTATTCGTCCGCCGATGTCGGCTTGATCCCCCTGCGGCGCGGGTTCAGCTCCGACTCCGTGCCGAGCAAGCTGTTTACGATCATGGGTGTCGCCCGCCCGGTCATTGCGTCGGTGGACGCACGCAGCGAGACTTCTGAAGTCATTCATCAGGCAAAATGCGGTGTCTGCCTGGAGCCGGAAGACCCGCAGGCGCTGGCGGCCGCTATTCTTCAGGTCTATCGGAACAAAGCACAGACAGAGGAGATGGGCCGCCGCGGGCGTCAGTATGTCGAAGCGCATTACACGCGCACCAGTGTCGCCCGCCAGTATGAGGCCATTTTCGCGGGTTTGCTGCCAAGCGCCGGCCCGCTGCCGACAGTCAACAAGCCGGACACCGCCAGTTTATGAGAATCTTAGCTGCCTTGCTGCTGCTCCTTGCTGCGGCCACTTTTGCGCCCTGCCGTGCGGCTGCCCCCGACGATCTGGTTCCGCAAGGCTCCGGGCTGTACGACGCCGTCGCGCTGCTGTCCGCCGATCATCTGCTGCCGCCGGGATCGCCGGATGCGACTTCGCTGCAAGGGGTGACGGGCCGGCTGTACACGCGGCGCGAGCTGGCCGACCTCATCCGCACCGTCACGAACCAGCCGGCGGACCCGAGGGCGGCGTCGGCGCTGGCCTTTGCCCGGAACATTCTTGCACCCGAGCTTCAGAACGCACCGGACCTCGCCGCGCCGGTCTCTACCCCACCGGTGCTGACCGGCTTCGGGGAAGTCGAGGCCGGTAAAACGCAGGCATCAGCGCTGCTGGGCCGTGCGCGTCTTCTCGGCGTCCTCGGGCGCGACGGCGCGTATACAGTCAGCGCAACCAATATCTACCAGCAGACACGCAATCACCAGTCTGTCAGCCTGCGCGGCGACGGCACAAGCGGCGCGGACAACCCGAATGAGCTGGACGGCATTGATGAAGCGTATGTCACAGCGGTCAGTAACCGGGGACTGCGGGTAACTGCCGGCGAGCTGCGCCAGCGCTGGGGTTCCGGCTATTTGGGCGACATGCTGATCAGCGACAACAGCCCGGCGCGTCCGACACTGGAAATCGAGCTGCCGTTCTCGCTGGGTCACGCACTGGGAAGCTACCGCTTCACGCAGTTTGAGTCGGAGTACCGAAACAGCGGCCAGGATATTTACGAAGGCGGGCGGCGGATCGAGCATCCTGTCGGCGACCGGACGACGGTATCAGTAGAAGAAGCCTATACGTCCACTCAGTTTCGCTCCCCGGACGTGCTGGTGCTGCCGTATTACGCCTACCAGAAAGCATACTACCCCGGCACCAATGAGCCGTTCTTCTTTAACTACAATTTCAATCTCGGCCTGACGGTGACGCCGCGCGGGCCGGACACAAACCAGCGCCTTTATGGCCAGTTCTTGGTAGACGACCTGCAGGCCCCTAAAGGCCTGGGCAAAGGCAATGTAACGCCGCGCAAGATCGGTTACCTGCTGGGCTACGCCGACACGCTGGCGCGTTCCGGCACGAACTTTGTGGTCGAGTTTGCCCACACCGACCAGCAGACGTACACCCGGCTGCCGCCGCTGCCGACAAGCCTGGCCTGGTACAACGGCGACCTGCCGATTGGCTACCCGAGCGGCACCAACGGCAATCAGGTCTACGCCCGCTTGGGCCAGCGCGTCACGCCGCGCGTGGAGCTGTCGCTGGACGGCTACAACCGCCAGCGCTCTTCCATCAACTTCCCCGCCGTCACGGCAAGCGCCGTAGACCTCGCTTTGGCTTACCGCCTCGGCCTCTCCCAATCTATCGGCCTGCGCTTCTCCGACTACCGCGAAAACCCCTATCCTTACGGCGTTCTGCCCCCCGGCTACGGCACCGGCGGCGCGGACTACGGCCAGACGGTCCGCCGCCACCTCTTCGGCATCAGCTTTTTGCAGGGGTTTTAGCCGCAAAACTGAGCCGCAAAATGCGGAAACAGCCGAAAGCACTGTCTCGGCGTTTGCCTGCTGCCTCGTTTGTTGACATTTCTCCGTGCGTGTGTTAGTATATTAAGTATATCAAAACCATCCACAAGAGGGCGCTGTCTGTCTGCCCTCCCGCACATTCTCTGTCACATTACTTGAGGAACTTCTCCATGTCCCGACCTCTTTTTGCTGCTGCCGCTTCTTTGATTTCCCTTGCCTGCCTTTTTGCCGCTGCGCCGGGCACCCTGGCGGCGTCCCATGACGGCTCGCTCGGCGACCCCGACATACGCTGCATCGGGCGCTGGGACAAAACCAGCCCGACCGAGTACCACAGCTACTGGTCTGCGCCGTATGTCAGAGTCGGGTTCACCGGCACTTCGGTCAAAATCAAGCTGGCGGGGGGGACGACGCTCAACGTCAGCATTGACGGCGCACCCCCGCAGTCTGTTTACGCCGGTGCGGGAGAAACGGCGCTGAACCCGGCCCCGCTTGCGCCCGGCCGGCACACGCTCCTCGTCGGCGGTGCGGGCCAAAATGAAGAAGTTCTCTTTGAAGGGCTGACGCTTGATCCCGGCGCGGCGACATTTGCCGTCCCGGCACGGCCCCTGGTCGAGTTTATCGGCGACTCGATCACGGCGGTCGGCGGGCCGGGCAACTACGCCTGGCTTTCCGGCGAGGCGCTGGGCTGCGACCACACGCAGATCGCCTTCAGCGGCGTTGCTTTGACGTCCGGCTTTGGCTGTTCCAGCAAAATCGGGCAGGATACGCAGTATTTCAAGCTCAAGAACTACAACCACATGGACGACAATCCGCCGGTTCCCTGGACTTTTTCTTATGCGCCGCAGATTATCGTTATCAACTTAGGCCAGAACGACCAGTGCGGGGCGGAGCCTGCCGCAACCATGACGGCCAGCTATGTCAGCTTTCTTCGGCACATTCGGGCCAAGCTCCCCAAGACGCAGATTGTCGCCCTGCGGACATTCGGCGGTCCCTACGCCGACTCCATCAAGTCGGCGGCGGAAACGGTGCGGGCAGGCGGCGACGCCCGCGTTCATTATGTTGACACGACGGGCTGGCTGGAACCGTCGGATTTCGGGGACGGCATCCACCCCAACGCTTTCGGAAACGTCAAGGTGGCCCGGCGCCTCGCCCCGCTGCTCCAGCCTCTGCTGCCCGGCACCCTGTCCGCCGCTTCCGCCGCCGCGCCTGTTACTGTCGGCGACCCGGCGCACCCGGAAGCGCTGAACCAGTCGCTCCAAAATGCCTACAACGGCGGGGCCAGGCGCATCGTCATTCGTCCCGGCGTGTATGTTCTGCCGAAAGTCGGCCATCCCGCGTTGACGCTGGACGGCTGGCAGGAGGCGGTCGTCACCGGATACGGCGTCACGCTCATCACAGCGGACGCGGTGCAGCCCAACACGGTGCTTGAGCTGTCCCGCTGCACCCATGTCACAGTCGCCGGGCTGCTGCTGTCGCAAAATCAAGTGACTTCATATCAAGGGCGCGTTGTCGCCGTGGGCAAGGACGCCGCCGGCAACCCGACCTGCGACTGGAAGCCGGACGCCGGATATCCCGTGCCGCCCGCCGCCGAGAAGGACTTCTTGGGCGGCGATGCCAATGTCGTGGATGCCAAGACGCGCCTGCTCAAAGTCGGCTGCGGCGACTTCTACGGCAAGCACTACACGGTGCTGCCGGACGGCACGTTCCGCGCCCAAATGGGCGGCAATTTCGGGGTCGGCGACTGGCTGGTCGGGCGCTACGGCAACGCGCCGTTCAAAGTTCATCTCGTCAACAGCCATGACTGCACGATCAAGAACGTGACTATGATGCGGAACGGCTTCGCGACCGTCCGCGAGGAAGACGGCGGCGGGAACCACTACCTGCACTGTATTTGGGCGCTCGGCCCGCGCCCCAAAGGCGCGACGGAAGACCCGCTGGTGACAAATGCCGCCGACGGGATGCACATGACCACCTCGTTTCCCGGCCCGGACATTGAGAACTGCGTCTTTCAGGGCGTCTTCTTGGACGACTGCATTGCCATTCACGGCTACTTCCAGACCATCAAGGCGGCGTCCGGCGCTACGCTGACGCTGGACGGCGGCGTCGGCAGCGTCCAAGCGGGCGAGCCGGTCCGCATTTCCGATCAAAAGGGCTTTTTTGCAGAAGCGCTTGTGACCGCCGTGAAAGACAACGGCGACAAGACGACAACTGTAACCTTAGACAAAGATTACGGCGTGCCGGCGTCGGCGAAGCTGAGCAACCCGCGTGCCGACGGTTCGGGCTACAAGATCATCGGCTGTCATTTGGGAAGCACGCGCTCGCGCGGCATTCTCGCCAAAGCGGACAGCGGCCTGATTGAAAACAACATTTTAGAAAACTGCGGCATGTCGGCGATCAGCCTCGGGCCGGAATACTACTGGGGCGAGGCGGATTATGTGCAGAATGTGACGGTGAAAAACAACGTCATTCGTAACAACGGCGGCGCAGCTTATGGCGGCGCGGCCCTGTTCGTGCATGATGACGGCGCGGTCGGCAACAAGAACATCGTCATTCAAGGCAACCACTTCAGCGCGAACTTCCAGGGAGATTTGGATTTGCACGGGGCGGATGGGATCACGCTGACCAATAATACGCTGCACGCGCCCGCACTCTGGCCGTCCGGCGTCAAGCCGTCCGCGCCGGTGCATCTGGCAAACTGCCGAAACATCACGCTTTCGGGCAACACGGTCCAGAACGCGGCGTCGTACCCGTCTCCGCTTGTCGTCGCCGGCCCGGACGTTTCCGGCATTCGTCACAACGACTCTTCGGGAATTCGGGTCGTAGCCGCCAAATAAGCGCAGCCGCCAAATAAGCAAGGCTCACCGGTGTCGGGCAGGGCCAGCGACCGGACAATCCAGCTTTGGAACTTCCAGGTTTTGAGGTCCCGCGACTCATAAAGCGCGATGCCGGGCGCAGAGCCGCAGTTCGGCTTCTGCGGGTCTGAGCCGGTGCAGTTGGTGAACGGAGCCAGTGTCGCGACGCAGCACTAAACGCCGCCGCCCCGCAAGATGTCCAGGTCGCAAGATGTCCGGGGCGTGGATGTCCGGGGCGTGGATGTCGCTGCCCCGCCTTCAAGTCGCAGACCCCGCCGAGCTGATACCACAGCCCCGGCGTCGGCGCGAAATCCGGCACCGCTTCGGCAGCCATTGCACCGGATAAAGCAAACGCCAAGCGAATAAAGCAAACGCCAAGCGATTGTCAGCGCTCCCAGCACAGCGTCGGCCTTGACCCAGGCGATGACTGTGAAGCTGCAAAAGTTCTCAGCATCATTGTCCGTGTTTCCATAACTTACACACAGCATAGGGACTGTGCCTCAAACATGGAATAATGGTGATTATGTTGTTTTACCTCCGCCACATGGCTTTTCTCGCGTTCTCGCTTTTGCTGCCGGCTTGGTCGTCTGCCGCGCTTCCCCCTCCTGCTCCGATTGTGAGCGGCAATGCCCGGTTCACAGTCATCACGCCGAACTGCATCCGCTTGGAGTACAGCCCGAACGCCCAGTTTATAGATGCGCCCTCTTTATTTGCTGCAGGCCGTGCCGCACCTGTTCCGGCGCGGGTCAAGCAAGCCGCGGGCCGCGTCACAATCAGCACCGGCGCGATCCGGCTGACGTACACGCCGGACGGGCATCCGTTCTCGCCAGCGAACTTGCATGCGGATATCAGGCGCGGGGCGCAGACGGTGCGGTGGACGCCGGGCGCAGCTAATCCCGGCAATCTGGGCGGCACGATTCGCACCCTGGACGGCGCGGACGGGCCGGTGGATTTAGGGCAGGGCCTGCTGTCTCGGGACGGCTGGTTCCTGCTGGACGACTCGCACACGCCGCTGCTGACGGCAAGCTGGGTGCAGGCGCGTCCCTCCGGCGCCGGCACGGACTGGTACTTGTTCGGCTACGGCGGCAACTACCGGGCGGCTTTAAGATCGCTGGCGGCGGTGGGCGGGCCGGTGCCGCTGCCCCGCAAGTACGCGCTGGGAGCGTGGTACTCGCGCTACTGGCCGTTTTCGTCGGGCGATTATCATCAGATTGTGGACGAATATGCTCAGCATGATTTCCCGCTGGACAACATGGTCATGGACATGGACTGGCACAAGGACGGCTGGACAGGCTGGTCCTGGAATCGCAAGCTGCTGCCGGATGCCGAGCAGCTTTTGCCGTGGTTTCATTCGCAGGGCCTGCATGTCACCCTGAACCTGCATCCTTCCGATGGGGTCGGGCCGCAGGAAGACCGGTATGCAGCGTTTATGACAGACATGGGCGCAGACCCGGCGTCAAAACAGACGCTTCCATTTGACGCCGCCGACCCAAAATATATGAACGCGCTGTTTTCAGACGTGTTCAAGCCGCTGGAAGCGGACGGCGTGGACTTCTGGTGGCTGGACTGGCAGCAATTCCCGAACACGCGCTCCATTCCGAGCCTCACCAACTTGTTCTGGCTGAACACGCTGCTGTACGACCACACGGCGCAGAACGGGCAGCGCGGCATCTCGTTTTCCCGGTGGGCGGGCTGGGGCGATCACCGGCACCCGATTCATTTCTCCGGCGATGCCAGCACGAGCTTTTCCATGCTGGCGTTTGAAGTGCCGTTTACGTCAACGGCGGGAAATGCCGGCTGCTTCTTCTGGTCGCACGACATCGGCGGGCATATGGGCGGGCGCAACGAAGAGTCGTATGCCCGCTGGGTTCAGTTCGGCGCGACAAGCCCGGTGCTGCGCTCGCATTCCACACGCGATGCGACAACCGACCGCCGGCCCTGGAATTATCCTGCTTGGGCGGAGAACTCGATGCGGGTGTCGTTTCATCTGCGCGACACGCTGTTTCCGTACATCTACACCAGCGCGGCCCAGTCCTGCCGTGACACTGTGCCGCTGGACCGGCCCCTTTACTTAGATTATCCGAACTCCGAGCCGGCGTATCACAACGCGCAGGAGTTTCTGCTCGGCGACAGCATCCTCGCTGCGCCGATTGTGACGCCGGGCGTCGGGCCAGGCCGGGTCGGGGTCCAGACGGTCTGGTTCCCGCCGGGCATTTGGTACAACAGCTTCACTGGCGAGAAGTTTGGGGGCGCGGGCGGCACAAATGCAGGCGGCACAAACGCACTGGCTGCCGCCGACATCAACGAGTTCCCGCTGTATGTCAAAGGCGGCGTCCCGATCCCGATGCAGCCGTACACGCCGCACATGGCGACTGCACCGCTGACAACCCTGCGTGTCCGCTGCTTCCCCGGTCCTGACGGCGCGACGGAGCATGGCACTCTTTACGAGGACGACGGTGTCACGACCGGCTACGAGCGCGGCCAGTCTGCGGCAACGCCGCTGACATACACGCGCCGGGGCAGCTTAATCACAGTCACAATCGGTGCGGCAGTCGGCCATTACGCCGGCCAGCCGGCGTCGCGGCGCATCTTTATTGACTTGCCGGATATGGGACAAGCAAAAAATGCTTCCTGGAACGGCCATCCTGCCTTCCTGTCTCAGTCCAATTTCACGACGGAAATCGGCATTCCGGCGCACTCTATCCGTCAGGCTACTGTGGTCACGCTGAATGCCGTGCCCGCCGGATTTGACACGCTGCACGCGCGGGCGATGACGCGGCGTATTGAAGCCGTCACTGGAACCTACGCGCCCTCGGTCCAGGCGGCGCTGGCGGACCCGGCGCTGACTCCTGCCCAACAGGAAGCATTGCTGGCTGTTGCCGGGGTTGGGCTGGTGGCGCATAACCAGAGCAGCACGCTTTACCACGGCAGCATTCAAAACATGCTTTACAATGGCCGCACAATGATCCCAATCACAAGCCCGACTCTGGACTGGCGCGGGCGCGAAGTCGCCTTGCCGGTGTCGGTGCAGGCCTCGTTCGGCGGACGCGAGTATGTGCTGCCGCTTGTTCCGGCGCCGAACGCTATCCTGACCCCGGACAACATTGCGCGGACAGCGAAAGTGACGGCCAGCGGCACCGAAGGCGGCTACTCTGCCGAGGGAGCCGTGGACGGCGTTGCGGGCGGCTACCCGGACAACAAAGTCAGCGAATGGTCGGCAGGGAGCAAGGCCGGCGCGACGCTGACGCTGGCTTGGGACACGCCGCAGCGCGTAGATCATGTCGCGCTGTATGACCGCCCCAACACCAATGACCAGGTAACAGCCGGGATGCTGACCTTCAGCGACGGTTCTACGGTTCCCTTTGGTGCGCTCCCGGACGACGGCAAAACACCGCTGGATTTGCGCTTTCCCGCCAAGACAATCACGTCGCTGACGTTTAAAGTCACCGGCGTCAAGCCAAGCACCGAGAACGCCGGCCTGTCCGAGATCGCTGTCTTCCAGGCTAAATAACTCCACTGGGAAAGGGCGTTGTTGCATAAATTGATCTGCTCTGAAGACCATGTGCTGACGCACACGGCTGCACGGCGTGGACGCCACAAAACGCCCGCTTCTGCACTGGTCAGCACTGGCTACCCGGAGGGCAGACCTGGAAGGCTGCACTGGCAGCACTGGCTACGCTCTGCCCGCTTTGGGGCGAGTACCCCGGAGGACAGACCCGGAGGGCGCGGGGTTCAGAACAAGACAATTCTCAGTCCCGCGAAGCGGTACTTCGTGGCGTCCGCCCCGTGTAGCCGTGTGCGTCAGCACATGGTCTTCAGAGCAGATCAATTTATGCAACAACGCGATTGGAAAGCAAAAAAGCCGCCGGCAGATGCCGGCGGCTTTTTTGCCCTCCCAAGACGCGCGTCTTAAAGATACGGCGTCAGCACTTGAACACTGGTCTGAGCGCCCTGCGGCGTCAGTGTTTGAATCTCCCCGCTGCCGTCCGCCGCTTCCCAAAGAACGCGCAGGTCTCCCGCGCTGCCGATCGCAATCTGCGAGGCCGTTCCGCCGCCTGGCAGAGTAAATGTCACGGCGGGTGCCGGCTTGCCGGTGGCGAGAACTTTCACCAAAGTGGCTTTACCTGCCCCATCGCTTGCGAGAACGCGGCTCAGGCCGTCGGCACCGAGACCCAGCGCTGTGGGCGCTTCTGCGGATGGAATGCGGATGCTGGCTGAATGCAGGACAATGCCGCGCTCCGAGAGGGTCCAAAGTATCGCTCCTCCCGGCGCTGTCTTCCAAAGCAGCCGCGTCAAGCCGTCCGCCCCAACGGCGAGGCCGAGGGGCGTACCGCCGGCGAGTGCCGGCACAGAAACGCTTCTGACGTATGTGCCTTGCGGCGACAGTGTCCAAAGCGCCAGCGCCCCGCTGTAATACTGCCAGAGCAGCCGCGACGAGTCATCCGTGCCGGCTGCGATAAAAAGCGCTGTCCAGCCGTCATACGGCCCAAACATCTGCGTGTCCTGCACGATGTTGTCGGCATCCAGCGTTTCCAATGTGCTTTCGCCGGTAATGGGTGAGCTGAAAATACCGGTGCTGAGACTGCTGATCCCAAGAACGCGGGTTTGATTGTCCCCGCCGAGGCTGAAGCTGACGGCGCGGCTGACGCTGCTGAATGTGCTTTTCAGCGTGCCGCCCGGCGCAAGTGTCCAGAGCGCGGCTTGCTGGCCTGCGCTCGGCCACAAAATCCGGCTTCGGTTGTCCGGCCCGATTCCCAGCGCTTTCGGCACAAAGTAAGTGTCCTGCCGAACATGCCCGTCGAGTTCCAGGTGGTTCAGCGTGCCGTCGGCGTTAAGCTGGGCGTCCCGCGCTTCTTCCGTCGTGGCGGGCGAGTCAATGGATGCCAAGTTCGCGCCGCTGATAGCGGGGTTCAAGACATAAGGCAGCCCGGTTCCCGGCGAAGCAAAGATGGCTGGGTTCAAAGTGTAAGGCAGCAGCTCCGACTCAAACGTGCTGTCGTCGGTTGTTGTCGGCAGCGTCTCATCATAATCCTGCGTGTATTGAATCGACGCCAAGCCAATCTGCTTTAAGTTGGACGCATCACGCTGGCTAGGCGGCATAGGCGGCTCCGGCGTGACCCGGCCATCCACATACGCAATGGTCGGAGTGCCGCCGGGGTACGGCATCTGGCTTTGCAAAAGAACCGTCGTATCCGGGGCGGCAATGCTGGAAAGCGTTACCCTGCTCAAAGCCGGGTTCGGCAGGAACGGCTTGCCGTTGCCGGGGTCAATAAACAGGCTGGGGTTGTGAACATATGGAAGCAGCGCGGTCTCAAACGCCGCCTGCGTGTTGGTCGGCGGCAAAATCTCATCCGAGTCCTGCGTGTACTCGATGACGCCGAGGCTCAGCGCTTTAGCATTAGCGTAGCTGCTGAAGGCAGGATTACCTTGCACCACGCCGCCGCGCTCGACATGGCCGTCCAAAAAGCCGACCGTGTCGGGGACTTTGGACGGCGGCAGAGCATCTTGAAAGACGGCAACATTATACGGGTCCGCGAACGAAGTCAGCGATTGGCCGCCGACGGCAGCGTTTGGAATGAACGGCTTGCCGGTGACGCGGGACACGAACACAGCGGGGTCCGGCACATAAGGCCGCAGCGCGGCATCAAACACGGCGGCAGACGACGCCGGCGGCAACTGCTCGTCGTAATCCTGCGTATACTGGGTGACTGCCAGCAGCAGCAGCCGGGCATTGCCGACTGTGGCGGCAGGCGGATCAAAACTTGTAATCTGCGTGTCCGCTTGAAGCCCCACTGCCCCCAGGCAGGCAACCAGACACAGCAGGGCAACGGCTTCTGCCGGGCGCGGCAGCTTGAACTGTTTAAGATGTGAACTTCGCTTGGGTGTCTGCATTGAAATCTCCCTAGTCTTATGTCGCTCTGCGCCCCTATTCGCGTTCGCCTGCCCGCTTTCCTGCCTGATTTTCAGCGCTCTGATGTTCGCTGTCGCAGCAGACACGAGAAAGATGGGCAGACACGAGAAAGAAGGGCAGACACGGGGGTCTGCCCCTACGCCCGGTTAATGTCCCGTAGGGGCGAACCCCCGTGTTCGCCCTTCTTGTTCCGTGTTCGCCCTCTTGATCCGTGTTCGCCCTCTTTTGCGCCTCTGCGTTTTTTATTCGGTGCTTCTTAAACGCTTTCCAGTGCCGCGCCCTGCTGCT
This sequence comes from uncultured Armatimonadales bacterium, assembly GCA_964241935.1. Taxonomy (GTDB): domain Bacteria; phylum Armatimonadota; class Armatimonadia; order Armatimonadales; family Capsulimonadaceae; genus JANXMY01. The sequence continues at coordinate 28,696 of CAXSZN010000060.1, forward strand.
GGTGGACCATGCGGGCGTAGCGGCCATTTTCGCGCATGAGTTCGGTGTGGGTTCCCTGCTCGACCAGCGCTCCGGCGGCGAAGACAAAGATGATGTCGGCGTTTCGGACTGTGGACAGGCGGTGGGCGGCGAGAATGGTGGTGCGGCCCCGCATCAGGCGCTCAATGGCGTCCTGAATGACGCGCTCGGACTCAGGTTCGACGGCGCTTGTCGCTTCGTCTAACAGCAGAATGCGCGGGTCGGCCAGAAACGCGCGGGCAACGGAAATGCGCTGGCGCTGGCCGCCGGACAGC
>CAXSZN010000061.1:0-28664 GCA_964241935.1 uncultured Armatimonadales bacterium
TCTTTGCAGACTTTGTACGCTTCCGCCTGACGCCGCTCGCCGCGCTCCCGCCGCTGCCAGTCTTCGGGCGATGCCAGGCGCAGCAGCCGGCGCACCGGCGCAGGCGCGTCTTCGTCCGAAGCGGCCCGCAGCGGCGTTTTGACGAACCCGAACTCTTGTCCGTTCTCGCCTTCCGCAATGACGGCGTCGTCCATTGCCAGCGTTAGACCATTTGGGTCGCACAGCGTGATTTTGCCCAGCGGCTTGAAGACAACTCCGGCAACAATCGGCATACAAATTATCCTTAAAACCTGGAAACCGCCACGGGTTGAAACCCGAGGCTGAAAAGTGCACACTGTTCAGGAAACATGTGCAGACAATCGAGAATGCTTTTTGTTGTGTCGCCTCGACATTGGGTACTTGTTACCTTGGGTTTCAACCCGTGGCGCTTTCTTTGCGGCTGTCGGTCATTCCTTGTCAAACAGCTTCTGCCACCAGGAGCGGCGGGGCTGTTCGCGGACGGCTTCGCGCAGGATCTTCGGCGACAAAGCCGCTTCCTGCATAAGCTGCTCCACTAAGCGGCGCGACTCGGCTTCGGCCTCACCCGAGGGCGGCGGAGCATGGAGCGCCGCTTGAACCAGCCGCGCTGTTCCGCTTTCACTTAGCTCAAGCGGCTCAAGATCGTCCGGCATGAAGCGTCTCCTCAGAGTTTACTGTGGGCGCGGCAGGCTTGCGGCGAAGCTCTAACCGTTCCACGGCGTCCACCCGACGCTCGATCTCACGCCGGACATTGACGACGGCGCGGTGCAGCAGAGACTTAGCGGCGGCTTCGGAGCGGCTAAGGAGCGGCGCGATCTCGCGCAGAGACAGGTCGCCCAGAAAACGGTAGATCAGAACATCGCTCTGGTCCTCCGGCAGCGCGGCAATGGCGGATCGGACAAGCTGCTGGACTTCATGCCGCTCCGCGATCTCATGCGGGGTCGGCCCCGTACACGGCAAGGCAGAGTCAAGCAGGGTGCGAATGCCGGCAATGACCGGCGCGTCCAGCGACACGACCCCTGACGGCGGGCGGCGGCGGCTGCCGTCCACGATCAGGTTCAGCGCGATCCGGTGCAGCCAGGGGTAGACGGAAGCATTTTCGTCTTTTGCTCGGTAGCGGCTCAGATGGGACAACGCACGGACAAATGTCTCCGACGCCACATCTTCCGCGTCCTGCGCGTTGTTCGTCTTCAAATAGGCGAGGTGGTACACGCGTGTGTAGTAGCGCGTGTGCAGCGTGCCAAACGCTTTGACATCGCCGCGCTGCGCCGCCGCAATCAGCGCCGCATCCGACACCTCGACGCCGCGCCCACCCGGCAGCGCCGCCGTCAGCCCGCAAAAAAGCATCAGCATTCCGCGTTCCTTACATTTGGTGTCCCTACAAGGGATTTTACCATAAAATTGCGGGTTTAGGGGAGCACGGACGGCAGGATCTCAAATTGGTTGCCCCAGGGATCGCGGACATAAAAGCGCGGGTAGCCCATTGGGATGACATTGTCGTCCACAGCGCAGCCTTTCGCCAAAAACCGGGTGCGGGCGGCTTCGACATTCTCAACGGCAAGCGCCGTGTGGCCGTCGCCGACCGTGCCGACACTTGGGTAACCGATATGGAATATGACCGAACCGGCGTCAAACCAGAGAACAGGCGTGTTGGCGAGGCTGTCCGGAGTAGGAATCTCCTGCAAAAGCATCGCTTCACCGTAGAAGCGGCGGATTTCGGCGGGCGTCGCGCCGGGGGCAATCAAGTAAAGATGATGGGCGGTCATAGTTAAGCGTCTGCTTTCCGAGCAATCACATACGCGAACGAGGCCCGCTTTCGATCGGACGGGCGGTAAGTCCAGTATTCCGTTCGGTCCAGCAGCAGCCAGCCTGCCGATTCCGGGAAAAAAGTCAGCAGATCATCGGCAGTCGCCGTCCAGAACCCAGCAATTTTCGCGCCCCAGCTTGCCATCGCCGGGCTGAAAACTCCCACAGCGCAAAGTCCGCCCGGCTTGACGGTGCTTTGCAGGCGCGAAATGTGACCGGGCGCGTCCGCCGGCGGCAGAAACTGGTAGACGTTTGCCGCCAGCGCCAGATTGTAGGCTTCTTTGGGATAATCAAAAAAGCGGGCATCCTGCAAGGCGAGGTCCACGCGCTCCGGTGGAACCCCGCGCCGGGCAAGCAGCGCCCGCGTTTTTTCCAGACCGACCCCGGACAAGTCCCGCGCGGAGACCTGCATCCCGGCCCCAGCCAGAAACGCCGTATCACGGCCTTCCCCGGAGCCGAGGTCGAGGGCTGAGGCTGCTGCCGGGTCGCCGCCAAGCTCTTGAAAAAATCGCAGCGCCGTTCGCGCGATCTGGCTCGGCTCAGTCCCGAAAAAATAGGTTTCAGAGTCCGCAAAGACCGCATCCCAGTCGCGTGGCGGCTCAAATTTCGGTTCGGTGTCAGTCATAGCGCACTGTTCGCCATGCCGGGTACAATCCCCTGCGTGAGTTTGCTTTTTTCTTCTGAGACAGCTTCTTTTTTGCTTTCCCCTGCCGGCCGAGTTCTTCTATCCGAAGCGGATGCGCTCCGCTCGGACCGGGCGGAAACGCTGACCGTCTTGACGCGCCTTCGGAAGTCTGCAGCGCCCGAACAGGCCGCTGCCGCCTGGGAGATGTCCGACTTGCGGAAGCGCGGCGAAACGAAGTTCGGACCTCTGGCCGCTCAAATGTTCTTTGTTCGGGAAGCGCTGGAACAAGCGTCCGGCCAGATCGTCGCCGATCACCACGCGGCGCGTCTTTTCGCATCAGGCGCGGCGTCCGTGTCTGATCTGGGCGGCGGCATCGGCGGCGACTCGCTGGCATTTGCCCGCGCCGGTCTGGGCGTCACGCTGTACGAGCAAGACCCGGTTCGGGCCGCGTTCGCCGAAGAGAACGCCCGTGTTTGGGGCTTTGCCGACCGAGTCACGGTTCGCACAGAGGATTTTACTCACGTTTCCATTGACACCGACGCCGCCTGGCTTGACCCGGCCCGGCGTCAGAACAGCCGCCGCGTGTCCGACCCGGAAGACTATACGCCGCCGCTGTCCTGGCTGCACGAGCTGACTGTAAAGAGCACCCGCGCAGTCGGCGTCAAGCTGTCCCCCGCCATTGACCATACCCTAGCCGAACGGTTCCGTGCCGAACTGGAGTTTATCTCGGAACGCGGCGAATGCCGTGAAGCGCTGCTTTGGCTCGGACAAGCGCAGTCTGGACAGCCGCTGTCGGCGACACTGCTGACGCCTGCCGGGCCGCATACCCTGGCAGGCATTGCTGACGAGCGGGGCGACTGGACTGCGCCCACCGGCAGCCGCTATCTGTACGAGCCGGACCCGGCGGTGATCCGGGCGCATCTTGTCGGCACGCTTGCGGTACAGCTTCACGCCGCGCCCGTAGACCCACAGATCGCTTATCTTCTCGGCGACACCTACCGCTCCTCGCTGTTTGCCGACGCTTACGAAGTCTTGGACCAGTTTCCATACAGCAAAAAACGCCTGCAGGACGCACTGACCGCGTACGATGTCGGGCGTGTCATTATCAAAAAGCGCGGCTTCTCGCAGGAGCCTGACGATATCCGAAAATCGCTGAAGCTGCGCGGCACCCAAGAGATAATTGTTATTTTAGCGCGAGCCGGCATCGGCCACACCGTTTTCCTGTGCCGCCGCCTGCACGAAACGCTCTAAGTCCTGGTTGAACCGCTCCGGCTGCTCGAAGAACGACGCATGGCCTGTTTCGGGATAAACCACGACTTGCAGGTGCGGCAGAAGCTGTTTGGCCCGCGTGACCATGCGGGGGGCTATCAGGTCATCACGCTCTCCATAGATATAAAGCGCCGGTACGGAAACTTTCGGCAGGGCGGACGCCGCCGGAACAGATAAGCCGCGAAAGGCCTGCCGGACCATGTCGGGCGACGCTTCGGCGGCTCCGGCATACAGCAGCGCGAACTCGCTTGGGCTGGGCTGAGTGAAGAAACACTCACGGACAAATTGGCGAGTCCCTTCCAGATAAGTGCCGAAGTCGGTGGAAGTCAGCGCTGCGATAGTTGCCGGGTGAGCTTTCAGCAGCTCCGGCTTCAGCTCGATTGCGCCGTCCACAAAAACGATCCCGGCAATGTGTGCATCGCCGTAGGTCTCCAAGTAATTGGTGATGATGGGGCCGCCGAGTGACCAGCCGACCAGCACTGGATGCTTCAAGTGCTTGGCGGCAATGACCGCGTGCAGCTCGTCGCCCCAGCGTTTGCCGTCGGCATAGAAGCGCGGATCGGCCGGCTTGGACGAAAATCCATGCCCGCGCAGGTCATAGGTAATCAGCCGATATTTGGAAAGCAGAGGGCTGGAAATCTGCTTCACCCAGTCCAAATGGCTGCCGTCCAATCCATGCACCAGCACGATTTCCAATCCCTGGGGATTTCCGTACTCCTGGACGGCGACTTGGACGCCATCCGGCGCGGAAACATAAACTTGGTGCGGCGCAGCGTTCATAGGTGCCGCGAAGAGCAGGACGCATGCTGTCAGCAGCAAGCCGTAGCTGAGAAAACGCGAAAAAGTTGCCATAATTGTTCAATACCTCTTGAACAGTATAGCAAACAATTCGAAATAGTTCAATACTTATTGAACTATTTCATATGATCTCGGACGTGCTATACTTTATGGAGTGAATGACATCATGTGTATTGCCTCTTTACTGCCGCCGCCGGACTTATCCGACGTGCTGGATGCTCTCAGCGACGGAACCCGCCGCCGGATTTTGCTTCGTCTCGCCGCTGCCGACTTTTGCTGCTCGACGTTTCGCGACCTCGGCCCAAAAACGCGGCTGGCCTACCATTTTGCGCGGCTGGAGCGCTCCGGCTTAATCCACGTCACGAAAAGCGGACGGCGGCGGATTTTGTCGCTCCGGCGGGAAGAAGTCGAAGCGTTGTTTCCCGGCGTCCTTTCTGCCGTTCTCCAGAACACGATAGACGCTTCATGACCGAACAGTTAACGACGCTTTCACCGGCGGACAAGCGGTTCAACTTTGGGGCGTGTTTGTCGGATGCCGTTGGGTGGCCGCTGGGGGCGGCGCTGTTTTCGCAGACGACGATTTTGCCGGTCTTTTTGCGGCATCTGGGGGCAGGAAATACGACAATCGGCTGCCTGCCGGCGATGTACAATCTGCTGGTGTTCCTGCCGGGGCTGCTGCTGGTCGGGTTTATCAGCCGCCTGCCGCGCGTGCGTGGCTTCCTGCTGTGGGTTGCGCTGGTGGAACGGTTTGCGCTGCTGACCCTTGCGCCGCTGACGCTGCTTTGGGGCAGGACACATCCGGGCTGGCTGCTGGCGGCGACCTTTGGCGCGATTGCGCTTCATGCCGGAGCGATGGGTGTAAACCAACCGGCATACTGGGCGGTTGTCGGCAAGTGCGTTCCTCCGGCCTGGCGCGGGCGGCTGTTCGGCTACGCGGGCGGGGTTGCGGGGGTGCTGGGCTTCGGCATGGACGCTTTGCTTCGGCATCTGCTATCCGGGCCGGGCAGCGGCTTCCCGGATGGCTACGCGACCGGCTTTTTTATCGGGTTCGTGATCCTGACCCTGAGCTGCCTGCCGCTCGGCATCGTGCGCGAGCCGGAAAGCCCGCCGCGCACTGAGGACAATCCGCATACGGGCCACTACCGGCGGGACAGCGTCTATGTGTGGCGCACCAACACCGGATTTCGACGGTTCTTGTATGGGCAGATCGCGCTGACTTTAGCGTCGCTTGCCGTGCCGTTCTATGTTTTGTACGCCCAGCATCGCCTTCATGCGGAAACCGGCAGCGTCGCGGGCTACACGGCGGCGCTGGTGCTGGTGACTTCGTTTGGGGGACTAGCACTTGGCGCTTGGAGCGACCACGGCGGCAACAAAAACGTCCTGCTGCTGTCCTGCGCGTTCGCGGGGGCGGCCTCCGTTCTCGCGCTCGCGGCATCCACTCCATTGCTGTTCTACGGCGTGTTCGCCGCGCTGGCGCTGGCGCTCGCGGGTGCGGGAATTGCAGGCAACAACATTGTCATGGAGTACGCGGGAACGCCGGCCGAAATTCCGCTGTATACGGCCATATACAATGCGGTGACCGCCCTGCCCCGCGCGGCTGCGCCGCTTTTAGGCGGCCTGCTGGCAGACCATGCCGGCGGCTACCGAAGCGTGTTTTTGCTGTCAGCGGTGCTTGCGGTTCTCGCTCTGCTGCTGACACTCCGCACCAGCGATCCGCGCTTAAAACTATGCTGACAACAATTCCCACACCTTCTGACTTTTCATTTTACGAAACCATTGCCGCTCACGGCTGGCGTCGCCTGCTGCCGTTTGCCTGGGACGAAGACGCGCAGACACTTTCTCGCGTCGAAGAATTGGGTGCCGGGCGCGTGGTCAAGCTGGAAATCCGCGCCGGGACCAACGATGTTGAAGTCCAAACCGACATCAACTGCGATGAGGCCGAACTGACGCGGCGTGTCCGGCGGATGCTCCAGATGGACCTGCCGCTCGATGAGTTCCACGCCCACTGCCGCCTTCACACGCATTTAGCACCGATCGCTGAAAGTGGACGTGGCCGGATGCTGCGCTCGCCGACACTGTGGGAAGATGTGGTCAAAGTGATCGCCACAACCAACACGACTTGGGCGCAGACCATTGCCATGACTGCCCGGATTGTCGGCGCTTTCGGCACGGCAGGCCGGACGTTCCCGACTGCCGGGCAAATTGCCGCCGTGACGCTTGAAGAGTTTTCTCAAAAGGCCCGCATGGGCTATAGAAACGCCTATGTTCATGCCATTGCTTCTGCCATTACAACCGGCGAGCTGGACTTGGAAGCCTGTCAGTCCGAGACGCTGACGGCGGCAGACCTGCGAAAACGACTGCTGACGCTGCCGGGCGTCGGCCCCTATGGGGCGGCCTGCCTGCTGCTGTATCTCGGCAAGCCGGAGCAGGTCAATTCCGACTCCGTCGCCCGTGCGGCTCTGTCTCAGGAGCTAGGCCGGCCTGTCACCGACAAAGAAGTCCATGCGTTCTTTGAAGCGCACGGCGAATGGCGCGGCTTGGTGTATAACTTCTATCCGTGGAAAGAGAGATAAGAAGAACCCCTCCCGCTCGTCCCTCGCTCCCTCCCCTGTTAGGGAAGGGCAATACAGAACAAGGACAAGAAGGAGTCTGTCCGCCGAGTCATCCTGACTTCTCCTTGCCCTTCCCTAGCAGGGGAGGGAGCGAGGGACGAGCGGGAGGGGTGCCTACAAGTTTGGAATTTGCCAGTCTATCTCAGGTGTGCCATAGGACTTCAGGGCGGCGTTGATTTGGGAAAACGGGCGGCTGCCGAAGAAGCCGCTGCGGGCGGACAGCGGGGACGGATGCACGGACTGGATAATCGTGTGGCGCGTCGGGTCAATCAGCGGCAGCTTTTTCTGGGCGTAGCCGCCCCACAGCACGAACACGACAGGGTTTGGCCCGGCATTCACGGCGCGGATGGCGGCATCGGTAAAAGTTTCCCAGCCTTTGTTTTTGTGCGAGTTCGCTGTGTGCGCCCGAACGGTCAGGACGGCATTGAGCATCAGTATTCCCTGCTTGGCCCACGGCACCAGATAGCCGTTGTTTGGGATGCGGCAGCCCAGATCATCGCGCAGCTCTTTGTACATGTTGGCTAAAGAAGGCGGCGTTTCAATGCCAGGCTTCACGCTGAAGCATAGGCCGTGCGCCTGGCCGGTGTTGTGATACGGGTCCTGCCCCAGAAGAAACACGCGGGTTTCAGCGAGCGGCGTGAGCTGAAACGCTGAATACATATCGGCTTCCGGCGGAAACACCGGGTACTGACGCCGCTCTTCGGCCACAAACTCCTGCAATTTTCTCCAATAAGGCTTCTCGAATTCACTGCCCAGCGTCTCCATCCACGACGGCGGCAGGGGCGGCGGCGCGGCCCTGGGGTTCTCGTCTTCAAACAGCGAAAGTGTATCTTCCATGCCGTCACTGTACCCAGATTTTGGCTGACGACAAGGGATGGGCCTTTTGGGGTCAGGCGTCGGAAACTTCTAATTGAACGCCGCGTGACTCTTTGCCGAGCGCAGTCACAGCGGCAACGGTCAGCAGCACGACGAGGATGACGGAAGCCAATCCAACACTGTAGTCGCCGCCGTGCAGGCTGGCGATCTTTGTCTGGATGTTCCCATTGACCGAAGCCAGCAGATTGCCAAGCTGGTACGCAAGGCCGGTGAATGTCCCCCGGAGCGCCCCCGGCGACAGCTCCGTGAGATGCGCCGGGATGACTCCCCACGCGCCCTGAACGCAGAACTGCATCAAAAATGCGCCGGCTGCCAGCAGCAGCGGCGAATGCGAAAATGCCCACAGGGGAATGATCGGGATCGCCAGAAGTGCCGAGATGACGATGGCTTTGCGCCGCCCAATCTTTTGGGACAGGGACCCGACAATGATGCCGCCGGCAAGTGCGCCGAGGTTGAAAATGATCGTGATCGCGCTGACCGTCTGTGGGCTGAAGTGGCGCTGCACCTGCAAAAACTTGGGGTACAAGTCCTGGGTCCCATGCGACATAAAGTTAAACGCTGTCATCAGAAGCACCAGATAAACGAACAGGCCGCCGTGCTGCTTGATCACCGCGCTCCAGTCTATTTTGGCCTGCCGATGACGGCCCTGCTCCCAGACTGGCGATTCTTTGACTTTGGCCCGGATAAACAGCGACAGCAGGGCCGGCACCGCGCCGAGAAAGAACATCGGACGCCAGCCCAAATGCGGCACGATCAGCGGATACGCGACTGCGCCGAGCAGGTAGCCCACGGGGTAGCCCTGCTGCAAAATCCCGCTGAGCAGGCCGCGCACCCCCGCCGGAGCGCTTTCCAGGGCAAGAGAAGCGCCGAGACCCCATTCTCCGCCCATCGCGACCCCAAACAGCGCCCGCAGAACAAGCAGAGTCGTCAGGGTCGGCGCAAATCCCGACGCCAGCTCCAGCGCCGAATACAGCACCACATCTACCATCAGCGGCAGCCGCCGCCCGTACCTGTCCGCCGCCGCGCCAAAGAGAAGTGCACCGATAGGCCGGCAAGCCAGCGTCACAAACAGCAGCGTGACGCCCTGCTGGGCAGACGCATGGAACTCTTTTTCGACATCTTTGAGAACAAAGACCAGCAAAAAGTAATCGAACGCATCCAGGGTCCAGCCCAAATACGCGGCCAGGAACGCATTGCGCTGATCGGCCGTCAGCGCCCGAAGCTGTGCCAGCATTGCCATTCTTGTTCCCTTTTCTGCTACAATTAGACTTATGGATTTGTTTGATGATACCCCCGTTGCGCCGGAAACCGCCCCAAATACGCCGCTTGCGGCCCGGATGCGGCCGCAGACATTGGAAGAGTTTGTCGGGCAGGCGCGGATTTTGGGTCCGGAAAGTCTGCTCCGAAGAGCGATTGAAGAAGACGCGCTGACTTCGGTGATCTTTTTCGGGCCACCAGGGGTCGGCAAGTCCACGCTGGCCGGGATTATCGCCCACCGAACCCAAGCGCATTTCGAGAACTTTTCGGCAGTCACGCAGGGCATCCCTGATTTACGCAAAGTGATTGAAGCGGCGGCGCTGCGCCGCCGGATGTACGGCAAAAAGACCGTGCTGTTCATTGATGAGATCCACCGGTTCAACAAGTCTCAGCAGGACGCCCTGCTGCCCCATGTCGAAAATGGAACTGTTGTGCTGATCGGCGCGACCACCGAAAACCCCTACTTTGAGGTCAACGCTCCGCTGCTGTCCCGCGCCCGCGTGTTCACGTTTGAATCGCTGTCCGAGGAGCAGATTGGGAACTTGCTGGACCGTGCCGTTTCCGACGACGAGCGTGGCCTCGGCGCACTTCAGATCGTACTGGAACCGGACGCCCGCGCTCATCTGATTGACAAGGCAAACGGCGACGCCCGGACGGCCTTGAATGCTTTAGAGCTTGCCGCGACCACGACGCGCCCTGAGTCGCGCAAGGCGGACGCCGTGCGGCGGGTGACAAAAGCCATTGCCGAGGAAGCCTTGCAGCAGCGGGCTATCACCTACGACAAGACCGGCGACACGCACTATGATACGATTTCAGCGTTCATCAAGTCTATTCGCGGCTCCGATCCCGACGCCGGCTTGTATTACTTGGCCCGGATGCTGGCTGCCGGGGAAGACGCCCGCTTTATCGCCCGGCGCTTAGTCATCCTGGCGTCGGAAGATGTCGGCAACGCCGACCCGATGGGGCTGCTTGTCGCAAATGCCGCCGCCCATGCCGTGGAGTATGTCGGCCTGCCCGAAGCCCAGCTTAATTTGGCGCAGGCTGTGACGTATCTTGCCGCCGCGCCCAAATCCAAAGCGTCCTATGTCGGCCTCAAACGGGCGCAGGCCGATGTCGAGACCGAGCGGGCCACGCCTGTTCCGAAACCGATGCGCGACAGCCGCAGCGGCACCGGCAGGTTCACCAAAGGGGATATTCCGTACCTCAACCCGCATGAGTATCCCGACAACTATGTCGCGCAAGTCTACTTGCCTGAAGGCGTCCAAACCCAGCCGTATTATGAGCCGACAGACAATGGCTTCGAGGCCGCCATCAAAGCGAGAATGGCTGGACGCAAGGCGCAAGCGGCAGAGGAAGAGCAGAGTACGGATGAGTAGAAGCCACGAGGGCAGACGCCACGGGCAGAGAGGCCACGGGTTGAAACCCGAGGCTGTCAAATGCCCAGTGTCGCGGCGACACAAGACAAAGAGCAATCATTCAACCCTAACGAAGTTGGTCTTCCGTCGCTTCGACGGTGGGCATCTGTCTGTATCGGAGTTTATTATGAGGCGTTTTGGCGTCTTCGTTTTGCTGGCGGCACTTGCTTCCATCGCTCCTATCCATGCCGCTCCTGCCTCTCAGCCCGTAACCGTAAAAGACTATTTTCTCCGCCTGCCCGGCAAATACTTTGAGGTCACACAGGCACAGCGGAAAGATTTTATCGGTGCCGGGGACCCGCGTTCAGTTGTGGACATCCAGCATGATTACCTGTACATGGGCGGCGATGGGGCGCAGCCAGACCTCACAGTTGCCTTGTTTCGCAGCCACGGCAGTGTCACGGTTGCGGTGCTGGATGGCGGTTATGACCCGAACATCCCGACGCTGGACTTTCTGCGCTACCGAGACGGGCACTGGCTGAACGTCACCCGGCGCGTCCTGCCGCTGCCGTTCAACAACCGTCTAGCGTATTTCCTGCCCCGGCACGGCACAGCCATCCGTGTCTGTAATAGCCGAGGGCGCACGGTCTACACCCTGCTCTGGAAGCAAGGGCGGTTCCATTTGGACCTGCCGCAATGAAAATGAGCCGTTTTGCTCTGCATTTGCTTGGCTTTCTGCTGGGCCTACTCGCCATCTACTGCTGGTGGTGGGAGCCGCGCCGTTTGGCGATTACAAAGCATGAAGTCACTGACCCGGAGAAGCATCTGACGCAGCCTGTTCGGGTTCTGCTGCTGACGGACTGGCATTTGGGGCGCTTCAGCCGTCCGGCGGTCCTGCAAGCGAAGATGGAGAAGCTAAGGCGGCAGCATCTCGAAGAGCCGTTTGATTTGATCTTGCTCGGCGGCGACTATGTGGACACCGGCCCGGAGTATTTGGCGCTGCTTTCCCCGTGTCTAGAGACACTGGCCGGGTTTGGCGTCCCAACGTGTGCCGTGCTGGGCAACCACGATTACACCGGGTTTGGCGGAGACGTTCAGCCGGTCATCGAACACTTGCAGAGCGCAGGGGTTATTGTTCTAAAAAATCAGGCGGCAGCCCTAACCGTGCGCGGGCAGAAGCTAGTGATTGTCGGGCTGGATGACTTGCAGGAGTCGCCGGCCTATTACGATCCTGCGCGTTACCTGCCGCCCGCGCATTACAAAGACGCGGCGGCGCGGATGGACTGGTACGAAAAGTTCGACGTCTTCGAGCCGGACCTGCCCCGTCTGGTGCTGGCCCACAATCCAGATGCCGTGTATTTGCCGGGCCGCAGACCGCTGGCGGTACTGGCCGGGCACACACATGGCGGGCAGATCATGCTGCTGGACTGGCTCAGCCGGCCTCTGCACCGCTGGCTTCACCCGCACCTGCCGCCGGGCAGCGCGGTGACCTGGGCCGGGCGGCGCACGGCAAATGGCCGGACGCTCCTTGTCAGCCGGGGCATGGAAGGCTCGGCGGTGCCGCTGCGTTTCCTGCGCTGCCCGGAAGCGGTTGTCGTAGTTTTGCATTGACGCCGAACCGCTTTTTGTGGATAATGAACAGGAATATCTCTTCGGTGGGAAAGAACAAGTTTTGGATAATTTTGAGCAGATAGACAGCCAGCTTTCGGACTGGATTGACGCGCACAAAGCCGAGATCGTGGAAACGACGCAGGTCATGCTCCGCATCCCGAGCGTAGAAAGTGAAGCCGCGCCGGGCGCACCGTTTGGCGTGGAGACATTGAACGCGCTGAAGTACGGGCTGGAGGTTGCGGAGCAGCATGGGCTGACCGGCAAGAACGTGGACGGCTACGCGGTCCACGCTGAATGGGCCGCGCCCGGCGTCGCGGCGGATGCTCCCATTGTCGGGGTGCTGGCCCATGTAGACGTTGTGCCGCCCGGCACCGGCTGGTCGCATCCGCCTTTTGGCGCGGAGATCGCAGACGGCAAGATTTACGCTCGCGGCGTAATGGACGATAAAGGTCCGGCGATGTCTGCCCTATGGGCAATACTCGCGCTGCAAGGCTGCGGCGTGCCGCTCACTCAGCGGATTCGGCTGATCTTAGGCGCCAATGAAGAAAGCGGCTTTGGCTGCGTCAAGTATTACTTCGCGCATGAAGAGATGCCGGCCACGGGCTTTACGCCGGACGCCATGTTCCCGCTGGTGTACGCCGAGAAGGGGATTGCGAATGCGGTGCTGACCCGGTCCGCGCCGCCGGAAGGCAGCCGCATCCATGTCGAGTCGCTGGCAGGCGGCGAGCGGCCCAACATGGTTCCCGATACGGCGGTGGCGGTTCTCAAAGATGGCCCGCAGCCCTGGGCCGCGACCATTGCCCGGCTGAACGCAGTAGTCGGGATTACAACCGAAGAAGTGGAAGACAACACGCTGCGCGTGACTGCGAAGGGCGTTTCCGCCCACGGCAGCACGCCGGACAACGGCGTCAACGCTGTCGCCGTGCTCTGTGATGCCCTGCTGCTGCTGAACCATCAGGAAGACCAGATCGCTGTTGTTCAGCAAGTGCAGAAATGGGCTGCCGACACCAAAGGAACATCGCTTGGCATTGAAGGCCGGGACGACGTGGCGGGACCCTTGACGTGCAATCTCGGGATGGCGGAGATCGCGGGCGGCAAAGCCACGCTGACATTCAATATCCGCTACCCGGTCACCTGGAACCAGGACACCTTGCGCGAGTGTTTAAGCACAGGCATTGAAGGAACAGGCTGGGAGATAGAATCGCTGACCGACCAAAAGCCGCTGTATATTCCGCAGGACGACCCGCTGGTGGCGTCCCTGCTGGAAGTCTACCGGGCTGAGACCGGCGACATGCGGCCTCCGCAGACAATGGGCGGCGGCACTTACGCCCGCGCCATGGCGAAAGGCGTGGCGTTTGGTCCCGGATTCCCGGATCAAGACCCGAGTGACGGCGGGGCGCACGAAAAAGATGAATGCTGGCCCGTCGAGCATCTCATGCGGGCGACAAAGATTTACGCCAAGGCGCTTGCGCGTTTGGCTGCTTAGAAGAGTACGCAGTACAATGACGAACACAAAGCAAACAGTGGTGGTCGCGATGAGCGGCGGGGTGGATTCGTCGGTCGCGGCGGGCCTGCTGCTGCGCCAGGGGTATGACGTTCTCGGCATCACGATGCAAATTTGGCAGGAAAGCACGACCGAAACGAAAGGCGCGGGCTGCTGCTCGCTCGGCGCGGTAGAGGACGCCCGGCGCGTTGCCGCAAAGCTGGGCATTCCGCACTATGTTTTGAATTTTCGCGAGTTCTTTGCCGAAAAAGTCATTGACAACTTTGTCGAAGAATACAAGCGTGGCCGAACCCCGAACCCCTGCGTGAACTGCAATCGCTATGTTAAGTTTGATGCGCTGATGGCGAAAGCGCGCGGGCTGGGTGCGGAATTTTTGGCAACCGGCCACTATGCCCGCACCGAGTTTGATGAAGACAGCCGGCGCTGGACCCTGCGCCGGGCTTTAGACCACGACAAAGACCAAACATATGCTCTGTACCGCTTCACGCAGGAAGAGCTGGCTCACACGATGATGCCGTTAGGAACTGTCATCAACAAAGCCGAGACTCGGGCAATCGCCGCAGAGCTTGGGCTGGCGGTCAGCGGCAAGCCGGACTCGCAGGAAATTTGCTTTGTGCAGGGCGGCTCGTACACCGACTTTCTAGCGGAGCGTGCGCCGGAGACGGTACAAAGCGGCGACATTGTGGATACGAGCGGCAAGCGGCGCGGCACCCATGACGGGATTGCGTTTTATACCATCGGCCAGCGCAAGCGTGTCAATGTCGGCTCGCCGATCCCGCTTTATGTTGTCGGCATTGATGCGGCGTCGAATACGATCACTGTCGGCGGCAACGAGGACTTGCTGGCCGAGGGGCTAGTCGCCGATGATATAAACTGGGTCGGCTGGTCCGGCGTGCAGGAATCATGCCCGGTTTTGGTGAAGATACGCTACAACATGGACCCGGTCGCCGCCACCGTAAAGGCAGGCGCGGGTTCCGGCGAGATTGCCGTGCAGTTCGATACGCCGCTGCGGGCCGTGACGCCGGGCCAGTCCCTGGTGCTGTACGATTTAAGCGGCGACCTTGTGCTGGGCGGCGCGACGATCCAGCGGCGTTTTTGAGTTCATTCCGCTTTCTGTTATCTCTTTTCGCAGTACCTTTCTATGACTGATCAAAATCCACGGCTGCCTGTCAGTGTTCTTGTTTTCGCAGGAGTAAGCGCAGGGGCATTGACGGGAGTTCTTTTTGGCCTGCTGGCGCTGCGTCGTCTGCGTGGGCAGTCGCCGGAAGAGATCAGCGAGACGGTAGACGACTTGAAGCAGCGAGCGGAGAGAATTCTGACGGAGCTGTCACGACAAGCGCCTGAGACCGTTGCGTAGTTCTTTATTTTATAGTTCTTTATTTTAACTTGTGATAAGAAATTGCCAAAGAAGAAGTTGAGAAGGAGATCCGAATTTGAACCTTACGATGAACAGCCGCACCCCAAGCGAAACAACCTGTGTGTTGGAAATTGAAGGCGAGGTGGATGTTTACACGTCCCCGCAGCTCAAGCAGGACCTGGTGCAGATTGCCGAGCGCGGCGTGAAGCGCGTCATTATCAACTTGTCGAAAGTCGAGTACCTGGACAGCACCGGCCTCGGCGTTCTCATCGGCGGCTTGAAGCGTCTGCGCGAAGCCGACGGCAATCTGGCGCTGGTTGGGCCGGGAATGCGGATTCAGCGCATCTTCGAGATCACCGGCCTGAACAAGATTTTCGACATCTACCAGACGGAAGAAGAAGCTGCGGCGAAGGAAGGAGTGACTTTATGAGCATTCCGCATGACGCAGAGGATCTCCTGGGAACGGAAGACCAGCCGGAAGACACGGAAAACGAAACGGTTCAGCTTGTCATCCCCTGCCGGGCGGAGTATGTCGGCGTTGTCCGGCTCGCGGTTCTTGGGATTGCCAGCCGCCTGCCTTTTTCCTATGACGAAGTCGAAGATGTACGGCTCGCGGTCGGGGAGGCTTGTACCCATGCCGTGGAGCGGGCGGGGACCAGTCCCGCGACTATTTCTCTGACCAGCCGGATTGGCCGCACGATGAACGGCCGGGTGCTGACAATTCAAGTCAAGGACACTGTCGCCGAAGCCGATGCCGCCGCTCCCACCGAAGAAGCGCGTCTTTTAGAAGAAGCCGGGGTAGACCAGGAAGGTTTAGGGGCGCTGCTGATGGAAATCCTTGTTGACGAGCTGTCTATCAAAACAGCCCCGGCAGGCACAACGGTTCTGCTGAAAAAGTATGCACCTGCATAAAATTAGCAAAGAATTGATAGAATTACGGGACTAGAATGACCCTCATGACACAAAAAAAGGCGCTCGATTGGACACAGGACGATGCTGAAACCCTGTTTGCGCGATATGCCCGGACACGCGATACGCAGATGCGCGACCGCCTTGTTGTGATGCATCAAAACCTGGTGCGATATTTGGCCGGCAAGTTCGTAAATCGCGGCGAGCCGCTTGAAGACTTGATCCAAGTCGGCACTATCGGCTTAATCAATGCCATTGACCGCTTCGACGCCGGGCGCGGCACCAAATTTTCCACTTATGCGACTCCCACCATTGTTGGAGAGATCCGCCGCTACTTCCGCGACAAAGCCTGGAGCCTGAAAGTTCCGCGCCGCTTGCAGGAACTAAATCAGACGGCTTCTAAAGCGCAGGAAGCATTAAGCAGCAAGCTTGGCCGCCCCCCGACGATTCAGGAAGTCGCTCAGCGTATCGGCGCGACCGAAGAAGAAACGCTCGAAGCCATCGAGCTTGGCAACGCCTACGATACCGTCTCGCTTGACTCCAAGATGATGCACGATTCCGACAGCGCCCCGCTGTCTTTGGCCGAGTTTGTCGGCGCGGAAGACGAGTCGCTGCTGAGCTTGGAAGCCTTCGGCGATTTAGACTACGCTTTAGAAGCCTTAGACCCCCGCGAACGCGCCATCATCATTCACCGCTTCTTTAAAGATATGAGTCAAGCCGAAGTCGCCAAGCAGCTCAACATTTCCCAGATGCACGTTTCCCGCCTGCAAAACCGCGCCCTCAGCCAGCTCCGCCGCCTCATGGTCAGCGAGTAGCTTTCGCGCCGAGCGACCCTCATGCTCTTATTCCAAGCCTTACGCTCGACGCCAGGGGATGTCAGCCTTCTTCTAGCGCTTTGCGCCAGGTGCGCTCCGCGACGAAGCCTAGCTGCTCGCGGGCCGGCGCTAAATCGTAGAAGGTGTGTCCGGTGAGACGGGCGAGGCCGGGCAAAAGCTGAGGGAAGTGGCGCTCCGTCAGCTCTTCCAGCGGCGCGTTGACGGCAAGATCGTCGGCCATCGTGTAGAAAACATGGTGGCCGGTTTTCTCGGTTTCCAGTGCCAGCCGGAACGCAACGGCCTGGTCAACCACGTCAATATAGGCCCACAAGCCGGGGTCGCGTTCCTCCCCGCGCCGTTCGCAGAAGCGCCGCAGCCAGCCGTGCCGCTTTGCATGGTCCAAATCCATGACATGAGGCGGACGGAGGACAAGCGTGGTCATGCCGGACAAGCGAGTCATTGCCGCCGCGCTTTCCTCGTTCATCAGCTTGGACAGGCCGTAAACATCCTGCGGGCGGCGTGGGTGTTTCGTATCTACCGGCAGGTAGTCCGGCAGGCAGGGATGAGTGGGAAACGAGAACCCCAGTGCGCCGATGCTGCTGGTCAGCACGACTTTTTCGATGCCTTCCGCGCGGGCTGCTTCCAGCACATTGTGGGTGCCGACGACATTCAGCCGCAAGACTTCGTCCGGCGGCAGGGAATGGGGGGTTGGAACCGCGCCGATGTGCGCCACTGCCTCGCAGCCCTGCACGGCACCGAACATCGCCAGTGGATCGGTCAGGTCTGCATACAAAACCTCAGCCGCCGCCCGTACCTCGGCAGGCACCGGACGGCGATCCGTGGCACGGACTGTATGACCGTGCTTAACAAGCTCCAGCACGACGCGCGAACCGATTTTCCCCGCCGCTCCTGTGACTAAAATCCGCAAGTTTGTTGTCTTTCTACAGCTTAAGCGAACAGCATCCGAATAAGCCGGGTGCCGTCGTCAATCTGGGTTTTTGCTTCGTCCACCGCCCGCTCGTCAAACGGAAAGTGCGATGCCGTGTGCGGCTTTTCCGAGTCGTACAGCAGGAACGGAACCGGGCCTTCTTCGTGCGTCCGCAGCGAAATCGGCGTTTTATGGTCCGGCACGATCAGGAGCCGATACTTATCCCGTTTTGCCATCCCCTGCCGCAGCGTTGCCAGCAGCTTCTTGTCAATATCTTCAATGGCCTGCAGCTTGTGATCTAAATTGCCTTCGTGCCCAGACTCATCCGGTGCTTCGACATGGATGTACACAAAGTCCAGCGTGTCTAACGCCGCCAGTGCATAATTGGCTTTGGCTGTATAGTCGGTATCAATATACCCGGTTGCACCGGGGACATCAATCACTTTGAGACCTGTCGCGCGTCCGAGGCCGCGCACCACATCTACGGCGCTGATGACGCCGCCGACTTTGCCGTAGGTTTGCAGGAAGTTCGGCAGGGAGGGCGCGTAGCCCTGGCCCCAGAGCCAGATCATGTTACCCGGCTCTTTGCCTTCTTCCCGCCGCTTGATATTGACCGGGTGGCTGTCCAAAATCTCCAGCGAGTCGTACATCAATTGCTTCAGCCGCTCCGCCCCTGCCCCTTCCGGCCAGTGTCCGGCGAGAGGCTGCCCGACAAAATCATGCGGCGGGATGGTTTGCAGATCTATCGAGCCGCCTTTTTCCGCCATGATATGCCGGTACTGGACACCTGGGTAGAACCGGCGCTTGTCCGTGCCAAGCTTCTGCTCAATTAACTCAATCAAAGGCCGTGCTTCTTCCGTCGAGATATGCCCCGCTGAGTTGTCCCATAAAACCGTGCCGTCCGACGACACCAGCGAGCACCGATACGCCACATCCCCGGCGTCCATCGGCACGCCCATCGCCAGCGCTTCAATCGGACCGCGCCCGGTGTAATACTTACGCGGATCGTAGCCCAGCAGGTCCATGTTCGCCACATCGCTGCCGGGATACATTCCCGGCGGCACAGTCAAAACGCTTCCCACCAGTGATATTTCCGCTAAAGCATCAAAGTTCGGCGTCCGCGCCGCCATCATCGGCGTCTGCCCGTCCAGCTCCGCCATCGGCAAATCCGCCATGCCGTCGGGAATGAGCATAATATATTTCATTAATTATCCTTCTCAGTTGTCATCGCGGGAGCCGGAGGCCAAACCCCTTCCGGCTGTCTTTGAACCAGCACCGGCTTTGCCGACGGCGTTTCGGTCAAGACACGATGCCAAAAGTAAGCGGTGAGCAGCCATAAGAACAGAAGTATTCCAATCGCTGCGATGCACCCAATCGGCGTACTGAAGGCGATATGAGCAGCAAGTACTATTATTCCAATGCTGGCTACACCAACAAAGCCGGAGAGGATTAGAACAACCGTTACCGAAATAGCTTTTGGCACAGGCATACCGTCAGGTCTCTCAACCTGAGCAGGTGCGTAAACTTCTATCCCTTGCTTGACCTGACGGTAATCTTTCCACCTTCCCGACACGTTAAACAACTGACCCAGTGCGACGAAACAGAACCAGCCCGCGTACATTTTGTTGCCCTGTTTCAGTTCGACAAGGCCCATGACCGCGAAAAGAATTGCTAAACAGCATGGAAAAATAAAAGCGTTACGAACTCCCGAAAGCGTCAGCCGTTCCTGTGGTAATTTGTCCTTGTCCAAATCGCTCATTGCGGCAGTTCTTCGCCGGTCAAGCGTGAATAAGCGTCGCGGTACTTGCCGGCGGTTTTTTCGGCGATTTCGGCGGGCAGCTCCGGGCCGGGAGAGGTTTTGTCCCAGTCCAGCGTTTCCAGGTAGTCGCGGACGAACTGCTTGTCAAACGACGCCTGGGCGCGGCCAGGCTTGTAGGATGACGCTTCCCAGAAACGGGAGGAGTCAGGGGTCAAGGCTTCGTCTATAAGGATAAGTTTACCGTTTAGGAGGCCGAACTCGAACTTGGTGTCGGCGATGATGATGCCGCGCTCGGCGGCGTAGTCACGGGCGAAGGAGTAAAGGGCGATACTGATTTCGGAGAGTTGCGCCGCAGTTTCAGCACCGACTACTCCAGACGCTTCGGCGAAGGTGACATTGGTGTCGTGGCCCGTGTGCGCTTTGGCGGCGGGTGTAAATAGTGGGGTCGGGAACGGGTCGCCCTGGCGCAGGCCGACAGGAACAGGGATGCCGTAAAGGTTGACTTCGCCGCCGTGGCCGAAAAGGGTTTGATAGTCGCGCCAGGCGGAGCCGTCTAAATAACCGCGCACGACGCATTCCAGGGGCTGGGCCTCGCACTTTTGGACCATCTGGGTGCGGCCTTCCAGCATCGAAATCAAGTTGGCGGTGACTGCAACGCCGGCGGAATGCAAACGCTCGCCGATGACGTCCATGTCGCTGGAGAGGAAGTGGTTCGGGACGATGTGCGACGTCTTCTCGAACCAGAACTCGGACAGGGCGGTCAAAACGCGGCCTTTGCCGGGAATGCCGGTGGGCAGGATGACGTCGAACGCGGAAAGGCGGTCGGTGGCAACAACAAGCAGCATGTCGCCGAGGTCGTACACGTCGCGCACTTTGCCTTGAATGAACTTTGTCAGTCCGGGGATGTCGGTTTGGAGAATAGCAGGCTGCGAAAGGGCTTGGCTCATGGCTGCTATTATACCGCAAGCAAGAGGCAGAAAGGAAACGTAGGGGCGCATCCCTGTGTGCGCCCTCCTAGTCTTCGTGTGCGCCTTGTCGTCAAGAAGGGCAGGCACAGAACAAGAAGGGCAGGCACAGAACAAGAAGGGCAGGCACGGAGACCTGCCCCTACGGGACTACTTTGCCTAAAATCTGCTGGGCGCGGATGGGGCCGATGTGGCGGCTGTCGTCGGATTCGGGCAGGTTGTCGCCGAGGACATAAATGTCGCGGTCAGCCGCCGGGGCAGGCGTTTGACCGGAGGCCACGCGGGCGTAGTAGGTGCCGAACAGCACGGAAAACGGCACTTTGCGGCTGCCGTTAATCGTGGTCCAATCGGCGTCGGGCGCGACGCGGGCGTACTGCGGGCCGATATATGCAATGCGCTTGATCAGCTCGTCGCCGTTGGTATCCCGAAAGATGATCACCATGCCGGGCTTGAGCAGGGAACGGGACACGGATTTCCAGACCAAGACCGTGTCGCCGTTCTCGTAAGTCGGCGACATGGAAGGGCCGGAAACGCGGCCTTCGCGGACGTTAAGGCGCAGCAGCAGGGCCAGCAGGAGGAGAACACTGAACGCCCAATAAGTCTGCTTCCGCAGGCGCAGGGCGCGGAGGGACATGGCTAGAAGCCCAGCGCCCGGACAACAGACGCTAAATCGGCGGGAACAGTGGCCGGGTGCGGCACGGTCTTGATGGCTCGGTCGGGGTCTTTGAGGCCGTGGCCGGTCAGCGTCACGGCGACGGTCGCGCCGTCGAAGTCTCGGAAGTAGCCGGCGTCGTACAGCTTTTTCAGGCCGGCGACCGGGGCGGCGCAGGCCGGCTCGGTGAAAATGCCTTCCAGGGCGGGGAGCATCTGATAGGCTTCCAAAATTTCGTCATCGGTGACTTTGTCTATCACGCCGTTCGATTCATCACGAGCCGCCAGCGCGTGCTGCCATGACGCGGGGTTGCCGATGCGGATGGCGGTCGCGATCGTGTGGGGGTTCAGCACAGGCGCACCGTCCACAATGGGTGCGGCCCCGGCGGCCTGAAAGCCAAGCATTCGGGGCAACTTTTGCGACTTGCCGGCGGCCTGGTATTCTTTGTAGCCTTTCCAGTAGGCCGTGATATTGCCGGCGTTGCCGACAGGCAAGGCATGGAAGTCCGGGGCGTCGCCCAAAACATCACAGATCTCGAACGCGCCGGTTTTCTGGCCCTCGATGCGGTAGGGGTTGACGTGGTTGACGATGGTAATCGGGTACTGGGCGCAGATTTCGCGCGTCAGCCGCAGGGCATCGTCAAACGTACCTTCAACGGCCAGCACTTTGGCCCCATGAATGAGCGCCTGAGAGAGCTTGCCGAGCGCAACATCGGTGTTGGGGAGCAGCACGACGCAGTCCAGCCCTGCCCGTGCGGCATAAGCGGATGCCGCTGCGCTGGTGTTGCCGGTGGACGCACACATGACCGCCCGTGCGCCGTCTTCCAGGGCTTTGGTCACGGCCAGGGTCATGCCCCGGTCTTTGAACGAGCCGGTCGGGTTCATGCCCTCAAACTTAAGCAAAAGCTTGAGGGCCGGCGTGATCGCCGCCGCCAGACGCGGCGCAGGAATGAGAGGCGTGTCGCCCTCGAACAAAGTCACCACCGGTGTCCGCTCCGACACGGGCAGGTAGGTCCGGTACTGGTTGATAATTCCCTGTCGCATAGTGAAGTGTGCTGCTCTAACGCGCGGCGGACAAGACCCAAACCGTGACGGCACGGCGGCCAACATCGGAGGCTTCGCGGAAAGTCGTGCTGCCCAGGTCAATTCGGTGGCCCTTGATCGCGCCGCCGGTGTCGCCGGCCAGGGCATACCCATAGCCTTCAATGTAGAGCTTGGAGCCAAGCGGGATCAGCCGGGGGTCTACGGCAACGACGCCGTAGCCGGCCCGCATTCCATTGGCACAGCGGCCGGCGCCGCTGCCCTCAAAAGGCGAGTAGCCGGTGGCAACCATGTGGTAACACTGCATCCGCTGGTAGGAGCCGGAGCGCGACGGCAGCGCCCGCGCTTCCCGGACCCGGATGCCGGCCAAAGTTTCCTGGTCTACTGGAAGCGTCGTGACCCGGCTGCACACCAGCGTCCGCGACTTCAGCGCATCGTTGACAAACCGGGCCGCGTAGGTTTTTGTGAGGACTCCGGGAACGCCATGCGTTCCTGCCTGAACATGGCCCGGCGCAACCGCACGACTCATCTTGAAAACGGTCTTGAAGGGAATCGGCTGGGTTTCGTTCTGAGTTTCCAGTCGGACACGACGGATCACGATTTTCAGGCCGCTTTGGACGGGGGTGGACAGCGGCTGCGAAACCCAGTCATGCGGCTCTAAAGTGATGCCGGCATTCGTGAGGACGTCGCCGACAGTCAGTGCAGTTGTGGGGACTATTCGAGATGGACGATTGCCGTCGGCGATGATAACGGACGGCGGAATGGAAATATCTCCCACAGCGGGATCAGGCATCAACTGAGCGGTATTCGTGGGCGCCGTGCTATCCGAGGGAGCCGCAGGTGTCGGAGCAAGAACAGCGTTGTTTTGGGCGGCGACGGCGGCAAAGGGAGCAAGAAGCGCAGTCGCCGAAAAAACGGTGGCGACGGACAGATAGCCAAAAGTACGGGCAGTTTTTGTTTGCAAATGGTCTCTCCTGTGAGTGTGGTTGCACGCACAAGCATTTCAGCGCTGAGGCTTGTGCGTCCTGCCGGAACGCCTTCAGGCGAGCCGACCTTTGCGTTAAGTTTTTAGAACTTGGTCAGTATAACCGGGAACAAAACGGAAGTCAAGGCGTGTTTGTTCTTATAAGAGACTGTTGGCAGTTGTTGGAAGCAAAATCACCTAGTAAAAATGACATATTTCTTGACTTTGGCAGTATGATGTGGTACAATCTAGTGTTTGCGAACGGATGTTTGATTTGATGATTTTTGGACTGGGACTAAAGGGAGAACGAAAAATGGATCGAGAAAAGGCACTAGAAACAGCGCTGGCACAGATTGACAAGCAGTTCGGCAAAGGCGCGATTATGCGTCTGGGCCAGGCGGAGCAGCTTGTGACGGAAGCAATTTCGACAGGCTCAGTAGCATTGGACATTGCACTTGGCGTCGGCGGCATTCCAAAGGGGCGCATCACCGAAGTTTATGGCCCGGAGTCGTCGGGCAAGACGACGCTGGCGCTGCACCTTGTGGCGGAAGCGCAGCGGCAGGGCGGCATCTGCGCGTTTGTGGATGCCGAGCATGCTTTGGACCCGGAATACGCGAAGCGCCTGGGCGTGGACATCAACAGCCTGCTGGTCTCGCAGCCGTCCACCGGCGAGGAAGCGCTGGAAATCACCGATGGCCTGGTGCGGTCCGGCGCGGTTGCCCTGATTGTCATCGACTCTGTGGCCGCGCTGGTTCCGAAAGCTGAAATTGAAGGCGAGATGGGCGACAGCCATATGGGGCTGCAGGCCCGGATGATGTCCCAGGCCATGCGGAAGCTGTCGGGCAGCGTTTCCAAGACCAACACCGTGATTATTTTCATTAACCAGCTTCGCGAGAAGATCGGCGTTATGTTCGGCAACCCCGAGACGCAGCCGGGCGGCAAAGCGCTGAAGTTCTATGCGTCGGTACGTTTGGATATTCGCCGGGTGGAAACGCTGAAGCAGGGCACGGACATGGTCGGCAACCGGGTCAAAGTCAAGGTCGTCAAAAACAAAGTCGCCCCACCCTTCCGGCAGGCGGAGTTCGACATCATGTTCGGCACAGGAATCTCTCGCTCAGGAGGAATTCTGGACATGGCAATCGAACTGGGCATTGCCAACAAGTCCGGCTCCTGGTTCACCTATGGCGACACGCGCATCGGGCAGGGCCGCGAGAACGCGAAGACCTATCTGGACGAGCATCCCGACGTGATGGCCGAAATGGAAGCTAAAGTCCGTGGCATCGCCATCGGCATCCCGGAAAAGCTGCCGGCATCGCTGGAAGCAGATGTAACGGAAGAAGAAGCAGATTACGCATTGGCGTAGCAGAGAAAGAGATGCACCGGCACTCTCAGTGCCGGTGACAGGATTTGGCAAGTTTTTTGAGTATTTGACCTGGTTTAAGGAGAACAGCAGCAATGGCATTTGACTTCAAGCGGCACCTGATTAAAGTGCAGGGTGGACGCACCTACCTTCCTGTTTCGGCCCGGATCGTCTGGTTCCGGCAGGAGCATCCCGACTGGAGCATCGAGACCGAAGCCGTTGAAATCAACCACGAAAAGCAGTACGCCATCTTTCGTGCCCGCATCTGTGACGGCGACGGCAAGCTGATGGCAACGGGAACAAAGAAAGAAGATGTCAAAGGCTTCGGCGACTACATTGAGAAGAGTGAAACCGGGGCGGTAGGCCGCGCTTTAGCACTGTGCGGCTTCGGCACGCAGTTTTCGCCGGATTTAGATGAGTCTACGGCGGGACGGTTCGCCGACAGCCCGCAGCCGATGGGCGGCGGACGGTTTGGCGGCGGAAGCGGCGGTGGGAATTACGGCGGCAATGGCGGCGGCGGAGCCAGCCGCTACGGCGCTCCTCCCGCGCAGAACGGCGACAGCGCACGGTACGCTTCGCGTGACTCCGGCCCTTCCTCACGTGACTCCGCCCCTTCTTCGCGTGAGGCCGCGCCCGCCCGCGACTCCGCGCCGCGTGAGGAAAACAGAAGTGAAGCGCCGCGCAATGAAGCGCCGCGCAACGAGTCTGTTCGGCCTCAGCAGCCGTCCCGTCCGGCACCTATTGCTGTGCTGGATGAAGGGGAAGACGACTTCGAGGCGCTGATCGGCGGCAGCGCCTTGCTCGATGCGACTGAAGACGATCCCTTTGGGGACGATCTCCCGGCAGAGCCGAAAGCCGCCGCGCCCAAATTACCAGCCGCCGCCTCCGCGCCTAGCGCTAATCTGTCAGCAACACCGGCCTGCGTGAGCTGCGGCAAACCGCTGACAAAAGCGCAGATGGAGCTGTCGGTTCGCAACTACGGGGAGGCATTCTGCCCCGGCTGCCAGCGGGACAAAACCCGTCGTCCGGCAGTCGCCGAACGCTGAAGCATCTGTTAAAAGCGCGAACAAAAAGCCCAAGCCTTTTCAAGGCCTGGGCTTATTTGTGTCTCTAATTTTAGCGTGACGCGAGCAAAGGCCGATGCGAAGAGCGGACGATCTGAGCGATAACAGTGGGGTTGGTAACAGGGATCTGAAGATGCTGGCCGGGCAAAAGAGGCACTTTGCCGGTGAGATGGTTGGCACGGGCGATTTGGTCTTCGCGCTCTAGGATGTAAGTGTTTGGATTGCCGTAGTGCCGCGCGAGGCTTGTCAGCGTGTCGCCGCGCTTGACAGCTCTGGAGATGGTCACAGACTGCGGAAGTGCCTGACTCCGGTAGTTCTGCTCGACAGAATTCACCAGCGAGGCGGCGGAAGTGAAGACAAAAAAACCAATCGCTGCGGATGCGGCTGAGGCCAGCAAAATGTTGTCCCAGCGAAGGGAAGCCTTGCGGCGTAAAGGACGCAGCGCAGGCTGCTCGTGTGTCCAGTCCTTCAGCACAAGCTGAGGCGGCGAACTAAATCCTTGAAAACGATCATCACACACGTCAGCTTTCAGCGAAACCATAGTCAATTCTCCTCACAATGCAGCGTGCCACAAACGAACAGCGGAAGCAAACATTAGTTTGTATTGAATGCAGTATACTCAACATCTAGGGCAGTGTCAACATTATTCTGCCCATCTGTACAAAAAAACAAACAAAAGTTTGCGTAAGTTCCGGTGCATCATGGTATAATCCTCCCGGAACATCCTTATTCATTCTTATTCGCCTTTATTCCGTTCCACTCACTTTATTCTATTTATTTCCTAAAGGACTCATCATGCAAACACTCACTGACAAGCAGAAGCAGATTCTCGATGTCATTCGTACCCATATCGAACAGCGCGGCCATGCTCCTACGGTGCGCGAGATCGGCAAAGAAGTCAGCCTCAGCTCAAGCTGCACCGTCAAGAAGCATCTGGACAGCCTGGAAGCTAAAGGCTTCCTGCGCCGGGACCGCTACAAGCGGGGTCTGGACCTCATGGAAGGCGGCGAACGGCTGTCCATGGGACGCTCGGTCTCAGTCCCCTTGCTTGGCCGGGTCGCGGGCGGCGCCCCTATTGTCGTAGACGCGCAGGCCCACCCGGAAATGCTGCCGATCCCGGTGTCTCTGCTGCGGCGCGGCGATCAGGCCGGACGGGATTTGTTTGCACTGGAAGTGTATGGGAATTCAATGCGGGATGCGGGGATTGCGGACGGTGACATTGTCGTCGCGCGGCGTCAAAGCACAGCCGACGACCGGGACATCGTGGTAGCCCTTCTCGGCGACGAAACGACCGTGAAGACATTCTACCGTGAGGCCAAAGGCATCCGCCTTCAGCCGGAAAACCCAGACTACGACCCGATCTATGCCGACGATGTGGTCATTATGGGCAAAGTGGCGCTCGCCATCAAGCGATTTAATTAAGCGCCCGGCGAGCGGGGTTGCAGAAAACCCCGGCAAGAGTGTGTCCTTCGGACATGGAGAAGACCAGCATTTGTCGCCTTCATCTTCGTCTGAAAGAGGCTTCTTTGCCGGGGTTTTCTACAACCCCGGCTCTTCAGTTGTGTGAGATCATTCTGCGCCGCCGGAGGAAAACCAGCGCGGCGGCGTAGGACGCCAGACCAATCCCTCCATAAACAATGCTTGTTCCGACCCATAGCGGGTAATCGCCGTAGCCGATCATGCCGGGAATTGGGCTGTCCCGCCCGAAAGTCGGGCGCGGGTTAAGCGCATCCGCAAACTGCATGATTGGGACGAAGGGGCAAAGGTAAAGGGAATTAATCGCCGGACTGTGCGCGGCGGCGGCGGCATCCTGCCCAGACAAGGTGGTATAAGAAAAGAATGGCAGGGCCACGGCAAGAACGACAGCGAGATACAGCAGGACCAGGGACGACCAGCGGTTAGACAGCAGCACGGACAGCAGAAAGCCCAGGCCGCTGAGGCCCCCCACAATAACCGCCAGCATCACCGCCATCTGACAGCCGAGATCCATGCCCTGACCCGGCGGCGGAGCAAACGCGGAGAGGCGCGGGCTGCTGAAGACGTGCCTTCCGCCGAAGACAGGCAGCGCCGGCTGCTGCCCGGCGTAACGCACGGCCGCCAATGTCAGCCCGACCGTCAAAGCCGTCAGCAGCAGCGCGTACGGCAGGCCGGAAGCCAAAGCCGCGTTACCGAAGATGCGAGGAACTCTGTCCTGCTGCCTTCCCTGCCCGCCTTCCAAATCCCCTGTCACCATCACCGGAACAAGCAGCAGCAAAAGGGTCAGCACAAAGCTGAACAGCAGCCCAAGCTGCGCGGACGGCGTCGCCAGCAAGTTCGGCAGGGCGACAATCGTACCATCTCCAAAAAAGGCCAGCAGCCCGGCAAACAGCAGTGTCACGCCCCGAAGCGCAGCGGCGCGGCGCGCCGGAAAATCTTCCAGCCGGTTGATTGCCGCTAAGATCAGCAGCGCCGTCAATGTTCCATTGAGAAGAAGCGCGGGAACCCACGCCGGCAGCACAAAACCGTAGTAATGCTCCGGCACAACCGCGCCTGTCACCGCACCGATTGGGTTCACCGCGCAAAAGCCGAAATCCGGTGTGAATCCGCTTGGGTCAAGTGTCGGGGCCGCAAACCCAATCGTTGCGCCGAAGTAGACAATCAAAGTCAAATACGAAAGAACTGTTGCCGTCGCCGTGTTGGCGGCGTAGGCCGACCAGCAAAGACCGATTGCGCCGAACAAGAACGCATCGGCAATGAGCAGCAGGTACGCGAAGAACACTTCGCCGGGAGACACGCCGCCAAGCAGAAAGCATAGGGAAAGCAGGGGAAGCGAGGAAGTCAGCAGCAAAATGACGAATGAGATCGACGACGCCAGCTTGCCCCAGACAATCGCGCCGGGCCGCAAAATCGAGCCGCGCAGCAGCTCAAAGGTCCGCTGCTCGCGTTCCACCGAGATCGCCCCTGCCGTCAGAGCGGGCGTGATCAGCGCCATCATCACCGCCTGCGAGTAAAACAGAATCTTGAAAAAGGTGCGCCCGACCGTGAAGCCCGCCGAGCTGCCGCCGTTATCCATGTCCGCTGAATGCTGCGCCCACCAGCCGAGATAAGAGAAAAAGAGGATCAGCGACAGCAGCAGAACAT
>CAXSZN010000062.1:0-27382 GCA_964241935.1 uncultured Armatimonadales bacterium
ATGACCCGGACCCGGAACACGCTTACGGCTTGCAGCACAAGTACGGCATCCCGCATGGCTACACGATCAGCTCGATGTTCTTTGAGTCGGGCATTGATGCGGTTGTCGTGGCGTCCGCCGCGCCCGCGCACAAGCAGAATGTCGAAGAAGCCGCGCGTCACGGCCTGCCGGTGCTGTGCGAAAAACCGCTGGCGATGACCGATGACGATGCCGCGTCCATGATTAAGACAATGGATGACGCCGGGCTGATGCTGGCGACGGGCTTCTGCTACCGGTACAGCGCTGTGGCCCAGAACATCAAGCGGCTGGTTTCCGAGGGAGCCATCGGGGAAGTCCGCGCCCTGCGGCTGGTCTACATCTGGAACCTGCACGGGCGGGACCGGGTGACGTCAGCCGGCGAAATCCTTCGGAACCCCTACTTCCACGGACGCATGATTGAGGGCGGGCCGCTGGTGGATTGCGGGGTGCATCAGATAGACCTTGCTCGCTGGTGGCTGGGGTCGGAAGTGGCTGAGTTCCAGGCAGCAGGCGCGTGGGTGGAAAACTACGAAGCGCCCGACCATGTGTGGCTGCACATGGACCATCAAAACCGGGCGCACACGATGGTGGAAATGAGCTTTACCTACGGCCACACGGCGCGTGACCCAAGAGCGCATTTTTCGTACCATTTGATCGGCACCGAAGGGGTCATTCGGTACGACCGGGACGGCTGGGTGTTTGAAGTGCGGACCAAGCATGGGACCCACCGGCTGCCGGGCGCAAGCGAAAAGAACTTTGAGGGCCTGTATGCCGCCTGGGCGAAAGCGCTTGAATCCGGCGACTCGTCGGACCTGCCGACCGGCTACGACGGCCTGCGGGCCACGCAGATCGCGCGGGACGCCACCGAGAATGTCATCGCTCATCACCACAAGTAAGCGGTTGAAGAAATAAGAAGCGCCCCTGCCGACATTCGGCAGGGGCGCTTATTGTTTTGCGTGATGACGCGAAACTACATGGGTTTCGCCATCGGCTTCATGGTGGACTTTGCCATGGGCTTCTTCATCATCGTTTTCTTTTTCATCATCATCTTTTTGCTGGTCATTTTCTTCGCCATCATGGGCTTCTTCATCATGGGCTTGCTCATGGTGGAAGTCTGCGCGATGGCAGGAACGACGAGGGTGGCGATGGTGGCGACGGCGAGGACTTGGCTGATTAACTTCATGGAATGAAGCCTCCTTGGGTTGATTTCAGTTATTACAGCGTTTTAGGGAAGAACAAAAGTTCCAGTATTTTCGATCTTTTTTCGTTTTTTTTTCGGAACCTGTTTGACACGGCGCTCGTCGGAGGAAAGATGCTTTCAGGAAGCAGAACAGCCCCAAAAAGGAATAAATGCTATGAGATTACTAGTAAAACAAGTGTTCGGTAAATGGCCCGTTTTTCTTCTTCCCGTTCTCGCTGCGGGTATGCTCGCCGGCTGCAACGAGCACACCGACAAGCTCAGCGACATTGACAACAACCCGTCGGCTTACGTTAACAAAGATGTCACGGTCGCCGGCGAAGTCACCCAAGTTTACGAGCTGCCGCTCGGCATCGCCAATGTCGCCGCGTATCGCCTCAGCGACGGCACCGGCCAAACCTGGGTCATCAGCCGCGCCGGTGCGCCGCTTAAAGGCGACAAAGTGGGAGTAAAAGGAACCGTGCGTCCCGAAGGCCGCGTCGGCGGGGAAGTTCTGACGAACATCATTGAAGAAAAACAGCGGAAGATTCAATGAGAAACCGGCACTGAAAGTGCCGGTCTACTGACGAATGAAAGTGTCTTTGTCACTGAAGAGCAGTGCGTTTCAATCTTCAGTCGCGGAGCGACTTTCACGCCATAGTAGATCGGCACTTTTAGTGCCGGTTTCTTATTTCTCCAAAAGCGCCTGCATCGAAGGCCGGGTCATGCGGTACAGAAACCACTCTTTCATGCGCCGCGCTCCCATGCGGTCGTACATCGCCTGCGCGTTTGTGTTCCAATCCAGGCATGTCCATTCCATCCGCCCGCAGCCGCGCTCGTAGGCTGTGCGAACACAGTGCTGTAAAAGAGCCGTGCCGATGCCCTGCTTGCGATGCTCCGGCAGCACGAACACATCTTCTAGGTACAGCGACGGCTGGGCGAGAAACGTGGAATACGTTTGCAGCAGCAGGGCATAACCCACCGGGCCGGGCGCATCGTCCACTTCCGCCAGCATGACCTCGAATTTCGGCGCATCCCCAAAGCCATGCTCAATCAGCCGTGCCTGCGCCGCCGCATCCGGCGGTGGCAGGTTCTCGAATTCCGCCAGCGCCACAATAAGGCCGATCACCGCCTCCGCATCCGCTCGCTCCGCCCGCCGCAGTGTGATGTTTGTCATAATGTTTCTTATTCCTCTTCGCCCTGCGATTTCCTGCATCGTTTTCACAGTTTCAGGCGATAACGGACCGAGAAAGAAACGGCGGCTCCCTCTTGCGCTTCAGCGCGTTTTCCTTTATAATAGAAGGGCAGACAATGAAGTGACACAATTTTCACTTAGCGAAGGGAATGATATGATCTTATCACGGAAGCAGAGACGCCTCGCGCGTCGCGCCGGTTTCATGGGAACGATTGGGTTCGGCATTGCGCTGGCGATTGCCGTCGCCGGGTGCGGCGGGGGCGGCGGCAACGGCAACTCCGGCTCGCCAAGCACAGCAACGACGGGAACAAACTCGGGAACTGCGACTTCAGGAACAAACTCAGGAACCGCGACTTCAGGAACAAACTCGGGAACCGCGACTTCAGGAACAAGCACCGGCGGGCCGCCGCCCCCGCCGCCGCTTACAGGAGTTTAACAGGTTTGGCAAGATGACGCTTCTGCGAAACCCGCGCGTAATTCTTACCGGCATCGGCATTGTGTTTGCCGTTCTCGCGGCAGTGACCCTGCGCTTCTTTTTCCAAAGTCAGCCGCTGGCGGCATTTTCAAGTGGCGGCCAGATGGGGGGACCGGAGCAAGCGGCGCTGGAAGCCGACAATGTGCAGGTGGTGGGCCGCAGCGGCGGGAAAGTTCGCTGGCGGGTCGCCGCCCGGACAGCGTCGCTGAGCCGGGACCGGCGCGTGCTTTCCGTTTCCGGCATTCACCGGGGCGCGATGTATGCGGCAAGTGGCCGCACGCTGGTGACGCTGACGGCGGACCAGGCTTCCTACGCCACACCATTCGGCGTGCTGGGCGTCGGCGGCGCGGGAGCGCTGCAAGTAAGCGGCCATGTGCAGGCGACTGTTGCCGGCGCAGCCCACCCCAGTCTTCGGACGCAGCAGATCTTCTGGGATTCCGCCAGCAACACCCTGACCTGCCCCGGCCCCGTCACGGCGGCAATGCCGAAGCTGAGCGTTTCTGCCGGGAATGCTCATTATGACTCGCCGCCGGAGGCACCGGCCCACGGCGTCATGCGCCTCGGCGGCGGTGTCCATGCCCGCTTTAACAGCACGCGCGGCCTGGCGGCTTTGGACTGCACCGGCCTGACCTGGAGCGCCGACAAGCAGGCCGCGCAGACGCTTGGCCCGGTCACCGCCCAAATTCCCGGCGGCCTCGGCACAGCCACGGCGTCCGACATCGAGGTCAACACGCACACGGGCGATTTGTCCGGCCACGGGTTTCGAGGAACCCTGCGGCTTTCGCCGGAGGTACAATAAGCTATGCGAAATACTTTGCGGACAACGCGCGTCGCCGCATTGGCACTTCTTCCCGCTGCTGTGGCCGGCCTTTTCCTGGCGCATCCCACTGCGGCTCTGCACGCTCAAAGTGATGCGCCTGCCGCCGCTCCAGAAACGGTTTCCTACGAGTCCGGCGCGGCGCAGTGGCTCTCCGCCCCGCGCTCGCTGGAGCTGAGTCAGGGAGTGCAGTTCGGTCAGGATGACGCGGTTCTCAAGACCGATGCCGCCGTTGCACTTTTGGATAAAGATCAAAATTTGGTCAGCGCTAAAGCGCAGGGGCCGGTGCATCTGTACGACACGCAGGATGATCTGACAGGGCAGCACGGCACGGTAGACTTCACCAAGCACCTGGCGACCCTGCGCGACAACATCGTGCTGGTGGTCAAGCCCGGCAAGCGTGAAGCAGGCGCGGACGGCACCTCGCTCCGTAAACAGTTCAAAGACCCGGCGACCCTGACCTGCCAGATGATGACGTATGATTACCGCTTCAAGGTCGGAAAAATCCCCGGCCCGCTGACAATCACGCAGGTCATCCAGACCAAAGAAGACGGCCTGCAAACCCGAACCCTGACCGCCGACGCCGGCCTGTACAACGGCAAAGCGCAGACCATTCAATTGGTCGGCGACATCAAAGGCACGTACAGCGACGGCAGCAAAATCGAAGGTGACACGCGGCAGCTCGGCAAGCCGGTGTTAATCAATATCAAAGAAGGGGCCGAATCAATCTTTGTGCCGTTCAAGACCATCGGCGTTTTCCCGGTCAAGCCGCAGGCGAAGGGCAGCAAGGACGATTCCAATTTCGATGACGAGCCGGATTTGACCCTGCCCGTGCCTCCCCCGCACATTCCAAGCTCCGGCAGCAAGCCGACGGCGTCCGCTCAAGCTCCGGCAGGTCAGCCTTCTGTTAAAGCACCCGCGCCCACTCAGACGCCTCCGGCAGTGACTCCACTTCCGGCGGCAGCGCCCCCCACAACGGCGTCTCCGTCAGGCACACCCTAATGGAAGTACTGCATGGGGTCGCCGGCCACCCCGGCGTTGCCATCGCCGCCGCCGCACGGCTGCATGAAGACTTTGGCGTTCCCTCGCTCTCGCCGGACCGGCTGCGGCGGATCGGCGAGCGGCTGCGCTCGTTTGGCCTCGAGAACCCGGAGCCGGAACAGATTGTGCTGATCGGCGACCGCATCCCTCCCGCGTTCTGGCTCGCTCCCCTGCCCGGTGTTCAGATTATCGGCCTGGCCGCGCAGTCATCCGCGCCGCTGTCCCCTGCGCCGGCGCTGCCGGTGGTGCTGGGGCTGGGCGACACACTGCTGCAAGCGGTGGAAGAAGACGACATTGTCATCATTGACGGCGACCGGGGCCGGGTTTATGTCGCGCCGGACGCCGGCACAGTCGCCCGCTACCAGGCACCGCTGACGGTCTCCCGCCGCTTCTTTCTGGAAGGCGCTCACCTGCCGGCCCGGACGGCATCGGACAACCGAGTGGTTACGGTCCTCTGCGCGGCTTGGTCGCTGGCGCAGGCGGAGGAAGCCATGGCGCAGGGCGCGGACGGCCTGGTTGTCCCGGCGGGCAGCAATTTTTTAGGCACGGACACTGTGGCCCAGACAGCCGGCGAGCAGGCACAAGTGCTAGGCGATCTGGCGAGGATCATCGGCGGTCAGCCTTTGTACTTGGACATCCCCCACGACAATCTGGCCCTCACCGCGCTTGTGCGCGGCGCGGCCCGCCTGCCGCTGCATCTGGTCCTGCGCGAGCCGTCTGAACGCGAGGAGCTTCAAGAGCGCCTGGACGAGATTGAAGCCGGCTTAGAAGAAGACGATACGCTCTTTGGCCGGGTCCAGCTCGATCTGGGTATTTCGGTCGAAGGCGGCGACGCGGAAGACGACCTGCCCGAGACGCTGGACGGCTTCGCCGGAATATTTCTCACCGGCAGCCTGCGCGGCGCGTCCTGGGAGCGCCTGCTGCTGGCGGCGGGTCAGGCGCGTCGGGCAGGCAAGCCGGCGACAGTGCGGATCGGCGGCGACTGGTGGCCGCAGGTGCTAGGGGACGCCCTCGGCATGGGCTTCGGCCAGCTTATTGTCCCCCCCGCCGCCGTCGCCGACATCAAAGACGCCGTGCGGGAGCTGTGATGTCAAGTGCCCACACCCCTCGCCGTCACCACATCCGTTCATCCGCCCTCAGCGTTAGAAGCGCAGGCGCGGGAATATGCCGCCGAGCTTGGAGCGCCCTATGTGCCGCGTTTGGGCTGGTCCGTTCCCGGCGTCTTCGCTGCGTGCGGGGCGGAGCGCCTGTTGCTGGCCGGCCAGGACCATCTGCGCCTGCGGGACCGGGCCACCGGCACGGAATACTTTTTCCATCCTAATCTTTTTCAAGTCCGTGCGTATAATTTGATGCATGGGGGCCGCGACCACTTTTTAGAAGCCGTTCAGCTTAATGCCGGCGACTCGCTGCTGGACTGTACGCTTGGCTTTGCGTGTGAGGCCGGTCTGGCCGCGCTGACCGTAGGCGAAAGCGGAAGCATTGTCGGCCTGGAAAGTGTGCCGGAGCTTGCACTGGTGTCGCGGGTCGGGACGCAGAGCTTCACATTGCACAGCACAAAGCTGACGGCCTCGCTGCGGCAGGTGCAGGTGGTGACGGCGGATGCGCGGGAGTATCTGCCGCGCTTAGCCGGCTTATCAGCGGACGTTGTGTATTTTGACCCGTTTTTTGAGCATCGTTTGAGCGGCTCGGAGGTCTCGGTCTCGCCGCTGTTTGTGTTCGGCAACCCGGCCCCGCTCGAAGCTGAGACAGTGAAAGAGGCCCGGCGGGTGGCGCGGCGGCGGGTCGTCATCAAGCATCCGCGCGATGAGCCGCTGCCGGAGCCGGTGCGCGAATGGGTCACCGAAGTAGTCGCCAGCCGCAAGAGCCGCGTCGTTTACAGTGTGCTGGCACGGCAAGAAGAACAGCCAGCAAGCCCAAGCGCTGGAGGTTTCGCCGCTCAAGGCGGGGCATGTTTGTGTCCCTCAACTTGACACTCGTCACCCAGCCCGGTATAATAACTTTTCCCCGCAACGACGCGCGACCTCATGCTACTTATAGTCAGGAGTCTGCCGCTTCTCATGTCCCTTTTTGACCACTACACCCTCGACAGCTTCTATGACGAGATGTTCGAGACCCCCGGAGTGCCGCGCCCGCATTACCAAAGCCTGTACCGGACGCTCGCGTCGCTGACGGCTGACGATTTCAAGCGGCGTGCCCAGCAGGCTGAAAACAGCATGCTCAATCAGGGCGTGACGTTTACCGTTTATGGCGACGACCAGGGCCTCGAAAAGACGATGCCGGTTGACTTGGTGCCGCGCATTATGACCAACCCGGAATGGGCTAGGATTGAGCGTGGGCTGATCCAGCGCCTGCGTGTGCTGAACTTGTTCCTGCACGATGTCTACCACGACCAGAAGATACTCAAAGACGGCATCGTGCCGCGCGAGCTGATTGTCAACGCGAAGCATTTCCGGCGCGAGCTGATTGGGGCGCCGGTCCCAAAAGACATCTATGTTCACATCTGCGGCACGGACTTGGTGCGCGACGACAAGGGCGAATATCTTATCCTGGAAGACAATCTGCGCTCGCCGTCGGGCGTCTCGTATGTGCTGCAAAACCGGATGCTGATGACCCGTATCTTTCCCGGCTTGTTTCGGGAAAACCGCGTGCTGGCCGTGGACCACTACTGCTCCCAGCTTCTTGCCAATCTGCGCTATATCTCGCCTCGTGCGATTGCCGATCCGACGGTGGTGCTGCTGACTCCCGGCGAGTTCAACTCGGCCTATTTTGAACATGCGTTTCTGGCCCAGCAAATGGGCATTGACTTGGTGCAGGGCCGCGACCTTTATGTTGAAAACAACTTGGTCTGGATGAAGACGACGCGCGGGCCGCAGCGGGTAGATGTCATCTACCGCCGGATTGACGACGACTTTCTCGATCCGCTGACGTTTCGGGCGGACTCATCGCTGGGCGTTCCCGGCCTGATCAACGCTTACCGTGCGGGCAATGTCGCGCTTACAAACGCTGTCGGCACCGGTGTCGCCGACGACAAAGTGATCTATGCGTATGTCCCGGCCATGATTAAGTACTATCTGGGCGAGGACGCACTGATCCCCAATGTCCCGACGTTCTTGTCTGCCGACGATGCCCAGCGTGATCACATCCTCAAGAACTTAGACAAACTGGTGGTCAAAAGTGCCAACGAAGCCGGCGGCTACGGGATGCTGATGGGGCCGCAGTCTACGAAAGCGCAGCAGGATGAGTTTGC
This sequence comes from uncultured Armatimonadales bacterium, assembly GCA_964241935.1. Lineage (GTDB taxonomy): Bacteria > Armatimonadota > Armatimonadia > Armatimonadales > Capsulimonadaceae > JANXMY01. The sequence goes on from CAXSZN010000062.1 coordinate 7,971, forward strand.
CGCAATGATCCAAGCGGACCCGCGTAACTTTATTGCCCAGCCGCTGGTGGAAATCTCCCGCGCACCGGCGTTTGTCCCCGATGTGCACGGCTTTGAAGGCCGGCACATTGACCTGCGGCCTTATATCTTGATGGGCGAAGAAATCACAATTATTCCCGGCGGCCTGACCCGCGTCGCCCTCCGCAAAGGCTCCTATGTCGTGAACTCGTCCCAGGGCGGCGGCTCCAAAGACACCTGGGTGCTGGCGCGTCCGGCGGGAATGTCCCAGTCGCAGACACTGGGCGGGATGAGTCAGTCGCAGGGATTTGGGGAAGGTGAGACGCGGCCTGTGGAGGGCGTGATCAAGGTTTAGGATGAAGCAGGAGAAGTTAAATGCACAATCTGCCACCGTGGTATTTCGCATTCAACGAGATTGAATACATTTTTCACACTGTCATTGATGTTGCGTTCATCATTGTGGGATTTGCAATAGTTGTCCTCGTTTCGCGTCCTGGCTGGAAGCAGCATCTTCGGTGGGCCAGTCCTGCCGCCGCTGCATCTGTTTTGACAGGCATAGACCGCTTTGTGCGAGATTTATATCATTATTTCGGCATTGGTACGCTGTTGAATTATTATCTGACGTCAGACTTGTTCAATTATGCGGCGAATGTAGCCGCATTTTATAGCACTTTTATGCTCTGGCGAACTCTACGTGATCTCGTCCGGCATCCCACCTCACCAGACCCGCTGGCAGAATATCCGGCGCAGCCGGGCGTTTGGCCACCGGCCCCGACACTGAAGCGGTAGGAATACAGAGGCTTCTACAAATTGATAGACTGGTCCGGTTTCTCTCGGACCTTGACTCAAAGGATAACTTATGCTTGCTCGTGAAGCCGATGCCATGTTCTGGATCGGGCGTTATGTGGAGCGGGCCGAAGCGACGGCCCGCATGGTGGATGTCCAATACCACTCGGAGCTGGAAGGGGCGTTTCCGCTGGCAAGCGGCAGCGGCGGCGGTGACCCGTCAGCGCTGTGGGGGCCGATCCTGGCAATCTCCGGCGACGCCGATCTGTTCGTGACGCTCTATAATGACACCCAGGTCGAGCGCAATGTGCTGGACTTCTTTGCGTTCTGCCGGGAAAATGGAAATTCTATTGCATCCTGCGTTGTCCGCGCCCGCGAGAACGCGCGGGGCGTCCGCGAGATCATCCCGTCGGAGATGTATGAGAGCCTGAACATGTTTTATCTGGAAGTGACCCGGTGGAACGTGGACAAGATCTTAGAAGCGTCCCCGCACTCGTTCTTTGCCCAGGTCAAGAACGCTTCCCACCTATTTAGAGGCATCACCGAGCGGACCATGCCGACCGACGAAGCGCGGGCATTTTTAGAATGCGGCATGATGCTGGAGCGGGCCGACAAAACGGCCCGGATCTTGGATGTGAAATATCACATTCTTTTAGGGGAAGCGGAGATCGGCGGGACTTTAGACCAGCATCAGTGGATTGCGGTGCTGAAGAGCGTCGGTGCGTTTGAGGCGTTCCGCAAGGCCAACCGGCTCGGCATCACGCCCGGAAAAGTGGTTTCGTTTCTGGTCCGCAACCCGGACTTTCCTGCCTCTGTCTCCTACGCCGTCACCCGCGTGGACCGCGCTTTGCGGCAGATTGGCGGCACAAAGGGCGTTCCGGCGTCGAACCGTGCCGAGCGTTTAGTCGGGCGGCTGCGGGCGGACCTGTCGTTTATCACGACGGAAGAGATCATCAAGCAGGGCCTGCATCAATTTCTGGACCAAGTCCAGATCCGGTGCATTGAGATTGGCAGTGCGATTTCGGAAGCCTACTTGAAGTATTAAGCCTGCAACTTTTTCCCGCGCATCGTGTCAACGTAAGCCTGATCTACACGAATTCATCTCCTGCCCCTGCCAGTCCAAAGCCGAGCCGATGGCGGCGCTTTTTGGCCTTTCCCGTGACACGCATTCCAGGCTGGGAATGTACCATGTCACGGCAATCACGCCGGGCTTTTGGGAGGCACTGGGCTTGGGATTATTTTGAGGGGCCGATTTACGGCTGCCCCGGCTCCCATGATCCGCACACGCGGCTTCACCCGGCTCTTTCTGGGCCAGATGCTGTCACCGGCGGGATTGTTCGGCCCGGAAGCGGGCATTGTCTTCCTCGCTGTCGGCACGCTGACCGGCTGCCGAGGCCGCGCCGGCAAGTTCCCGCCAGATAAAAAAGAGAGTTACACTCGTTAGCCCGGACAGGCGCCGTTGAAAACCGGTGCGGGCTTGCCGTAAGCCACTGTATAAGTCGGCCCCGGCCCGGAGGCTGATACTTCATGCAGAGTAATCGTGCTGCCGGAGATTGTGCCAACTAAATGAACCTGTGGGTAGAGACCACTCACCGGCGTAAACAGCGGGATATGCTCCGTCGCAACGACATCAAAGTTTCCACTGGCATCAGCGGTCAGCGGTTGGTTCAGCACGTCATCAGTGCCGCAAGCGGTGATTAGATCGCCGCCGGTCGCGGTCAGCGTCAGCGCGGCAGGGTTTTCCGATGTCCCGCCGCCCCAGGTTCCCTGCAAATTCGCTGGGGGACTGCTCGTGCCGGAAGAGCTGCTTCCGCCGCCGCAGCCGGCCAGAGTCAGCAGCATAAGCGGAAGCGAGGCCGCAAGAAAAAAGGTTTTCATAGAGAATTATACACCGAGTTTTTGCATTTCAGCGATTTCTCGTTTCAGCGTACCCAAGTCTTAGCGATCTCCCAGGCGAGGCTGAGCGCGGCCAGCACAAAGCGCCAGAAGTCTAGGTCATGGAACAAAGACGGCGGCTTCGGCGCAGGCGATGCCGGGGCAAGCGGCGGCTCGGTGCTGTGGTGCGGCGGCGTTTCTTTCCGGTGCGTTTTCATGGCGTTTCCTTCCTCTTCCAGCGAAGTCTTCCTTGTCTTGATAAAAGCAAACAAATGTTTGCTAATTCCTGCGATTACTATACCATAAAATAGTAGACATATTGTGCAAATCGTCAGCAGCGGCACGTTTTTTTGCGGCTTTAGCTGGGAACAAGCAGGGCAGTAAGAAGCAGCAGAGCGGAGGAGTAAGACATGAAGCGCGTATTGGTGACGGGAGCGGCGGGACGGATTGGATCGTATTTCGCGGAGCGGATGCACGAGACTTACGACCTGCGGCTGATGGTGCGGGGCGATGAAGACAACATCAGTCAGCTTCAAGGCTGGGGCGAAGTCGTGGCGGCGGATTTGGCGGATTTGGAGAAGCTGAAAGAGGTCTGCGCGGGGGTGGAAACGGTAGTGCATCTGGCGGGCAACCCCAGCCCGGCGGCGCTGTGGAAAGATCTGCTGGAAACAAACATTGTGGGGACATACAATCTGTTCGCAGCGGCAAAAGCGGCGGGCGTCGAGCGGGTTGTGTATGCGTCTTCCATTCACGCCGTCAGCGGCTACCCGGCGGACGTGCAGGTGAAGACATCCGAGCCGGTGAACCCCGGCGACTTGTACGGCGTTTCCAAGTGCTTCGGCGAGGCACTGTGCCGGTACATGGCGGAGAAAGAGGGCGTCAAGGCGATTGCGGTTCGCATCGGCGCGTTCCAGCCGGTCACGACAGTGCAGTCGGAGCAAGGGCTGGACTTGCTGGACGATTTTGTTTCAGAGCGCGACCTGACCCAGCTTCTTCAAAAGTGCATTGACGCAGACGACTTGCAGTTCGCCATTCTGCATGGCGTCAGCGATAACCGCTTCAAGCGCCTGGATATTTCCGATGCCCGAACACGGGTGGGCTACGCACCGCAGGATAATTCGCTGATGGAGATGCCGGGCCTGCGCGAGCTGCATTTAGAAGAACATGCCGACAGCAAGGACGGTGCGATGGAGGAGTCCCGTTCCGGTCTGCGGGCCGAAACCCGCTGAAATCTGAATTTTTGCGGAAGCCTGCGCTCCTGCGGAAGCCTGCGCTCCTGCGGAAGCCTGCATTCACGGCACTTTCAGAAAACTCGGGTAAACTTTTGTTGCCGGCCAATGTGGGCCGGGCAGGAGAAAGAGTTGCAGTATTTGTTGATAGGTTTGATCGCGCTCTCGGGGGTCGGGCTGCCGGTGCAGGACGCGCTGAACGCTCAGCTTCGGGGGGCGCTGAAGTCCCCAATGCTGGGGGCGCTGCTGTCGTTTGTAGTCGGTACGGTGGTGCTGGGCGTGTTTGTAGCGTTCGGCGTGCTGGGACATGGGAAACTGTCCGAGCTTTCCAAAACCCATTGGTGGGTATGGCTGGGCGGCGGGCTGCTGGGGGCGTTTGCGGTGACAATCGGCCTGATCGGCATCCCAAAGGTCAGCGCGGGGATTGTGATTGCTGCTACGGTGCTGGGCCAGCTTCTGTCGGCGGTCGTGATTGACCATTTTGGCTGGTTCGGAGTCCCGCGCGTGCCGCTGAACCCCTGGCGCATCGCCGGAGCGCTAGGTTTATTTGCCTGCGTCTTGATGATGCAGAAGAAGTGAACCTGACATGCGTCAGAAACCCAGCACCGGAAGTGCCGGTCTGCTGGTGAATGAAAGTGTCTGCGACACTAAGTACCAGCCATCGGCATCTTCTCCACAGTCCCGCAGCGACTTTCATCTCAAAGTAGCCCGGCACTTCCAGTGCCGGGTTCTTTCATGTGCAGGGGCGAAGATAACGCGGCGGATTTGGGAAGCGCCAACATAAACGCACCAGATTTCACGCAGCGAACCCGAAGAAACACGAGGAAAGAGCGGCCAACCCTGTATGATTTGGTATGTTTCGCACTCCCTGTCAACAGTTACTTTCTGCGGCCCTGACAAGAAGACACAACAGCCCCCGATTGAAGGCTGAAATGGAAGGACTATTGGGATGAGCGATGCCTATAAACTGTTGTGCTGCGCTGATGGACTGAGGCAGAGCAGCCAAAAACTGAGCGGGTAAAAGGCGAGCAGAAGTAAGCCAAGACCTGCGTATCCCCTGCGTTCCGCCTGCGGACTGCAGAACACTTGCACAGTGTCAGAAACAGAATAAGAGCGAATGCTCATTGGACCTCTTGCGTAAGTCGCGGTGCGCGGCCCGGATCGAAAATCCGGGTCTTCGGGAAAGCGATTGTCTGCCTCCGCAGACATAGGAACTGCCGCCTTTGCCAATCTTGTGTCTGCGGAGGCAGACAATCGCACTTCTAAAGCCCTGCACTTTCAGTGCAGGGTACTTACGCAAGAAGTCTATTAGCTGTAACCCCGGCACAACCTAGTCCGGCACGTTGTTCTTTAATTCTTCCAGCCAGACGGTGGCTTCGGAGTCGCTTGGCGCTCGCCAGTCGCCGCGTGGGGACAGGGAGCCGCCGGAGCCGACTTTGGGGCCGTTGGGCATGGCGGAGCGCTTGAACTGGCTGGTCTGGAAGAAGCGGTACAAGAAGAGATGGAGCCACTTTTTGATGGTGGGCAGGTCGTATTCGTTCTTCTTGTCGTCGGGGAACGGGTCGGGCCAGGTGCCAGCCAACTTGTCGCCCCAGGCTTGGGAGGCCAAGTAAGCAACTTTGGAGGGGCGGAAGCCATAGCGGGTGACGTAGTAAAGGTGGAAGTCTTGCAGCTCGTAGGGGCCGATTTTATCCTGGGTGCTTTGGAACGGCGACTGGTCATCGTCCCCGGCGGCGTGGGGGACCAATTCGGGCGAGATTTCGGTGTCCACGATGGCCTGCACTAAGGCCGATGTCAGCGGGTCGAACTGCTTTGTCGCGATGACCCAGCGCAGAAGATACTGGATGAGCGTCTTCGGGACAGAAGCATTGACGTTATAATGCGACATCTGGTCTCCGACGCCGTAAGTCGCCCACCCCAGTGCCATTTCGCTGAGATCTCCTGTCCCCAGCACTAACCCATTGTGAAAATTGGCTAAACGAAAGAGATGCGACGTGCGCTCGCCGGCCTGGACATTTTCGAATGTAATGTCGTAGACCGGCTCACCGTCAATGAACGGGTGGCCGATGTCGGCCAGCATTCTGAGGCACGACGGCTTGATGTCTATTTCGTTTGACGTGATGCCGAGCGACTCCATCAAGCCAAGCGCATTGGACCGGGTGCCGCTGCTGGTGGCGAAGCCCGGCATGGTGTAGCCTAGAATGTTCCGGCGCGGGAGGCCCAAGCGGTCCATTGTCCGGGCGGCGACAATCAGCGCGTGAGTGGAGTCCAGGCCGCCGGAAACGCCGATGACGACGTTCTGGATGCCGGTGCTTTGCAGCCGCTTCATCAAGCCATGCACCTGGATGTTATACGCTTCGTAGCACCTCTCGTCACGCTTAACCGGGTCGCTGGGCACATACGGGAAGCGTTCGAGAGGGCGCAGGAGCGGCCCCCCCGCCCCCAATAATGCGGGAGTAGGAACGGAAGAACCCAGTGTCCGAACAATGGCATATTGTTCGGCTCCCCCATTATTGGGGGCGGGGGGGGCCACTTCCGGCACCACAAATTCAAACTCGACCCGGCGCATGGCCCGGACACGATCTAAATGATCGCCGATAGAGTCGTGGAACGAAGACAGGCGCATTCGTTCCTGAGCCAGACGCTCTAAATCTATATCGGCAGTGATAATCTGCTCGCCCGACGAAAACCGCTCGGCTTCCGCCAGCTTTTCGTTGTTCTCATAAATGAGCGCATGGCCGTCCCAGGCCAAATCGGTTGTGGATTCGCCTGGTCCGGCGGCGGAGTACAAGTAAGCGGCGACGCAGCGGCCGGACTGGGCGGCGCAAAGCTGACGCCGGTATTCAGCCTTGCCGATGGTGATGTTGGAAGCGGACAGATTGGCAAGCACCGTCGCGCCGGCTAAAGCGCCGTAAGTGCTGGGTGGGATTGGCGTCCAGACATCTTCGCAGATCTCGGTGTGGACGGCGAAGTCTGGAACTGTGCTCGCCGTGTAGATCAGATCGCTGCCGAACGGAACGCGCTGTTCCAGTACGGTGACTTCCCGGCTGATGGCGTCACGCGCCGACGTGAACTGGCGCTTTTCGTAGAACTCCCGGTAATTCGGCAGGTAGCTCTTGGGCGTGAGGCCCAGTATCTGCCCCTGGTACACGGCGGCCGCGCAGTTGAAGAGCTGGCCGTCAAAGCGGAGCGGCACCCCGACCAGCAGCAGCGGCGTCATGTCACGGCTGGCTTCGACAACCTGGGCAAGCGCGTCTAAAGAAGCTTCCAAAAGCGCGTCTTGATGGAACAAGTCTTCGTTGGAATAGGCTGACAGGCCAAGCTCCGGGAACAGCGCCAGTGCCGCGCCCATCTCCGACGCTTTTTGGGCCAGCCCCAGCGTCTGCTGCACGTTGTAAGTGGGGTCGGCAACGCGCAGAAATGGGACGCAGACACAAGCGCGAATAAAGCCGTGGGTGTAGAGCGAATTAAATGGAAGCAAGGCGAGCGGTTTCATAGGGAGATTATCGCCGATGGGCGCAGGGAAGTCAAGAGAGAGGCGCGGAAGCAAACAATCAAAAAGGACGAACACAAGGTTCGCGCCCTGCCTCATACTTTCTTACCCTGTACGGGCGAACCTTCTGTTCGCCCTCTTTGCGCCGTGTTCGCCCTTCTTTCTGGTTCGCCCTGCCTCCCCTACTCATGCCTCAAACGCCTGACGCACAATTGCCTGGGCTTCTTCCTGAATTCGCTTCAGATGGGCGGCGTCTACAAAGCTTTCGGCGTAGATTTTATAGACCGGCTCCGTTCCCGAAGGCCGGGCGGCGAACCAGCCGTTTTGTGTGGTCACTTTGAGGCCGCCGATCGGCGCGTCGTTGCCGGGGGCGCGGGTCAGCTTGGCAGTGATGGGATCGCCAGCTAGCTCGCTGGCCCCGACTTGTTCGGGCGACAATTGTGATAGAATTTTTTGCTGGTCGGCATTCGCGGGCGCGTCCATGCGCTCGTAAAGCGGGCTGCCGAACTTGGCTTCTAGGTCTTGGTAATGAAGACCGGGGTCGCGGCCAGTTTTGGCCGTAATTTCGGCGGCGAGTAAATCCAAAATAATGCCGTCTTTGTCGGTGGTCCAAACACTGCCGTTAAGCCGCAAAAACGACGCTCCGGCGCTTTCCTCGCCGCCGAAGCCGTAAGCACCGGATAATAAACCATCCACAAACCACTTGAACCCGACAGGGACTTCAGAGAGCTTACGGCCAAGCGACGCCGCAACGCGGTCAATCATGGCGCTGGACACCAGCGTCTTGCCGACGGCGGCATCCGGGTTCCAGTTCGGGCGGTTCTGGAACAAGTAGCTGATGGCGACGGCCAAATAGTGATTCGGGTTCATCAGCCCGGCGCTGGGCGTGACGATGCCGTGCCGGTCGGCGTCGGGGTCGTTGCCGAACGCGATGTCATAGCGGTCTTTAAGGCCAATCAGCGACGCCATCGCGAACGGCGAGGAACAGTCCATACGAATTTGGCCGTCTTTGTCCACGGTCATAAAGCCGAACGTCGGGTCAACATACGATGTCACAATGTCAATGTTCAGCTTGTATGTTTCGGCAATCGGCTCCCAGTAAGCCAGCGACGCGCCGCCGAGCGGGTCTGCGCCGATCTTCAGGCCGGCGTTTTTGATCGCTTCCATGTCTATGATCGAGCTGAGCGCAGCGACATACGGCATCACGAAGTCATGCGCCTGCGTGGTGCCGGCGGCCAGGGCTTTTTCATAAGAGATGCGTTTGACTTCCTTCAAACCGTCCCGAAGAAGCGCGTTGGCGCGGTCCTGGATGCGCTTGGTGAGGCTCGTGTCGGCAGGGCCGCCACTCGGCGGATTGTACTTGAACCCGCCATCTTCCGGCGGGTTATGCGACGGTGTAATCACCACGCCGTCGGCCACTCCCGAAGTTCGGCCTTGATTGTAGGAAAGTATCGCAAACGAAACAGCGGGCGTCGGCGTGTACCCGCCGCCGGGCTGATACCGCACTTCTACCCCGTTCGCGGCGAAAACTTCCAACGCGGTCCGGTGAGCCGGCTCAGACAGGGCGTGCGTGTCCATGCCCAGAAACAACGGCCCGGTCGTGCCTTCCGCCACTCTGACTTCGGCAATCGCCTGGCAGATGGCAAGAACATGCGCCTCGTTAAACGTCGTTTTGAGCGACGATCCCCGATGCCCGGACGTGCCGAAAGACACCTGCCGGGTTGGGTCATCCGGGTGCGGCGACAAGGTGTAATAAGCCGAGATCAGCTTCGGGACACTAACAAGAAGCTCACGCGGGGCCGGTTTTCCGGCGAGTTCAGACTGGGCCATTGGGCGTTATGTTATCCTTTAAGTGCGGTCTTGCCGTCTCAGTTCGCCGCCGCTCCCGCCGATTCCTGTCTGTTATCTCATGTCGTGAGAATTTCGCGAAGTTACTGACGCTGCCGGCGCAGAGAGAGGAAGAATGACGCGGCTGCTTGGTATACTGGGGATGTTGAACGATTTCGGAACCATGAGGACCATGTGTTGATACGAAGTAATGCCGTAGGCATAAACACACGGCTACACGGCGAAGCGCCACGAAGTACCGCTTCGGCACTGGCAGACCTGGAAGGCTGCACTGGCAGACCTGGAAGGCGCGGCACTCAGAATAAGTCTGAATGGCTTTGTCTTAACCCCGCGAAGCGGGTGTTTTGTGGCGTCCGCGCCGTGTAGCCGTGACATTTATAGTCCTAAAACCCAGGGGCTTGCCCCGGTGGTTCTTTACGGCATGGTTCTAAAGCATGGTTTTTGTCCCGTCCAGGAGGAATAGCAATGACACACAGCATCACGATTTACGACGAAACCCTGCCCGGCGAGCGCACGGCCTCCCGGCGTCTGGACTCGCTTTCTTCCACCATCACCCTGCGCGAGCTGATCCGCCGCCGGGTCTACGAGGAAGTCCAGGAATACCACGCCGCCCTGCCCTCCGCCGTCTTTCGCGGACTGGTCACGCCCTCGCCGACTGAAGCCGCCTTGAACGGCGCAAAGCCCGAACACGCCCCCAAGCGCCGCCTGGACTGGGAAGCGCAGTACGAAAACGCGCTGTCGGCCTTCGCCCGCAACGGCTTCTTCGTCCTCGTCGGCGACCGGCAGGTGGAAAGCTTGGACGAAGAAATCCACCTCAAAGTAGACACCGAAGTCTCCTTCGTCAAGCTGGTTGCGCTGGTAGGAGGCTAGAGATGGAAACAGTGACTTTTTTGCAGCCGGATGGTTTCCCGCTTCCTGCCGATGACCCGCAGACCGAGGCCCATCATCTTTTGAGTGAATTCATGGAACAGACAAAGCATTTGTACTATGCTTACGGGGCTAAGGCCCAAGATTTCCCCGGAGGCTCTCAAATCTTGGCGCAGACTCGCACTGATAATGTGATGATGGCTTTTGCTGCATTTCGGCGCATGGAATGGCTGCTAATTCCCTCGGACGGTTTCTGGAAAAGCTGGTACGGAAGCCCAAACCGTACATACGCGGACGCGATGCAGATTATCTTGACGGCGTTGTTCAAACGAAAGCTCCCTTTAAGAGCAGAGGATGTGAGCCAAATCGTTCAATCCGTCATCGGGCTATTCCAGCTTGATAGCGACAAGCCGCGTCCCTGGGTTCTGCGGCATTGGCTGCCGCTCTCAGGCTTAGTCAGAAATTTGGAATGGTACTCAGAAGCGGTCCCATTTTCTCAAAGCGAACAAGGGTTATTACAAGGATTGCGCCGGGTTCTTAAACATGGAGATTATCCTGAAAAAGAAGCAGAGAAGCTTGTTGCGCGTTTGGATGCGCTGCTGGGCGTACTCTTCAAGTACGGTCCTGAACCCGGTGAGGCATGGGCTGACAAAGCCTCGGAAGATTTAGAAGCCTTGCCAAACCGGACCGATTGGGAAGCGCTTTTCGCTCATGCGGCGACGGCAGACAGTGCAAAGCCCGGTGTGAAATGGCTGGCGGAAGCGGCACGGCATCGGCAGGCGATTGGTGAAAAAGACTTGAACGAAAAGTTAGGTGAATGGCTCAATCTTTTCGCATTGCCGCTTCCCTTTGACCGGGCTGTCCCGGTAGATGAAGACAATCCCGTGATGATGACCGTGCAGGCGGTCAGGGACGGCTCGGCTTATCAGACAGCGTATATGGAATACCACTACGCCTTAAAAGAATTTCAAGAGCGGCAGAAAGTCGTTCTTGAGAAGAACCAGACATTGCTAAAAGGTTTGATTTGGTACGCGGCGATTAGCGCTTCCCCGCAAGTTGTTCAAGGGCTGACGAACATGGCACAGACAGCTTTTACCACCACTGTCACGCAAGCTGCCTTTTCTCAATATACCGAGCGCGGAACCTATTCAGCGAAACTCGGCAACGCGGGGATTTGGGCGCTGGGGCAGATGCCGGGCGGGATTGGGGTCGGGGCGCTTGCCAAGCTGCGGACGCGGCTGCGGGATCGGGGGGCGTTGAAGCTGATTGCGGCGGCGATGGAGTCGGCGGCAACGGCGTCGGGCATGACGGTGGACGAGATGGAAGATTTGGCCGTGCCGACGGGCGGGCTGGACGCGGAGGGGAGACGAACCGAGACGTTCGGCGCGGAAGGGTCGGCGCGGCTCTCGCTTGCCGGGGCGACGGGGCGGACGAAGCTGGAGTGGTTCGGGGCGGACGGCAAGCCGCGCAAGGCGGTTCCGGCAGGGGTCAAGCGTGAGTTCGGGGCCGAGGTGAAGGCGCTGAAGGCGGAGGAGGAGGAGGTCGCGTCGGCCCTGTCCGCGCAGGCGGCGCGGCTGGATAAGGCACTGCTGGACGAGCGAGTTTGGACACTGTGCGTCTGGCGTGAGCGGTACGCCGGTCATCCGGTGCTGGGCAATCTGGCCCGGCGGCTGATCTGGACAATCGGCGGCGTAGCAGCATTGCCGGTCGGCGAGGGGTTTAAGGATGTAGCGGGACAAGCGATTGAGGGACTGGCGGACGAGGCCGAAGTCAAGCTCTGGCATCCGATCAGCGCCGCGCTGGAAGAAGTCATGCGCTGGCGGGATGCTTTGGAAACGCGCGGGCTAATGCAGCCGTTCAAGCAGGCGCACCGGGAAGTGTACCTGCTGACCGACGCCGAGCGGGCGACCGGCACTTATTCCAACCGCTTCGCCGCCCATATTCTGAAGCAGCACCAGTTCAACAGCCTGTGCGTTTTGCGGGGCTGGAAAAACACGCTGCGGCTGATGGTGGACGACTCGTATCCGCCCGCGACCCGTCCTCTGCCCCGGTACGGCCTGCGGGCCGAGTTCTGGGTGGAAGGCATCGGCGACGACTACGGCACGGACACGAACGACGCCGGGACATACCTGCGGCTGGCGACCGATCAAGTCCGCTTTTATGCAGAAAATGCCGAAACGAACTCCGCCCATGCAGGCGGCGGAGGCTATGCGTCCGGGCGGGGCCAAGCGCCTGCCGCGCCGGTTCCGCTGGCAGATGTGCCGCCGCTGGCGCTGTCGGAAGTCATGCGCGATGTGGACTTGTTTGTCGGAGTCGCGAGTGTCGGCAACGACCCGGCCTGGGCGGACGGCGGCCCGGCAGGACGCTTCCAAAACTACTGGCAGGACTACGCCTTCGGCGATTTGGGCGAGACCGCCCGCACACGCGCGGAAGTCTTAGGGAAGCTGCTGCCGCGCCTCAAAATCGCTTCCCGGTGTGCTTTAGACGGCAAGTTCTTGACCGTGCGCGGCGACCTGAGAGCCTACAAAATCCATCTCGGCAGCGGCAACATATTGATGGAGCCGAACGACCAGTACCTGTGCATCGTGCCGGGACGCAGTGAGGACACCGGCGGCCTGTTCCTGCCGTTTGAGGGCGACCGAATGCTGGCGATTATCCTCAGCAAAGCGTTCCTGCTGGCGGACGACACGGCAATCAAAGACCATACCATTGTCAGCCAGATTAAGCGCGAAAAATCTTCTACGGGTGCCACAGCGAGATAATCAACCCGCCGATCACAATAAACGCGCCGCCGACCAAGATCGGCAGGCTTGGCTTTTGAGAAAACGCCAGCCACGAAATGGCCTGCGCGACGACAAAAAAGAAGACCACATAAATCCCCAGCAGCCTGCCGAAGTCCCAGCGCGGCGCGTTGACGGCGTAGCCATACGCATACAGCACTGCGGCCCCTGCCGCAAACAGCGCGAGCTTGCGCGTTAAAGTAGACGCTTCCAGGCCGGTGCGGACCAGCGCATCCCCGCCGGCTTCCAGAACTGCCGCGAGAAACAAAACCAGCAAAGCGAGACCCTGACTCATGCCGCCTTCTCCTTTCAGCATACGCCCGATGAACGCCGCCGATGCCCCTGCCGTTTCCCGCCTCAGCGCACAGCTCAGTGAACGCGTTCCGGCGGCAGAAATCGCCGAGCGACTGGCTTTATTTCATTTCCGCGAGGACCACGGCTGCTTTGCCGCAGCGCAGGCCGGGGTTGTTGTCGGCTGGGTGGATGTTTTCCGCGTCCAGATGCTGATTTCGCCGCGCTTCTTTGCCGAAATTGGCGGGCTTGTCGTAGACGTGAACGCGCGGCGGCAGGGTGTGGGCCGCGCTCTCATGGCGCAGGCCGAAGCGTGGGCGCGGGAACAGGGGTATTCGGAAGTGCGCCTGCGCTCCGGCCTGCACCGCACTGACGCGCACGAGTTCTACGGAAGCATCGGCTATGAGCTGGCGAAAACCAGCCACATGTTCCGCAAAGCCCTTATGCCTGCTGCTCTTCCGTCTTAATCGTGTTTAGCCACTCGTCACGCAGCAGGGCGTACAGATATTCATCCTGCCACTCGCCGTGCAGCCATCGGCTTTGGCGGAAGTGTCCTTCGCGCCGCATTCCGAGCCGCTCCATCAGCCGCCAGGAGGCCGCGTTACGGGTGTCGCACCCAGACGTCAGCCGGTGCAGATGACGCTCCCGAAAAGCATACCCCACCAAAGTTTGAGCCGCTTCAGTGGCGTACCCCTGCCCGTGGTAATCCGGGTGCAGCATCCAGCCGACGTTGCCCTCGCTTTTCGGTTCTTTTTCTACAAACACGCCGACTTCACCAATGACTTTGCCGTCGCCGGGGTGGTACACGGCAAACGCCAGCCAGCCGGCTCCAGTCCAGGTCTCCGGGTCGGCCTGCCTTGCTAAGAAGCTTCTCGCCTTTTCTTCATCCATCGGCTCCGGCGGCAGATATTTCAGAATTTCCGGGTGCGTCTGGTAGGCCATAAGGTCTGGCAAATCCGTGTCGGAAAAATGGCGAATGATTAGTCGTCCGGTGTGTATAGGTTCCAAATTGTTTTCTTTCAGGGAATTCGTGATGCCTAAGCCTGCATTCACCACATTTTTCCCGTTTGCCGTCCGTCAATGTCCGTGAGGCCATATTCGTAAACAAGGTCTTGCAGCTTGACCACTGTTCCAGTCTTTTGAAGGACATTGGGGTCTGACGCAAGCGCAGCCACGGCGCGGCCAATAAGGCGGGGGGTATGGCACTCTGTCACCGACGGGTCCTGCGCCGTAGCGGCTTGCAATTCTTCTTCCGTCATAATCTTGAAGCAGCGAAAGAAGGCACCTGGATGAAGGGACATAATCGCAACGCCGCTTGGGCGAAGCTCGTCCGCAACACTGAGCGCAACCCGGTTAATCAGAGCCTTCTGCATCGCATAGAACGTGTCCCATTCCTGGTCACTGATACTGATGATCAGTCCATGCCCTGCTTCGGTCATTTTGCGGGCGGCTAAGTAAGTGGCGATGATGTGAGAGTGGCCGCCTTGTACGATCTGCTGAAGACCTATCTCTAGGCTGCTTTGTAAGAATGAGGTTTCAACACCGCCCCCGCCGGAAACAGCGTTGACCAGCAAGTCAATTCTGCCTTGCTCCTGAATGACACGGGCGAAAAGCGCGTCCACTTCTTCAATGGCTGTATGGTCAACTTGAACCCAGATCCCGATGCCGCCGGAGGAAGTGACCATTTCCGCGGTTTCCTCGATGGTTTCCGGTTGATTAAGCGGGGAAGGATTTCCGCGAATACTGCGCCCGGTGCAGTAGACAATTGCCCCGGCCATGCCAAGCTCAATGGCAATGCCTCGGCCCGCGTTCCGAGCTGCGCCAGTGACGACCGCAACTTTTCCCGTCAGTTGTTTCTGCTCAATTTGTCTGGGATCAATGCTCACTTGTTTTCTCCTTGTCAGCAGAAAAATGCTTGGTTCCTTTTGCATTATAAACCAACACCGGGATAGGAAAGCAAGGAAGCGGCCTTCAGTATGCTGGTACTCGTTGTAAATTCTCATGTGGTGAGAATTCCAGCAAGAATACCACTCGTTGGCTAATTGGGGAGCATCCCGATAGTTTTGAGCCAAGTTTGTACCAACTGCGGCCACGCCGTCGCTGGATACTTCGTCCGCCGCAGCCCGAAGGCGTGGCCACCCTGCGCGTACAAGTGCATCTCGACGGGAACACCAACTTTCTTGAGCGCCATGTAGTACGACAGCGAGTCTTCAACCCTATCCACGCTGTCATTTTCATTTTGCAGCAGAAACGTCGGCGGCGTCCGCAGTGTGATGTTGTTTTCAATGTCCGGGTTCAGCGCGACGCTGTTCTCGGCAAGCGCGAGATGTCCCGGATAAAGAGCCACGGCAAAATCCGGGCGGCAGCTTACCTTGTCGGCGGCGTCCACCGCCGGATACAAACGCTTGTTGAAGTGCGTACTCATGGCTGCTGCGAGATGCCCGCCTGCCGAGAACCCAAGCACCCCGATTTTGTGCGGGTCAATGTGCCACCGCATGGCATGAAAACGCACCAGTCCGACTGTCCTTTGGGCGTCTTCCAATGCTTCCGGCGAGCGCGGGTACGGCCCCGATTTCGGCAGCTTTCCACTCCCCGGTACGCGGTACTTCAGCAGAATGCAGGTCACTCCTCTTGCCGTCAGCCAGTCACAGACTTCTGTGCCTTCCAGATCAATCGCGAGGCATTGATAGCCGCCGCCGGGAAAATTAACGACTGCTGCGCCCGTGTTCTTCCTCTTCGGCGTATAAACTGTCATCGTAGGGTGCGAGACAGTATTGATGTAAGTCCACGGCCTCCCGGCAACCAGGTCTTTCTTGCCCGTCAGTCCAAAAGTCTCCGGCCCGGTTATTGGCCGCGCGTTCGGCACAGCGCCCGGCCAGATCGGTATTTGCCGGTGCCCCGGCGAGGGCTGCCAGGAAAGCTTTCGCGCTTCTAAGCTGCCGAACGCAGACGCAGCGCAAAACACCAACCAGAGAACAAAGATTGCTTGTTTCATCAAAACAAAGATTACCGCTTATTGGTGTCAGCATCCTGCCCGTAGGCACACCACTGGCGCACGGGGCAGCGAGAGCAAATGGGAACAGTCGGCAGGCAGAGGGCGCGTCCATGCTGCAAGAACAAGCGGTTGGAACCAGCCCAGAGGTCTTGGGGCATGATCTTCTCCAACGCTTTTTCGGTGGCGTCAGGGTTCTTGGTCTTGACCCAGCCGAGCCGATTGGTGATGCGATGACAATGTGTATCCACACAGATTGCCGCTTTATTGAAAGCGTAGATGAGGACGCAGTTGGCAGTCTTGCGGCCCACGCCCGGCAGTTCCAGAAGCGCATCTACGCTGTCTGGCACCTGCCCGCCAAACTTTCCCACGAGAATAGCCGCAAGGGCGATCAAGCGCGGGGCTTTTTCTTCCCGGTACTCGCTGCCGTTCAGCAAGTCGTAAAGTTCAGGCTCAGTGGCAGCGGATAAGGCCGCCGCGTCCGGGTACTTGGCGAAAACGCGGGCAGAGACCGACGTGGTCTGCTCTTCGCGAGTGCGCTGGGAGATGATGGTCGCGACTAAGACTTGAAACGGATCACCCAGCTCAATTGCGCCGCGCCCGTGGTAGGTGGCTGCCAGCGTGTCCATCACCGTGCGTATGTTGTCGGGCATGGGGGTAGATACAACAAAGAGGCAGGCTTTTCCTGTCTTTTCCTGATGAGCGGAGGAAATATGGCTGAGGGAAATATAAGCGCAGACGCAGAGATTTTGGACTTGCTGATTGTCGGAGCCGGACCGGCGGGGCTGGCGGCGTCGTGC
The DNA here is from genome assembly GCA_964241935.1 of uncultured Armatimonadales bacterium. Lineage (GTDB taxonomy): Bacteria > Armatimonadota > Armatimonadia > Armatimonadales > Capsulimonadaceae > JANXMY01. The sequence continues at coordinate 24,929 of CAXSZN010000062.1, forward strand.
GCGGCCCAGGATGCGGGGCTGACGCACATTGTCGTCGAGCGCGAAGGGCCGAAACAGTCGCTGGTCGGGCATCCACAGCAGATCCGCTACTTTTCGCCTGCCGATGAGCTGGCAATCGGCGGCGTGCCGTTCTTCATGGCAGGCGGCCATCGTCCGACCCGCGAAGACGCCCTCGCCTACTACCGGGCCGTGGCAGGATCGCGCCGGCTGCCGCTGGCAACCTGGGAAGAAGTCACCGATGTTCGGCGCGGCGCTTCCAGCGGACTATTCACGGTACGCTCAGTCCGAAAAAGCGCGGCGGACGGCGAAGTGATCGAGCGGCAGGCGCGGTTCCTACTGGTCTGCACAGGAACGTTCCCAAACCCCCGGCGATTAAACGTCCCAGGGGCGGGCCTGCCGAACGTGCTGCTGCGGCTGGACGATCCGACGCCGTTCTTCGGACGGAACGTGCTGGTGGTCGGCGGCGGCAATTCAGCGGCGACCGGGGCGATGACGCTGGCCGAGGCTGGGGCGAACGTCACACTTGCCATGCGCCGCCCGCCGGTGGATTTTCAGAACCACTTGCGGCCTTTTATTGTCCGTGATTTGAAGATCATGGCGGAAGAAAAGCGCCTCACGCTGAAAACCGGAGTGCATGTTGCTTCTATCACGCCAACCAGTGCCGAGCTTGCCTGTGTGCCGGGAGAAGAAGGCGGGCGCTGCGAGACGCTGCCGAACGACTTTGTCTTTGCGCTGATCGGCCATACTGCCGACCGGACCCTGTTCGCCCATCTCGGCGTGCCGCTGGCAAAAGACGGCCTGCCGGACTATGACGAGAAAACGTCCGAATCCTGCATTCCCGGCCTTTATCTTGCCGGGTCCCTGTCAAGGGCGAATATCATTCTGGAGTCACGTCAGCGGGCCGTCGAGATCGTCGCGCACGTGGCGAACCGCCTCCACTAAAACTCAGCGGATATGCTGCTGAATGTAAGCAAGCAGGTCGGAGATCGCAACGCGCTCCTGCTGCATGGTGTCCCGATGGCGTACCGTGACCGTGTCGATGAGATCGGTGCCGCCGTCGCGGGACTGGCCGAGCGTATCGTAGTCCACAGTGACGCAGAGCGGTGTTCCGGCTTCGTCTTGACGGCGGTACAGCTTGCCGATCCCGGCGGTGTCGTCATAGACTGAGCGGACGTCGCCCTGAGACTGGATCATTCTTTTGATTTCTTTGCTTTTGGCGACAATCTCGGGCTTGTTCTTCGCCAGCGGCAGGACAGCGACCTTAATGGGCGCAAGGGCTGGAGGCAGGCGCAGGACGACGCGCACTTCGCCGTTTGCCAGCGTTTCCTCATCGTAGGCTTCGCACAGCGCGGCCAGAACGCCCCGGTCCACGCCCGCCGCCGGCTCAACAACGTAAGGGACAATGTGCCGGTTGTTGGGCTGGTCAAAGTAGGTCAGCTTCTCGGTAGAATGCTCGTTCTTCATGGCTTTTTCGGCGGTGTTGGGAGACAGCCCCAGCGAATCCTGCTCTTTGGAATGCGACCCCAAGTCCCAGTCGGTGCGGTTCGCAATCCCTTCCAGCTCGTCAAAGCCCAGCGTCGGATACTTGTACAGAATATCTACCGTGCGCTTAGAGTAGTGCGACAGCTTGGTATGCTCGAACAAATCCAGGTTCTCGCGCTTCAGCCCGACTTTCTCCACCCACCAATTGAGATGATCTTGTATCCACGCTTCATGGGCGGCTTCGTCCTCGCCGGGCATTAGAAAATACTCGATCTCCATCTGCTCCAGCTCGCGCACCCGGAAGATAAAATTGCGGGGCGTGATCTCATTCCGAAACGATTTTCCTATCTGTGCGATGCCGAACGGCAGCTTGCGGTTTGTAGACGTCAGGACGTTCTTAAAATTGACAAACATCCCCTGAGCAGTCTCAGGCCGCAGGTAAGCAAACGATTCGCTATCGGCCACCGGTCCGACCTGCGTCTTGAACATCAAATTGAACGCGCGAGGCTCGGTCCAGTCGCCCGGCTTGCCGTCTTCCGGGTCAATCACTTTGGCGGCTTTCAGGGCGGCTTCCGCCCGCGCCGGCTCGTCCAGCAGCGCCAGCGCCAGCGCCTCGTAATCGTCCGCGCCTTCAGGCACGTCAAATGCCGCCGCCAGCTCCTGACGCACTTCCGGCGCTTGGTCCCGCAATAAGTGATCAAACCGGTAGCGCTTCTTGGTCGTCCGGTTGTCAATCAGCGGGTCCGCGAAGCCTTTTTCATGCCCGGAGTAGCGCAGCACATAGCGATTGGTCAAAAGGGCCGTTTCAATGCCCTCCATGTCGTCGCGCTCGTAAACATTGTGCTTCCACCAGAGCCGCTTCAAGTTGTTCTTCAGCTCCACGCCGAGCGGGCCGTAGTCGAACATCCCCTGCAAGCCCCCATAGATTTCACTGCTGGGAAAAATAAATCCGCGCCGCTTGCACAGCGACAC
>CAXSZN010000063.1:0-27256 GCA_964241935.1 uncultured Armatimonadales bacterium
GTCGCCGCTGTGGCTTCCACCGACTGATACAAAAGCGCCGGCGGGCCGTCATCAAAGGGATGCGCCAGCGCGGCTTCTGAATGAATCCATTCCAGGCCGTGCTCTTCTAAGCCGAGCGTCTGAAAATACGGCGAGCCGTAGCCGAGGGGATGAATCGCCGAGCAGACATCGTGCTTGTAGCCTGGCAGCGTCAGTTCTTTCGTCCGGCACCCGCCACCGGGCGTGTCGGCGGCTTCCGCGACTAATACCGAATGGCCAGCCTGCGCGACTTTGATTGCCGCCGCCAGCCCGTTCGGCCCTGCGCCGATGACCACGGCGTCGTACTGTGTTGTCTTGCTCAGGACGGCTTCCAGTTCTAATTTGGTGGCGGCAGACGCCGTTCAAACTTCAAGAGTTCGTTCTCCAAACGTAAGGCTATGTTTTCACGCTCATGCGCTTCGTCGTTTTTGTTGCCGCGCACTTCGTAAATAAGGTCACGGACTACGGCGCTGAGAGCCTTCATCTCAACCTGCATCTATTTGATCTTCGCGGTATTTTGGTCTGTCTGCTCTTGAAGAAGAATTAGGTTTTTGAGGCCGCTGAAAAATTGTTGCCACATAGATTTAGATGGCCTGTATCTCGGCCAGAATGGCGCGTGTCTCGGCCTGAAGCTGTTCTGTTTCCAGTTGGTTGCGCCGGATGCGCTCGCTAACGACTTCCATGTGAGCCAGCATTTTCGTAATTTCTGCTTTGTAGTCAATCTTTTGCTTTTTGATTGTGCTGTTCTGCGGCTCGGTGTCTAACATTTTATCCATGTCGGGTCCCTCCACTGCAACATTGTAGCATACGCGCGAACGTCTGCCTCAAGCCGTGTCTGCCTCGACTGTCTCCCGAACGCTGACGGCTTCGGGAAACGTCACTCTGTCGTAAACTTCCGTCAGCGGCAGCGAGACGCCCAACACGGTGACGGCGCTTGCCGGGTCCAGACCCTCGGCGAACGTGAACGTCCAGGTGCCGCTGTCTTGACGGACATACTGCTCGACTTCGGGCTTGTCCTGAGACACCAGCACATACTCTTGCAGAGAGTCCAGCCGCCGATACCGCGCCCATTTCTCGCCTCTGTCATAGGCTTCTGTAGACGGCGACAGTACCTCGAAGATGACCGAAGGATTGATAACACTGTTTTTAGCGAATGGGTTGATATGCCGCTCTCCGCAGACAACGGTGACATCCGGGTAGGTCTCAACAACTATCAGCATAATTCCGATTCGCAAGTCGCTTGTGTAGACCTTACAGGGACCACCTATGAGATTCAAGCCTAGGGCCAGGATGATATTTCCCGCAATCAAGCTATGATCAGGTGTGCCGCCTGACATGGCACGAATCCGGCCCGAAATGAACTCACTTTTGTAGGAAGCGGTTTCTTCCATTGCGGCGTATTGTTCTATCGTGTAGTAGGGAAGGGGTTGTGCAGACATGGCATGATGATACCCTTTTATTTTATGGAGATTGGATTAACCGGCAGGAAAACAGGGGTAGAAACTGGAAAGCAAATTATCCCCCCGTAGTCGCTTTGCATCCTGTTTCTGTACGTGAAGAAGAGGTCATCTTATGTTCAACCTGCCCTTGTTCGGGAAAAGCGGGAAGGCGGGCGCGGCGAAGCGTGAAGCGCAGCCGTTCAGCCGCCAAACGCTCACCAAGAATGCTCGGATTGACGGCGCGACTGTCACTGAAAGCGTCTGCCCGTACTGCGCGGTCGGCTGCGGACAGCACATCTATACCAAAGGCGGCCAGATCATTGACATTGAGGGCAATCCGCACTCGCCGATCAATGAAGGAACGCTCTGCCCGAAAGGCGCGAATGTCTTTCAGCTTGCGCGGAACCCAAATCGGGTCAAGAAAGTGATGTACCGCGCTCCCTTCGCCACCGAGTGGGAAGAAAAGCCTTTAGAGTGGGCAATGGAGCGAATCGCGCAGAAGGTCTACGAGGCTCGCGAGCGCGGCTGGACCGAGAAAGATGATGACGGGCGTCCGATCAATGCGGTCCGCAATATCGGGACGCTCGGCGGTGCGACGCTGGACAACGAAGAAAATTATTTAATCAAGAAGCTGTTCACGGCGGGGCTTGGAGTGCTTTCCGTCGAGAACCAAGCCCGCATTTGACATTCTGCTTCCGTGCCCGGTCTGGGCGCGACATTCGGCCGCGGCGCGGCCACTTCTTATCAGCAGGATCTTCAAAACAGCGACGCGATCTTGATCATGGGTTCCAACATGGCCGAAGCGCATCCGGTCGGCTTCCGCTGGCCGATGAAGGCCAAAGCCAACGGCGCAAAGCTGATTCATGTGGACCCTCGCTTTACGCGCACGTCGGCGATGGCGGACCAGCACGTTCAAATCCGTGCCGGCTCCGATATTGCGTTTCTGGGCGCATTGGTCAACTATATCCTGACCCATGAGCGCTGGTTTAAAGAGTATGTAATCGCTTATTCGAACGCTTCCACGATTATTGACCCGCAGTTCCAGGACACGGAAGCGCTGGACGGCCTCTTCAGCGGTTATGACCCCGAGGAACGCGCTTATGATCCGACCGGCGGCCACTGGAGCTACAAGCAGCCGGAAGGCAGTGATGGCGGGGAAGAAAGCGGCGACAACCAGCAGGGCAAAATGTCTGCCAAGTCGAACGGCCTGCATGGGCATGGGATTGAAGGCGGGGCCAGTACCCATAATTCGCCGCAAACGAACTCGGCAACTGACAAGGCCGGTTATGTTCAGCGCGACGAGACTTTGCAAGACCCGAACTGCGTGATGCAGCTTCTGCGCCGCCATTTTGAGCGGTACACGCCGGAAAAGGCCGCTGAAATCTGCGGCTGCACGGCGGATCAGATTGTCCAAGTTGCCCAAACGCTCTGCGACAACTCCGGGCGGGAGCGCACCAGCGCCATCTGTTATGCAGTCGGCTGGACCATGCATACGACGGGTGTGCAGATCATCCGCACGGCCAGCATTCTGCAGACGCTGCTCGGCAATATGGGACGGCCTGGCGGCAGCATTATGGCTCTGCGCGGCCATGCCAGCATCCAGGGTTCTACGGACATCCCAACTTTGTACGACCTGCTGCCGGGCTACCTGCCTCAGCCGACCGCCGATCCGACGCATGACACGCTGGACGACTACGTCAAGTATGAGGGCCTGCCGACCGGTTACTGGTCGAATTTCAAGGAGTTTATCGTCAGCCTTCTGAAAGCCTACTACGGCGAAGCGGCGACCAAAGCGAATGACTTCTGTTACAACTGGCTGCCGCGTTTGGACGACGACTACTCCATGATCCTGGCGTTCCAGCGTATGGCGAAAGGCGACTTTGACGGCTACTTCCTGTTCGGGCAAAACCCGGCAGCAGGCTCGGTCAACGCTAAAGTCGTGCGTGAAGGTCTGCGTAACCTCAAGTGGCTGGTAGTCGCGGACTGGTTTGAGACGGAAAGCTCCGTGTTCTGGAAGAACGACCCGACCGGTCCGCCGCCGGAGCAGGTCGCCACGGAAGTTTTCTTTATCCCGGCGGCCTCGTCGCCGGAAAAAGAAGGGACGCTGACCAACACGCAGCGCCTCATTCAGTGGCACGACAAAGCGATTGACCCGCCAGAAGACTGCCGCTCGGACCTCTGGTTCCTTTACAATTTGGGCAAGCGTTTGAAGAAGCTGTACGAAGGCTCGGTGGCCCCAAAAGACCAGCCATTGCTGCATCTGACTTGGGACTATGATTACGACGAGCATCCCCGCCTGCCGGACGGCACCCTCAGCAAAATCGAAGGCGAGCCTGACGCGCTGAAGGTGCTCCAAGAGATCAACGGCTACCACACGGCCGATGTAGACCCGGCAACCGGCAAGTTCAAACTGCTGTCGGGCTTTAGCGACTGCAAAGATGACGGCACGACTGCCTGCGGCGGCTGGATCTATTCGGGTGTGACGCCCGCGCCGGATGTCAACCGCGCCCGTGACCGGGTCCGCACTCCGGACAACCCGCTTGACCCAAAATGGGGCTACGCCTGGCCGCACAACCGGCGCGTTTTATACAACCGGGCTTCTGCCGACCCCGAAGGCAATCCGTGGTCGGAGCGCAAGAAGCTGATCTTCTGGAACAAAGAAGAGAAAAAGTGGGACGGCGACGATGAGCCGGACTTTGAGGTGGATAAAGACCCGTCGTACCGTGCGCCGAAAGATGCCGTCGGCATGAAGGCTATCGGCGGTGACCAGCCGTTCATCATGCACCCGGATGGTCTGGCCTGGCTGTTTGCGCCAGGCGGCACGAAAGATGCGCCGCTGCCGACGCATTACGAGCCGGTCGAGTCGCCGGTAAGGAACCTGCTTTACAACGCGACGCAGGATAACCCGACGGCACGCTACTTTTCAGACCTGCCGGGCAACCAGTTAGCTCGTTATCCAGAGCATGATTTCCCGGTGGTCGGGTGTACGTTCCGCTTGACCGAGCATTACCTGAGCGGCCCGATGTCGCGGTTCAACTCGTGGCTTAATGAGCTGATGCCGGCGATGTTTATTGAAATCAGCCCGGAGCTTGCCGCCGAGCATGGCATTGAGCATGGCGGCTGGATGATCTGCGAGTCGAAGCGTGCGGCGATTGAAGCGCGGGCCATGGTGACAAAGCGCGTCAAGCCGATGGTCATTGACGGCAGGACGATCCATCAAGTCGGAATCCCGTTTCAATGGGGCTTCGCCGGCGAAATCGTCGGCAGCAGTGCCAACGACCTAACCTCGCTTGTCGCCGACCCGAACGTGACGATGCACGAGGCGAAAGTCTTTGCCTGCCGGGTTCGTGCTGGACGCCTGCCGGACCAGCCGAAGGCCCCGACAAAGGCCGAGCATCGCTGGGCCAGCCGCGAGCCGGTTCCAGACACAGCCGCCGGCGCACAGCCCGAAGGCCATTTGGAGAAGTCGCTGCGAAAAGACGGGCCGAAGACAAAATAGAAAGACAGCCCCCCAGCCCCCAATAATGGGGGAGCCGGAGTTAGAGAGCTTGCGTTCCTAATCATGCTCCCCCATTATTGGGGGCTGGGGGCTTATCCCGAAAGCATAAACCATGATCCAATTAGAAATGCTTCGCGCCGATGCCGTGTCAAGCCTGAAAAATGCGTTTCCGCCGCAGCGGACGGAAGTGCCTGAGCCGGGGCCGGACGGACAGGACCAGATGGGGTTCTTCACGGACACCAGCCTGTGCATCGGCTGCAAAGCCTGTGAAGTCGCCTGCAAGCAGTGGAACCAGTTGCCGGCGGACGGCTACAACTTTTCCGCGAAAAGCTACGATAACACCGAGCATTTGTCGGCGACGACCTGGCGGCATGTGGCGTTCCAGGAGCAGATCGGTGAAACCAGCAGCCGGTGGCTGATGATGAGCGATGTTTGCAAGCACTGCGTTGACGCGCCGTGCGTCCAGTCCTGCCCGACGGGGTCGCTGATTTACAACGAATACGGCAACGTGTATGTCCAGGCGGACATCTGCAACGGCTGCGGGTACTGTGTTTCGGCGTGTCCGTTCGGGGTGATCGCGCGGTCGTCGGAAGACGGCCACGCGCACAAGTGCACACTTTGCTATGACCGGCAGACGATTGGCGAGACTCCGGCCTGCGCCAAGTCCTGTCCGACGGCGTCCATCCAATTCGGCCCGGTAGACAAGCTGCGCGAACATGCCCGCGAGCGCGTCGAAACACTGAAGGCGCAGGGCAACACGTCGGCGTATCTGTACGGCGCGGACGAAGACTCGCTGCCGGGCTACGGGACGCTGAACTCGTTTTTTCTGCTGGAAGATCATCCAAACCGCTACAACCTGCCCGAGCGTCCGCCCCAGCCGCTGCACCATCAAGGCAAGCGCTACGCGGCGAGCCTCTTGACGGGGCTGGCGCTGACGGCGCTGGCGGGGCTGTTCTTGTCGAAGGGAGCCGCAGATGCCTGATTTTGATGTTGCCGGAACAACTGGAACCACAAGCGGAACCGAGACGCGCGGGCGCTGGAACACGGCCAGTGGAATTGCGCCCGACAAGAAAGCATTCGACACGCTGCCGGACAAGCTGACGGACTTCACGCCGAAGCAGAAGCCGTTCACGGAAGGGTTTTCTGAGAGCGGCACGAACCGAAAGAAAAGCACAGGCGACAAAGACAACGGCGATCCGGCGTATTACGATATCAGCCTGCTGCAATCGCCGGTCTGGACCAAAGAAGTCGGAATTTACTTCTTTCTTGGTGGGCTGTCGTCGAGCGCGTTCAGCATTGCCCGGCTGTCGGACCGCTTCGGCAACGGAAAGCTGCGGCCTGCGACTCAGGCGGGAACACTGATTGCAGCGCTGGCCGCGCTGCCCTGTGCCCCGCTGCTGATCTGGGATTTGGGTGACCGTTCCCGCTTTCACCACATGCTTCGTATTTGGAAGCCGAAGTCGCCGATGAACCTGGGAAGCTGGACGCTGACGGTCTACACACTCATGGGCGGGATCGCCGCATTGCGCGAGTTCCTGCGCTTTCTGCGGAAGGACGCGCCGCTGACAGGCGGAGCGAAAGCCGTGGATGAAACGGCGGGCGTTGTCGCCGATGCCGCAGGCATTCCGCTGGGACTGCTGCTGGCCGGTTACACCGGCATTTTGCTGTCCACGACCTCTACGCCTATCTGGAGCCGCAACACCTGGATTGGGGCGCTGTTCAGCGCAAGTGCGGTTGCCGCCGGGTCGGGCGCGGTGCGGCTGGCGCTGGAAGTAACCGGACAGGAAGGCCCAGCGACGGAAGCGCTCGGCAAAGTGGAGACGCTGGCTCATGTCACGGAAGCCGTCGCTCACGCCGGGTTCCTGTCGGCGGCGGGTGCGCTGGCGAAGCCAGTTACGGAAGGCAAGTTCAAAGCGCAGTATCTCGGCGGGGCCATTGGCCTCGGGATCATTGTGCCGGAGATTCTGAACCATCTTCCGGTGCCGAAGAACGCCAAGCGCGGCCTGTCTATTGCGGCCGGCATTGCGAGCCTTATTGGCGGGTACCTGCTCCGCACCGTTTTTATTGCCGCCGGCAAGCCGTCTGCCGACGACCCGGATCTTGCCCGTCTGGCGACCGGGGAAAAGGGAGCGAAACCGTGAAAGTCCGCTGGAACCGAGACAGCATTCGCCTCCGCATTACGCCGGCGGAGTTTGCGGCCATCATACATGGTGAGACCGTGCACGAAGGGATCGCGTTTCCCGGAATGCTTTTTTGGAATGTCACCCTGCGGCCCAGCATTGCCGAAACGACAATAGCCGCGGATCAGACCGGCGTCCATCTCTCGCTGTCTGAGGCGGATCGGGTCACGCTTGCCGATCCCGAAATTGAAGGGGTCTACTTTGAGATAACCCAGCCGCTAACCCTGCGCTACTATGTCGAGAAAGATTTTCCCTGCGTCCACAAGCCCGCCCCGGAAGCCGGGGAAGGCGCGTCGGAAACATTCACGCCGCCGTCCGGCTTTGAGGCGCGAAAGCTCGCGCCAACAGAGATCAACGGGGATTAGGCGGAGTCCCCCTATCCTTGGGGGCCGGGGGGCTGCTACTTCAGCTTCGCTGCTAAAACAACATCGGTGCGGCTAGCGACTTCTTCTACGATGATCTTGACGCTTGACGGCGGGTGGCCGTCTTCGTCAAAAATGACTAAATCGTTTTTGCCGTGGCGCAGGATGGACTCCGGCAGGTAAACGCCGTTGACCGGCGACTTTTCCGGGTAGCGGCCTAAGTTGCGGCCATTAAGCCAGACAAAGCCCTGCGAAAGTCCGTCCGTGGCGACGCGCAGGACAGGATGCGGGCCGCTTGGGCCGGGCGGGGTCGCTGAGAAAACGGCATGGTAGAAAGTCGGAACGCCGGCAGTGGCGGCGGCTTGAACCGGCTTCCACTGCGGCGACGTGTACGCGGGGCAGGACACGCCGCCGTGCATCTTCCAGCCTTCTACGGCGGCTCCATCTTCCAGGCCATAATCCAGCCTGACTTCTCCGGTCAATCCTCCCGGCCCACCGGTATTCTGAACGGCCACAGCCAGCACGTTCGGCCCACCTTCATGCCAGGCACCATCCAGCGAGACCGTTGTGTTGGAGTTGAGGCCGACAGCCGAGGCGATTTTCGTGCCGTTCAAATATACCGTCCCGCTGTCGTCAATGCTGTGAAAGAACAGGCTGCGGTGCGGGCCGGGGACGCTGGGCAGGGCGGCGCGGAACCAGGCCCAGCCGACTCGGTCATGGAAAGCATCAGTTGTCGTGGACGCATCCTGCCAGCCGGCACCTGACGTGTCAATCTGCGGCGCGGCCTTCTGGGCGGCGTCATTCGGGGCATTGTCATCGGCCTGCCAGCGGAAAGCGTTCAGCTCCTGCCGCTTGGCGCTGTTTTTCGTCAGCGTCACCGGCCCGGTGATCCCTTTCCATTTGGCGTCGTTCGTGTCAAGCGGCCCGTAGTAGTTGAACAGCTTGTCGCGGCCATAATGCGCCGTGAGGAAGGCGACGGTGTTCGCGCCAGCTTTCAGCGTGACCGGGAAAGTGCGGGGCGCAAAGCGGACATCCACGCTGTCCGCATGTTTGCCGTTTACAAAGCAGCTTACCCAGTCATCGGCACTGCTTAAATTGAGCTGGTAATCGCCGGCCGCCGGAACAGTGACGCTGGTGCGGTACCAGGCATACGCGCTGTAATCGCCGTCCGCGCCCATCGGCAGCGGCTCCGGGCTGTTTTTCCAGGCGGCATCGAAGAACCCCGGCTGCGCCTGCGGCACGGCCGCATCCGCCAGCCACGGTCCAAGTGCTGGGGGAACGGCAGACGGTTTCGCGCCCGGCACGGACACGGGAACAAGCGCCAGCGGCGGCTTGAAAGCGCTCGGCAAGTAGAGCAGGCAGGGCAGGGCGGGGGCAGGCGCGTTGAGGCCGTTTTGCTCTGTTGCCAGCCGGACCGCGCCCGCGCTTGTTTGCTGGACTGCGCCGACATAATCTGGCCCGCACGCAACTAAAGTGCCGTTTTCCAAAATCCATGTCCGCTCGGCCATGTCTGTCGGCAGGGTCAGCACGCGCACGACTTGGCGGCCGGAAACAAAGCTGCTGACGCGCGGCACACTTTGGGGAACCGTTGTTTGCAGGACGGCCCCGGCTGCCGAAACAGTCCACCCGGCGCTTTTGCCGACGATTTGGGCATGGGCGGCGGAAAAGTGCAGCTCCACCGGCTCGCCGGGATTGCCGAAAGCAACCAGCGTTATCAACGCTCCCGTTCGGGCGGTTCCGAGAAGACGCGCGGCGGCAAGCGTCAACTGGACGCCCGGCGCAAGCGGGTAGTCACGGACAAGGGAGACCATCTCACCGGCGGCGATTGAGAATGGCCCGGCGGCGGGGTACGCCGCGCCGCCGATCTTGACTTGAGAGGCAATCGGACTGCCGGTGCGGTTGAACAGGAACAGCGCTTCTCCGGCCTTGCCCTTGCGGTGCGTGATCTGCAAGCCGCCGGCAGTCGGTGCCGCACCGTCGCCGCCGTCTGAAGCGACGGAGTTTGCCAGCAGGTCGCCAAAGCTCGTGGCAAACATGGCGGCTTTTTTGCAGGCGTAATAAGAAGGGCGCAGATCGCCGGACTGGCCGATAGGCGAGCCGAAGTCGTAGGATGCGGCTTGTTCGTCGTTGTTCCAGGTATCGAAATCGGTGCCGCCGGCCATGGTGTAATGCGTGTAGCCCGCGCCGCCGTAGGCGATTATCTTCCAAGTTGACCGTTCCAGCAGCTTGGCCCGGTCAGCATCGTACCCGTAGCGTCCGACCCAGCCCGTCCAGAACTCGGTGCTGTACCAGGGCGAAGTCCGCTGGGATGTGTCAAATGGCGAGTCGCCTGCCGGGTTGTCATTATGGTTCAGGCCGCTGAAGAACAGGGGGACTTCAAGGCCCATCGCCCGCATCTTGGTGTAAAACCATTTATAGTAAGGGTTGGGGAAGTCCGTGCCGCCGCCGGCGCTGTTCTCATTTTCCATCTGGATCATCAAAATCGGCCCGCCATGGCTGATTTGATTGGCGACCAAAATCGGCACCATCTTGTTGAAGTAAGGAGTGACGGCCTGATAAAACTGGGTGTTGTCGGACATCGGGCGCAGGCCGGGCTTGAAGCGCAGCCAGACCGGCAAGCCGCCGGTGTCCCATTCTGCGTTGACATACGGCCCCATACGGACAATGGCATACAGGCCCATCGAATGGACAAGCTGCAAGTAGGCGTTTAGGTCCTTCTCACCGCTGAACTCAAACTTTCCTTCCACCGGCTCATGGTAGTTCCAAAACACATAAGTTTGAACTGTGTTGTAGCCGGCCCGCTTGATCCGCAGCAGCCTGTCCCGCCACAATGCTCGCGGCGTTCGAGGATATTGCAGCTCACCCGCCACAATAAACGTGCGCTTGCCGTGGATGAGAAAGCCGCGCCCATCAAAGTTGATATATGGCTTGGCGGCGGACAGCGGCGGGAAAATGCTGTCGTTGCTGTTGGGCCAGCCAAAAGCGTGGGCACGGGGCGCAGACCAGCAAAACAAGCAAAAGGCAAAAATCAACGCGGCAGTGGGGACAAGATGTTTCATAAAGGCGGTCAAGGGATGGTGAACAAAGAGAGGACAGAAGACCCCTGTCTTCTGTCCCCACGCGGCAAGGGACCAAGCTAGTTGTCGAAGTAGACGGCTTTGCCGCTGGCGGCGGACGCATAGATCGCTTCCAGGATTTCAGAAACGACTAATGCCTGCTCGGGCAGGACAACCGGGTCAGTATCGTTGCGAATGGCGTTAATCCAGGACCTTGCTTCTTCCGCTGCGGGATCGCTCGACTTGCCTTCGTAAAAGGCAACGCCGCTGGCGGAAGTCTGAATTTGGTTCAAGTAGAGGGTTGAGAGATGCTCCCCGTTGATCCGCAGACCTCCCTTGAAGTCCGCGCCGGCTTTTGTGCCGGCCAGGATGCACTGCGCTTCCGCCGTGTCAACCAAATTGATGGCCCAGCAGGCTTCCAGGTTGATGGTCGCGCCGTTTTCCATGGTGATGAAGCCGAAGGCCGCTTCTTCCACAGTGAACTCAGCCGGGTCCCAGGGACCCCAGGCGTTGGCCGCGTTTTCAGTCGGCGCGAGCTTGTGGTAGGTGGCTCCCATGACGGACTTCGGCTTGTAGTTGTTCATCATCCACAGCGAGAGGTCAAGGGAGTGGGTGCCGATGTCGATCAGCGAGCCGCCGCCCTGCTTCTCGCCGTCCAAAAAGACGCCCCAAGTCGGAACGGCACGCCGCCGGATGGCAAGCGCTTTGGCGTAGTAGACTTCGCCGAGATCGCCGGCATCGCACAGTTTCTTCAGATATGCCGCTTCCGGTGTTTGCCGGTTTTGGTAGCCGATGGTCAGCTTTTTGCCGGAGCGTTTAGCCGCTTCCAGCATCATCCGAGCATCTGCCGCTTTTTTTGCCATGGGCTTTTCGCACATGACATGCTTGCCGGATTCCAGTGCTGCAATCGTGATCTCCGCATGGGAGTCGTTCGGCGTTAAAACATGGACGACTTCAATGTCCCCGTCCTTAAGCAGTTCCACATAATCTGTGTAAACTTTCGCGTCAGGTGTGCCGTACTTGGCCGCAGCGGCCTGCGCTTTTGTTTCAATAATGTCGCAGAACGCGACCATCTCCACACCCTCGACTTTTGCAAGAGCGGGCATGTGCTTGCCGCCGGCGATGCCGCCGGTCCCGATAATTCCAACTTTAATTGTCTTTGCCACGAGCTGAGTATGCCTCCTGAGTTTGTCTCTGGCGCTAGTTTCCCGATGCACCTAAAAATATCCTGCAAGATTTCGCAAGCCACGGAATTAATTCCGTGGCTGAACAGCTTTCGGCTGGCTGGCCTGCCACTGGGTCCAGTTGCCGCTGAAGGGCGTGACGCTGCCGCCAGCATCGAACACAAGAAGGCGCGTGGCGACTTTGTCCAGAAAGAACCGGTCATGGCTGACGACAACGACCGCGCCGGGAAAGTGTACTAAAGCCCGCTCCATGACCTGGGTGCTGGCAAGGTCCAGATGGTTTGTCGGCTCATCCAAAATGAGAACTTGCGCTTCGGACAGCAGGCACATCGCGAGGGCGACACGCGCCCGCTGACCGCCGGAAAGCGTGCCGATCCTGCGGCTCATGTCGTTTTCCGAGAACTGCAAAAGCGTCAGGAACTTGCTGATCTGCTTTCGGGCGGCGGTAAACGCGAGAGAGCCGGCCCCGCCGCTGGTGTTGACCGCATGAGTGACGGTGTCGGTTAAATCCAGCCCCGCGAATGTCTGGTTGAAGTCGGCGAACGTCACGCCGCGCTCCCAGACCATCTTGCCGCTGTCCGGCTCTTCGGCATGGGTGACCAGCCGCAGCAGGGATGACTTGCCGCTGCCGTTTGCCCCGACAATCGCCAGCCGCTCGCCCTTTTCAATTGCAAACGAAACGTCGTCAAACAAAACTTGGCCGTTGTAGGCTTTCGCCAGATGCTCGGCGCAGGCCAGTTTGTCAGGGACGCGCAGGCTGCCGTAGAGAGACGAAACCAGAACATCTACCGGCCGCGGCTCGCGTCGTTTTTTCAAATCCGCCAGCTTGCGCTGCAAGCTCGGCGTGGGATTGCGCTTGGCTTCCTCGCGGTCGGTGATCGCTTCGGCCTCAAAGGTCAGCAGTTCTTCTTCGTGCAGAAACTGCCGCTCCAAAGTCTTTAACCGAAACTGCTTTTCGCGGACATACTGGCTGAAGCGGCCCTCGTATTCGTGAAAGCCGTAGTTTTCCACTTCCACAATGCGGGTCACAACGCCGTCTAGAAACTGCCGGTCATGGGAGATCAAAATCAGGCCGCCGGTGAACTGGGACAGCCAGCCTTCCAGCCAGGCCAAGCCTGCAACATCGAGAAAGTTTGTCGGTTCGTCTAAAAGCAGAACGTCCGGCTTTTCCAGCAGGATTTTCGCCAGCGCCGCTCGGTTCCGCCAGCCGCCCGACAACTGGTCAATGGGACGCTCCCGATGCTCCGCCGAGAACCCGAGCTTTGAGAGGACCGTGTCAATCATCCGGGGATACTCCCAGCCGTCGCGGTGGTTCATCTCATCAAGCGCCGCCGACTGCCGTTCCAGCAGACGTTCCATTTCGTCCGCGTCTTCGGCAGTTTCCAGCGCTGCCGCCACTTCGGCAAGCTCTGATTCGAGCGCCTGGAAGTCTGCGAAGAGCGCTTTCAAGACCTGCTGGACAGAAAGCGTGCCGTCAAGTGACGAGAACTGCGAAAAGTAGCCGATCTTCAGATCCGGCTCGAACTCCACTGTGCCTTCGGTCGGCGGGATTTGGCCGAGGATCAGCTTCAAGACAGATGTCTTGCCGGTGCCGTTCCGGCCAATCAGTCCGACCCGCTCGCCGGGCTGCAGGCGAAAGAAGACGGAGCGTAAAACTAATTGCTGCTCGAACTTCAGCGTGACATGATGCAGGCGGATTAAACTCATAGGAATATCTTACACTGAAAGCCTTTCGTTTTGCGTGAACATTGAGTATAATAGACGCGGAAACATCTTTCTCTCCGCTTTGCTACGGTTTTGACTTAGGAAGCCTCGCCAGACATGTCCATTACATCACTCCTTCCTTCAGATTCCAACGGCTCCGGGCCGCCCCGCACGACGGGCAGCTCATCAAAGCTGACCGCGTTCTGGGAACGGCTGGACAAGCCGGACTCGGCGGCGCTCCACGGGTTGTTTTCAGGCGCGGTTTGGATCGTGCTGACGACCATTTTCGGGTTTATCGCGTCCAATGAGCTGACAACGCCGGACCTCTTTGCGGGTATTCCGCAGCTTGTCTGGAGCCGAATTCGGCCCGCGCATATCTCCATGGGCTTGTTCGGGATCTTCGGGTCGGGGATGTTCGGCGGCTGGTACTTTATCGTGCCGCGCCTTTGCAAGACGCCGCTGCGGACAAATCGGGCGGCGAACCTGCTGCTGTTCTTTTGGAACCTTGCGGTGCTGCTCGGTGTCGGGGCGATCCTAAACGGCGACACGCAGGGCAAAGAATACACAGAGTTTCCCTGGTGGATTGACTGGCCGGTGCTGACGCTGATGTGCGTCAATGGCGTGATTATCTTCCAGACGATTGCGGCGCGGCGCGAGCCGAAGATTTATGTGTCACTGTGGTACATCGGCGGCTCAGTCGTTTGGGTTGCCTTGATGTATTTCATCGGCAATGTCATGTGGCACCCGTTCAGCACTTACTTGGACGCCAGCGGCCAGTCGCACATTCTCTGGAACAACGACGCCTCGAGTCTGCCGGACGGAGTGACCCGGTTCCAGCGCACCGGGTCCTTGATTGGGCTGAATGATGCGGTTTGGGAATGGTTCTACGGGCATAATCTTTTCGGGCTGTTCATTACGACCGGCGGCATTGCGCTGGTGTATTATCTTGTCCCGAAGCTGTCCCGCCGCCCGCTGTACTCGCACTTGATGTCTCTGGTCGGCTTCTGGTCCATCGCGCTCTTGTATTCCAACACGGGCCAGCATCACCTGCTGCAAGCGCCGATTCCGAACTGGCTGAAAATCATCTCCATTGTCGGCTCGGTCGGCTTGATTGTTCCGGTGTTTTCATTCAGCGTCAACATCTTCATGACCATGCGCGGCCAATGGGGGCAGATGCTGGAAAATATCCCGCTGCGGTTTGTCCTGACCGGCTCGTTCTTTTACCTCGCCGTTTCGTTCCAGGGATCAGTGCAGGCGCTGATGACTGTGAACCGGTACATTCACTTCACGCAGTGGGTCATCGCGCATTCGCATCTGGCGTTTCTGGGCGCGTTTGCGTTTATCTCGTCGGCGACCATGCTGTACATGGTGCCGCAGATGGTTCGCAAGCCGCTGTGGAGCCGCAATCTGGCGGACTTCCAGTACTGGCTGATGCTGATCGGCATCAACGGCTATTTTTGGGCGATCACATCGGCGGGTCTCGCCCAGGCCAGCGCTTGGGTGACGCTTGGGGAGCAGGTGGTAAAAGCTTATCCTGTCGTCAAGCCATACTTTGTCCTGCGGAGCGTTTTCGGCGGCATGTATATGATTGCCGTTATAATCCAGTTTATTAACTTGTGGATGACGGTGCGCCAGAAGATGCCGAGCCAGGCCGAGAAGCGCAACCTCGGGATTGCCGAGCTGCAGGAAATCGGCGCACCGTCGACTGAGTTTGACGACCGCGTGAGTGTTGTTGACTAGTTGAAAGCAAAACAGAAGTTTAAAAAGAAGTTTAGAAGTTTCCGTCCATGAAAATGACCCCGCTGACAATTTTGTTCGGCTCACTTTTTGTGATGTTTAGCTGGATAATGGTGATGGCGATCCTGCCGCCGCAGGTCTTTCACCCGAATCCGACACCGAACGCGCATGAATATACTGCCCAGGAACTCAAAGGGCGCGATATCTATATCAAAAACGGCTGCGTTTACTGCCATTCGCAGGATACGCGCCCGATGGACTGGGGCGAGGGCAGTGGGATGGCCGCGCAGCCGGGCGATTATGCTTACGACTCGCCGCATGAAGTGGGTACATCACGCAACGGCCCCGACTTGTTCCGCGAAGGCGGCTACCACCCGGACGACTGGCATTGGGCACATTTCCAAAATCCGCGCTACACCCGCCCACAGTCGTTCATGCCGTCGTTCAGCTACATTCAAGGCCAAGACCGCAGCAACTTGATTGCGTACATTCAGTGCCTCGGCGGCAAGATGGGCGTGAAAAGGGCGGCTCAGCAGGAAAAGCTCAAGATCAACCTGATCAAGTATTACCAGAAAGGTCCAGGTGAAAATGTCGCGTACTTGAACTCGACTATTCCCAGCTCCTGGCTGGTCATGCCGAACCCGGAACCTGTGACAGAAGGGTCGGTCGAGCGCGGGCGCGTCTTGTATGTCGCCTACTGCGCGGGGTGCCACGGCGAGCATGGCGACGGGCGCGGCCCGTCCAAGCCGTACCTGAACCCGCCGCCGATGGACTTCACGCTGGTTCAAGCTTCGGGAGCCAGCACGCAGGGCGGTCAGCCGGGTTACCACTACGATTATCGCAAGAACGAAGTGTCTTCGATCTCCAACGGCGACATTTACTATGTTGTGCTGTATGGCATTCCGGGGAGCGCGATGCCGCAGTTCAAGGGTCAGTTGCCTTCCGAAAAGATCTGGGATGTCGGCAACTACGTCGGCTGGGCGTTTATGGGCTGGAAGATGGAACCGTACTCCGGCCGCTACGAAGAGCTGGCGCAGCAGCCCTGGGAGCATACCTGGGAGATCGACCAAAAGAAAGTGGCGTCGGTACGCTGAGCAGCCGGCTTTGGTTCAGAAGAACAGCCCGATCTGTCAAGATCGGGCTGTTTTTTATTCCGTGCCGATAAAATTGCGGGCATGCAGCCGGCGGAAGGCCGTCGCAGTCATGCCTTTGTGGCGCTTGAAAAGCTGCAAAAAGTAGGAAACGTCTTCCATGCCGCAGGAGCGGGCGATTTCGCCGACGCGCATTTCGCTGTTGAGCAGCAGGTGACATGCCTGCGTCACCCGCTTGCGGTGAATGGTGGTGGTGAGTGTCTGTCCGAAGGCTTGATGGTACACCCGGCTGAGGTACTGCGGGTTACAGCCGAGATGCTCCGCGATCACTGCCGTCGTGAGGCGCTGCTGGAAGTTTAGTTGGATATGGCTGTCCGCAAGGGAAGCGAGGACAAGTGAGCCGGGGTCGTGTTGCGCCGTGCTGGCTGGGTGGGATTCGCTCAGAATCAGCCACAGCAGGAGACTGCGCGAGAGCGGGTCGGAATGGCTTCCCGTTTGGTCGTCTAAGTAGCGCCGGAACAACTCGGCCAGGTAATCCGGCCGTTCCACCTTGCAGTGTCGGGGAACGGACGTCTGCATCGAAGATTGGTTCAGCGAGTTCTCCTGCGGCACCGGATGCGGCAGAAAGTGAACAAAAAAATACGTCAAGTTCGGCTCGTAGTCGGCCGTTCCCCTATGCTCCACCTGTGGCGTCAGCAGCAGCGTTTCCCCGGCCCGGACGGCATAGTCCTTGTCCCCGGCCTGCATCTCCAGCGTCCCTTTGGTGACGAAAATCAGCTCGTAGTCAAGCGGGATGCGCCGGACATGACGGCCCCGGCCCTGCGACACGAATTGGCCGCAAATTCCAGGTGCTATTGGAATCGCCGCTTGAAACGTTAGCCCGACGGATTCTGGTACTGCTTCGGCCAAGTCATTATCCTCGTATAAAAATGCGTTTTCTTCTCTTGTTGTTGAGTGGCGGATATGATATTATATCACAGCCGGTGCAAATTCTCCTGCATCGTGCTTGTGCCACAAAGGAGTTGTTTCATGAAAAGAAAAGGTTTCACGCTCATCGAGCTTCTCGTTGTCATCGCCATCATCGCTATTCTTGCAGCCATTCTGTTCCCTGTCTTTCAGAAGGTGCGCGAGAACGCCCGCCGCAGTTCCTGCCAGTCCAACGAAAAGCAAATTTCGCTTGCCATCATCCAGTATACTCAGGATGCCGATGAGAAGCTTCCGTATGGGAACAGCACAAATACCGCTGTTGCCATGCAGGGCAATGGGTGGGCCGGCGAGGTCTATTCTTATGTGAAAAGCACCGGTGTTTATAAGTGCCCGGATGATCCTACCTCAAGTCCGACAGGTGCAGGGGCCATCGGTACTGGAGGCGGCCAGCGCGTTCCCTGCTCCTATGCCATGAATCACAACATGGCCGCTGCCTCCGGCACGGGTACGCTGGCTCAGTTGAATGCCCCCGCAAACACGATTATGCTGTTTGAAGTTCAGGGCAATCAGGCGGAGCTGACGAATCCCAATGAAGGCGACTCTTTGACCGGCTTCGGTTTTGCCGGCAACGGCGGCTACCTTGACAACGGCGCTTACACTCGTTATGGTGCCGGCGCGAACTATGCGACTGGCCCTGTCGGGAACCCAATTATAACCGACACCAGTGGCAACACCCCTAGCGACACCACCGGCCGCCATACGGACAGCGCCAACTACGCTTTTGCAGACGGACACGTCAAATATGTGCGTGGAGTAGGAATTTCCCCCGGCTACAACGCGCAAAGCGCAACCGGCGCACAAACTCAGCCTGTTTCTGCGGGGACTGGTAACTCCCTGTTTCAGGGAACCTATAGCGTTCTTTAACAGTAAGACAAGGGATTAGGCACGCTTGCATGAATGCAGTTGCCTCTGTTGATGTCTTGCTAAGCTCGGCCTTTAAGGCCGGGCTTACTTTTTGTGCCGAGGGAAAATTGTTCTTGAAGAAACTGATTTCCGTTACGACCGTCTCTGCCGTGCTGTCAATTTTGGCCCTTGCTTTGCCGGGTCTCGCGCAAACTCTTCCGGTCTACAAAGACGCCAAGGCACCGCTGGAAGCGCGGGTTAACGACCTGTTCAGCCGGATGACACCCGATGAAAAAATGGGTTTTCTCACCGGCACGGGATTTACAACGCAGCCGCTGCCCCGGCTTGGTGTTCCTGCGATGGCGATGGCGGACGCGGGCGAGGGCGTTCGGGGCGGGTCGGACGCCACGCAGGGGCCGGCGACGGCATTTCCGGCGGGCGTGGTGATGGCGGCGTCGTGGGACACTGCATTGGTAGGAGCGGTCGCTAAAGGCATCGGCGAGGAAGCCCGGAACAAGGGCACGGGCGTACAGGTAATGCTTGGCCCGGCGGTCAACATTCAGCGGTCGCCGCTGGGCGGGCGCAACTCCGAGTATTTCAGCGAAGACCCGTTTCTGGCGGGAAAGCTTGCGGTCAGCTACATTGACGGGATGCAGAGCACGGGAGTCGGCGCCTGCATCAAGCATTACGCCTGCAACAACGAGGAAGCCGACAGGTTCAACGTCAATGTGAACGTCGGCGAGCGGGCGCTGCGCGAGATTTACCTGCCGGCGTTTGAGATGGGCGTCACCGAAGGCCATGCGTGGTCGGCGATGGCTTCCTACAACCGCGTCGGCGGCTACTATGCGACTGCCAACAAGTACCTGCTGACGGACGTCATGCGAACCGATTGGGGCTGGGACGGCCTGATGATGTCCGACTGGGGCGCGGTGCATGAAACGGCAGGGGTCATCAGCGCCGGCAATGATCTGGAGATGCCGGGCGAGCAGTACTTGACCCGCGACAAAGTGGCGCGAGCTTTAAAGAGTGGGCGCGTGACCCAAGCCGAGATTGACGACTCCGTCCGGCACATTCTGCGGACGGTCATCCGGGTCGGGCTGCTCGACGGCCCTTTGACGCAGGATCATAGCGTGGTCAACTCCCCCGCGCATCAGAAGCTGGCGTATCAAGCTGCCTGCGGCGGAATGGTGCTGCTCAAGAACGCGGGTGGCATCCTGCCGCTGAACACGGCGGCGCTGCACTCCGTCGCCGTCATCGGGCCGGGTGCAAAGGGAATGCAGGTTGACTCGGCGGGCAGTCCGGGCGTCCGCCCGTTTTACACGATCGAGCCGCTGACGGGGATCCAGGCCCGTGTCGGCAGCGGCGTGACGGTGCGCTATGCCGGTGGGCAGAGCGGCGGCAGTCCTGTTCCGGCGTCGGCCCTGGGCGGGGGGCTGCGCGGCGCGTACTTTGCGAACCGCAATTTGGATGGCCAGCCGGCGCTGACCCGCACCGACCCGGCGCTTCAATTCGACTGGTCGCAGAACGCGCCGGTGCCGGACATACCGCGCACGAATTTCAGCGTCCGCTGGACGGGGACGCTGACAGCTCCGGCAACGGGCCGGTACACGCTGTCGCTGACGGGGGATGACGGCTTTCGGCTGTTTTTGGACGGCAAGCCCTTGATTGATCACTGGTTTGAGGGCAGTGCAGCGACCGAGGCTGTGGATATGAAGCTGACGGCTGGGCAGCCGCACGATTTGAAGATTGAGTATTTTCAGGCCGGGGGCGATGCTTTGCTGCGTTTCAACTGGACCCGGCCCGGCGAAAGCTCCTACGCGGATGCCGTGTCGGCGGCACGGGCTTCCGATGTTGCGATTGTCGTTGTGACGACGGCCGGCACGGAAAGCGAAGGGCAAGACCGGCCCTCAATGGCCCTGCCGCATGATCAGGACGCTCTGATTGCCGCAGTTGCCGCCGCGAACCCTAAAACGATTGTGGTACTGAACAACGGCACGCCGGTCTTGATGCCCTGGCTTTCAAAGGTTCCCGGACTCGTGGAAGCCTGGTTCCCCGGACAGGAAGGGGGCCGCGCGATTGCGTCTGTCTTGTTTGGAGACATCAACCCCAGCGGCAAGCTGCCGACAACGCTTGCGGCCCGGCGCGAAGATTACCCCGACTTCGGCAACTTCCCCGGCAAAAACGGTCAGGTCAACTATGCCGAGGGGATTTATGTCGGCTACCGGCACTTTGACAAGGCGCGGATCGCGCCGCTGTTCCCGTTCGGCTACGGCCTGTCGTATACGTCGTTCCGTTATTCCGATTTGCGGCTTTCCCAGATGTCGCTCGGGCCGAACGGCACGGTGACGGCAAGCGTGGCCGTCACCAATACAGGCTCGCGAGAAGGCGCTGAAGTGGCCGAATTGTATGTTCACGACCCTGCGCCAAAAATAGACAAGCCGCTGCGCGAGCTGAAAGGCTTCGAGAAAGTGGACCTGCTGCCGGGCCAAACCAAAATCGTCACCTTGACCCTGCGCCCGCGTGATTTGGCGTACTGCGATGTTCCGGGCAAGCAATGGCGGGCGGATGCCGGTACTTACGAGGTGCAGATCGGCGCGTCGTCGCGGGACATCCGGCAGCGGGCGGCGCTGCGTTTGGCCGCGACCTACACGGAGCCGATCCCATTGCTGGGTGATGAGCCGCCACCGCCGGTACGGAACGTCCATGACTTAGCGTACAGGCGCCCGGTCACGGCTTCTTCGGTGCAGGAAGCGGATACGCCGCCGTCCGCCATTACCGATGGCGACGACACCACGCGCTGGAGTTCTTCGTTTGCTGACCCGCAGTGGGTAGCGACTGATCTCGGCAAATCTGTGACGATTGACCATGTGAAGCTGCTGTGGGAAGATGCCTATGCCAGCGCGTATTCCATCCAAATCAGCCAAGACGGTAAGAATTACACCGACGTTTATGCAACCCAAAACGGCACCGGTGACCCGGAGACAATCAAGTTCACCCCCGCTGCCGCTCGGTTTGTTCGTTTGTATGTGACCAAGCGAGCGACAAAGTTCGGCGTATCCCTGTTCAGCTTTGAGGTTTACGCGCCGGGAACGTAAAGAACCGGATCCATGAAAAAAGCCCTCGGCATCTGCCGAGGGCTTTTTTCTGTCATGTGCTTTAACTAGCCGGCGAAGCGCTTGGAAACGGCGTCCCAATTGACCGCGTTCCACCAGGCGGCAAGATAATCCGGGCGGCGGTTGTTGTACTTCAGGTAGTAGGCATGCTCCCAAACGTCGTTGCCGAGAATGGGGGTATGGCCTTCACTCATCGGGTTGTCCTGATTTGCCGTGCTGACCACGGCCAGCGTACCGTCGGCGGTTTTGACCAGCCAGGTCCAGCCGCTGCCGAAGCGCTTGACGCCGGCGTCGTTGACGGCGGCTTTCATGGCGTCCACACTGCCGAAGGAGGTGTTGATAGCTTCCAGCAGAGCACCGGTCGGCTCACCGCCGCCCGGTCCCATGATTTCCCAGAACATGGTGTGGTTGACATGGCCGCCGCCGTTGTTGCGGACTGCCGGGCGGATGTCTTCGGGAATCGCGTTCAGGTCTTTGATCAGCTCTTCCGGCGACTTGCCGGCAAGCTCGGGATGCTTTTCAATCGCCGCGTTCAGGTTGGTCACATAAGCCTGATGATGCTTGTCATGATGCAGGTGCATTGTTGCTTCGTCAATGTGCGGCTCTAAAGCGTCGTAGGCGTAAGGCAGCGGGGGGACTTCAAATGCCATGATCGGGGTGACTCCTTCAGTTTTCTCTTGATGTCTTTCAGGGGTTATTTCGCGACAGGAAGCGCGGACTCCTGCTCTTGATAGAATGTTTCCACTTCGGCCAAGTCGTAAACCCGGCGGGCCGGCGGCAGAAACTGGAGAAAGCGCTGGCCGTAAGTCTTGCGAACGAGGCGGGTGTCCAAAATGGCGACTACGCCCCGGTCCCGGCTGGTGCGAATGAGCCGTCCGAAGCCCTGCTTCAGCCGAAGCTGGGCTTGGGGCAGCGCGAAGTCGTTGAACCAGTCGCCGCCGGACGCCGTGATCTCGTCCACGCGAGCTTTGTGCAGCGGGCTGTCCGGGACGGCGAACGGCAGGCGGTCAATAATGACCAGCCGTAGGTCTGCGCCGGGAATGTCCACCCCTTCCCAGAACGACTGGGTGCCGAACAGGACGGCGTTCTTTTCTTCCTTGAATGTTTGGATAAGACGCGGGTTCGGCATCTCACCCTGGCGCAGCAGAGGGTAGGGCAAGTCGGACTGGGTAATCTGGTCATACGCTGCATTCATCGCCCGGTACGACGTGAACAGCAGAAACGCGCCGCCTTTGGAGGCTTCCAGCAGGGCCAGCATCTCATTGACTGCATCATACATGTAGCCGGGGTCGTCCGACGGCACCGGCAGATGGCGCGGCAGGTACAGCAGGCAGTTTTGGGGATAATCAAACGGCGAGCCGACAATCGTTTCCGTCACCTGCGGATCGGCATCGCTGATGCCGAGACGCTTTCGGACGTAACCGAAGCCGCCATCGGTGGAAAGCGTTGCCGAGATCAGCGCCGCGCCGACGGAGCGCGGCTGCTTCCAGAGCGCGGCCTGCAGGATAGGCGCGACCGACACGGGCGTCCAGTTGATTGTCGCCGACGGCCCGCGCCGGCTCTGGCGACCAAGTGATCCCCACCGGACAAAATTGCTGTCGTCGCCGCCGAATGCAAGCGCAAGCTCTTCTTTGGCCCGAACGCACTGCCGGCGCAGGCCGTCCACCCGGTCTTTCAGGGCCGGCTGCCCGCCGGTGTCCTGTTTCAGAAGCTCCGTCGCAGTCGAGTCCAGAAGCGTTCCGATGGCGGCGGCCTGAGCGCGGGCGGACTGCAGGGCCGGCTCGCCGCGCAGGATGTCGGACACGACAAACTCAGGCCGCACGCCGTGCAGGAACGGCTCGAACAGCGCCTGCGAGCTGTTTTCAATCGCTTTCAGGCGCTCCAAGTTCATGTCTAAACTGCGGGCTGTCCGGCGCAATTTGTCCATGAGGCTAGGAAGACGCGCGGACGAAAACGCGATCCCAAAGGCGGCGGCAGCCGCAGTTTCCAGATGGTGCGCTTCGTCAAAGACGACAAAGTCGTAGTCCGGCAGCAGTTTGGCGTCAGGCTCGCCGCTGCGCCGAACCGCTAAATCGCTCAAAAAGAGTGCATGGTTGACCAGCAGTATCTCGGCTTCCTGGGCTTCCCGCCGCATCCGGTAGTAAAAGCAGCGGTCAAAAAAGCGGCATTCCTGCTGCTTGCAGGTATCGGGGTTCGCGCGAATCTCAGACCATTGAGGATAAGAAAAGTCCAGCTCGGCGACATCGCCGGTTCCTGATGTCCGGCTCCAATTGGCGATTTGCACGAACTGCGGGTCGCCGACGGTCCACAAGTCGCTGCGGGCGGCATCCATGTCCTGCAAGCAGAGATAGTTGCCGCGTCCTTTAACGACAGCCGCTTCGACCGGCTTCTTCCAAACCGACTGTGCCAGCGGCACGTCTTTGTCGGCAAGCTGACTTTGAAGCGCAAGTGTGTGCGTCGAGATGACAATCCGACAGTTCGGTTTGGCGTGCTGGAGTGCCGGCAGCAGGTAAGCGAGCGTCTTGCCGACGCCGGTGCCGGCTTCCACGAGGGCGATGCCGCCGGGCGCGGCCATTGCCGTTTCGATCGCCGCAGCAACGGTCTGCTGCTGGCGGCGCGGGACAAAGCCCGGCAGTGCTAGTTTGAGTGCGCCGTTTTCGCCTAGATAGCGTGTCAGATAAGTGCGTCCAGCCATGGTCTTAGGTATGTTTCCAGAATTATTTTATTTGATGAGTCATCTTTATGTTTTGTTCTGTCCAGTTCAGAGGTATAACGAGGCAGAACTTAACCGATGTAAGCCTCGACCGCGATGGCGGTCTGAGAGCGGTTTTAGTAAAAAGGAGCCTCCCCACCCATGTCCACACGAACAAATTTGCATCGCTTGGCGCTTGCCAGCGCCGTTGCTGCCATGCTTGCGGCGGCTGCGCCCGGCGCTTTTGCCCAGGCCCCGGACGCAACCGCAGGCACACAGCCTGCCAACGGCGCTCCTGGAGCAAGTCCTACGACTCCGGATGCGACAAGTACGCCGGCAGCCCCGGCCACCGCGCCTGATGCCGGCACTTCCGGCTCGGCAGCGCCGACACCGATGTCCAGCCCGTCCATGTCCGGTTCTTCCACGTCTGGTTCTTCCATGTCCAGCGACCCGTCGAGCCTGCCGACAGACTACAAAATCCTGAACAACCGTTATTTTGATGCCACGAACTTGGAGCAGGCTCGGGCACGCGGCTTGTCGGACAACGAGATTGCCGGCATCATCAAGGTTTCCAAAGAGACCGGCTTTCCGTTTGATCAGGTCGCCGGCATGGTCGAGCGTGGTCAGACTTTTCCCTCCATCGCCACCGAGTACAACCTGAAGCTCAGCGATGTATACAGCGTTGACAAAGAGAAGCAGGACATCTCGGACTACGATGCCCTTTACAAGTACGAGAAGTCACTCGGCAAGAGCGACAGCATGATGGCGATGCCGATGAGCAGCTCGTCTGCCTCCACGCCGCCGATGGCACCCATGACGCCTTCCGCGCCGATGTCAGCCTCCTCGACTTCCTCCGCGACACCGACTTTGGACATTGTTGATACAGCGATGGCTGCACCGAACCTGAGCACACTTGTCAAGGCTCTGCAAGTCGCCGGTTTGGTCGAGACGCTGAAGGGCCCAGGTCCGTTCACGGTGTTCGCCCCGGATAACAGGGCGTTTGCAAAGCTCCCGGCGGGTGCGCTGGATGCTCTGGAAGCGGACCCCGCTAAGTTGAAGCAGGTTCTGACCTACCATGTCATTCCCGCAAATGTCACTGCTTCGGATGCACTGGCGATGACCACGCCGACCTCGCCTCCCACAGTAGAAGGCTCGACCCTTCAGGTTACTAAGGGCAGGAGAGGCCGCTTGCTGGTGAATGGAGCGACCGTGACTAAGGCTGATATTCAGGCAAGCAACGGTACAATTCATATCATTAATCAAGTTCTGATGCCACCGGACGCTTCAACAACGTCGTCAACTCCGTCCACCGATACCACGACGCCGCCAGCCGCGCCCGCTCCGGCACCGATGGATGCAACTCCGCCGACGCCGCCTGCCGCCCCGGCCGCGCCTGCACCGGACCCGAATGCCGCCGCACCTGCCGCGCCCGCACCGGACCCGAACGCAACGCCTGCTGCTCCCGCCGCACCGGCGACGCCGGGCGCAGCTGCAACACCAGGTCAGTAGAGACTTTCAAGTCTTTCTTGACGGCCTCTCCGCTTTGGAACCTTCCAGAGTGGGGAGGCCTTTTTGCGTGGCGGCCTGGCACCATAGCAGCAAAACAAATAAGGCGGCGGCAATAACCCCGGCGTCGTTCAGGGACAGACAGGCAAGGACGCCAACGGCTCCGGCCAAACGCAGTCCTGCTTCGTCCCGCCCGCGCGGCGGCGATTGCTTCCATAGCAGCGCCGTGCAAACGACACCCGCCCAAAGAAGCACCGCCCAGGCGCTATGGTACGCGAGGCGTCCCTCCACGCTCAGCTTGCGCCGTATAATATCTACCGCTTCAGCAGGCCCGCCGGACGCGATGCGCCGCACAGCTTCCCCAATATGCGACTGCGTGTGAACAAGAAACGCATCGCCTAGCGCCGCAACCGCCATGCCGCCGAAAACAACTGCTGCCAGCAGGGCGGCCAAGCGCCCGGTCATGCGCCGCCCGGAAGCGGTAAACAGGAATGTTCCGAAGACGGCCAGCGACACCAGCACCCCGCCGGCTTTGGCACCTTCTGTTCCGAGCAGCAAGACAATCATGCCCATCAAGAGTGTCAGCAGGAAGCGAGCGGCTTTGCCTGCCGCCCAACAGTGGGCCACAACAATCAGCGCTGCACCGATCAGCAGTCCCATTGCTTCGTTGCCGATGCCGTAATAGCGTGCGCCTTCAATGGCGGAGTATCCCAGCAGGCTGCGCTGCATGAAACAACTGCCGGTGACCATGTCGCTTATCAGTATCAGGGTCACGCAGAAAGCCAGAGCCAAGCTTGTGCTGCGACTGCCGAGCCTTTGAGCGAAAACAAGCGTCAGCCCAAGCAGACACGGCAGCAGCACCCAAAAAGAGGTCTGCGAAACAGCAAACAGAGCGGCGAGCAGGGCGGCAAGAGGAGTCAGCAGCCACGCGCCCGGTGCGATCCTCCGGCGCAGAGCGGCCGTAGCCCCAAGCAGACCAAGTCCAAGCGCCACCGCCAAATAAGGCAGCAAACGCATTCCCTGCGCCTGCTGCCGGGCGTTGCGGCTGATCTGCGCGGCAGCTTTGGCACCTTCCGACGCAGTTTTGACCGACCAAGCAAAGCCAAAGGGCAGCGGATAAAACTCGCCGCGTCTTATTCCAAAATAATCGGCGACAGCCGGAGCAAAGTCGGTATTTGTTACCAGTCCAGGACGCCGCGTCGAGGAAGAAAGGAGCAGGCCCGCCGGAACATCCTTGCCCCACAGGAGAACCGGCGTCAGCCGATCATTTCGTGCAACGCCCGTATCGGAAGCGCAGGGCGAAAGAATAACAAGGCGGCAGCCGATTGCCGCCGTTTTCGCTGAAGCGTCCCCAATTAAAGCATCTGCCGCCGACGCATCCACACCGGCGTCCCAGATCAAACACAGTCCCGGCGCTGCCTGGAGTTTCGAGACGTGCTGCACGACTCCGCTGCTGCTGGCCGCGACCCAGTCCGCATTGGGTCCTCCGCCTGCCGCGATCCGGTATCCTTGCGCCGTCAGCGTGTCTGCAAGGCTGCCGAGATGCAGATCGTAGCCTAAATCGGTATTTGCCTGGACGACCCTGGGCCAGTCTACACAAACCGACCGGCCGTCCTGCGGCACCAGGCCGGTCCGCCGCTGAAACAGTGCATCGGCATGCAGGGTGGTTCCGGGCAAAGCCGCCTGGGCCGGCAGAAAGTTTGCCGAGGCACCGGTTCCTGCGGCTCTTGATCCGGCTCCCAGTGTCAGCAGCGCCGCTTGGGCTGTTTCTTTCTCCTGCCTTCCCGCCCAGTGCGCGGTGCGGGTGTTCATCACGGCGATCGCTCCGGTCTGCATAAGATAATG
>CAXSZN010000064.1:0-5015 GCA_964241935.1 uncultured Armatimonadales bacterium
ACAATGGGAAATGAGGAACACAGGAAAACCTCCGACAAATCCGCCAAAAGCCTTGAAAGGGAGCGCTGGCCCTAAGTAAGTGGCTTGTTCAAGTCGGCAATCAGCATTCCGTCAAAGACCTCAACTCGGAAGCGCCGACTGGTCGTGGTGGGGATACCGAAGTAGCGGCAGAATCCGATCCCGCTGATAGTAAAGCTGCCTGCCCCTGCGGTGGGGCGGGGTTTGCGGGGACCTGTTCTGAGTGCGTATCTCGTTTTCAGGCTCGCAGGACGGATTGCCAGGACGTTCTTGTGCCGGTCGTATAGCATTTCAACGGCTTCGGGTGTGCCAAACACACGGCTTGCCTCGGCGCTCACGGTGATCCGCCCTTTGATCTCCACGGTGACGAAAAGGCCGTCTCTCCTGGGCCGTGCACCCGCATAAGCTTCAAACTGGAAGGATTTTTCGGCTTCCGGCTGCGGTTCCTCACTTGGCTGAGCATCCTTTCCAGCAGATTGGCTCGGTGCGGGCGGTGCGGGTCGGCGTCTCATGGGCGTGGCTCCGGTGTGATTAGATGCCAGACAGTTGAACGAACAAGTGAAAGAATCCTGCTGGACAAGGAAACGAAGCGGTATTGCCTATGACGCGCCGTCAGGAGCATTCAGGCGTATACAATACACTCGTTTTCTTGACGGGGACTATAAAGACTAAGAAGAAAGACTAAGAACAAGAGAAAAAAGAGACAGTCTCTTTATAAAGAGAAAGAGAAGGTAACCGTCCCTTTATAAAGAGAGCACTGGTAGTAGAAAGGGCAACAAGAAAGCCAAAAGAAGAAGCCGTCTGTGCCAATCTGTTAGGAGCAAGTCGCTGTTAGCCTCACCTTCGCCAGCCGCTAACCCTATAATAAAAAACGCCCGGTCTCAGAGGAGACCGGGCGTTCCTGCTTTGTTCGCTTTACCCCGCGCTCTTCAGCGCCTTCAGCGCCGCCGCTTTTACATTCGCGTTGCCGACCTTGGCGGCTTTTTGCAGCGCCGCTTTCGCCTGCTGGGCCGTGCCGAACTTCACACGCTCAGCAGGAGTGAGCTTCTGCCAGCCTAGGCCATAGTAATAGTTCGTCAAAGCATTCCCAGGAGCCAATTGCAACGCCTTCTGATACTCCCCCATCGCTTCCGTATTTTGGAGTTCACCCGCCCAATCCGTAGCATCAGTATAAAGCTGGCCGCGCTCCAAGTGGATAGCCGTTGCCAGCGCTTCAGGCTGCGGATCATCCGGCGAGAAGTGGCTGGTGATTTGCTCTAGTTCCTCGTGTCCAAGAGAGGGCAGTGCTTGATTGTAGACTGCCACCGCCTGTGCCCACTGCCCGGACTTCAAGAGCAGAAAGGCAAAGGGCAGCAGAACACGGGGATAGCCAGCCTTCTCATCTACCACCATGACGCGGTATGCTTCAAGTGCTTCCTGATCTTTGCCCTACCGTTCTAAAGCCCCCGCGAGAACTCCTGCGGGGACTCCGTTACCCCGATTTAGCGACAACGATTGACGCGCTTCTGCCTCCGCTCGGGCATATCGGCCCGCATGAAGGTCAGCGGCAGCATCATGGCCTAGCTGCCCAGACTCGGCAATCATTTCTTCGTATTGCTTTTGCTGGCTGGGTGTTCCACTTACTCCCGTTACTGGCCGGTCGTACTCTGGAGCAGAAGTAACGGACGGGGCTGCTAATGCAGCACCCGCAATCGACAACATAGCTGCAATGACTAAGAGGCTCATACTGATTCTCATCGTCTGTTTCCTTCTTTCTACAATTTTGTTTATGGGTCTGTTGACATGCTATGGGTTAGTCACTGGGGTATCCAGGTATAACTTGCGTTCCCGACATTCTGCGTCCATGACGGGAAAGTGTTGCTTGCTGTGAAGTTCGTGGTCCCAGCAGGAGAGACCGAGGCTGTCGAGCTTGCAGGAGTTGACCAGGAATAGTTCGCTAGAGGAACATACTGACCGCCCCCTGACGGCTCGAACATCAGAGTATCTACAAATTGGTATTGTAGCTGTGCGGAGGCAGCCGAATGTGAAGTTAAATCAAAGCCTGGGCTGTCACCGGATGTATAGCTTGGGGCAGAAAATGGATAGGGGTAGGTGGAGTCCAAGCCCTGCTGACCGTTATTCGACCTTTTGTAGGTAGTTCCCGCTGTCGAAACATAGATAGAGTTGGGGGTTTCGATTTGCACCATCTCTAAAACGCCCGTGCCGAGAGCAGGGCACCCAGCCGGGGCTGAAACTGTGGCAGTCCAAGTCATTCCTCTGCCATTAGTGCCACTTAGGGGACCGGCCCAGAGGCACAAGTCGGTTCCGTTGCCTGAAGGCCACAAGGAGTTGATTTGCATAGTACCGGCAGTTCCCGTACAAGTCCATCCCGGCACATAAACAGTGACATTCTGTGTCACGCTGATGGGAAATGCTGCGCCCTCTCCGGCAGGCGGGGTTACTGTCGCCGTACAAGTGACTTTCTCAGCCGTGGATTTAGGTCCCAGGTCACTCCAGTACCAACTGGGAGAAGTGGAATTGTTGGGACTCAGAAAAGGAAGGTATGTCGACGAGGTGTTGTTCCCGCCCCAAACAGCCAAAGTTGAGCCGCTGACTGTCCAGGAAAGGTTCGTCGTCTTCCATCCGTTGCTGGTAGGAATGCCGACAAGAGTAGCCGTGCACGGCTGGCCTATCAAAATCTGCTGGTTGCCACTGCTGTCTAGAACTGGCTGGCCCGTGTTGCTGTTGACCAGAGTGCCGCTGAGGCTGATGGTGACGGGAGTAGCCGTTGCGTTGTAGGTAACCGTAAAACTTGCCTGAGCGCCCCCCGCCGTGCCGCTGCTGCCGCTCTGACTCGCGCTGGCGGAACACGCCGGAGCGCTCACGCTGCTGCCCCCCGACGCACCTGAATAGCTCGTGCCGCTGATGGTGACGTTGTTACCCGTGCTGCCGCTGATGCTGCCGCTCTGCCCAAAGCCCGTACTGTCGGAGCCGGTCAGCGTAGCGCCGCCGGAGTAACTCCACGCCATCGTGACACTACAGTTTTCCTGGATGATGACGGCGGAGGGCGCAGGCTCACCGGCAAAGGCGGGCTGCCAGGTGAACGTGGCGTTGAGGGGGCCACTAGCACTATCCGTGGAAGAGGTGGCGCTGCCATTAGAAGCCGGATAGCAGAAGACGTTGGATATGCCGACGTAGTTCGGCGGCGAGGGCCGTGTGTCCAGCGTGTCAGGCTGCCCGGAAACATGGGTGTTGGTTGTGGCAGAAGTTTCGCTTGTTGTGCCGCCGCTGTAGGCAGGGCTGTACATTGGTCTGCCGGTGGTGGGGTCGGTGCCGGTCCAGTCATAGGTTCCGGCACGGGTATCAGGAGCAGCAAGCAGGCTGAAAGCAAGAATTGCCATTAGGCTACCGAGGAACCACGGGCGCGCAAGCGAAGGGGCGCACAAACGGAGGGGCGCAGAAAGTGAGATCATGCGTGTCTCTTTCTAGTAAGACGGAGCAAGCGGGGCGAGGCTATGAGGACGCTCGGTGTTCAGCGTCACAGTCTGATTGTAACACAGATAGCACGGCCCGTCAAATTTATTTCTGACAGCAGATTTTTTTGTGTGGTTCCGGTCTTGCCTCTCTATACCCGTCGCAGTATCCCATGCAGCTTCCCGTCAACGATCACCACGCCGCCCTCCTCTTCGCAGTGCGTGTACCGGCCATCCACCAGACTAATGAACAGGGTGTCACCGACGCAGGCAAAGTCGTTTTCTATGGGCCTGCGTCTTTCCGTTTCCGCCTGGATCACCCGCTCACCATCCACGATCGTCATCGGCTTTATCAGGCAAAAGCCCATCGTGCCGAGCGGGAAAAGCACTTCTTCGGCTGCGAGCTTCACTGCTTGCGGCTCTTCTCGGTTCGGATCTTCAGCGTTCGTCTTCACTGTGCGATTGTTTCTTCTCACTGTGTGCTTGTTCATTGAGGGGCTTTTTTCTTTGAGGAAGTCGCTGCGGTTACAGTCTGCAACCGCAGCGTAGGGGCTTATCCGCCTGTCTGCGGCAGCTTCCGCACGTCTTCCAGCGCGTCGGCCATCCGCGCCCACAGAAGCGCGTCGGCGGCGTTCACCGTCCCTTCCCACAGCGCGTGCAGCGCCATCGCCCGCGTTTTTCTTTGCTCCACCAGATCCTCAGCCGCCCCCGCTAGAGCTCGGCTGATGTCCACCGGCACCACGGGAAGCTCGCAGGAAGCCGGTAGGTACAGGCACACGTCGCAGTCGTCCGCCGGCGCAGGCATCTGTCCCGACTCGATGCGCCGGAGTATCACTGTCTCCAGCGGGAACGGCCTGTTTTGCAGGCGCAGGAAATGGCAGCGCGGGCAAACAAGAAGCGCCCCGCTGTTGATGCTCTCCATCAGCCAGTCGGCATCATAGTAGTCGGTGACGCCCGGCAGGAACTCGGCAAGATACGCTTCTCCCGGCGTTCCGGCGTGAGCATGTCCCAGCGGCGGTGTGGCGGCTTCGACGGCCCCGCCTTCCGTCTCGCTTCTGGCTTCGCTTTTTTGCTGTTCCCCTTTCTGTTGCTCACTTTGCAGCCAGGCTTCCACGGCCTGCGTGATCCCGTCAAGACTTTGGGCCTCCGCTTCCGTCTCCCCCATGTGCCGGCACAGGTCCCCGAGGGTCCAGCCCTCGTGGCGAAGGCCGACGACGTACACCAGCCAGTCCATGCGCTCAAAGCGGCGCTGGGCTTCCTGCCGCGCCTTCTCGTCCCCCTCCTGCCGCTTCCAGGCGCTCTCCACAAAGGCTTGCAGGCGATCCTGCTCCATGTCCGGCAGAGCGTCAAAGTTTCTCGCCATGTCCAGGGCCGCGAGGGACTGCTCGCCGCGCGGCGCAGGTTCGGCCACAAAGCGGACGGTGACGCCCGCGCCAGCGTATTCTTCCAGTCCGGCCAGCCGCTCGGGGCGCTGATAGTTCTTTTTCTCGGTCATGGTCGTTTGTCTCCTGTGCTGTCGGAAACCCAGCAAAATGTGTCTGTGAT
>CAXSZN010000064.1:5025-27034 GCA_964241935.1 uncultured Armatimonadales bacterium
AAATTACCAGGTTTTTCGGGGGTAAAAGAAGCCCGCGCCGATGAAGGCGCGGGCCAGCGTGAGCATTCTCACTTGATGTAGAAGACTTCCTCCGGGGCATTCAGCCGGGCGAAGTCCAAAGCCTCTCCTGTTTCCAGCAGGGCCTCGGCCAGCGCCTTCTTGTCCAGCGACTGCCGAACGGCGGCAGGGAGGTTCTGTGAGGCCCAGGAGAGCGCAACAGCCTCATCGGTGACAGACACGCCGGCGGGGCGCGTTCGGTATCCCAGGACGCCGTTGAAAAGCCGGATTGACTTCTTCTTGCCGCCTTCAAGCTCTTGGCGGACGTAGGCTTGCAGGGCCGGGCCGAAGCGCCATTCCAGGGCGTCGGCTTCCCGGTCCTCGGCTTTCGCCATCAGCTCGGCGTTCTCCCGAATGCGAGCGGCGGCGGCGCGGCGGTCCGCGATCTTGCCCAAAACCCAGTTCACCTTATCGGCAGTGTCCGGCGTGAAGGCGTCTTCTCCCGCGCTGTCTTCGGCGTCATCGGGAACGGTCTCGGCGCTGGTCAACGCTTCGATCCCGGCGGCGGTGATAAGAACGTGGTCGGTTTCTGCGAAGTCAGTTGTCTGTGTCATGGTCGTTTGTCCTTTCGGGGGAAGTGGGGAGGTCTGCTGTCCCTCCCCTTTTGGTTTAGTGATTAGTTCTTAGTAGCGTCCGGCCATCATGTCATGGCGTCCGAAGTTCATCTCTTCTTCTCTTGCGGCCATCTGGTCGGCCCATTCGTTTTCGCACACTTCGCACATGGTTCCGGGCGTCATGCAGAAGCCGCAGTTATCGCAGATTTCCAGGTCTCCGGCGACAAGCGCGGTGATGGTGTTGGCGCGAAGGGCAGAGTTCGTGATGAAGGCGGTCTTGACAAAGGCTTCGGTGATGTTCATGGTTCAGATCTCTTTTCTTATTTAGCAGTAGTATTATCTGCTCTTATGTATGTATTTTACCCGCTATAAGTAGCAGTGTCAATACCTCTAGCATGGGTTTTTGATTATTTTGCAAAGTATTTTTCTGCACTAGCAGTAGTATTGCTATTGACAAAGACTGGCAACCGGCGGTACAATGGGGCGTAATCAAGGGAGGCAGGCATGATTTATAGCAAAGTGCGCGAGCTTCGATTTCGCAAGGAAGAAGAAGTCGGCTCAAAATTGACTTATGAGGTGATGCAAAAGGATATGGGGCTGAACCCGAACACGCTTTCGCGCCTGCTCGGACGTGAACCGATCAAGCGCATTGACGGTGACACGCTGGACGCTCTGTGTGCTTACTTCGGCGTCGGCGTCGGCGATCTGCTGGAATATGTGCCAGGCGCAGCGCCGGCAGAGGGGGAAACCGAATGAACACTGACAAAGACCAGGCGCGGCTCGCGCTGGACCAGGCCCGCGAAGCCCACGTCGCCGCGATGCTGGCCCAGAAGGACGCGCCGGCTGACCCGGACGCCCAGCAGCAGCTTAGGGACGCCGTGCAGCAGGGCAGGAGCGCGTGGAAGGGTTATCAGACGGCGGCGACGGCAGGGCTTGCACAGCAGATTGACGAGATCGTGCCGAGTGTGTTTAGGGAGGAGCAGGGAAGTTAATCGCACACAGGAGGGTCAGCCATGTTCCAACAGCTTTTGGATGCTCGAATCAAAGACCTATGGAACTTCTATGAACTAACTGGTGAACTGTCACATCAAGGCGAAAAGGGGTTTCTGCGCGAGGCATTTTTGAAGAGCTTGCTGGAAACAGTTCTTCCGATACAATTTGGTGTTGGGAGCGGCTTGATAGTAGATAAATGGAACCGGCAAAGCGCACAAACCGACTTAATTATTTATGACAAGCGGCTGCTCCCGCCTCTGCTAGAGCATAGTAGTCATGGTATTTATCCGATGGACTCGGTACTCAAAACTATAGAAGTTAAGAGCACTTTAGATAAAGATGGGCTGACTCAGTTTAAGAGAGCTGCTTGGCTTCTAAATCCAAAAAATCCTGACGGCTTGAAACTGGCCTCTGCTGGCAATTTGGCCGATGGTTACTCTTACTATCCCATGTCTGGATTGTACGCATACGATGCAAGGCTGGCTGACATCTCAGCATCTGCAACAGAGATTGATATTTTCAGCGGAGATTTGAGCGTCTTATGCGTGGCAACACGCGGGCTTTATATGGGGCCGCAACTTCGGCAGACCGTATTCAATCCAGCAAGCCCGGAACAACTGTTAGGCTCAGACATTGTGTATAACACCCGCTGTTTTCTGGCCGTTTTTTTGCAGAGCTTGGAAGCGGTGTCAGCTTCCAGGCAATCGTTTAGTCTCATGGAGTGGCTTCTGGCTCCTGGGCGCTAGGGAAGGATACGAATATGGAACGGCCTGAGCAAGAAAAATTAACGGGTGGGGCTGGTGAAGGAGTAAAGATGGAAGACGCAAACGAAACCGAGAGAAACACGCCGTACATTCCGACCGAGGAAGAAGCGGCAGAAACCCCCAGAGGCATGACCGATGAGGAGTTGGCAGCAGTCCGCGCTGCGTTGCCGCCGCAGTCAGAGGAACAGGAACCTTCTGCCAAGCAGGCCCTCTTTGACCTGTTCGCTCCCGACATCCGCGAAGCCAATTTCTTCTATGCCCAGAGCGCCACGGCCAGCCGGGGATTGATGGCACTCGGCGCGGGCGATATTGAAGGCGCAAAGGAGGCGCTTCACATCCTCCACATGGGCGCGGCTCATAAGCTCGCAACGCAGTATTCTGATGCCCCTTACGGCGACCCCATACGGGGAATGGACCAGGCAGCGACGGAGGCAACGCCTAATTCTTCTGATGTTTCCCTTGCTCCTGACACGCGAGACTTCATCACCGTGCCGGATGGTGGCTTGGTGTTCCGAACGACGACGGGCCGCCCCCTGCTTGGCCTCTACCCGCAGAGCGACGGCACACGGCTTAACCTCTACGGGAGCGACCTTATGCCGGACATTCAGCTCTTTGCTTCAAGCGGGTGGTGCGTGCTTCATCTCGCGCAGCAGGGAGTGTCTATGGCTTCCATTGAGGCGAACTCGTCGGGCGGTGTGGTCTCCGTCAGTTATTCTAGTGGTACGCCATCAGCCTCCATGAGCGCGGCGGGTTTCGCTGCTGCCGATCCGCCGCCACAGTCCGAGGCAAGCGACCAGACAGGGGCAAGCGCCCCGCTCGTGCAACCGCCTCCCGGAGAAACTACACTCTGAAGCACAGGGCATAATCGCCTCAAAAAGATCGTTCCACGCCCCCGTTTCCATCGGAAACGGGGGCTTTTTCTGGTATACTTGTTATAGTTAATGTTATGATTTTACTAGGTAACACCTAGAACCAATATCATGCCGGGAGGAATGCTGTTATGCCTTTAGCTGCTGCCTTAGATCATTCACCGCCGCCGGATTGCCGCCGCGCCTTAGCCCGTGAACTCGCGGAACCCGTGAAGCCGGTCAGTGTCACGCTCCGCCATTCAGACCTTGCCGGACTTGACGCCCTTTCCCTCGCCCAGCGCGTGAACCGAAGCGCTTTGGTTCGCCGCGCCATTCGTGCGATGCTGAATAGTGCAAATGGCCGGGGGAAGACGGACCAAGTGAAGAAAGGAAACCGGGCGCATGGCAATTAGCACACTCGGACTGACACAAGCACTTACGGCAGCAGGGCAGGATTATAATTCAAGCTACCTAAACGCCTATGGCACGGTTTACAGCCGCAACCTCGCAGCTCAGAAACAGGCCAGCGAAAGCAAACTCCAAGCCGCTCAAAGCAACTGGTACAACGGGCGAAACCAAACAGCGCAGGATGTCGCAAGTACCCGCGCCGCCGCGATGGGCAGTGTTGCCACGATCAAGGCTGGCACCGTGCAGGCGCAGATGCGCGACAATGCGCTGAAAGCTCTGCCGGGTGATTTGGCGAACCTCTACTACGAGCAGCCGGAAACCGTGAAAGCCTACACCGATGCGTTTGACCGGCAGAACGGCACCTCGTTCAGCAGTTCTTTGTTCCCCGGCATGGGTGGCCCGCCTGCATCTTCGCCTGCCAGTTCTTCTTCGCCCGCGAGTGGCCCTGGTGCGCCTCAGTTCAACCCGATCACCAGCACTCTCGGCCCGGCCCCGATGGGAAGTCCCGGCGTTTCACAAACCGGAGTCCCCGGCGCTCCGCCTGCGCCCGCGTCGTTCTCAGCGCCGGGCGTCGGGCTTTCCGGCATGGGCAGGAACACGGCCCCTGCCCCGATGATTACAGGCGTCAGCCCTGCCCTGCCGCCTCCAAGCGGCCTTGTCGGAAATATGCCTGCGGCTTCCCCTTCCGCCCCTTCTTCGGGTGGGTTCGGCGGCTCTTTGTCAGGTCTTTCCGGCATGACACCCTCCGGTGTTTCGCCTACTCTCCCGCCTCCGAGTGTCCCCATTGGAACAAGCGCCCCTGCTGGAAGTGCGCCGCCTTTGGTGAACCCGCTTCGTCAGCCGCCGCTCGTCGGTGCAAAGATCGCTGCCTTGAACGCGGGCGCAGCGGGAACACTTTCTAAGACCGACATGCTGTTTCAGAACAGTGTTGGTCTGCTCCCGCTTCCTCAGCAGGCGCAGGCAACGGCCCGCTTCAACCAGATCAACGGCACCAATTACGCTGTGCCGGGAGTGCGTAACCCCACCTTGCCCGACGGAACGCCGGTTCTAGGACCTCCGACGCTCACGCCGCCCTATACGCCGAACGCCATGCAAGCGGCGACGATTGCCGGCAAGAACGCCCAGACGAATGCCCTCGGCCAGAATTACGGCCTGAAGGTGCAGCAGTTCAAGAGCTTGCAGGACTATCAGAACGCGCTGGTCGGTGCCAAGCAGCAGGAGATCGGCTTGCAGCGGCAGGGGCTTTCGGAGAAGGCCGCCCATGACAGCGTGATGGCGAACATTGCACAGCAAGGCGTGAATGCTCGGGGAAACAGTTTAGGCGGCAATGGCGTAGCAGGAGACGCGCTCACGGCCCGGCTGAACCAGCGTATGACGACCCTGACGATGCCCGGCAAGCCTGATATGTTCGGCAAGCCGTCCGCGCCCCTTGTGACACTGGACACAAACGGCAATCCCACCGGCCCCGGCGCACATGAGTACCATCAGCTTCAGTCCATCCTCAGAGGCGGGGTAAACGGGTCAACTCTCCCGGCGAACCCGGTCGGTGGGGGCTTTGGCATCATTCCCGGTGCAGGAAAACTCGTGCAAGGGATTTCTGCACCTTCTGCCGGCCCATTGCCTGCTTTGCCGCCGCGCTCGCCGGGGGCAGCGAGCGACATGATAACGATCAACGGGCGCACGGCCACACGCGCTCAGTGGGCCGCTGAAATGGCAAAGCCGGGGAGACGCTAATGCCGACGCCAACAACCGCAGCGCCGGACCTATCTGATGTCCCGACGGATGCTATCGCCAAAGCGTTGGCGGCCCCGCCCTCCGGGGCCGGCCTGCCGCCGCTCCCTGCCAGTTCGCCGCCCACGCCTAGCGGTCAGGATTTGTCCGGCGTCCCCACGGCGGCCATTCAGAAGGCGCTCATGCAGACGCCGCCCGCAGCGCTCAACAGAACGTCGCCGCTTGGAAAGACGCCCCTCGGCAAAACGCCGCCCGCGCCTGATTTGTCAAGCGTGCCGCTCGCCGACATTCAGCGGGCGCTGTCTCCAAGCAAAGTTACCGTGCCGGGTGGGCCTGCGGACGGGGTTGGTCCGAATGACTATACGCCGCTGTTCACGCCGCCGCCGAATGCTCCTTCGGTGCTGTTTTCGCCCGCCTACGACGGCACCACGCCCGCCGCAGAGAATTATGTGGACCCGAAGGCTGCCGACCCTATCGGCCATGCGTTCCTTGCGATGGACACGGCAGGCCAGCAGTACCAAGCCCAGCCGACGCCTGAAAACAAGGCCGCTTATCAAAGCGCCGTGCAGGGGTCGGTCAATGCGCTGGCGGCAAGTCCCACGGCTCCCAAGCTGCCGCAGTATGCTCAGTTCCTTCAGGCCGCCGCGAAACAAGGCTTGGCACAAGTGCAAGGCCCGGCACAAGTGCCGGCAGCGTCTCCTGCTAGTCCGTCGGCTCCGTCCGGCCTTCTGCCCTTTGCCGAGCGTATCATCGGCGCGGACGGGCATGAAGGCACGTTCCATAGCCAGCTAGACAGCCTCGGCAGCACGGCCAAAAGCCTTTGGAGCGATTTGACAGGGCCGCAGTCCGCCCCCGGCCAGTCTGCCAATGCTTCCCAGTATGCGGACACTGCCGCAATGGATAGCAACAGTGAAGGCGCGGATACCCTGCTTTCGCGCATGAACCAGCAGAGCGTAGCACAAGCCCCTGCCGCCGTGGCCGACCTGACTGTTCCCGGCGGTCATGCAGGCCTTCTTGCACACGGCGCAGAGGCCGCCGTGCATGGCACACTGCCGGCGTTTGGCAAGTCCCTCGGTCCCGGCATTGAGAACGAAACGCTGAACAACCCGGTCGGCCAGATGATGAACGTCATCGCCCTGGTGAGCGCTGCCAAAATCCCGCTGGACGTGGGGGCGTCCAGCCTTTTGAGTACCGGCGGGAAGCTGTCGGCGGCGGCGGACGCAGCCGAAGCGGCAGGCAACAGCGCTTCGGCTTCTGCCCTGCGCGGGTTTGCACAAAAGGCCGTGGCCGCTGGGCAGGATATGAAAGTGGCGTCTACTCAGTACGGGCGCACGATCACGGGCGGAAATGTCGGGGACGCGGCAGTGAACGCGGCGGCGACCATCGCCCGCAAGCACTTTCCCGGCACAGGGCTTGCTGACGAGCTGACAAACGCCGCCATGAGCCGGAGTTTGGGGAAAGCCGTCGTGGATGCCTATCCCGGCTACAAAGCGGTTCGGGACAGCGCTGCGGCAGATCGCATCACGCCGCACGTAGGTGATATTAACATCGGGTCTACGGGAGCGGCGCAGACAGGGAACATGGCAGGCGCAGGGGCCACAAGCCCGCCGGCGTCCGCAGGGAGCGCTGTCGGCAGTCTTAGCGCCATGCAGAGGCCGACACTCCCCGCGCCGTCCGCTTCTCCTGCCTTCGCTCCCCCTCCCGTCGCCGCAAGCCCTGCTGTGCCGCCCACGCTGCCCCCTGCGGGCGTTCAGTCAACTACACTGCCGCCGATGTCCACGCCTGCACCTGCCTCCATGCCCGTGCTTTCCAGCCAGGCCATGCCGCCCGCCGCGCAGCCGGCTTCTCAGCTTGCGCCTGCCGCCGTGCCGAAGCCGACGCAGCTCCCGCTCCTTACCCTGCCGCCGCGCCCCGGCAGCGCGGAAGAGAAAGCCCTGCATCCGACCCTGCCCGGCATGAACGGCGCAGGCCGCTACACAGATGGCACCTTTGCCCCTCAGCCGCAGGCTTCTCGGCTTCCACTCAGCAAAGTGCCGCAAGCACCCGCAGAAGCGTCTACGGCACCCGTCGGCCCGTCCGCTGATGCCCGCCTTGTGTCGGGCTTCCCCGTCAGTCAGCTTCATTTGGACCCGGACAGGTTCCAGTATAAGATCGGCTACGGCAAAGGCGGCTCCTCCGGCAGCCTCACCGACGCCAAAGCCTTCAACCCGGACTTTGCGGGTATCGTCCATGCGTGGCGTGATCCTGCCGACGGCAAAGCCTACGTCGTGAACGGCCACAACCGGGTAGGGCTGGCCCAGCGGACAGGAACCGCCGGCATTGATACCCGGTTCATTGATGCGCCTGATGCGGCTTCTGCTCGGACGCGCGGCGCTCTGATCAACATTGCCGAAGGTCAGGGAACGGCGCTCGACGCTGCCAAAGTTTTCCGTGAAAATGGATACACGCCAGCCAGTTTGCAAAAGATCGGCGTCAACCTGAGCGGCCAGAAAGCGACTCAAGG
The DNA here is from genome assembly GCA_964241935.1 of uncultured Armatimonadales bacterium. GTDB lineage: Bacteria > Armatimonadota > Armatimonadia > Armatimonadales > Capsulimonadaceae > JANXMY01. The sequence continues at coordinate 12,884 of CAXSZN010000064.1, forward strand.
GCTGGCGCTGGCAAACCTCAATGACGGCTTGTTTTCTCAGGCGATGCGCGGGCAGCTTCCCGTGGAACGCGCGGCGATCATCGGCGGCACCTTGCCGGACCACGGCGACCAGGCAACGCTTATCAAGCAGATCGGGGAGAAAAACGTCACGAATGACGATGTGCGGGAGATGGCCGAAGCCATTGCCGCCGGGCCGAAGCATACCAGCCAGACCAGCAGCCTGTTCGGGACGGATGAAATCACCTCCTCGCTTGCCATTGAGCGGGCGCAGGCATCGAGTTACATCAAGGGTCAGCTCGGCAAAGATGCAAGCGCATTGTCCGGGGCGGCAAAGAACGCCGACCGGCTCAAAGCAGGAAACAACGTCATTGACGCCGAAACGTCTCAGCGGCTTGCCACAGCCCACCGGCAGGGCGCGGAGATCTTCGACGCGACCAAGAACGCGCCGGGCGAAGTTGCGGACATTCTGAACAGCGCGGCCAAACGAATCGCGCAGGCCAAAGACACGGGAGAAACGACCGATGCCATTAAGCAAGACGCCCTTAAACAATTCCAAGCCTATGCCCAGCAGCACTTCGGCAGTGCCGGGAACAGCCAGCCAGCCGGGGAACTCTTCGGCGCAAACGATGACAACACCCAATCCCATGACGCCGGCACAGGCGGAAGCCTGCCAACTGGCGCAGGCAGCGGAGCAGATACACGACCGTATCTTGGCGTCGCAGAACCAGCCGCCGGAGGAGTACGACCCGGCAGTGGAGGAGCTAATTCAGCACCTGCAATCGGGCAACGATCAGGAGGGCGAGCGGGTGATGGGCGAAATACTCCGCAGCCGCTAACCGCTTCCCCGGCGATCACCGCAGATGGTCGCCAAGTCGCTCTCAAAGGCAAGAACGGCACGCTCTACGTCGGCGCTCAGGCGTATACCGACCTCACCGACCGCCTCGGCGCGTCCGGCACCAGCCAGGGCCTCACCCTGCGCCCCGAACACGCGCGGCAGGTCAACCTCGCGCTCGCAGGAGCCATTCAGGATTATCAGCGCGGCTTCCCCGCTCGTGCCAACACGCCGGAAGGCAAGCAGTACGTCGCCGACCTGAACCGCACGGCCAGCCTCATCAAGCAGGGCATCGGCGGCAAAGCCGGCCTGCCCGTTGTGAAGGTGGAGCCGGGACAAACGCTGTCTCAGACAAAGGCCGTGGCGCGGCATGAGCGCACTCATGCGGCTTCGTATGATTATCCCTTGTCTCAGGCCAGCCGGGACGCCCTGACGACTTCGCTTTCCGATCCTACGCACCCGCTGCATGAAGCATTCGGCAAAGCGCAGGCGGCGCTATCGGCGCGGGGCTACGCCCCGGAGAAGACTTGGGACGAAATCCCCTCGGTTCTCTCTGCCGGGCCTTCGCAGTATTCCAAGATGGGGCTGAGTGATGTTGAGGCCCAAAAACTCACTTACCAGTACGCCAAACAATTATCAGGGGAACATGGACCGGAAGCCGTCCGCGCTGTGTTCGCTCACGGTTCCGCGACCGCCCGCCAAGTCGCCGCCCAGCCGCCCGCCAAAGTCCCCCTCAGCAAGACGCCCCAGCGAGCACAGGCAAAGAACGATCTGACGCCCCCTGCCGGTACAGGCTCACCCGACGAGATGCGGCTGCTCACGCTCGATGAAGTCACCGACATTCGGAAAGCCGGCCTGCTGTCGTCTCCCAAGACCATCCTCAAAGCCGTGGCCGCACACGGCGCGGCGCTGGCAAGCGATGAAGTCGCCCGCGTTCCCGCAGCGTTGACAGACTTCCTTGTGTCCGCCGCCACGGGCCGGGACCGCACCATCGGCGACGTGCGGGTTCAGGATTTAGTGCAGGCGGCGAAGATCGGCGCAACACAAGGGGTAAGTCTCGGCTTCCGGGTGCTAAAGGACGGAGCGCACGGCCTCGCCACGCAGGGCGTCACAAACCCCATGCTGCCGGCGAACCACGCGCCGTTTCATTCGGGAAACAAGCTGCTTGATGTTTACGTCAATTCCATCTTCAACGCCCATGAAGGCGCGTATGCCGCCCTGCGCCTCTTTGCCCTGCACCGCTCGCTGCTGGAACTGGCCGACATCGCCAGCATCAACGCCGTGCGCCGGGGCCTGGTGCCGAAAGCCCAGCAGGAAGCCCTGCGCCAGCATTTTTATAACGCCCCATCAAATACGATGATGGCAGCGGCGGTCTCGGCGGCAGAGGAAGCGACCCTCACAAACGGCAACAAGTTCAGTGAGATGTACCAGGCAGCCTATGACAAAGGCGGGCCGATTGGCCGGGCGATCATGTCGCAGACGACGCCCTTCCCGAAGATTGAAAGCAATGTCGCGGGAAGGTCTTTAGAGATGGCCGGCGGGGCGGTGTACGCCCCGCTGAAGTTCGCCTTTCAAGTCATGTCAAAAAACGGGTACACGGCGGGCGATCAGCAGAAGTTCACCAAGACGTTCGGCAGGGGACTTGTCGGCGTGGGGCTGATCGCCCTCGGTGTGATGATCGGCGCAAAGAAGCGCGGGCAGGTCAGTGACGAGAAGCACCACCAGCCGGGCGCGGTTATCTTTGGCGGCAAGTCCTACCCGACCAACACCGTCGCGCCGGCCTCCAATCTCGTGCAGCTTGGGATTGACCTGAACGCGGCACGGGAAGACGCAGGCACCGGAACAGGGCCGAGCGTGGGCGATGCCGTCCGCAATCTTCTCATGGAGTCGCCGTGGGCGCAGGCGAACCCCGGCGACTTGACGCAGATGCTCACGAGCGGCACGGACGCCAAGCGCCAAATCGGGCAGCAGATGGGAAGCTATGTTCCCTCCGGCCTTGCAGACGTGGCCGCCCAGTTCGACAAGTACAAGCGCAAGCAAACGGAGCCGCTGGACTATGTGAAGAACCGCGTTCCCTTTTGGCGGAACACCCTGCCGGTGCAGACGGACAGCCTCGGCAATCCCCGGCTGGAAGCGCAAAACCGCCTGTTCAACCCGTTCGGTGGAACGCCCATCGGGGCAAGCGGCACGCCCGCCATGTCTCTGATGCAACAGGATTTGAGCAATCGCCGCGATGGGGTGCTAACGCCTCAGCAGCAGGCCAGTTTGACGCTAAGGAAAAGCCTGCTGGACCAAGCTGGCAAGGGAATTGACATCCGCCCGGCCATTGAAGCGGCTATGCAGTCCGGTCAGATGACAGAGGGGCAGGCCCGGCACGTCATCGCCGAAAGCCAGATGTCCACCGTGGCGCAGAAGATGGATTTACTGCCGCTGACTTCGGCGCTGGACGTGTACCAGCAGGCCAGCGCTGCGGAGAAGACGGACCTTCAGCCGGTGATCATGCGGAAGCTGGAAGGGGCGGCTCGGAGCCGGTCGCTTCAGCCGGCGGACTTGCAGAGGGCGCAGGCTTTGGGGATTGGGGCAAGCCACTGAGGCAAAAGACCGCAAACAGGCCAGAGATGTTTTGTGCATCTCTGGCCTGTTTTTTCGTCCACCTGTTTCGCTGCCTTGACGAAGAAGTGTTTCGGTTCAATAACCGGGCTTATGCTGACAGTGATCGGTTCAACATGATTGCCAAATCTGTAAGTGGTGAACATCTTACCTATGCTGAACTGACAACATCATGCGGCGCGTACTACGATGAAGTGATGCTAAGGGTGTAACGGACAAGCCCTTCTGCACTGTGCAGAAGGGCTTGTCAATTGATTGTCATTGCGAGTAGTCTAGCTCGAAGGCTTATTGTCTTTGCGCTCTTTGAGCCGATCTTCATTTGCCTTTCGTGCATTCTGAAGAATTAACAGTTGTGTTTTTGCCGTTTCATCAGAAGGTCTTGGCAATTGCATTCGCCTCGCGCTGTCCGAACCGCGCTTTAAACTGTTTGGTACTACGATCATAGTCAGTTCCTCCCTCCGTTGAAGTAATTGTGAAAAAACGAGGAATTAAGTTCAGGCTTGAAGTAGTGCTTTCGCTCAATCCAAATGAAGCCATCCCCTTTTGATATTACAGCTACATCTATAGGTGGCCCAACGGTTTCCTCATCATGCGACATTCGTCGTTTAATTGCGGTCAGATTGATCAGTGCTTCAGCCATGGTAGCCATTTCTTTTTTCGGCATCAATTCAATAACATCCAGTAGTGGATCAATGTGATAATCCCGCGTAAAGGCGTTTAATTTGTCAGCCACATGATCTTTTAGCTCATTGTTAATACGATCAAGAGTCGCGGTGATAGCACTCGCATTTACGCCCGGAGGGTTTAATGCTATAAAACGATCCTTTTCTTGACTAAAATAATCGTCAATCAAAGCAAGTAGCTGTATATCTATCTCGGTTTCTCTTCCCTGCACGAACAAGTCAATCATGTCTGTTTGTGCAAACGGCACAATCGCTGGCCCACTCACAGCAGGTGTTTCAGGGCATTTATGGATGCCTAAGACAGATAATTCTAGTTCAAAGCTACGCACGGTCGGGTAATGTTCATCTTCACCAAAGCCAGCAATGACAAACCCCGTTTCCCTACCGGTCTTGAAGTCCCGTGTCAGGAGATTAACTGCCAATTCTGGCAGTATTAACACATCACTTTTTGTTAGTCCTAACTTGTCGCGGTATTGTTCCTTCCAAAAATCTGTCACCGTCCGCATAGAAAGCCGCAACTTGCGTTTCTTGCTGTCATTTACGCCCACAAGTTCAGGCTTGCTGGACACACTGTCATACAACTCTTGTATTCGTGTCCTTGCGAGTGACCGCACCGCTGCTTTAGTTGGGCCTTCCCATATACGATTGCCTGCACCTACGTCATCAATGATCAAATCGCCAAACCATCGCAAACGGTCGTTGACAAGAGCCAATGCACTATCAATTCGGACACTTTCAGGGAACAACCTAGCATCGGTCTTTAGAAAGTTTAAGAAATCATTGTAGTAATCTTCGAGTGTACCTGATTTACGCTCACCGAGTGACGCACGGTACATCTTGATTAACGCTTCAATTGGAATACCCATGACCTCTGCGGAAGAATAAACCATAATGCCAACAGGAGCGTGTTTTGACAGAGCAAACAGCTTGTTGACAGTGTTGTAAATTTTGTTGAGGTTAGTCCCCGTCACTGTAACAGCACTATCGGCGGCCAAAGCAACTGATTCTTTGTTCAAAACGGCTACGAGAGAGGTCATTTATCCTCGACTGCTTTTGAGTTTTTACTCGCTGTCACTTTTTTTGTCTTGCTACCTGATCAGACGTTTTTGAGGCAATCAGTTTTTCGGTGTGCTGATCACTTCTATCAACAAGCCGATCAAGCCCTTCCCAAGCCTCTTGCGGGTCGGGAGCGACGTATTCGGGCGCAACAGTTTTAGTGGAACGAGTCGGAGTCGTGGCGTCTTTTTTGCTCATAAGCCGAATCTGCCCCCTCAGATACAGCGATGCGCCTTCTGTCAATGCCCCGGTGAAAGGCAAAGTCTCGCACACAGAAAAGCGCATCAAGCGAAGAAGTAGGGTCAAAGTCTAACCCTACTTTTAAGCAATAGGTATACTATAATAGCACAGATTTGACTTCTGCAAACATTGCAGCAATAATTATTTTTGCAAAAGTGAAGTACCCTCTTATTTTCGGTAAGCAAGCAACCTAAAAATAGGGATAACACGCCGAGTGTAGCATCATTCAGATTTGGCTGTAGCGGTTCTGCGCTTCTTGGCCCTCTGCTTCCCAGCCAAGACTTCCTTCGGTTTGCTCACGTTCACCTGCTGCTGTCCGACATTTACCTGCCCGGCGTTCTGAATGACCACGTTGAACCGCCGCAAATCCCGAAGCTGACGCAGGCACCGCAGAAACACCCTGTTCCACCGATCCACCATTCCCATCGCCGTCTGCATTGACTCCGCTTCTGATACCCGCTCCGGCAAATACTCACCGAACTTAAACCACTGCTCCTGCTGACTGAGCTTTGTGCGATCCCGCAAGTCCTGCGCGGCGGTATTCTGTGTCCGCTGGGTCAGAACTTCTGTCCAGTAGCTCTGCGCCGTGGCAGCTTGGCACATCTGGTCCACCAGCGCCCACTCAATCCCATTGACCGGACTCCACTCCGCTGCGAAACTTTCCCGAAGCACCAGAAAACGGGCGCGGTCCATCGGCATTGCATCGCTGCCCATACAGACCATCGCAGCCCGGTGTCCGCTCGACAGTTCCTCCCGCGCTGCCCGCATGACATCCCCCCAAGCCGTCAATGCCGCTACCTCCCCCTCCTCGACTTCCACTGAAGCCAAATGCCGCCACTCCAGCCTATCTACCGGAATCTGCCTCGCTTCCGCCGCCTCCCGCGCAATCCCGCCGCTGAGCTGCTCCCGGTACTTGCCATAGCCGTTCCGGTCTATGGCCTTCGCGAGAAGGCCCGCAAGAGCCTCCACGTCCCCGCGCTCGGCTTCTGTCAGGGCAGGCACGGCAGTAACCCCATCCGGGGCCGATTGCACCAGTGTTAGTTCGCTCATGTGTTCCCCCTCAGATAATCCTGCATCATTCGATCCGTGTCCCGCAGATTGCGCTTGATGTCGGCGTAAGTCTCTTTCCACTGCCGGCGGCTTTCCCGCTCCTGTGACTGCGCGGCCTGGTGACGCTCCACTAGGGCGCGGACGTGCGGAACGTCGGCTTTTCGGATGTAGCGCTTCCGAAGCCTGCGCCCCGGCTCCATCTGGAACAGATAGTGGTACGGCCCGTGCAGATGCCCTCCCTGACACCGGCAGCCCGTTCCCATGTGCCTCACCCACTGGGCGATGACCGCGCCTCGAAGCATCGGTGGGTCCGTGCGGAAGGCGTCGGGAAAGCGAGAACGCAATCCAGAAGTTGCCTCCGAAAAAGATACTACGTTTGAACCCCGCATTGTCCGCGCTACGCTTTGCTTTATTTTTTTCAATTTGTTTACCTAACATGATGAGCGGACAATGAATGGTAGTGCAACTAAAGATCTTGACGCGCCGCCTTGATTTGCTGGATTTCTGCCAGCATCTGTTCACGAGCCTCGGCAAATGTGCAGGACCTCCCCATGCGCCGCGTCCAGTATTCGGTAGAAACAATCTCGTCATCGGCGAGGCTGAGTTGCCTGAGACGCAGAAGCGAATCCAGGTAAGCCGTAGACACTTCCTTTACCGTCTTGCCCTCGTGCTTGCCGCGTGTGAACCGAGGCAGGCCGTCCTGACCGGCGACCAGCAGTGGGCCGAGCGGCGGTGCGGCTGACTGTTGGCTGATCTTCGTGCGCGTGATTTTGATGACAGGCTTCTTCACTGGCCGCTCTCGTCGGTTCTGCACAACGGCCTGCACGATCCCCAGTAAGGCCAGCCCGCTTTGTGCTTCCGTGCTGTCACTCACCGCTAGACTGTCCAGCTTGCCCAAAGCGTCACCCAGGCTCGTGTCGGCAGGTTTGGGGGCAGATAGTTTTCGGGCCGACTGCTTCCTCATGGCTTACTCCTATTCTCCTCTTCGTTTTTCTTCTCAATGACGGCGGCCAGCGTCCTGCGTGTTCTCTGGGCGGCTTCGGCCAGGTCTGATAGCTCCTGCACGGGCACCGGGGCGTTCACGGTGAACGACTGCGGGTTCAGCACTTCGGTGATGGCCGCCATGACTTCATGCCGGGCCTTGCAGTTCCCCAAGAACCACTGTAAATAATCCTGTGGTACACTAGCGATGTCTTTGCCTCGGTGCTTGCCGTAAGGCATGGTTAGAGATGGTACTGATTGCATCAGGTTATTCTTCATTCGGCTGGTCCTCGAACTCATTCCCTAAGAGGCGGTGAACGCGCCGGCGATACGCATCCAGCGACTGTGCATCTCCTTTCTCCGCCTCAATCTGTGCGTTGAAGGCGTCCAAGTCCAGCACGCTCTCAATAGCATGCCGCAGAAGCGCTTGCAGGGTTGCCGGAGGGAGGGCTTCCAGCTCATACACGGACTTGCCGTACTTGCCCACGAACTTAGCGTAAGTCGCACTGCCGGTCTTGGCTTCCATCCCCGGCGGCAGATTGAAATGGTCCACCTGCTCGCGTGTCAGCGTCACCTTGATGGCTCTGACGCTCTTAATGCCGAAGTCATCGCGCAGGGAGCGCGTGAACGAATGGCAGATTTCTTCGCCGTCCGGGTCCAGGTCAGAGAGAACCAGCAGTATCAGGTTTTCCTTGCCGCTTTTCAGGAACCGCTGGGCCATCTCATAGCGCGGTGGCAGGCTGCAAAAGCCCCGGCCCGTCGTGACCGGCAGGCAGTATTCCAGCGCCACCGGCTTGATGACGCCCTGCACCGTGTTCTTTTCGCCGACGATCTCCACATGATTGGGCTGAGACTGCTGAAGGTCCCGGTAGTAGCCCTTGAGAAAGTCGTCTATCTGGCCGCGCAGAAACGTCCGAGGCGTCTGGTGAACATCCCAGAGACTAATCGGGCGCGTTTCGTCCGCAATCACCGACATGGGGATCTTGCCTTCGAGCCGGGCGCGTGTCAGCAGGTCGGTGAGCTGCTTGTAGCAGTTCGGGTGATTACGGTAGCCGGAGTCCGGCTTGCTGGCATGGGTCAGCGGCGGGTCGTTCAGCAGGGCATAATGGATCTGCCGGTCCGACAGCGGCCAGAAGTCGCGGCGCTCTTTGATGACCCGGATGCAGGCGTTCAGGAAGGGCAGCTTGGCGCGGCTGATGACGGCTCGCACTTTGTGCCCTTCTATCTGGATAAAGTCCGCGCTCACCTGGGCTGATTTCTGCCGGTGCTCAACCAAAACCCGCATCCCTTCTTCGGGGTCTGCGGAGACGATCTCCTCGCGCAGCCGTTCTGCATCCGTCTTTTCGCGCTGACGGTTGAACTCGCGCAGGGTTTGGAGGAAGGCAGGGTCGCTGCTGTGCAAGCTAATCTCGCGGCAAGGCACGGCAGAGAGTCCCGCGAGGCGGCTGGCGGCAAAACGGCGGTGGCCGCTGACGATGATCTGGTCCTGCGTGATAACGATAGGGTCCATCACGCCGCGCTGCCGGATGCTCTCGGCGAGAGCTTTGATTTCGGGGTCGGCAAGGTCAACCGGGCGATAGAGAAGATCATTCTGCCGCGCGGGCGTGATGGTGTCTATTCCGAGAATGCGGACTAGACCCAATTCTGCTTGACTTGATACACTCATATTTGCTCTCCGTATTTTCACTTGGCATGAATTATGCACTTGTGCTTGATTGCTTCCTTCAGCAGGCAGGTACAAAACAATGAATACTTCCAGCAAGCACATCGAGAAGGTAATCGCGGCCCTCGTGATTGTCATCATCGCCCTGATCATGGTCGTAATGAAGTTGAGCATTAGCGACAGCCGGCAGAGTGCCGGAACCCAGAGCGCGGCGGCTCAATCCGTCCCACCTGCTCCTGTCGTAGCCGCTTCCCTGGTGCCGCCCGTGCCGAAGCCGGTCAAGGCCACCATCGCATCTCTGCCCACTGTCAAGCAGCCTGTGGCTGCCACTGTCAGCGCGAAGATAGCCACAAAGCCGCGCCCTGCCACCCCGCCGCCTCCTGTTGTTGATAGCACTCAAGTCTGGGTGAACACGAAGACCGGCGTTTATCACTTCCCCGGCACTCGCTGGTACGGGAACACCAAAGAGGGGCAGTACATGAGCGAGGACGATGCAAATGCGGCTGGGTACAGAGCTGCAGACAACGGACAGTAGAGCCGCCGCCGCCCGCTCATTCGCTCAATCAGACACTTGGCGGCAGGATGTAACCCGTCGTCAAGTTATGCTCAATCCATCCTTTCGTTTGACACGAGGCAATGGCCTTCTGTGCGGCGGCCTTGTCGTATCCTTTCATAGCCATAGCCGCGACAATAGCAGGATGCGGAACGGGCTGACCGGCGTGGACCAAGATGCCGAGAACGGCTGAGGCGGCAGGGTCAAAAGCGGTAAGCGCGAGTGTAGCCTTTTGATATGCCGGCGGGGGACTTAATTCGCTTTTTACGCTTATTTCGCAGGCCGTTCTCAGCGCTCTTGGCGCGGGTGCCAGAACGGGCAAGGTCCGCGCGATTTCCAGCAATCGGCCCATAGTTGCATTCCTTTTGCTTGCGTAAAAAGCGAATTATGCGAATTAAGTCCTCACCAACTGGACTTAATTCGCTTTTTACGCTTATTTCGCACTTCCTTTCTTGATTCTCTACGCCTGCCCTAAACCGCAAACCATCGCTCCAAAGGACGGCCCCCGGTCTGTTCCTGCTCCACCCTGGCACGGTGGTATTTCAGCAGTAGTGCCAACGCCTGCCCGATCCGGTTGCTGGATTGATGACGCCCGAGCAGGTTCTGTAAATCGGTCCTGTTCATTCCCTCCGGCGCGTTCTGCAAAGCCCGCAGAATGTCGTCTGCTACGGGGTCGCCCAGGCTGTCTCCGAAGACGTAGCGGGCCGAGGCTTCCGAATACTCCCACAGGGCAAGCGCCGCCGTCAAATGCTCACGCCGGATCTCTTCGGCTCCGTCCAGCAGGGCATACAATAGGGCGAGCCGCATGACCTGCGCTTCCCCCCTAGATGTGACGGCTCCCGCAAGGCCGGGGCCTCCTTCCGAGAGGTCATGGTAGACGGCTCGCCAGAGCTGACGCGCTTCTTCGTCTCGCCTAAGAAGCCCCGTCCCGCGCCCTGCCTCAATGGCTGCCGACAAGCGCCCTGCCAATGGAAACAGTTCGCTCTCCTGCAAGCTGCCTCCCTCCGGCAGTTCTTTCGAGCGGCGAGCGCAGATCCAAAGAAAGCGGTTGGCAAAACCGTTGCCTGCCTCTGTTGAGGAAAGCTCCCGGCGCAGCTCGTCGGCGGTTACATGGCCGATCAAGCTCACATGAGCGCCGGTGGCTTTCGCGGCGTTGCTTTTGGTCATCGTTTGCAGGCGGCCCCGGTCCCAAGCATCTCGCACGACGGCGCTGAGGGTGTTGCCGTCACGGGCCGCCACACGCAGGACGCTGGCAAACTCGCTTTCCATTACCAGCAGACGCTTATCTTCAATGCCGGGGTCAACCGTTTCCAGTTCGACTTCGCCGGTGGTCTTGTTCTTGACTGGTTTCTCGACGGCATCGCGAACGTGCCAGATCAAGCCTTCGCCGGAAGACAGCCCGGATTGCAGGCAAAAGTTCTCCCACTGCGGAGCAGCCAGAGCGAACAGCCGCCGGATATGGTTCCAGCTTGTCCCCTTGCGGCCTTTGGAAGAGATGCCGACGATGACGCAGAACAGGTTGCCGAAGTGCTGGTCGGCTTCTGCTGCAAAGTGAGCGCTGCGGCCAATAGCGGACCCAAAGGCCGCGAGAAATTGCATGAGCAAAGCGCAGGGATCGGCTTCAGTGTGCGGTTCCACGGTGCGAACGATTTCCCCGGCAAGGCCATGAAACATGGCGGCATCGGCAGTCGGCCACGGGTCAGCGTCAGGAAGTGATGCCGCGCGGTCTGTGTCATTCTTGCTTCCTCCTGTGCCGTTCCTGCTTCCTCTTGGTAATCGGCTTTCGACGCCTGCTGTCAACTGCTCCCCAAACCCGCCTGACCCCAGTTTCTTGGCTGCTTCCCGGAAGTCGCCGCTGTGTTCCAGCAGGGCGTACACGGCAAACGGGCTGTATGCCTTCTCAGGGGCGAAAGGAGAGGCATTGGAACTAAAGACATAGAACAGGCCGGACCCGGCGTAATTGCTGGTGGCGCTGATCCCGCGCCCGGTCTTCCCTGGACGCTGCCATATCCCTTTGTCGCCGCTGCTGTGCATCCGCCGCCAGCCGTGCTGCTCCAATAGGACTTCGTACTCCCCGCGCTCGTTGTAGTCGTCGCCGGGCCGCAGTCCTTCGCTGACAGCGCTCCCCTTGCGGTTTTGTTCTTTGCGCGGGGCATCCACAATGTACGACGGCTCAACGTACTCATTGAAAGTCGCCGCCAGTGCCAGCAGGGAGTTTCGGTCCTCAGCACTGATCACCGGCAGGGTGGAAGGCCGGCCCCGCAGGAAGTGATAAGGCTTCCGGTCCGGGTGACACGCCGCCGGGCTGCCGGGACCGAGGGTATAGCCGGCTTCACCCCTTGTCTCGATCCGGGTTTCCACGGTGTACCAGGTGCCGCCGATCTGCCGCGCTCCCTTTATCCCTTCTCTGGCTTCCACAAGCCGCTGGGCCAGTTTCTGATTGCCCGCGACCGGCTCCTCGCAGCGGTAGCCGAGATGACGCCCGCCGGAGGGGGTTTCGATTAGCGGCATGGTGTCCAGGATGTCGCCGTAGCCCTGTTCATGGCAGAGGGCTTCGTAGCGCTCAAAGAGGCCGACTTCATCAAAGTCCAGCACTTCCGAGTTGCCGGAGATTTTGCCGTGAATGATGCCGATGCCGTGAGCCGTGCCGTTACCGAACCAGTGTTCGATCTCCTCCGAGGTAGAGCGGCGCTCCTGATAATCCTTCCATGCGAGGTCGGGGGCTTTGCTGCCGTCCACACGGATCGGGATGATACAGAAGCCGGCTTTTTCCCAGTGGCGGGCCGCTGTGAACGTATCAGTATGTGAGACTACCATGCAGCCTCCTTCCGGCGTGTCATTTCAATTGGCAGCGGCTTCCAGCGCGTTCCGTCAGCGATCTCCTGCTTTTGTTTATCTTCTTCGGCGGCGGCGGCATTGTAAACGCCGTCGCAGGCCGCCCTCTTCCATCGCGCTGGCACCAGTTTTGTGCCGCGTGTGTAACTCCGGCGGTACTCACCTTGCACATAAAGGCGGTACGAGCCGATGGGGATGTCCGCAAGCCAGAAGCCGTCAAAGACCAGGCGGACCCCAATCCATTCGTGAATGACGCCGGATTTTGCCGTGATCGTGAGGTCCGCCCAGGCCGCGACGCAGCCGGGCCGGCAACGGTGGGATGATAAGCGGACACTCGATACAGTGATTTGTGGTTCGGTCATGGTCAGTTCCTCGCTTTCAGCGCGGCGCGGCGGGCGTTCACCAGGACTTGCTTTGCCGCCAGGATGTCGTAAGCGGCCCGAACCAGTGACGGCGCATATTCGGGAAGAAGTACCAGCCGGTCGGTAGCAAGGTCTCTGGCCTGCCGATCAATTTGAAGGCGAGACGGTGGCAGTGACGGTCCATCCCGCAAAACCCGCGCTGTCACAAGATAAGCGTCGGCAATGACCAGAAGGGCATCGGCGACAAGCGGCGTGGTGCGGGGCAAGCCGTTCGGCAAGACTGCTTTGGGGCAGTCGTAGAAGCGGCAGGCGACGCGCGGAGAGTGGCCGGTAGGGAACCGGCGAGCTTCAGATAGCGGCACAGTAAGAGGCAAGGCCGCCCCAGCAAAAGCTGAGGCGGTGCTTGTGGAAAGGAAGCGCTTCATAAAGTCTCCCTTCGCAGCTTTGACAGCGATCCAAGACGGGCCTGGGCAGACAGACGCCGAGCGGACAAGACGGTTAGGACAGCAAGTAGGCTGGCCGGCGTCAGTGTCGCCGCCGTGTTCTTTGTCGAGGATGCTTTCAAGAGCGGCTTCCTCCTTCGGCAAAAGCCAAGAGGAAAGCCCGCTCCATGACGCGCTCGAAGCGCACGATGTAGGGAACGCTGGCGGGAAGGTGGTCGCCGTGATCCGTGCGGATGCGGGAAGCAGGGAAGCGAGTGTCGGTTTGCCCGACTTTTGGAAGCGGCGTTTCGGTTCTCATTGTCTAGTTGTCCTTTCGGAGTGAAAGGGCTAGGCTTGACAATCTCATCTGCAAAGTGCATAATGAGTGTGCGTTTCGTCAAGTCCATTTCCCCTTAGTTTTGTCGTAAGCATCAGCTCGTTCCTTGTCAGAGGAGCGGGCTTTTGCTTTGTCCGGCCCTATCGCCAGCTTTCATTTGCTTGATCTTGCACATCATCCATGTCTTTGATTTGAAGCGAAAGGCTTCTAATGGTTTGGAAAAAAGCAAGCCAATTCAAGTTTATGCTTTCCTCACGGGTAGCTTGCTTCGACACGGTGCTTGTCCTCATTGTTTAGTGCCTCTTCTCCTTTTTTGACCAGCCATGTATCCCATGCTTCTTTTGGAACCCGGATGGCTCCGCCAATCCGAACTGAGGGTATGGCACCAAGAGACATAAGCTGGTAGACGCGGTTTGTCGAAATTGACATCCGTTCTGAAATATCTTTAGCGGTCAATAGCTCTTTCATTGAAGTCTCCATCTTTCTGTTCTTGTTGAGCGCCGTCCCGTAAAGCACAGCGGGGGACA
>CAXSZN010000065.1:0-26933 GCA_964241935.1 uncultured Armatimonadales bacterium
GCAGTGGTAAAGGCACTTCGGTTCGTAAAGGGGAAGCATCCAGCCCGGTCGTGTTCCAGAAAGTTAGGCAGAGCAGTACCGAGACCAAAACCGACAGAAAGGACGATGGCAGGGGCAGCATTGCTTGAATCCGGTGCGCGTCCCCTGCCCGGCATCTGTCAGGAGTTCAGGCTTTACGATATGCAGCACGATGCAAGTTCTTAGCGGCAACAGATAGCTTATTCTGCTGCCGCTCTTGATGGTGGAACTGAAAAATCCGGCTTCTTTAGGCCATCCTCTTGACCCAGTGTGACGAGCTGCAAGGCGCAGACCGGCGCTGGCGCGAACTTGTGCTGAAGACGGCACTTTTGAAGTAGATTGCTGGCTTCCTAAATCGAGTAATCGTCGGTGAAAGTTTGCAGCTTGCGGGGAGTCGCATAAACCGTTTCGCCGGTTTTGAGGCCAAGCTCTTGAAAGCGCTCACGGGTCATCTCGGCGTCAAGCGGGACGCCGCTGCCCTGATCCAGTTCCAGGCGCACCGTTGGACCGACAGCGTGAATGTAACGCACTACCGTTTCGACGCCGGCGTCGCTGGCGGACTGCCGGGTAATGTCGAGTTCATGGGGCCGCACATAGCTGATTGAGCTGGGCGGCGCTGCCGAAGCGGCAGGAGAAAGATCGCTGTGCCGGCCGTGAAAGACGTTGACACTGCCGAGGAAGTTCATCACAAACGGGTTTGCGGGATGCTCGTAGACATCGTCCGGCGTGCCGATCTGCTCGATTTTGCCGCGGTTCATCACGACCACGCGGTCGGCGACTTCCAGTGCTTCTTCCTGATCGTGAGTCACAAAAACGCTGGTGATGTGCAGGTCGTCATGCAGGTGCCGCAGCCAGGTCCGCAGCTCCTGCCGGACGCGGGCATCAAGCGCCCCAAACGGCTCATCTAAAAGCAGAACGCTCGGCTCGACCGCCAACGCGCGGGCCAGCGCGACCCGCTGCCGCTGCCCGCCGGAAAGCTGCGACGGATACCGCTCCGCCAGGCCGTCAAGCTGCACCAGACGCAGCAGCTCCAGCACGCGGTTTTTGATCTCGGCTTTCGTGGGCCGGGTCGAGCGCGGACGCACACGCAGGCCGAACGCGACATTCTCGAAGATGCTCAGGTGCCGAAACAGGGCGTAATGCTGAAACACAAAGCCAACCTGCCGGGAGCGGGCGTCTTTGCGGGACGCATCCTCGCCGCCGAACAAAATCGAGCCTTGCGAGGCAAACTCCAGCCCGGCGATGATCCGCAGCAGGGTTGTCTTGCCTGAGCCTGACGGCCCCAGCAGCGCTACCAGCTCACCGGTCTGCACCGTCAGATTGACGCCGGAGAGCGCCTGAAAGCTGCCGAAGGTTTTAGAAATGTCACGGATTTCAATACTCATAAGTTGATGTTGTATGCCGGGGTTTTCCACAACCCCGGCTCTTCCTACCCCTCGCGTCTACCTGTTTTCCACTCGATAAACGACTTGAGGACTAGGGTGACCAGGCCGAGCATCGCCAGCAGTGAGGCAGCGGCGAACGCGCCGGTGAAGTTGTAATCGTCGTTCAGCGCTTCCACTTGCAGCGGCAGCGTGTTTGTCAGACCGGCGATCTTGCCCGAAACGACCGACACCGCGCCGAACTCGCCCATTGCACGGGCGTTGCACAGAATGACGCCGTATAAAAGGCCCCACTTGATGTTCGGCAGGGAGATGCGCCAAAAGGTCTGCCAGCCGGTCGCGCCCAGCACCAGCGCGGCTTGTTCTTCTTCCACGCCCTGCGCCTGCATCACCGGCAGGATCTCGCGGACGACAAATGGAAACGTCACAAAGGTCGTCGCCAGGATAATCCCCGGCACGGCAAAGATAATTTGGATGTCGTGCGCTTCCAGCCAGCCCCCCAGCGGCGTGAACTTGCCGAGCAGCAGCACGAAAATCAGGCCGGAAACGACCGGCGAGACCGCGAACGGCAGGTCAATCAGCGTCAAGAGTAGGTTCTTGCCCCAAAACTCGAACTTGGCAATCGCCCAGGCTGCCGCAATGCCGAACAGGACGTTCAGCGGAACCGAGATCGCCGCCGTCAGCAGTGTCAGCTTGATGGCGCTGATCGTGTCCGGGTCTCGCAGTGCATCAAAGTAGACGCCGCGCCCGCTTGACAGCGCCGAGGCAAACACCGTTGCCAGCGGCAGCCCTAAAAATAGGCCGAGAAACAGCAGTGTTCCAAAAATGAACAGCACGCGAACCGGCCAGGGTTCCGTCGCCAGCGGAGGCCGTTTGGCTGCGGGCAGTGCCGGCGCGAGATTAAGTCCCGGAGGTGTTGCCATGATGTCTTTCCAAAAAGCTGTATCAAAAGCCATTGGTCCCTGCCCTTCAGGGCGGGACTTTCCGTACTCTCTAAGAGGCCATCCCGAGACGCTTGCGGGTCCAGGCTTGCAGCAGATTGATCAAAAGCAGCAGCCCAAACGACGCCAGCAGCATGACCACGGCAATTGCATTTGCCCCGGCGTAATCATACTGGTCCAGCTTTTCCATAATCAGCTTTGGGATAATCTCGCCCTTGAGCGGCACGTTGTTGGAAATAAAGATCACAGAGCCGTACTCGCCTAAAGCGCGGGCAAAGGCCAGTGTGAAGCCAGTCAGCACCGCAGGAAACAGGGTGGGAAGCAGGATGCGAACGAAAATCTGTCCGCGCGTCGCGCCCAAGCTTGCCGCCGCTTCTTCGATGTCGGTTTCTAAATCCTGCAAGACCGGCTGCACGGTGCGGACCACAAACGGCAGGCCGATAAAGACAAGCGCCACGAAAATGCCGAGCGGCGTGTACGACACGTCAAAATGGCTGCCGCGCGTGATCGCCCAGCCGTGTACGGTATGCGCTAAGTGCAGGTGGTACAAGCGCGAGCCGATCCAGCCGTTTTCGGCATAGACCGCCGACAAGCAGATGCCCGCCACGGCGGTCGGCAGGGCGAACGGCAGGTCTACCAGCCCGTCCACAATGCGCCGGCCCGGAAACGGATACCGCACCAGTGTCCAGGCCACAAGCAGCCCGGCAAACGCATTACAAAGCGCCGCCAGCGCCGACGTTCCGAAGCTCAGCTTGAACGCGGCCACCGTGCGCGGGTCCGTGATCACCTGCGCGAACTTCGCCGGGCTGAGTGTCGCCGCCTTGAAGAACGTCGTGGACAGCGGGATCAGCACCAGCAGGCACAAATAAAACACGGTGTAGCCCAGCGACAGCCCAAAGCCCGGCAGGATGCGCCGGGCAGTGTTTGTTTGGAGCTGTGCTTTAACGGGAGGCTGGGGGAGTGCTGCGGCCATAGGTTTGTTTTTAGAACACCGGGGTTGTAGAAACCCCGGCACGGAAATGTCCTTCGGGCACGGAAAGGCCCATTTTCTGGGTTTTCATCTTCGTCTGAAAGACGCTTTCTTGCCGGGGTTTTCCACAAGATCAATGGACTGGCCCCGGCATTTTCACGCCTTTTGCTTACTTTTTCACATAAATCTGGTCAAAGACGCCGCCGTCGGCAAACTGCGACTTTTGCGCGGCGGCAACGCCGCCCAGTATCTTGTCGGCGGTGAATGTTTTGATCGCCGGGAACTGATTAGCATATTTCTGAGCGACAGCGGCCAAGCGGGGCCGGTAGAAATGCTTCGCCGCAATTTCCTGTCCTTCCGGCGAGTACAGGTACTGCAAATAGGCTTCCGCCGCAGGGCGTGTGCCGTGCGCGTCCACATTCTTGTCTACCACGGCGACGGGCGCGTCGGCTTCAATGCTGACACTGGGATAGACAATGTCGTACTGCCCTTTGTCAAGCGTGTTCGCGATCAGTCCCGCTTCGTTTTCCCAGGCCAGCAGCACATCTCCGACATGGCGCTGCGTAAACGTCACTGTGGAGCCGCGTGCGCCGGAGTCAAGGATCGGCACATTTTTGTAAAGCTGGCTGATATACGCTTTTGCCGTGTCCGGGCTGCCGCCTGTCTTGGTCAGGGCGTAGCCATAAGCAGCCATGTAGCTCCAGCGCCCACCGCTCGATGACTTCGGGTTCGGCGTGATGACCGACACGCCGGGCTTCACCAAGTCAGGCCAGTCTTTGATGCCCTTGGGATTGCCGTGGCGCACCAGGAACACCACAGTGGAGGTGTACGGCACGCTGTTGTTTGGAAGCCGCGTCTGCCAGTTTTTGGCAACAAGGCCCGAACTCGCCAGCGCATCTATGTCCGAGGAAATCCCGAGTGTCACGACATCGGCGGCTAAACCGTTTTGTACTGCCTGCGCCTGCTTACCGGATCCGCCATGCGACTGCTGGATTGTGATGGTCTGCCCGGACTTGCCCTGCCAGTATTTGGCAAACGCGACATTGTAGTCTTGATAAAACTCCCGCGTCGGGTCATAAGACACATTCAGCAGCGTCCCGCCGCCGGATGCCGCCGACGGGCCGGAAGCGGCTGATTGGCTCCCCGTTTTGTGTGACGCGCAGCCTGCGAACATGGCCGCGGAGGCGAGCAAGAGCAGGCTCCAAAAGCGTGTGATCTTTGTATTTATTAGCATACTTCCTAGAATACCCGCGATTGTCCATAAATGCAAGTAAGAAACTGTCAAATATCTCAAAATTGTTTTTCGTGCTTTGAACCTTTTGCATCCTAACAAGAACAAACTCAGTAGAAGCAGATAAAGGCGGCTTTTTTCTTTGCAGCAGCAGGACCGACAACTCGCACGGCAGATCACAGAGGGCGCTCCCAACGCATGGGCGGCGTTTGTGGACGCTTATGGCTTACGTCTGCACCGGCTGGCCCGGCGCTACACAGCCTGTGAAGCCGATGCCGAAGACTTGACTCAGGAAATCTTTGTCGCGCTGTTCCAAAGTCTGGCCGCGTACCGGGGCGAGGCTTCTCTTGCGACCTGGGCGTACCGGATCGCGCTGAACCACTGCTTGAAACACGCCGCCAAAACGCGCTTAACCACCATCCCTTACGACAATGCCCGCGAGCAGCCGGAGCCGAAGGAGCGTGGTCCGGCCCATCAAGCCGCTCGGCGCGAGCTGTCCGGCCAGCTTCACACCGCCCTAGACAATCTTTCGCCTGACCACCGCACGATTGTCATTCTGCATGAGCTGCACGAGATGACCTACGCTGAATGCGCCGCCGTGCTGGAAGTGCCGATTGGAACCGTCAAATCCCGTCTGTCCACCGCCTTCCGCCGTTTGCGCTCCTCGCTGAGCGAGTACGTCCAATCCGACACGCTGCCGGAGCCTGCCCCATGACTGACTACTGCACGAAATATCAAGACGACCTGAAAGCCTATGCCGACGGTGAGCTGTCTTTGCTCCGCTGCGCCGCTGTCCGCCGCCATCTGACGCACTGCGCGTCCTGCCAAAAGGAGATAATCGCCATGACACAGATTTCTGAAGACCTCCGCGCCGCCGAACCCGGCGAGCCGCTGCCGCCTGCCCTGCGCGAGAAGATTTTGGCCGATGTCCCCCTAACCCCCAATAATGGGGGGACAGGAACGGAGCCGTTACCTTCTGGCTCCCCCATTATTGGGGGCGGGGGGGCTTCTTCCCGCCGCGTCCCTGCCTGGACCTTCGCCGCCGTCGCTGTCGTCGCCTGGTTTATCTTCTACCCGATATTTCAGCAAGTCCGTGAGAACTCCCGCAGGCCAACCCCAGCTCTGACCGAACGTCAGGTTGCTTCCATGCCTGTCGCTGCTTCTGCTCCTGCATCTGCGGTAGTGGATGGAGCCGGTGCAATTGGAGCCTATCCTGCACCGCCTGCGAGCATTCACCTTGCTCCGCCGCCTAAGCAAAAACCACTTCCTCCTTTAACTGTCCGCCTCTCCGACCGTGAGGCTGGGGCAGATGCCAGCGGCAAGGTGTATCTGCAAATCAAAAACCCGGACGGTGGTTATCAAGACAGCAACGGTGACCCGGACTCGCTGCGGCAGGTGCATAAAGAAGCCAGCATCGGCGTCCAAGTCCCGAACCCGGAGGCGACTGGAGATACGCTGAACCAGATGGTGCAGGAGACCGGCGGCTATGTGGCCGCCAACAACTTATCTACTGGCCCAGACGGCCTCAAATCCGGCGAGCTGATCGTCAAAGTCCCCGAGCCTCAGTTTGAGACGTTTCTCGCGGCAGTCGCCAAGCTCGGCACGGTTATGTCTAAAAATGTCACCGGCCAGGACATCACGGAGAAAACCAGCGACGCCCACGAAGCGCAGTCCGTCGAAGAAAGCGATCTGACCCAGGCGGAAGCCCGGCTCAAAGTGCTGGGAACACGCGCCAAATGGGAAGACACGCAGAACGCCGAAGACCTGCGGGTGCAGCTTGCCCAAACCCGCGCCCGCTTGAAACTGCTGAAGCGCATGGCCGCCCTGGGCACCATCACAATCGATTTAAGCCAGACCCCGAAAGCGGCCGCCGCGCCGCCGGTTACCAGCGGCTTTACCGGCAGCCTCAAAGCGACCACGCACGACGCTCTGCAATCGCTTGTCGGCTCGGCGGGCGCCCTGCTGGCCCTCGTCATCTGGCTCCTCGCCTACTCGCCAATCTGGGTCCCGCTGCTCCTGCTGGGCCGCTACGCACTCAAAGAATACCGCAAGCGGGAAGCCATGTCAAATCCATGAAAACGCCAGCTTTCCCTAGTTCCAAATTTTGCAGTATGCTTGTTTATGCCTGTCCTCCCGCTTAATCAACCTTCCGCGCGTCAAAGGTGGTGAGGGTATTATAAAGCCGTTTAACAGGCAAAAGCAAAATGTGAAAAAACATCTATGAAAGGGAACTTTAGAAAGATGATAAAACAGCATTTTTTAGTCTTCTGGTTTTTATCTGGGTTACTCTTCGCGCTTGCGGCTCCGCCGGTGAAAGCCGCGCATTTTCATATGGTCACTCCCGACAAGGTTCTACGCAACCCGGTTTTGTTCCATGTCCATGTGCTCAGGCGCGGCCGTTTGCTGTATTTTGAGTTTGTAGTAACACCGGGAAAGCAGTTGCTCCCGACTCATTATGGAGGCTATATCGACTATTACGAAACTCGCAAGCGCGTTCCTGTAGCGGGGAAGCCGTACCGGAACGGTGTTCGATTCTTCTTCTGTATTCCCGAAAGCAAGCTTTCCAAGTCGAGTTTTGATTATGGGGATATGTCTTCACGGACTACCACCACTTGTTACTTCTTTGAGTTGGAGCAGTACGCATCCGCCGGAGTGCTGGCGTCGGGATCTTGATTTACTGGCATCCGGTACACCAGTGGGATGCGCCAGGGCTGTTGCTTTGGCTGGGGAAACTGCCGGAAGGCGCACAAATTCATCAGACCCCGGCTTCTTATTCCGTTGAGAAATTACACGAGAAAGAAGTGTCGGCATTTGCTGAACGCTGCCGCAGAAAAGGCACAGCATTCAGTCGGCACTCTGGCTTCGCAAGAGATAAAAGAAAAGAGAAACTTCATGCAGAAACTCAAATACCTCGGCATCGCCTTCTTCTATTTGCTGGCTCCGGCGGCGCACGCGCAGGCTATCAGCAGCTCGGCGGAGCCGCACTTGACGGCACAAAGACATGCCGAGATTAGAGAAAAAGCGGACGTTGCGGACTTGACGATCTCCGTCAAAGTGGCCGCGCATCTTGAAACCGTTGCAGCGCGTCTGAATGCGGCTCGCACGACGGCTTTGGTCGCTAAAATCAGGGCACTCCCCGGAGTCAGGCGTGAAGATATTCAAACGACTGATTACATAGTCACGAGGCAGTTCAGCAACTCAGACGCTCCAGTCTTTATCGGCTACCTCGTGACGAACACAGTCCAGGTGACCCTCCATAATGTTAGCCAGGTCAGCCGGCTCATAGACATAACTGCGGGGGGTGGGGCGACACAAATCACGGGGCTGACTTACACCCTCGCCGATCGGCAGGCCGCAGAGCAGCGGGCGCTGACCCTTGCCGTGGCAAATGCACGGGGACGGGCGCAGACAATGGCCTCTGCACTCGGAATGACCCTGGGCCGCCTGCGCGTCGTCAGCGACAGCGGTACGACAATTGATGTGTCGCTAAGTGACCGCGAAGCTGGCAACTTCTCGCCCAACGGCGCTGGCTATGCGACCCCGATTTCGGCCCAACTCGTAACCGTGCAGGCAGATGCTGCGGTGGATTACAGCCTGGAGCCTCAGCCGTCGCCCTAACGTGGATTGGCGTGGGTACGGCGTCTCCGGGTATACTGTCACTATGCCTAAACTTGTGATTTTGGATGGGAACAGCCTGCTGTATCGGGGCTTCTTTGCGATGCGAGCACTGTCAACGTCGGACCGGCTGCCGACCAATGCCGTGTACTCGTTTGTCTTGATGCTGCTGACGATCTTGGAGCGGGAGAAGCCGGACGCGATTTTTGTCGCATTTGACCCGCCGGTGGCGACGTTCCGGCATCAAGAGTTATCTACCTACAAAGGCACGCGGCTGAAGATGCCGGATGATTTGAAGCCGCAGCGGGCGCTGGCGCGGGAAGCGGCGGCGGCGTTCCGGGTTCCCAATGTCGAAGTGCCGGGCTACGAGGCCGACGATGTCTGCGGAACGCTGGCGGAGATCGGCAAGAACAAAGGCTTTGATGTGCTGATCGTCACCGGCGACGGCGATGCGCTGCAATTGGTGGACGACGGCAGCCCGCTCGAAGGGCGCGGGAAGGTGCAGGCCATGATCACGGTCAAAGGTGTCACCGACACCGTGACCTATGACGAAGCCGCCGTCAAAGCGCGGTACGGCCTGTCGCCGTCCCAGATTACCGATTTTAAAGGCATCAAAGGTGATGCGTCCGATAACCTGCCCGGCGTTCCCGGCATCGGCGAAAAGGGCGCGTCCAAGCTGCTCAAAGAGTATGGGACACTGGAGAATTTACTGTTCCATGTGGATGAGCTTCCCGAAAAAACCAAGAACCTCCTGATTGAACATACCGACAGCGCCGTCCAGTGCAAGCGTCTGGCAACAATCGTGCGGGATGTGCCGCTGCCGGACTGGGTCGCGCTGAAAGCCGACTACCAGGCCATCGGCCCTGATTATGACGCCATCAAAGCGCTGTTCGACAAGCTGGAGTTCCGCACACTCTTAAAGCGCCTGCCCGATTTGGAGCGTGAGCAGCGGGCGAAAGCGATTGAGCAGAATGCCCCCACCCCCAGCCCCTCCCCCGCAAGCGGGAGAGGGGAGTCGGAATTAGTTCTACCCCCCTCTCTCGTTCCGACGGGGGAGGGGCTGGGGGTGGGGGCGCGTCAGACTGTCGCATCGCAGGCTCAGCTTGATGCCTTGCTGGCGCGGCTTGCCGACGCCGATGCGCCGGTCGGTATCCAGCTTCATCTCGCGCCGCCGGAAGGCGTCAAGCCGGCAGGATTGTCGCTGATGAACGCCGAGCTGCGCGGCATCGCCTTTGGCCTGCCCGGTTCCGCGTACTATGCAGCATGGGACGAATGGGGCGCGGCGCTGACGCCGTATCTGGAAGACGCGGCCCGCGCCAAGTCCGTCTACGATTTAAAGCTGGTGTCCGGTGTTTTGGGCCGCAGCGCCGTCACCCTGCGCGGCGCGGTATTTGATGTCCTGCTGGCGGCTTATTTGCTGAACGCGGGCCGGGCGGGCTATCCGCTGGCTGATCTCGCCGCCGACAGCGCCGGCTTGGAGCTAATCGCCGATCCGAGCGACCCGATTGCCTCGATCATGGACGAGGCCGTGGCCGTGCAAGCACTCGAAGCCGCGCTGACGCCCCGCTTAGAGCGCGACGACCTGCTGTCCCTACTGAACGACATCGAGCTGCCGCTGGCTCCGGTGCTGGCGGGGATGGAGCGAGCCGGAGTCTCGGTGGACGCCGCCTGGCTCGGCAAAGTCGGCAGAATGCTGGGGGAACAGGTCGCGTCGCTGGAAGCCGACATTTTTGCCATTGCCGGCGAGAAATTCTCAGTCGGCTCGACCAAGCAGTTACAAGAAGTGCTGTTTGACAAGCTGAAGCTGCCGGCGGGAAAGAAGACCAAAACAGGCTTTTCGACAGGGGCCGATGTGCTGGAAGACTTGGCGGCGAAAGGCCACGACATCGCCCGCAAAGTCATTCAGTGGCGCGAAGTGTCCAAGCTGAAATCCACCTACGCCGACGCTTTGCCGGCATTGATTAACCCGCAGACCGGCAAAGTGCATACGTCGCTCAACCAGACTGTGACTTCCACGGGCCGCTTGTCGTCTTCCAACCCGAACTTGCAGAACATCCCGATTCGGACCGAAATCGGGCGCGAGATTCGAAGGGGCTTTGTCGCCTCACCCGGCTCCGTCTTGGTTTCGGCGGACTACTCGCAGATCGAGCTGCGACTGTTCGCCCACATCACCAAAGACCCCGGCTTGGTCCAGGCATTCAACACGGATTCCGACGTTCATGTGCAGACCGCCCGGCGCATCTTTGAGGTTCCTGAAGACCAGCCGGTCACCAACGACCAGCGGCGTCAGGCCAAGACCATCAACTTCGCCGTGATTTATGGGGCCAGCCCCTTCCGCGTTTCCGCCGAGCTGGGCGTGGACTACAACCGCGCCGCCGAGCTGATCAAAGCTTACCTAGACCTTTATCCCAGCGTCCGCGCTTACCTGGAAACGGTCTTAGAAGGCGCACGCGAAAAAGGCTATGTCCAGACGCTGCTGGGCCGCCGCCGCTACGTTCCCGACATCAACTCCCGCGTCTTCCAGTTCCGGCAGTCTGCCGAGCGCGAGGCTGCCAATATGCCGGTCCAGGGAACCAGCGCCGACATTATCAAACTCGCCATGCTCCGTGTTGACGCTGCTTTGACGGAAGCCAATCTCGGCGCTCACATGGTCCTGCAAGTCCACGACGAATTGCTGTTCGAGTGTCCTGAAGGCAAAGTTCGCGAGCTGTCCGGTCTGGTCAAAGAGGCCATGCAGAACGCTTTTCCGCTCGATGTTCCCCTGAAAGCCGAGGTCAAATCCGGCCACAACTGGTGGGAAGTCACTCCCGTAGGCGATGACGACGCGGATGAGATGGCAGGCGGTCAGGAATAAGTATGGAAGTCAAGGATGACGCAAATGAACCTTGACCTGGCGCTGGCGGGAAGAGGTCGGTGCCGTTTATGACGTTGTCTTACTGCCTCTTCTCATCATTGCCGCTACAAAAAAATCGGTCGCTTTTATTACTATCTGATGTTACGCAGAAATGAACGAGGACGTAAACGTCCTCGCTGGAAGGCACGCGGACGTGCCGCCTGTCCAGGGGACAGAACACAGATATTTCCTAGTCTTGTGTTTCCTAGTCTTGCTGTCCCCTGGACAGGCGGCGTTTCCGAACGCCTCTCAGCGAGGGAGTTCACTCCCTCGTCTCTTTCTTATCCTTTGTCTTTGCATGTAATATCAGTTATCATCACATGGAAGAACTGCGGACAAAGAAAAACCGCCTTGCGGCGGTTACATTTTGTAAGAGAAATTCACAGAAGAGTTAGCAGCCCGACGCCAGATGCACCCTCTCCATCTCAGATGAAAAAGTCCCTCGCTCAAACGCCCAAAGCATTTCGGACTGGCGGGTAAGATTATCCCCGAATTGTTTTCGACTACGGCTTTATTTCGATCGATACTTTGCCAGCACAGCCCTTGCTTGATCCAGATGCCCCGTGACGACTAGCGGGAAAACCCTAGCGAGTTTTGCTTCAACCGCCGGGTTATCGGCGTACTTTTTTCGCAGCCGGAACCACTCTGCCGGCAGCGGCAGATCGGCGGCAGCCGGCTTGAAGGCTGGGTCCAAGTACCGGCGGCGCAGGCGCTGGGTTGTTTCCAAGTCGCGGTAGCCGACCTGCACCGACGGCTCAATTTGGGTGCCTTCCCCCCAATCGTTCCAGGTGACGAGCTGCACCAAAGGCGCGGCGCTTTGCAGCGCCCGCGTCAGCGTGTCCGTATACGTCTGCCCCTGCCGGTCGTCAATATCGCCGTAGGAAGGGCCAACTCCGGCCTGCTGGTAGATGTCGTCAAAACGGGGAAACGCGGCGGCGATAAACAGCGGCGACGATTGGAACCGCTTAAAAAACGCGGCCTGCTGCCGGAAAGCGTCCTGCGTGCCGCCATGTGGCAGGGGCCAGTCAAAGCCGCCGGCGGCAGCCGGCGGCTCGCGTTGGCTTGACTCGGTGAAATACAGCGGCTTTTGCGGCAGCACCGAGAAAATTTGGTTCCACTGGCTATCGGTGTAGTAAGGGTCTCCGAACGACAGCAGGACTGGTCGGCCATCTCGTTTCACATATGCCGGGGACGAGAAAAAGTGAGCCTGCATCCACCCCATCAGCTTTTGTCCGTGCTGGACGGCATCTGCTTTCGGAAATACGCCCCCGGCGATTTCTTTGGGGACTGTCTGGTCCTCGTAGCAGATCGCAAAGTGCATCCCGGCCTGCCGGATGATCGGCAGCAGCGCCTCAGTGCTGCGGTTGTTGACCCCGTAGTCCATAAAATCGTCATGGCCGTACCAGTCTACGATGACTCCGTCAATGCCGGCCAGCTTCATCAGCATCACCTGGCAGCGCAGGACATCGGGATCGCCGGAGTCATAAGGGCCAATCAGCGGCGAATAGTGCGACGCAATTTCCCGCTGACCGCTCACGCTTTTGTCCGGGTCAAAGTGGTTCATGGTCCAGTGCCAGCCCCACTGCGGGCTGACCGGCTTGGCCTGAAACCACGGCATCCAATGCGCTAAAATCAGCCGCTTCGCCTGCGGCGCGGGAGCGGCATCGGCGCTTCCTGAAAAACTCATGCTCCCCAGCAGCCCCAGCAGGAGCGCCGCCATCCAAAGTTGTCGTCGGTGCCGCATATTCTTGCTTTGCTATTGAGGCCGCAGTGAAGGATGGCGGCGATACAAGCCTACGCGGCTGAACTTTTTCTCCGCTTCCGTTTTTCGGTAACGAAACCACGCTTTTCGGTTGCCTTGAGTTTTTCGGTTTCTGATATAGCGAATGCTGTAAAACGCCGGGTGCTTTAGCCGTCTCCTGCGGTATGCCGGGTGCTTCTTTTCTGGGCGCGTAAACCGCCTCAGCACCTCATGTTCAGCAAACACTGCGCCTGGACGGCCTGAGAGCTTCCAGTATCGCTTGGAATAGAATAATCGTATCTGCGAAGTCGTATAACGATGCTTATCCGGGTTCATCATGCTTGGGCGACCTTGTGTGCCACTGCGAAATCATCACCGATTACGACCATAACCGAAGAACGCGGAAAGCTGTTCTTGCAGTGCAAGCTGCGCCTCATCGCTCAATGAGATTATTCTGCTTCCATTCTCGGCTTCCTGGGCAACGATTGTTTTTTCGAGTGATCCAATGTAGCGAAAATCCACGAATGCTTCTTCCTGTGAAGCCGTCTTCTCCAAGTAGAAGGTGCTGAAAATTTTGTTCTTCCGAACATTGCCTTGCCGATTTAAAGGAACTTCTGCTAAAGGAAAGACACCCGCAACGAGAACCAGCTTCGTTGAGGGCTTATCGTACTCACAATCATAAGTAATAAGCATCGCCGGGATGTCTATGGTCGCGGAAACTTCCATTGTCACAGGGCGGTTTACTTCCTGCCGAACATAAGAAATAAGGAGGCTGCCAAAGACATCCCCCTGGCTTACCTCCCCACGCAATTCTTGAAGATACATATTACTCGCCCGGTGCAGAGGTTGCCGCCGCCTGCCGCGCCCTCAGCCCGTTGAGAAATTGCCTGCGCCTTTCCGCCAGAAGAGCAATCGGACGCTCCTCATCGGTGTCCGCTTCGAATTGGTCCGGCTCATACTGACGGATTGTGCTGTTTTTTGGCTCTTGTTTGATTTGCCGCTTATCTTCATCAAGTCTCTGCGCCATTGGGTTGTTCCTTTACATCATTATGATTTGTATCATTATAACACAGGCTGCCTTTTATGTGGCCCTCAGCGTGACGACGGTTGCGCCTGCGCCGCCTTCTTCGGGGTCGGCGGTGGCGTACTCGGCGACAAGCGGGTGATCGCTGACGTACTCCTGAACCGCACGGCGCAGTGCCCCGGTGCCTTTACCGTGCACCAAGCGGGCGCGGCTGAGGCCGGCGGCGTAGGCGTCGTCCAAATACTTTTCGACATTCTGGACCGCTTCCTCGGCACGCTGGCCGAGTAGTGTAAGCTGCGGCGTGATGCCAACGGTCTTTTCCATGTTGAATGACGCTGGCGTGTCGCCGTCTTTAACCGGCGGAAGGCTTGCCGCAGACTTCGGCAGGGGCGTGATCTCAGGCCGCGCAGACGGCACCTTAACCGGCTTCGGCTCAGAGCCGAGCAGCATCAGCGTTGACGGCGGGACGGAAACACGCATCGCGCCGACCTGCACGGGGACTGTCGAGTCACCGTCGGCGTCTTCCAGAAGCTCACCGGCCATGCCGAGGGTTGTAATTCGGACTTTGTCGCCCCGGCGCAGGGGCCGGTCGGGAACCGATTCCAGCGCGGCGGGCTGGTCGGCGGAAAGCTTGTCCTGGATGGCGGACTGTAGATCAGTGCCGATATTCTTGATCTTCTGGCGGATGCGCTCGGTCTGCTTGCCTTCGGATTGAGCGCGGCGCAGCTCGGCCAGCGTGTTGTCCACTTTGTCCTGCGCCCGTTTGATGAGTGCTCGCGCTTCATCCTGCGCTTTTTGGCGACTCTCGCGGCGCAGGGCTTCCAGATTAGACAGCTCGTCGGCGTAGCGGCGGCGCAGCATCTGGGCTTCCACCCGCGCCTGCTCGGCGGCACGGCCCTCGCTGATCGCCTTGCGGCGGCCTTCTTCGAGTTCCCGCAGCAGATCGGCAGTCTCGTCCGAACCCGTAAGCGCGACGCGGGCATTGTCCAGAACCGACTCCGGCATCCCAAGCCGCCCGGCGATGGCAAAGGCGTTAGAAGAACCGGGAATGCCTTGCAGCAGCCGGTACGTCGGCGAAAGCGTCTGCTCGTCAAACTCGACGCTAGCGTTCTGAACGCCCTCGGTCACAAACGCATACGTCTTCAGCTCGCCGTAGTGGCTGGTCGCGATCACGCGGGCGTCTTTCGAGCGCAGAAAATCTAAAAGAGCGCGGGCGAGAGACGCGCCTTCGCCGGGATCGGTGCCCGCGCCGACTTCATCCAGCAGCACCAAAGCATTGCGGCGCAGGTCTTTCAAAATCCGCACAATGTTTGTGATATGGCCCGAAAACGTGCTTAGCGACTGCTGCAAGCTTTGCTCGTCGCCGATGTCCGCAAACACCTGGTCAAAGACGTTCATCTCGGCCCGCGACGCCGGCACATGCAGGCCGCACTGAGCCATCAGGGTCAAGAGGCCGGTTGTCTTGAGGCTGACCGTCTTGCCGCCGGTGTTCGGCCCGGTAATCAGCAGGATTTTGTTGGCGCTGGCTCCCAGCTCAATGTCAATCGGAACCACGCTTTTCGGGTCAATAAGCGGGTGACGCGCCGACAGCAGCCGTGTCAGCCCGGTGTTGTTCAGCGACGGCTCGACGGCCCGGTGGACTTCCGCGAGGCGGGCGCGGGCGGCGATGAAGTCAATCTCGCCGAGCGTTTCCATTGTGACCACGAGGCTTGCGCCGACACGGGCGACGCTGTCGGTCAAACGCCGCAGGATACGGGCGATTTCCTGCTCTTCTTTGATTGTCAGCTCTTTGATTTCGTTGCCGAGATCAACCACGACTTGTGGTTCCATGAACAGCGTTGCGCCCGATGACGACGTGTCATGCACAATGCCGCCGAATGCCCCCCGGTGGTCGGCTTTGACGGGAACGCAGTAGCGGTCGCCGCGCTGGACAATCACCGGGTCCTGCAGCAGGGTTCGCTGCGGCCCGGAGATAATCCCGTTCAGCCGGTCCATCATCCTCGCCGACGCGGTCTTGCGCTGACTTCGTATTCGGGCCAAATCCGGCGACGCCGAGTCCAGCACAGAGCCGTTAATGCCGATGCTGGCGTTGATCTC
Organism: uncultured Armatimonadales bacterium; assembly: GCA_964241935.1. Classification (GTDB taxonomy): domain Bacteria; phylum Armatimonadota; class Armatimonadia; order Armatimonadales; family Capsulimonadaceae; genus JANXMY01. The sequence goes on from CAXSZN010000065.1 coordinate 15,913, forward strand.
CGACTCCAGCGACGGGAACTGCCCCAGCGCTGCCGCTTTATCGGCCAGGATCGGGTAGTCCGTCGCCAGCTTCTGCAAAAACAGCTTTAGCGAGCGCGATGCCGACGCCGCTTCGGCCACATCCAGCAGCCCATGCGGCTCTAAGGTCGCGCCGATTTCCGCCGAGCGCACCAAAGGCCGGATGTCCGTGACGCCGCCGAGCGGCAGGTTGCCCTTGACGCTGATGAGCGTCCGGCATTCAGTCGTCTCGTCAAGCCTCGCCTGCACCTGTGCCAGCCAGTCCGACGGCATCACTGCCTCCGCCTTTTCCCGCCCGAGCGAGCAGGCCGTCTGCGCCGCAAGCTGTTTGCGGATCGCCTCAAATTCCAAAACGCGCAAAGCGTGTGTGTCTATCATATGGTTTCTACATCTGCCTATGTTGTCTGCTTGAAAAACTAATTCGGGAACTAATTATCACTCTGGGGTTCTTATATTAAAAGAACACGAAAACTTAGGAGAAAACTCCCATGACATACCGTCCCTTGACTTTGATTGCTGCGGCGCTGGTCCTTGCGCCGCTTGCTGCGGCGTCGGCTGCGCCCAGCATTAACTCGCTGACATCGGCCAACATCAAGACGCTGCAAGCCAGCAGTGAGATTGTCACTGAAAACCAAGATCAACTTAAAACCATTGACGGCGACATCGCCCTGGCTTACCGCCTGCATCGCGGGTCACTCGTCTACGAGCAGCCCGGCAAGCTGCGGATTGACGCCAGCATCCCGCACTTCGTTTCCGGGTATTATATTGTCAACGGCAACCAGAAGCTGACCGTTGCGCCGTTTGTTCACAAAGTCCAGGATACCACCGGCGCACCCGGCAAGCGCCAGACTTTGATGGACTTCGGCTTTATCCCGCCGGAGCTTTTGACCGACTACAACGCGACGTTTCTTCGCCGCGAGGCCGGCTTGCTCTGCTTCCAAATCCAGCCGAAACAGCCCGGCGAAACCGAGAAAGATTTGGTCTGGATTGACCCCAAGACACATATCACCACGCAGCGGTATAATTACGGGCGGGACGGCAAGCTGACTAAGATTTTACGCTACATCAACCCGGTCCAGGTTGCGCCGGGCATCTATGTCCCGACCCGCGTCGAGCTGTATAACACGCAGAACAAGCTGGCAGGCGCGACGGTCTACCAGGATATCCGCGTCAATCAGCCGGTAAACGAATCGCTGTTTAAGATTTAGCTGCGTAAAGTTATGAGTAGGATTACGAGTAGTTGAAAACTACGCGCTAGGTTAAGCGTCCTGCGGACGAAAAAACCGGACGAAGAATACGTCCTGAACCCGCAGGGTTCTTCTCCTAGCGCGTAGTTTTCAACTACTCGTCCTGCTGGACTTACAGATTACACTGCATTTCGGCCCCTTTATGACCCCACAAAATACCCGCCGCTTCGACCTTGCCGCCGCCTGCCTGCTCCTTCTGCTGACATTGTTCCGGTTCTGGTACGACACGCAGCATGAGCTTTTGCAGGACGAAGCGTACTACTGGCAGTGGTCGCGCCACTTAGATTGGGGATACTACGATAATACCCCACTGATGGCTCCTGTCATTCGCCTCTTTACACTTCTTCTGGGGACCAATGCGCTCGGCGTCCGGGCCGGCGCGACGGTCTGCGCCCTCCTTGCGGGCTTCTTTATCTACCTGCTGGCAAAGCGTCTGCTGGGGCCGGTCGTGGCGCTGGCTGCTGTCGTGCTGGCAAATATCGTGCCGCTGTTTGCGGCGGGGTCGGTGATTATGACCCAGGACCCGGTCCAGCTTGCGCTCTGGACCGCCGCGCTGTACGTTGTTCAGCGGGCGCTGACGGACAGGCCGCGCTGGTGGATCGGTGCAGGCCTTTTGGCGGGGCTTGCGGCACAAGCCAAGCTGAACGCGCTGCTGCTCCTGCCGAGCATCTTTCTGTATATTCTGCTGTCGCCCGCGATGCGGGGGCGCTGGCTGCGCCGCCCCGAGCCATATCTGGCCGGCGCTGCTGCGCTTCTCCTTCTTGCGCCGTTTCTGTGGTGGAACCATACGCATGAGAACGCCTTCTGGGTCCACGCCCACGCCATGAGTTCACGCGGCACCGGCCATGACGGGCTGAAATGGGTCGGGCGGTTTCTGGGTGACCAGGCTGTGCTGATGTCGCCGTTTGTGTTCCTGACATTTCTGTACGCGCTTGGGGACGGCTTCCTGCGGGGCATCAAAAGGCGCGATGACGCCTGGCTCTTCCTCTGGTGCCCGGCGGCAGTCTCACTCGCGGCGATTCTCGTCACGGCGCTGAAGAGTAAGGTGGAAGGTAACTGGGCGGTAGACGCTTACCCCTCGGGCCTGATTTTGACGGCGGCGGTGCTGGTTCGGTGCTGGGAGGGGGGGGGCGTCAAGCGCGTTTGGGCCGGCGCAAGCGCGGTGCTGGCGCTTTTACTGGCTGTGACCGCGCTGTTTCCGGGCCTGCTGTATTCTGCCGGGGTTAAGTTTCCAAAGGCTGCGGATGACCGCACGAACGAGCTGTATGGATGGCGGCAGATGGCGGGGCGCGTGGCGCTGGAAAAAGCGGCGATGGGCGGTGATCCGTTTGTGTTCGGCATCAACTACCGGATGCCGTCGGAAGCGGCGTTCTATCTGCCGGGCAGACCGCAGACCTATGCGCTCTTCCTGAACTACAAAGCCAGCGAGTACATGTTCTGGGAAGACCAAAAAGCGCTCAAAGGCCGCGATGCGATTTTTCTAAACGACACGGACAACCAGGACCACTTTGACGACCTGCGGGCCGTCTTTACCCGTATCGAGCCGCAGACGCCGCTGCTGGTTTCTCGCAATCCGCCCTACACGCAGGCGATACGCACCGTCCAAATTGTCCGCTGCTACGGCTTTCGCGGCTACGATGTCAAGCGCTGGCAGGACGGCTGGTAGACAGATAACTCAGCAAGATTATTCACTCAGCAAGATTATTCACTCAGCAAAACTATGTCGTCTTCGAGCGTGAGTATTGGACATAGCTTCCGGTCTCACCGGCCAGAAAAATGGTATCGTCGTCGGGACCGGCGTTAAACCGCAGCATCTCGTTTTTGTCCCGGTAAAGCATCACGCGGTTCTGCACGAGGCCCCAAAGAAACGTTTGCTCTGGCTGCTGTTTTGCGGGGCTGCCGTGTGAGCCGGTGCCGTCGCTATTGAAAACATAGTAGTCTCCCGACTTCGACTCCCAGCGGCCGGCCAGCATTTTGATACGAGGGTCATCCGCTGTGCTGTTGGTGTTGCCGCCCCCCTGCAGATAGTTCGGGGCTGTGGCCGGCGCAGTCGGCGGCGGGACCGCCGGAGCGGAAGAATGCACGGCAGGAAGCGGCACGGGAGCTGTGTCGGCATCCGAGTTCAGGGAATTGGAATAAAAGATGCCTCCAAGCACCAGCACAAGCACCACCGGAAACGCGATCCAAAGCACGCGGGAAAGCTTGCCGAACGGCGGCTCCGACAGTCTCGGCGGCGGCGGGGCATCCGGCGGTGGTGTATAGGACTGCACGGGCGGAAAGGCCGGGGGATTGGCCGGGGCCGGCACTTCCACAAGCGGGGAGGGGGCGGCTGCCGGCAGAACAGTTTCGCCGGCTGGGGGCGCAGCGGCCTCGAACCCTGCTTCGCCAGGCTCCGCTTCGCTAGGCTCCGCTTCGCCGGACGCCGCCGTCTGACCGGAGTAAACAGTCGCTTCTTCTGAAACAATGCCGGCTGCGTCCGCCGGAGCAGCACTGTCCGCCGGAGCAGCACTGTCCGCTGGAGGAACAATGGCATCGCTTGGAACCGGGCCATCAAACTCCGCGCGGCAGTTCGGACAGACCGTCTGCCCGGCTTCCTGGGGCGTCTGGCAATTCGGGCACTCGTAAATCATGCATCCTCCCGTAAGCGCCGCCTACGGCGCGGTCGTCTGACTCCAGTAGGCTTCGTTGTCTTGGAGCGCGGCGGCCAGCGCCCCCGAGCAGGGCAGCCCGGCGTTGCTGTTGTCCAAATCCCAGATGTCCGTGCCTTGACAAGTCTGCGTCGGGCGCAGGGAGCGCACATGACCGTCGGCGAAAAGCCAGTTGCTGCGGATCAAATGACCCGCAAACAGGTCGGTGCGAGAGCCGGTCACTTGAAAATCACACCCGCCGCAATCAGGCGACAAGAGCGGTGAATTGGGCGGATTGTGAAGATTGTAACCGGCACCATCCGTTTCACCCACTAAGAAGAGGCCGGCTGGATTCTGAATGTCATTCAGCAGCGTCGTGCCGTTCCTGGTTCGGAGCACGGTCTCATTGCAGCCATAAGAGACAAGAAACGTACCGGGCGCGTCAACACTTGTCGGCGTGTCATCATAGGGGTTAGAAGGACAGGTGAAGACCTGCACGCTTTTGACATAGGGGAAAACCAACTGCCGCCAGGTGACAGGGTTACTGCCGCCGGTCAGAGAATACGCGCCGGGGGGCAGCGCTTCGTCGTTGTCACCCGCGTACTGGGTCAGCGCCAGACCAATTTGCTTCAAGTTTGAGAGGCAGGCAGTGCGCCGGGCATTCTCACGCACTTTCTGGAACACCGGAAACAGCACCGCCGCGAGGAGGGCGATCATGGCGATCACGACAAGCAGCTCGATCAGTGTGAACCCCGCCGGCAGGACAGGCGAAGTCGAAGCAGAGGCTCCCTTTTTCCGGCTGCGGCGCTTGGACATGGCGAAAGGCTCTCCCGTGCTACCCAGCTATGCTCCCCTGCTAGATTGCTCGTTTGCATTATTCCATGCCGCCGCTGCCGTTTCCTGCTTTATTTGCCTGAATTCGTCCTGCATTCCGATAAAAATAGCCGCCGCGCGGTGCGCGGCGTTTCTTTGGCCCGTTCGCTTTGCGTGCAGCCCGCAATCCAGAGCAGTCCCCGGCTGTCGGCGACAAGGGGAACACGCTCCCGCTGAGCACGCGGCACTTTCGCATCCGTGAAGATATCCGAGACTTTCTTGTGCTGCCCGCCCATCCCCAGAGGATCAATGCGATCACCGATCTGCCGGTTCCGTACCACCAGCGAGTCCAGGTCCACCGCATCGGCGTCTAAGCGCACCGCGCCGGGGTGATCTTCCCACGCCGCCTGCACTGTCCAGCCAAGCGTTTCTAAGACGACTTCTCCCGGCACCGGCAGCGGCATTGAAATGAACCCCGCCGGAGCCTGCCGCTTTGCCGGCGCAGACAGCGTGAGCACTTGTTCCGTCACGCGCACCCGGCAAAGCGGGGAGGGAAGCGTCAGCGCGAAGCTATCGCCGGACACGTCCGCAGCAGCCCGGCAGAGTGTTTCCAGATGCTCGAAAGTCACGCTCGCGCCCGTGCCGCGCACTCGTTCAATCGCCTGCCGCAGCACATACCGCAGCAGCGCCGGGTGCAGCCTGGCAAGCGCCGCCCGGCCCAGTTCCAGATGCGCGGCATCTTCGGCCCGTGTCACGTCCGCCAGCGCTGCCGCTGCCTGCTGCGCTACATAGTCGCTGTCCCGCGTCGCAATCGCCGAAAGCCTTAGCAGAGCATCGTCAACCCGCACATTGTAGTCTCGGCGCAGTTCCGGCAAAAGCTCCAGCCGTATCCGATTGCGCGTGTAATGCTCGGCAGAAAGATTCGAGGGGTCCTGCCGGGGCGACAAGCCATGTGCCGCATTATACGCCTCCACTTCCACCCGCGTCATGTCCAGCAGGGGCCGGATAATTCGCCCGCGCCGCTCGGGAATACCGCTCAGCCCATCCAGCCCGCTCCCACGCAGGATATTCGCCAGCACGGTTTCCACCTGGTCATCCCGTGTGTGCCCCGTCGCAATCTTGTCCGCGCCGATTGCTGTTGCCGTCCGTTCTAGAAACGCATACCGCGCTGCTCTCGCCGCTTCCTGCACGCTCTGACCGCGCTTTGCTCCTACGTTTGCCCGCCCCAAATGGCAGACAATGCCGCGCTCCGCGCACCACGCCGCGACCCAATCCGCTTCCGCCGCCGACTCTTTCCCGCGCAGTCCATGATCCAAATGCGCCGCTTCCACACTCCCAAGCCCTCGCACTTCCCGCTCCGTCCACAACACATGCAGCAAACACAGCGAGTCCGGCCCACCGGAGACTGCTGCCAGCACTCTGTCACCAGGCGACAGCAGCTTCCAGTTAAGTATGATTGTGCTGATACTTGTCAAATCCGTGAGGGCAGGATAATCTTCCATGAAGCCATTACAGGGTACAGAATGGGAATCATGTGGAGTAGATCATGAGCAACTCGGCAGTAACGCTCACTTTGAACGAGTTCAAAAAATTGCTCTGGCGACTGAATGACTACAATAGTGCTTCCAGCAGCATCTGTTTCTTTCGTCAGAAACGGGTACTCTGTGTTCGCCTCACCAGCCTCAAATTTCCTTCGCCCGAATAAATTCGGCTCAAGTTTTTCCATTTCGCGAACTTCCAGAGAGAAGTTCTGCCGCTGCGACTCCAAATCATGCAGGAGACGCTTGAGGATTGGGTGGTTTTCAATCTCCGTGTAAGGTTTGTGCGTGTTGAAAACTTTGTCGTAGATGCCCATGGCGTTTTGTTGTATTAAGACGGCTTTTGCGCCCAGCTCTCCTGCTTTCATGGCTGAGGTAATTGCCCCAGCCCAGGCACTGTTGTTGTGCAGGCAGCAGGCATCCATCAAGTGACGAACACCTTCTTGATAGAACGCTCGCGAAAAATCTTCAGGATGCGGAAAAAGAGGCGGCATGAAAAACTAAGTCCCAGCCCGCGTCAAGACTTGCTTTTGCAGAAAAGAAACGGGATCAGCCGAGTCAACTTCTTCCATACCCCGTGCTGAAACGTCTTCTAATTGTGACATGACCTGATATGCGTAATCGTTTGGCTCTTCCAGCAGAATGGCATAAGCCTGACGCACTTGCATTAGTAGTTCTAAAACTGTGTCGGCAGGATGCTCAAAGTTTTCCGGAGTCAAAAAGTAGAGGTGCAAGCGCCCACGCAATGGAAGTGATGCCGTGCTGCTGTAGCTGACATGACGCTGCCCCTGCCAGCCATCAACGACTTCCAGCAAATTAATGTCATAAGAATCGCCTGTCGCAACGATCTCGCCAAAAGCAATCAACGCCCGCAGCCTGCCGTTCAGCTCCTGCGGATGGGCATTCATCAATTCGCTAATCGCCCGGTACTCCTGATAGGGGATATTGGTACTGGAATATAACATGCACTCGCTCCTGACTCTGCTGCTCTTAGCGCTGATGTCTGTCTTAGCGGTGGTGTCCGCTATTTCGTCACCCACTTTGGGCTTGGGTAAAAAATGAGATACCCTGATGGAACATTCTTATCGTTTTCGTCGCGGCTTTCCCTATAGTCAAAGCGCCGCTAACCTCTCGTCCAGCAATCTGTTCACGACATCGGGTTTGGCTTGGCCTTTTAAGGCTTTCATCACTTGACCCGTCAGAAAGCCTTTGCTTTTGTCGTTGCCGGCTTTGATTTTGGCGACAACGTCCGGGTTGGCAGCCACCACCCGGTCCACTTCGGCGGCGATGGCGGAGTCGTCGGACACGGCGGCGAGGCCGCGGGCGTCTACAATAGACTGCGGGGACGCGCCGGTTTCGAACATCTCGGTCAGCACTGTTTTAGCGCTCGTGTTGGTAATCTTGCCGCTGTCACGCAAAGTAATCAATTCGCGCAAAGACGCAGGCGTGATTTTAGTTTCAGTGATGTCCTGGCCCGAAGCGTTTAAGAGCTTGGCGAGGTCGCCGGTCACATAATTGGCGATGGCTTTGGCGTCGGCCCCGGCGGCGGCTTCCTCAAAGTAGGCGGCCAGCGGGCGGGATGCGGTCAGAATGGTTGCGTCGTAGGGGCGCAGGCCGTACTCGGCGACAAAGCGCTCCCGCTTGGCGTCCGGCAGCTCCGGCAGGGCCGCGCGGGCGGCGTCTACGATGGCGTCGTCAAAGTGCAGGGCAACCAAATCGGGTTCGGGGAAGTAGCGGTACTCCTGCTCTTCTTCCTTGAAGCGCATGTGGTACGTCTCGCCGCGCAGGTCGTTCCAGCCCAGCGTTTCCTGGCGCACGGCTTCGCCGTCATTCAGAAGCTCTGATTGACGCTCGACTTCGTATAAGACGCCTTTGTAGACCGACTTAAACGAGTTCAGATTTTTGATCTCGGTCTTGACCCCGACGCCGCTTGTGCCGGCAGGCCGGATGCTTAGGTTCGGCTCAGCCCGAAGATGGCCTTCCTCCATTTTGCCGTCGGACACGCCGAGATAGACCAAGATAGAGCGCAGTTTTTCGAGATACGCTCGGGCTTCGTCGGCGGACGTGAGATCGGGCGGAAACTCGGTGACAATCTCCATCAGCGGCACACCGGAGCGGTTGTAATCCACTTCGCTCTCGTTGCCGCCAGCGTGGATCAGCTTGCCGGTGTCTTCTTCTAAATGAACGCGGCGGATATGAATGCGCTTGGTGCCGCCGTCTTCCAGATCAATGTCCAAATAGCCGCCGACACCAATGGGGTTCTCGTACTGCGAAATCTGGTAGCCTTTGGGCAGGTCGGGATAAAAGTAGTTCTTTCGCGCAAACACGCAGTCCCGCGACACCTCGCAGTGCAGGGCCAGCGCCGTCCGCAGCACAAGCTCCACCGCTTTCCTGTTCATCACGGGCAGCGAGCCGGGCAAGCCTAAACAGACCGGGCAGGTGCGCGTGTTCGGTGCGCCGCCGAACTCATTGGCACAGCCGCAGAACATCTTGCTTTGGGTCAAAAGCTCGGCATGGCATTCCATTCCAATCACAGGCTCATAATTAGTCATAGGTACTCTTACTCAATATTCGTCTTTGTTGATTAGGTCAACGGCTCCGGCAATCTGTCCAAAGATGTGTTGAACCAAGATAAGGCTGAGTCGAAGGTGAATGTGGCCGGCGGCAGTTGACCGGAATGAGCAAAATGGTTGCGGTATGTCCGCACTTTTTCCAAATTCTCTCGCAGGCTCCGGTCCACCTTGAAATTCTCCTGCTTTGAAGCTTTGCTGATCAGCCAGTCAACTTTCACATCTTTTGGAATGAGAACGGTAGGATGGTTTGATGTCAGGTGGGATTTCAGGATGCCCTCAAACTCGGCGGACAACCGTATCAAATAGGTCGCAAACAGATATTCATTCACGTATTCATTCACGCGCCTGAAATCTTTCGGCGTCACGCCGCTGACATCGCGGGCGATACCGTGTTGGTCCCATTTTTTGTTGACATAAGAAATTCCCTGTTTGGCAGCCTCAAACTCGCCTCTGACAGCGCGGAGGCGCAAAATGTACTGGCGGCTCATGAAGCGTTCAATAAGTCACCTGCAAGTCGTACAAAGTTTTCGCGATTCCATCTTTCATGCAGTGTAAAGCCGGAGGCGACGCGCACCTGCCAGTCTGTATCCTCCTCATAAGTTCCAAGTAGCTCTTCCTCAACCTCGCCGCTTTCACTCTGTTTGGCAGACCAGCCAGGTTCCATCCTCACCTGTTTTTTTCAATGCTATTGTTGTCATAGTCTCGTACCGCCTTACCCAGTTATTCTACCCGATTCGGCATGGGGGCAGGACGCCACCGGCCCCGGCGGATCGCGAGGCGCAGGAGCAGCAGCCCGGCGTAGGAGCCGACACACAGGCCGATGACGCTGGCTTCCGGGCCGAACGCGCCGCCGGTCAGCAGAAACGGTCCGTGCGTGTGCCCGGCAAACAGCGTGTTCGGGTCATCTTCCCACGCCCCGGAGTTCGCCGTGCCGTAGATGGAAGTCTCAAAGAAGTTCCAGCCCCAGTGCAGGCCAATCGGCAGCCACAGCCGCCGTGTCAGCAGGTAGGCCGCCGTGAACAGCAGGCCAGTCTCCATCGATAAAAACAGCGGCCCAACCAGCCACTGCACTGTCGAGAGGCCTTCGACCGGACTGCCTAAGTGCAGCAGGCCAAAGAACAGCGACGATGCGGTCAGTGCAATGCCGGAGCCGTAATGCCGCTCCAAAGTCTGGAAGATGCAGCCGCGCACGGCGGTCTCTTGAAAGACGGCAATGCATAAAAACAGCTCCAGCGGGAGCAGTGGGCGAAAATGAGCGTTGATGCTCCCGGTGTGGTACAGCCCGAACGCGCTCATCATGCCGATAATCGCAGAAAAAACGCCGCCGCCGATTAGCAGGCCAATTGCCGTTTCCGAAAAGAATCCCTGCGGCGCAAATCCGGCATCCGTCAGCGTTCGTCTGTCAATGCGCCGGGTAATGATGATGTATCCCAGCACCGCCGCCACAGCAAAACAGAATTCAACCGTCAAGCCGCCGTGTTCGCTGTTCGGGTCAATCTGCACATGCGTCAGCCGGAACACGCCTAGCAGCGGCAAGGCAAGGACAAGCAAAATAGCCGACGAGATGCCGACGAACACCAGTATCTGCGCCACCGGGTGCCGCCACCGGCCCTCATGTCGCATATTTCTCGATAATCGTGTTGATGCCGCTTTTGTACTGCTTCCAGTCAACGTCTAGGTAATCAACGAGATGCATTTTGACCCCTAACACATTAAGAAGTTCGTTTCTCAAACGAGAACGCTGAGTAGGAGAAAATTTCTCATTAATGGTCACGGGTACAAATGCTGATACGGCCCAATAATGGGGGTCCTCATGATAGAAGATGTCGTCTGGGTCTGCAAGATATTCATTGTATCTTGCAGTCCAAGCGGTTACTTCCTGTTCTGACCATCCAAGAATGCTGCTTAACATACGATTCCAAATAATCAGGTAGGTTTCCTCCAAGTTGATTGTCGTGTCGGCCATTAGACTCATTTTCCGCTATTGTTTGATTTGTTTTCACTCGACGTGGATGTGGCTGGGGCGCTCGATGGTGGCCCTGGCGGTGTGCCACTCGGTTGACTGCTCGTAGGCGTGGGCGGCGCGAAGCAAAACTTCTTCACCGAAGGCTGGGGCCATCATCTGGAGGCCGATGGGCAGGCCGCCCGAAAAGCCGCAGGGCAGGGAAATGGCGGGGATGCCGGCCATGTTGGCGGGAATGGTCA
>CAXSZN010000066.1:0-26290 GCA_964241935.1 uncultured Armatimonadales bacterium
TCTTCGGCAGCCACCCCATGTCCACCAGACGGGTAAAGACATGCTCCTGCTCGTCCGCTGTGTCGCATAACACGATGACGCCCAGCCGGATCGGTTCCTCGGATTCGGCGGCGAGGCCAGCACAAGAAAAGGAGAGTTCATTGAAGCTCCAAACTAGGCAAGACGACGTAAAAAACGCCCGGCCTCAAGACGCAATATGGCCTTGAACAAAGGCCGAGAATGCGTTTCGGGGCGGACGAACGAAGCGTTTCATGCCGAAGGGCATAGGGTCTGGAGCTTCGGAACCTAAGTAAGTTTGTGGTTGGAAAATGAGCAGACTGTCGAAGGACGGGAAACTATAATGTCATTATTCCACGTCGGCGCGGGAAACGCAAGAGCCGACGAACACAAAATTCCAAAGATAGAATTTCGGTTCGTTTCTGAGACTGAGAAGATTGAGAAGAACCTGTCCGTGGGCGCAAGACTTCTCATAAGCTTGGCTGCATATCTTGCAACAATGCCTCTAGAACTTAGCGCTTCAGGAGCCTGTTTGTCAGATTCCTGCGATACTTCGCCCTGATTCTGGTGCAAACGGCGGATAAGGGAACTGCTTCGCGGTAAAAATGACCTTCTGACTCTGGTTCACTCGGCTTCAGAAAATGGTAGAGGGCTTGTTTCAGCAGGGGTCTCTTTCGATAAAGGCACTGTCTGCGCGGCAGGGAGACGAAAAGTGAAGGTTGCCCCCTCACCAAGTCGGCTCTGAACCTCAACTCGGCCAAGATGCGCTTCAACAATTGCCTTGACAATGGCAAGTCCCAGCCCGGCCCCCCCGTATTGACGGGCACGGGAGGAATCGGCTCGGTAGAAACGATCAAAGATCCGCTCTTGACTTTCCGTACTCAGCCCCGGTCCACTGTCGCTGACTTGAACTACGCAGAGACTTCCCTGCCTCTGCGCCCTGATAGCGATAGTTGAGCCTGCGGGGGCATGACGCAGGGCATTATCCAGAAGGTTGTCCAGAACTTGACGCAGGCGGTCCGGGTCACCCTGAATCGGCAGCGATCCCTGATTTTCCAGGGTTAAATGGATCTGCTCCGCCTCAGCACGCAGCTTATGAGTGGAAACAGACTGGGACACGATTCGGCCCAGGTCGCAGAGGGCCAAGTTGACGATAAACCCACCGGTATCAGCGCGAGACAAGGTCAGCAAGTCTGATGCCAGGCGCGACAGGCGCTCAATCTCGGTCAGCGACGTGCTGAGTGTCTGCCGGTATTCTTCGGACGACCGTTCCCGGCGCAGGGCCACTTCAACGGTCCCGCGCAGGTTTGACAGCGGTGAGCGCAGCTCGTGAGAAGCGTCAACGACAAACCTCGACTGGGCGGCAAAGGCTGTTTCCAGGCGTGCCAGCATCGCGTTCAAAACATCCGTGACTTCCTGAAGCTCCGCATCCGAGGAAAATGAAGCAATACGGGCCTTAAGATTGGACTCGCCGACCGACCGGGCCGCGGCGGCGATCTCTTCCAGCGGGATTATCAAACGCTGTGCAAGCCGATAGGCTCCTGCCGCCGCAATGCAGCCTGCGATCAAGAGTGACAGCCCCATCGATACCAGCAGCGTATGCAGGGCCCGCCGTGTCGGCTCTTCTGAGATGGCGATGATTGCCAGAAGCCGATTTCGATGCATATCCTGAAAGGGATAATAAATTGCCCGCAACGGTACGCCGCGCAGGTTCATCTCTCCGAGAACGATCCTGCCGGCACGCGCAGCTGCTTCTTGATTTTGATTGGAAGGCAGAGTTCTTGCCTGCTGAAGGTTCTCGGTACGGGCGATGATCCTGTCTGCGCTGTTTTCGACCTGTGCAAACTTTTCGTAGCCGCTTCCAGCGGCTAACACAAGTGCAGTCGGCTCTTCCTCATGTACATGTACACTGCCGCCGGGTCCGTCGTTGGCAGACGCGATCTCGGCCCGCGCAATGCTCAAAAGTGATGCGTCCATGTTCGCGAGCAGGGCCTGCCGCGCCGTCCAATAAACGACGCTGCCAGCCATGACTAGCACGCCAAGGCAGAGGAGTGTGGTCGCTACGGTCAGGCGCATTCGGAACGTCGTTTGCCGGAGCCTTTGAGTCAACGCGGCTTTTCCTCAGCCGTTTCGTGCGCTATTTCTTTAGATTGCATGACATATCCGATGCCCCGAACCGTTTCAATAACATCCGGGCAGCGGCCCAGTTTGTTTCTCAGATAGCGGACATAGACATCGACCACGTTTGAGTCCGGTTCATTATGACTTTCCCACACATGCTCCCAGAGCTGAGTACGCGAGATCACATTGCCCGCATTGTAAGCCAGATATTCGAGCATTTGATATTCGCGCGGTGTCAGCAGCACCACCTGGCCCCGGCAAGTCACACGCCGCGCTGCTGTGTCGATCTCGACGTCGCCTACACGCAGCAATGACGTGCCGCCGGAATGCCTGCGCCGGATCAAGGCCCGGATCCGTGCTAGAAGCTCCTCAAAGGCAAACGGCTTGATTAAATAGTCGTCTCCGCCCAGGTTGAGGCCGCGAATGCGATCAACAACATCTTCCCGTGCCGTCAGAAACAAAATTGGTGTCTTCAAGCCATGTTCGCGCCAGCGGCGGCACAGACCGAACCCATCTCCGCCCGGCAGCATGACATCGAGAAGAATGACATCATAGTCATAGACATCAACCTTCTCGTCAGCGCTTGACGCGTCCGACGCCACATCTATGGCAAAGCCTTCCTCTGTCAGACCACGCTGCAGAAAGGCAATGGTCGGCAGCTCATCTTCAACGACCAGCAGTTTCATAGACTCAGCGTACCACTATCGCAATGAAAAATCGGTGAGAGCTGAAAATCAGCTCGCTTTCATCGTCTTCTCATTATTCTCCTGGGCATAATACTGGCTGATTGCAACTTGGGACCACTGGGTATCCTGCACAGCAGATACAGAGCAGGCCGCAATAAAACACGGGTATGGCACGAAAAGGCAGGTTGACTATGACAAGTACCAGGTGCGACTTCCTGTGGGACAGCGCTGCCGCGATCAGCGTCGCCGGACTGGCCCTCGCCGGGGCCGGCGCTCAAGCCGCAGAGCAGGAAACACCGATGACCCCTATTAATACTGCGGCCGATTCGGCAGACGGCATTACAGCCGGCAAGGCTCAGCAGCTTGCTGCCGTTACGACCACTGACAGCGCGCCGCTGACGACAAATGTCGGTCAGCCTATCAGCACCGACCAGAACACGCTCCGGGCCGGTGCCCGCGGGCCGGCTTTGCTGGAGGATTATGTCCTCCGCGAGAAGATTCAGCACTTCGACCATGAGCGGATTCCGGAGCGTATCGTCCATGCCCGCGGCGCGGCGGCGCACGGCCATTTCAAGCTCTATGAGTCGCTTTCCGACCTGACAATGGCAAAAGTGCTCACGGATACGTCGCTCAAAACATCTGTTTTCACCCGTTTTTCAACTGTTGCAGGATCACGCGGTTCGGCAGATACGGCCCGCGACGTGCGCGGCTTTGCCGTCAAGATGTGCACTCCCGACGGCAACTGGGATATCGTCGGCAATAACATCCCGGTCTTCTTCATCCAGGACGCCATCAAGTTCCCAGATTTGATCCATGCGGTCAAGCCGGAACCCGATAACGAGATCCCCCAGGCCGCCTCGGCGCACGATACCTTCTACGACTTTATCTCATTGACGCCCGAGTCTATGCACATGTTGCTGTGGGTCATGAGCGATCGAGGCATCCCACGCTCGTTTAATTTGATGGAAGGATTTGGCGTCCACACCTTCCGTTTGGTCAACGCCCAGGGCAAGTCTACCTACGTCAAGTTCCACTGGAAACCTGTCCTAGGAGCGCACTCCCTGGTCTGGGACGAAGCCTTGAAGATCGCGGGCAAAGACCCAGACTTCCATCGGCGCACCATGTGGGACTCGATCAAAGAAGGCAATCCATTTGAATGGGAGTTAGGTATTCAGACCATCCCCGAGGGCGAAGAAACGAAGTATGACTTCGATATTCTGGATGCTACGAAATTGTGGCCGGAAGAGCTTCTTTCCGTGCGTCGTGTCGGCAAGATGACTTTGGACCGCAACCCAGACAACTACTTCTCGGAAACCGAACTGGTGGCGTTTAACACGACCAACATTGTGCCGGGCGTTGATTTCAGCGATGATCCCCTGCTTCAAGGACGCAATTTTTCCTATCTCGATACGCAGCTCAGCCGGCTGGGCAGCCTGAACTTTACCGAGATGCCGATCAACCAGCCCCTCGCCCCTGTCTCGAACAACCAGCGCGAGGCGCATATGCGTCGCACGATCAACAAGGGCCGCGTGTCTTGTGCCCCTGCCTCGCTCGACGGCCACTCGCCCGAGGAGGCAACTCCAAAGCGCGGCGGTTTTGTCTCCTACCCGGAGCAGGTCAGTGGCCCGAAGGTCCGTGAGCGCAGCGAGAGCTTTGGCGACTATTACGGTCAGGCACGGCTGTTTTGGAACAGCATGACGCCTCCCGAAAAAGAGCATATTACCAAAGCGCTGCAATTTGAGCTGAGCAAGGTCGAGACACGGGCCGTCCGGCAGCGGATGCTGGGCCATCTGGAAAAAATTAACGGCGTCCTGGCTTCTCAGGTCGGTGCGGCGCTTGGAGAAACGACTGGGGCCGCAATGCCGAGCGGAACCGCGGACTCGGCGAGCGAGACACACGTGCTGGCGGCGGCAACATCCCCCACTACAGCGTCCGGCGGCGCACAGCATTCCAAAGCGCTGAGCATGGAAGGGCAGCCCGGCAGCGCGAGGGGCCGGAAAGTGGCGATCCTCGCCGCTGCCGGTCAGGTGCAGGCTCTGCAGCAGGCTCTGAAGGCGCATGGCAGGTCATCGGATGTCGTCGGACCGCATCTTGGGAAGCTGAATGGAACCGGCGTGGAAGCGACCAAGACATTCGCCAACACAAGCTCGGTTCTTTACGACGCCGTTTTCGTACCCGGCGGCCATAGCACGGCTGCTGTCACTCAAATGGGAGATGCCCGTGCGTTGGTGGCTGAAGCCTACAAGCATGCCAAAGCTGTTGGAGCCGCAGGGGATGGTGTCAGCCTTCTGCGGGCGGCCCTGCCCGAAGGAGCGCTGTCAGCCGCCGCCGACCAGGCTGAAAATCATCTGGGAATCGTCACACTGCCAAACGGACTTGGCAGCTCTGTCCAGGAATTTATTTCCGCGATCCCAAACCGGCATTGGGGCCGCCCCGCACTTGACCGAATCTCGGTCTGATCCTGGCTTTGGCGTTGTCCTGCCCGCGCTGCGGGCAGTGACAACGCCCGTACCCCATGAATACCAACAGAGTTTCACAATTTATCGCGCTGCTGCTACTTTCAGGTCCTGCCGCAGCGCAAATGACAGGCCAGACACCTGCGCCTAGTCCTGTGTCACCCGCTGCCGGTGTGCCTTCCGGCTCTTCGGCAGTCGCGGCTCCCTCTGGGCCTGCGGCTGCTGCCCCTGCCGGTACCGGGCCGCCGCCTGCTCAAGGGGCACCGTCTTCCGCCCCGCCCTCTGTTACCGTGCCGTCAGTCACCGGCATTTCTCCGTTCGCGCCGCTTACGCCGGGCGCTGCGCCGCTCTCGCCCGCCGTTCCGACACAATCGCCCACTTCGGCACTCTTTCAGCCGTTTCCCGTGCAGACTCTGGGTACGCTGCCTGCCGCGCCGCCGCCGTCGTTCGCTCCGATGACACCCGGTGCGGTACCGTTAAAACTGACATCCGACCTGGCAATCGCGCTCACGCTGCGCCGGAACCTCGGAGCCATGGCCGCTCTGCGGGATATTCTGGCGGCACGTTCCGGCGTTTCTTCCGCACGGGCGCTGGCCCCGCCGAACTTCACCATCGGCCCTGCGTTTCAGACCGGCGGCACCACGGACGGCTTTTTGTTCGAGCAGCCGCTGGAGATCAACGGCACACGCGGCGCGAGAGCCTCGGTCGCTCGTGCTCAGCTTCGTCTTGCTCAGGCCCAGGCGCTGACGCAGCTTCAAACGCTGGTGTATGTGTCTCGGGTCAGCTTTATTGCCCTGGCACGGGCACAGCAGCGGGTCTCGCTGGCACAGGACCTGCTGGCTACGGCTGTGCAGTTCGATGAGATCGCCCGGCATCAAGTCGAGCTTGGAGCCAGGCCCGGCATTGAGCGTGTGCAGACCCGGATCGCCGTCGGGCAGGCCCGTGTCCAGGCGGCTCAGGCGCAGGGCGAGGAACAGGCTGCACTGGCAGGGCTGAACGCTTATTTAGGACGGGCTGCCCAGGACCCGATTGAAGTGGCATCGGGCCTGACAGTCACCCCGGGACCAGTCGATCTCGTCCAGGCCCAGCGGCAGGCGCTGGCACGCGGGGAAGTCGGGACGGCTGGAGCCAATCGCGACATCTATCTGGCACAGGCACAGTTGAGCCGGGCACAGGGCAGGCCGGACATCGCGCCGGAGTTCCGTATCAGCCAGATCACGCCGACTTACATGGATGCCGGTTTTGGAGTTGTCCTGACCGTGCCGCTGGATTACGGCACGCGCCGCAGCCAGATCCGTCAGTTCGAGCAGTCGGCGCAGGCCGCTAGTGACCGAGTGACCGGGGCGCAGGCCCAGGCCCGGCTGGATGTGGAGCAGGCGGGAGCACGTTTGCTGGCAGCGCAGGCTGTGCTCAGCGGCTTTGACGGAGAGCTGCTGGCAGATACGCGGACACTTTTGACGTCGGCACAGGCAGGCTTCCAGGCTGGGGGCACGACGATCATTCAGGTGCTTCAAGCCCAGAATGTCTACCGGACCGTACTGGCCGACCGTGTGGACGCCCTCGCCAATGCCGCGCTTGCTCAGGCCGCTTTGGACCAGGCAGTCGGCTTTATTCCACCGGCGGCTCTCGCAGAATTGGACAAAGATTTCGGCCCGGAGATACTTTCACTGAAAACAGCAAACCAATGATAGAAGAAAAGACTAAGCCAGAAGAAAAGACTAAGCCAAGCTCTACGATCCCGAAGCCTGCCCCGCGCCGGGACCAGGACAAAAAGACGCGTAAGCCGATCCCGAGCGCGATTTGGATTATCGTGCTGGTGCTGGGCGTCGGTGCCGCCGCCTATCTGCTGGGGCGTCATAGCGGAAGCGCCGGCGCAAGTGCCTCGAAAGACGCATCCGCCCCCAAAGCTGCCCAGCCCGCAGGCCCGCCCACTGTCACGCTGGACCCGCAGCAGGCTCAGTACGCACAGCTTCAGCTCGCGACCGCCCGGACAACGACTCTGGCGACTCGTTTGACGGCGCTTGGGACCATCGCGCCTAATCTGAACGGCATAGCTCAAGTATCTTCACGTCTGTCTGGAAAGATCGTGCGAATTCCCGTGAATGTCGGACAGAGCGTCGATGCCGGGCAGCCTCTTTTGGTGCTGTCCAGTATTGAAATTGACCAGGCACAGGCTGCCTACCACGACGCCCTGCTGCGGCGCACCACAGCCGCTGAGGAGCTTAAACGGCAGGTTGGGCTGGGGCAGCTTGGCGAATATGGGCGACCGGCTCTGCTGACTGCTCGTGTCAATTTCCAGCAGGTGCAGGGAGAAATCCAGGCGGACAAGAACGCCGTCAATGTCCAGCAGGCCCAGGTCGTCCAGGCGGAAGCGCAGCTCGCCCTCGCTCAGAAGCAGTACGCGCGGGCACAGCTTCTTTTTGCCGCCCAGCTTATCTCGCGTCAGGATCTCGAACAGGCCGAAGCGAACGCACAGCAGGCCGAGGCCGCGCTTGCTTCTTTTCGCTCCGCGCTGAAAGCGGCTGTCGACCGGCAGTTGAACGCCCAGAAGCGCGGGCAGATCGCCGGACGCGAGCTGGCCCGTCAGACGGCAATCTACAACGGCGGCCTCCTGACCGCCGAGCAGATCGGCCCCGCCCGCGCAGCGTTCCGGCTTGCTGCTCACGAAGTGGAAGCGGCGGCCAAGCAAGTGGAGCTACTGGGCGCGGCCCCCATTGATGAAGCCGCGCCGGACGGCGGGCTGCTCACGATCACGTCCCCCATCAGCGGGCGGGTCAGCGCCCGGTTCGCGTCGGTCGGCGATACGGTTACGGTAGACAAGCCGCTTATGACGGTTCTGAATGTGCGGACTGTGGTTGTTCAGCTAAACGTTTATCAGGAAGACATCGCGCATCTTCGGGGTGGGCAGGCGGTCACGATTGTCTCCAATACCGCGCCGGGCCGCAATTATCGCGGTGTCATTTCTACGCTGGGTTCTGCTTTGGACCCGAATACGCGCACAATTCCCGTTTATTGCCTCATCCGCAATCCCGACGGAGCGCTCCGGCCCGGCGCTTATATCAGCGGCACCATTTACGGTGCCGCCCGCGCAGATGTGGTCGCCGTGCCCCAGGAAGCGGTGCAGACGCTTGACAGCGGCCCTGCCGTCTTCACGCCCGGCGACAAGCCCGGCGTTTATGTCGCTCAGCCGGTTCAGACCGGCGAGACCGTGGGCGGCCTGACCCAGATCAAGCAGGGGCTGCAAAGCGGGCAGAAGATTGTCACCAAAAACGCATTCATTCTGAAGTCGGAACTCGGGAAAAGCTAGAACTCTTTATGATCAATGCTATCGTGCAATTTGCGGTCAAGCAGCGGGTCGCGGTCATTATCTTCGCCGTCTTTTTGATCGGCGGGGGTGTCTGGCGAGCGACGCAGCTTAACATCGACAATGAACCGGACGTCACCAACACGCAAGTTGTTATCAGTGCGCTCGCGCCGGCTTACGGGCCGGAAGAGCTGGAAAAACGCGTCACTTTCCCCCTGGAGATCGCGCTGGCGGGCATGAAAGACCTCGACCATACCGAAAGCATCTCCCAGTTTGGTCTGGCCCAAGTCACCTGCTACTTCGATGAAAAGATCGACATCTACCAGGCGCGGGCGTTTGTCAATGAGCGGCTGGTGCAGGTGCAGGGCCAGCTTCCGCCGGGGGTCAATGCTCAGATGAACCCGGTCAGCACCGGCCTCGGCGAGATCCTGCATGTCCGGCTGATCGGCGGCAATATGTCTTTGATGGAGCAGCGGACACTGATGGACTGGACTGTCAGGCCGCAGCTTCTCACGGTCTCAGGCATCGCCGATGTCAACATTTTAGGCGGACGTACACGGCAGTGGCAGGTTGCAGTGGACGCTCAAAAGATGGCCGCTTACGGGCTGACTATCCCTGACATCGATAATGCCCTGTCCAGCAACAATGCCAATATCGGCGGCTCGTTTCTCAGCCAGGGCCCTGCTCAGCGCATTGTCCGAGGTGTCGGACTTGTCCAGTCGCTCGACGACATCCGTAAGATCGTGGTCAGCTCCCATAATGGGATACCTGTACTGCTCTCCCAGGTCGCCGAAATCCGTGAAGGCCCGGCTCCCATTCAGGGCACAGCTACGCAGGACGGACAGGGCGAGACGGTGATCGCTCAGCCGCTGCTGCGAATTGGGGCCGACACGCGGACAGTCATGCGCGATGTCAAAGCCAAATTTGCTTCTCTGCAAAAGGACCTGCCGCCCGGTGCCCACTTTGTGTACGAGTTCGACCGCTCGACTCTTATTCGCGAGACTCTGCGGACCGTCGTTCACAATTTAGTCGAAGGCGGCGTGCTGGTCATTATTATCCTGTTCTTGTTTCTTCTTCAAATTCGGGCTGGGCTGATCGTCAGTGCGATCATTCCGCTTTCCATGATGATTGCGATCATTGGGATGAGCACTCTGGGAATCTCGGCTAACTTGATGAGTTTGGGCGCAATCGACTTCGGCATGATCGTTGACGGCGCGGTGATCATTGTGGAGAACTCCGTTCGCAATCTGGCCGCGAAACGCAAGGAGAGCGGGGAAGACATTTCCGATGAAGACCGGCATGAGATCATCCGTAAGAGCGCCGTGGAAGTGCTGACCCCCAGCGTCTTCGGCATTATCATCATTCTTGCGACTTACACGCCCGTGCTGACACTGGCAGGCGTCGAAGGCAAATTGTTCAAGCCGATGGCGATCACGGTCATGTTTGCCCTGTTCGGCTCCCTGCTGCTGTCGCTGACGCTGATTCCGGCTCTCTGTGCGTTTTTCCTGAAAAGCGGCGAAGAAAAGCCGAACAAGCCGCTTTTGTGGCTGACCGACCGGTACGCCTCGGGTGTCAAGCGGGCTGTCGAGCACCGATGGGTCACTGTCGGGGGCGCTCTCGCGCTTCTGGCTGTTTCTGCGTTCTTTGCCCTGCATCTCGGCAGCCAGTTCGTGCCTCAGCTTCAGGAGAATGCCATCGCGATCTCCGCGTATTATGACTCCAGCACGTCAGTGCCGGAGATGGTAGAACGGTCGACACTGCTGGAAAAAGTGCTGATCCAGAAGTTTCCCCATGAAGTCAGCCACGTGCTCACGCGAATCGGCCGGCCCCAGATTCCCACGGACCCCATGCTTCAAAGCCAGTGCGACGTACTGATCGCACTGCGTCCCCAATCCGCCTGGACTCAGGCGAAAGACCAGAAGGAGCTGACCGCCAAGATCACCAAAGTCGTGGATGAGCTGCCGGGCTTCGAGACAAGCTACACTCAGCCGCTTCAGATGCGGATGGATGAGATGATCTATGGTCAGGGCGACCGGGCGGATGTTGGGATCAAGGTGCTCGGTACAGACATGGAAACGCTGCGCCAGCAGGCGGACAGCATCGTTAAGGTGCTGCAGAGTGTCAAAGGTGCAGCGGATGTCAAAGCGGAAACAACCACCGGGCTGCCTCAGCTCGTGATCACTGTCGACCGGACGGCGCTTTCCCGCTACGGTATCAGTGTCTCCGATGTCAACGCCGTCATCGACTCGGCCATCGGGCCGAGAACGGTGACAACGGTGACAGACGGCAATGAGCAGATCGATGTCACTGTGCGCCTAGCCGACACTTACCGCAGCGACCCCAGCCGGATCGAGCGTGTTCTTGTGCCGGGTCCGAACGGGCTTCAAGTGCCGCTCTCCGAGGTCGCCAGTGTTCAGAACGTCGACGGCCCCGTTCAGATCAGCCGCGAGAACGAGAAGCGGCGGATCACGGTGACGGCCAATGTCCGGGGTAGCGATCTCGGCTCCTTCGTCCAGGAGGCGCAGAAAAAGATCCAGGCTCAAGTGCATCTGCCGCCGGGGTACTCGCTGGAATATGCCGGGGATTACGAGAGCCTGAAGTCGGGCCGTGCCCGGCTTCTGACCGTGATTCCTATCGCGCTGGCAGCTATTCTCGGCCTGCTTCTGATCGTCTTTGGCCGAATGCGTCAGGCGCTGATGATCTTCACCGGTATCCCGCTTGCCATCAGTGGGGGTATATTTGCTCTTGCAGCCAGGCATATGCAGTTCTCGATGACCGCCGCCGTCGGCTTTATTGCCCTGGGCGGGATCGCGCTTCTGAACGGCATCGTGCTGCTGACATTCATCAACCATCTTCGTGCCGAGGGGAAATCCATTGAAGACGCGACGCTCGAAGGGGCTAAAGAGCGTCTGCGTCCGGTGCTGATGACCGGTACAGTGGCAGCCATCGGCTTTATTCCCATGGCCGTGTCGAAAGGCATGGGCGCGGAAGTCCAGCAGCCCCTTGCCACGGTTGTCATCGGCGGCCTGATCACGTCGACCCTGCTGACTTTGTTCGTGCTCCCGACCCTCTATGCCTGGTTTGAGCACGATGACGACAAAAATGACAGCGATGATCAGAAATCAGAGCACCAAGACGGGCCCAAGAGCTACCACAGTCCGCAGCCGGAAGATCATGCCCTGGTACCCGCCGAAGACCAGGAGATGGTTCCCATTTCTGTTTAAACTTACTCACTGATGTTATGCAGGAAGCATACGAGTGACTAAAGTCACTCGCTGGATGGCGAAGCACCGTGCGTCCAGGGGACGCAAATGCCAATGGCATCATGCTTCCTGTATAACGTCAGTTACTCGTCAATTCAAAGGAAAAACCTATGCTCTCTCCTCGTCCTGCTGCTCCTGCTCGGATGTCTGCACTCTTACTCATTCTCATCGTGAGCCTGCTGCTCCTCAGTGTCGCTCATGCCGACTCACCGGCCCGCAAGGCGGCAAACTTTGCCTCCGGTACCGGCAACATCCTTTATTTGGCCGCAGCCGTCGGGCTGCCGCTGCTTGCCGATGGGCACAACGGTACAAACCATGCCCTGCGCGTCGCTGATTCTCTCGGGAGCAGTCTTGTGGTCACCGAAGGGCTGAAGTATTTGATCCGCGAGAAACGCCCAGACAGCAATGCCCACGATAGCTTTCCCAGCGGCCACGCAACCGCCGCCTTTGCCGCCGCGACTGCCGAAAGCAGTCTTCACCCCAAACAGGCCCCGCTCTGGTTCCTCGGAGCCACGGCGATCTCTTTGTCGCGTATCCGTCTAAACCAGCACTACCCCCGCGACGTCATCGCCGGTGCAGCTCTGGGCTACGGAATGACCCGGCTAGAGCTTTCTGCACCCCGTGGCCTGATCCTCTCGCCATTCATTCAGCCGGAAGGAAATGGGTAGGGACTGCAATTTACCAACAGCTGGCGCTGACACCGGCGACTTCGGCTGGTTCCTATCTGATCCCATAATCGGCTGTGGTGGCGCTTGTGTCCGATGTGCGGACTTTCCGTCGACCGCGATACCAATGCCGCCATCAACATATTGGCTGTGGGGCAACACAGCCTCGCTTCCGGGAAGTGGAGTTGTCACTGTCAGATAATTCCAAAATTAACACCCAGTTCTCGCGTCTCGCTGTTGTGCAATCCGGTACCGATAATGCTTTTTAGCTGTACCGGATGAAGCGTGAAGTAAACCGCAGTCAGTAATTGAATGCGGCGGCTGTCTTTTATCGGTTCGTTTCTGAGACATGGGGAAATCATGCTGAAAAGGTCGTTTCAGCAATGAAAGTGTCTGAACGTCCAGACACTTTCATCCGTGAGGTTGCCACCCAAGGTGAATTAAGTTCCTCGCTTTCACCCCTCCAGTTTTGCAGGCAGGGGACATGAAAAACACAATATGGAGCCGCTTATTGAGATGGCAGCCCCCCCCCAAACGGGCATTTTTGGCGGTTACCCTAACCAGTTGGGGAAGGAGACATCACACCGTCAGGCGTTCACTGTTTTGCGCCGCCGAACGCGCAGCATTAGCCCCGCCATGAACAGGCCGAACGAGACCGCTGTCGAGGCTTCCGGGACTGAGGCGGGGACATTGATATTGAAGATCGCCTCCTGCATGATTTTGCCGGGAGCGAACTGCGGTGTGTTAATGGTCAGTACGTCCCCTGCCAGCGAAGCGGTCAGGCCGCCTGCCCCGAATGGGATTGCAGTAAGCAAAATTCCCGATTGGATTGTTCGGTGGCGAACCAGGCAGGCTAAAGTGGTTCAGCGAAGTTCCACACTCGAACCCGCCGATGCAGTTGACGCCGGGTTAGTGAAGCTGGGCCAAGAGGCCGCAGAGTGAGGCAAGGGCGAACAATGCGGCAATCCCGCCCGCCTCCCAGCCGGCTAATGGTGTGCGCTCAGACCACTGCGGATACTGATTTTGAGACACTACACTCTGGACGATTTTCTGTTGCACGAAATGACGAAAAATCTGCCGCATGTTTGTTTCTCCGTTATTCATCTTACCGCTATTCATCTTACCGCCGATCTTCCTGTGCCGGAAGCGATGGGTTCGCGCTCCTGTCAATCGGCGAGTTTGGTAAAGTACGGATAGTAGGTGGTATCACTGCCATACCGGGGGTCTGAAGTGGTCTTAGTTTGGCACAAAGCGTCTACCCGCATCCACTTGACATGACCGTCCATGAAGGCGCAGTTGGTCCCGCCAGTGTGCCGGCCTGTGACACTCCCCTGCTGGCCGTTCATGAAGGGCGGGTTGGCGGAGAGGCTGCATCCCGTGATCGTGTACATCTGATAGCCATAAGTCGGGTCGGAGCTGTTGGGATTAGATCCGTCGGTGATAAAGATCGTTCCGGTTGGATCTTCCAGCGTTGCCAGGGTCGTAGGCGAAGGCAGTTTCTCGAACATGCCGCCGATGTTGCGGTTGTCGTTATAGGCGTTGTTCAGGACATAGGAAAGGCGGTGGCCACCGAGTACTGTCATAGGGGTGCTGTCGTCAGGGCAGACAAAGACCTGGATGTTCGCGATGTAGGGCTGCAGGAAGCCCATATAGCAGTCTGTGGAAGCATTCCCCGCGACTGAATTGTCATTCGGAACCAGGGTGTCATCATAGTCTTGTTCATACTGAACCAATGCCAGCCCGATCTGCTTTTCATTGGAGGCACAGGAGATCTGGCGAGCGTTCTCTCGAACTTTCTGAAAGACGGGGAACAAAATGGCCGCGAGAATCGCGATAATGGCGATAACGACGAGCAGTTCAATCAGCGTAAAGCCGGCGATGGGGTGATGAGCCTTGCGGCCTGAACAAGCACGGAACATGAGAAGTCTCCTTTTTGATTTCGATATCCATAGTTTAGCGGCGCAGCGTATTGCAAAGCGTAATTAAATCTCGCGTTAGAGCGTAATGATTTCAAGAAAAATGATTTCAAGAAAAATGTGGCATCGCATCCTTCCAACATGGCTGCCGCTGGCAATGCTGCCAGCGGCCTTATGATTATTTTATATCTGTAGCTCTCAGCACTTTCGTTAGATAAAGACTATATTATCGTCAGACAGAGACTGTGGGCTTCTTCTTGGCCACAATGACCACGCCGCCCAGGCCGAGAGTCAGCAGGAGACCGAACGAAATCGCTGTCGAGGCTTCCGGCACCGGGACGGCACTTCTAACCGTCAGCGTGCCCGGCATAGTCATGAAAGGGTACGAAACGGTGCCGGTCCCGTCCGAGAGCGACGTGCCGTTAGAGTTGAAATTGACCGTGTAGACCGATCCCGGCGTGTCCGCGGCATCGAACAGGTAGGTGACATGGGCGAGGCCGACCGTCGAGCCGGCGGTGAGCGTGATGGCGCTGCCGCTTTGATTGTCGCTGTCGCTGGCGATCAGGTCGGTATTCGGGAAGGGATCGTCCGCCTCGTCGGTCAGCGTGAGGCCGTTGTCCTGGTCGAAGGAGTCGAGGAAGATGTAGGGTGTGCCGGTGTTGAAGCCGGCGGCGGTGAACGTGACGCCAGGGGCGTTCAGCATCGGCTCGGCGGTGAAGGCACCGACGCTGAGGGGGCCATTCAGGGCGGTCAAGAGCACGTCGAAAGAGCCGCTGGCGCCGGGGGCCGCGCCGACGACGTTGCCGATGGAAAAGACGCCCGACTGGGCGCACGCGGGCCGGGCCGGGAGCAGGAGGGCGCCGAGCACCGCAAGCGCGGCCAGGGGGAGGGAGATGAAGCGGTAGGCATTGTTCATGATGGTTCCTGTTCTTTCTCGTATGATCGTAATGGTTTTTGTTCTTGTGTTAATCGGGGCCGGGGCGGGTAGTCCGCCCCGGCCCCTCTCGTCGCGGCCATCCGGCGTCAGGGCAGTTTAACTCAGGGCAGCTTGGTCCCGACTCTCTGGCGCACGGCGGTGTAGTCGCTGGCGTCTACCGCGCTGCTGCCGTCAATGTCATCGGTCTGGTTGTACGTCCCGCCGATGGCATTTTTGACCAGCGCCATGTCCGAGGCGTTGACCGCCCCGTCGCCGCTGACATCGCCCGGCAGAACGCTGAAGGAGGCGCTGTAAGAGTTCACCCCGGCGTTGCCGACGGTGAGGGTCAGGCGGTCGGGGGCGGTGATCGGCTTTGCCAGCGTGACAGTGTAGACGCTGCCGGCGGCGCTGACGGTGACGGGTCCGTAGGAACCACCGCTTGTGCCGGTGAGGCTCACGTCGCCGGGGCTGAGGCCGGCGGGGGCGGTGAGGATGACGACCAGCGTTTTGATGCCCAGCCAGGGCAGTTCGGCACCCGAGTTGAGGGGAGCGGTCTGGCTGCCCCAGCCCACGGACACGCCCGTCACGGAGGCTGGTTTAACGGTCTGGGTGAGCGTGGCACCGCTCGTCTGGAAGCCGCTGC
Source organism: uncultured Armatimonadales bacterium (assembly GCA_964241935.1). Classification (GTDB taxonomy): domain Bacteria; phylum Armatimonadota; class Armatimonadia; order Armatimonadales; family Capsulimonadaceae; genus JANXMY01. The sequence goes on from CAXSZN010000066.1 coordinate 15,968, forward strand.
CGGTGAAGGCGGCGGTGATGGTGTGCTTGCCGAGCGCTAATGCGGACGTGGCGAAGGTGGCCTGGGTGCCTGTGAGAGGAACTGGGCCGCCCGTGTTCACGCCGTCTACGGCGAACTGGACGCTGCCCTGGGGGGCGGGACCGCCGTGGGTGTTCACGGTGGCGGTGAAGGTGACGCTCTGGCCGTAGACAGAAGGGTTCAGGCTGCTGGTCAGCGCGGTCGTGTTAGCGATCAGCACCGTCTGGATGAACGTGGCGCTGCCGCCGTTGTGGGCACCATCGCCGCTGTAGAAGGCTTGGATGGTGTCCGATCCGGTGGGCAATGTCGTGGTTATGACGCTGCCCATGCCGTTCGGGCCGAGGGAAACCGGCCCTCCCAGGTTAGCGCCGTTGACGCTGAACTGCACGGTTCCGGTCGGAGCAGCGCCTGTGGCCGTGTTGGCAACGGAAGCGGTGAAGGTGACGCTCTGGCCGTAGACAGAGGGGTTGAGGCTGGAAGCGAGCATCGTCCGGGTGTTGGCCTTCTGCCCCTCGTAAGCGCCGACTGTCGGCGGGTTGGCCCGCGTGGCGCCGGTGATGTCCTGGGTGCCGGCCTGGGAAGGGTCTCCGGCGCCGACGCAGGGGGAACCTGGCTGGAGGGCATAGGGCGTGGTCCCCGCGTAGCCGCTCTGTTCGCGGTCGAAGAGCGGGTCGGCGTTGAAGTCGCCGGTGCCGGCGTAGCCGCCCTGGATGTCGCAGTCGGTGGCATTCACGCTGCTGCCGCCTCCAGAGATATAGACTTCGCCGTAGGCGTCGCCGTAGAGGATGTCGTCGGTCAGCGTGGTCGTGCTTCCGTCGTTGAAGATGCCGCCTTCGTTCCCACTCAGGGTGCAGCCGGTCAGCGTCGTCGTGGCGTAGAGGTTGCTGATGACGTTGCCGTTGTTGCCGGAAAGGACACAAGAGGTCAGCGTCGCCGTGCTCTCATAACCATTGTACATACCGCCGCCGTCGTTGGCGCTGTTGCCGGTGAGGGTGCATTCGGTCAGCGTCGCCGTGCCGAAGTTGGCGAGGCCGCCGCCGTTGTTCGTGGCCGTGCCGCCGCTCAGGGTGCAGCCGGTCAGCGTCGCCGTGGCGTCGAAGTCGTTGTAAAGGCCGCTGCCGCTGCCGTTGCTGGCATTGTTGCTGGCGGAGGCGCTGTTGCCGCTCAGGTTGCAGTCGGTCAGCGTCGCCGTGCCGCCGTTGTAGAGGCCGCCGCCGTCGTTGCCGGCGTAGCCGCCGAAGTTGCCCCCGCTGACGCTGTTTCCGCTCAGGGTGCAGCCGGTCAGTGTCACTGTGCCGAGGTTCCAGAGGCCGCCCCCGACTCCCTTGCCGCCGGTGTCGCCGCCGCTGGCGATGGCGCTGTTGCCGGAAAGGATACAGGAGGTCAGTGTCGTCGTGCCGAAGTTGACGAGGCCGCCGCCGATGCCGTCTTTCTGTGTATAACCACCGATGGCGACAGCGCTGTTGTTGGAGAGCGTACAGTGGTCTAGGGTCACATGCGCCCCGCTGTTCACATACACGCCGCTGCCGCTGTTTTGTTTGCCGTTCTGGACGGCCAAGTTGTCGATGATAACGGGGTGTGCGGCGCTGCCGCCGCTGATGCTGAAGACGCGGCTGGCTTGGTTGCCGTCGATCTGGAGATCGACCGCGCCTTCTCCGGCGATGGTCACTGGGGCGGTGATGTCCAGCTCTCCCTGTGTGAGCCTAATCGTGCCGATGACCGTGAAGACGATGCCATCATAAGTCCCTGCCGCGCCATCGGCATTGGCTTTGGCGATGGCTGCACGCAGGGTGCCGGCGCTGCCGTCGTCGCTAAGTTTCTCGACGGCCAGAGCGGCGGCGTGTGCTCCGGCGAGCGGAAGCAGAAAGGTGAGGGTCAGCAGCAAAGTCCGGGCGGCGTTGATGACGCTGCCGGCGGTGAAGTGGCCCTGGGCGCGGGCGGACCGGGCGGGGCGCGTGACGGCCCCGGCCGCCGTCCAATTGGTCAAGAGAAAGGCTGCGGATCGTTGGGTGAGGTTCATGGTGCTTTCTGTTCTTTCTCCGTGTTCAGGCTTGGTCGCGGCGGGGGCGGATGAGACCGCCCCCGCCTGTGCAGATGTCCATCAGGGCAGTGTTTGTCAGGGCAGTTTCGTGCCGACGCGCTGGCGCACGGCGTTGTAGTCGGTGATGTCCACGGTGCCGCTGCCGTCAATGTCATCGGTCTGGTTGTACGTCCCGCCGATGGCATTTTTGACCAGCGCCATGTCCGAGGCGTTGACCGCCCCGTCGCCGCTGACATCGCCCGGCAGAACGCTGAAGGAGGCGCTGTAAGAGTTCACCCCGGCGTTGCCGACGGTGAGGGTCAGGCGGTCGGGGGCGGTGATCGGCTTTGCCAATGTGAGGGTGTAAACGCTGCCGGACTGGCTGATGGTGACGGGGCCGTAGCTCGCGACGGCCTTGCCGGTGAGCGAAACATCGCCGGGAGCCAGGCCAGCGGGGCTATTAAGGGTAACGACCAGCGTCTTGATGCCCAGCCAGGGCAGGGCGGCGCCGGAGGTCAACGGGGCGGTCTGGCTGCCCCAGCCCACGGACACGCCTGTGACGGAGGCCGGATTGACGGTCTGGGTCAGCGAAGCGCTGCCGCCGCTGTGGTCGGTATCCCCATTGTAGGTGGCCTGAATGTTGATGCTGCCGGTCGGCAACATAGTGGTGCTGATCTGAGCCATGCCATTGCTGTTCAGGGAGACCGGAGCACCCAGGGCGGTACCGTTGGCGGTGAACTGGATAGTGCCAGTGGGCGTGGGATCGCCTAGCGTCAGGTCGGAGACAGCAGCGGTGAAGGTGATGAGCTGCCCGCTCAAGGAAGGATTGAGGCTGGATGCGAGCATCGTCCGGGTAACGAGCACTTCGTAGCCCTCGTAGGCGCCGACAGTAGGCGGATTGGGCCGAGAGGCGCCGTCCAGGTCGAAGGAGGTGTAAGCCGGCGCGTTCGTGGTTCCCGCGCCGATGCAGGGAGAGTCGGGGCGCAGGTGCAGGTCGCCGAGGTCCGTGCTGCCGTTGGTGTCGGGGGCGCGGACAAAGAGTGGGTCGGCGCTGAAGTTGCCCGTGCCGGCATAGCCGCCCTGGATGTCGCAAAAGGTGGCGCTGGCACCGCCGTAAGTCTCGCTGATCTCGGAGCCGTTGAAAGCACTGTCGTTCCAAAGGATGTCGTCGGTCAAAGTTGCCGTGCTGCTCTGACCATTAAAAACAGCGCCGCCGGAGCCGCGGCCTGCGCTGTTGCCGCTGAGGGTACAGTTTGTCAGGATCAGGGTAGCGTTATTGCCGTTATTGATAGCGCCGCCGGTGCGGTAAGCGACGTTGTTGATAAGGACGCAGTCGGTCACGGTTAGGGCACCGGCGTTGCTGATGCCGCCGCCGGACCCGCTCGAGTTGCCGTTCTGAAGGGTTAAGCCAGACAGGAACACCGGAGTGCCGGAAGCGATGGTGATGATCCCGTGCTGGCCGCCGCCGTCCAGTATCACGCCGCCAGCGGGGCCGAGAACGGTGGTGCGCTGGGTGACGCTCAGCGTAACGGCAGGGGCGATGGTCTGCGGGCTGGTGCCGAAGACAGTCGGGTCGAAGGTGATAACGGCGTCGGGGGCGGCATCGGCAGCGGTGATGGCAGCGAGCAGGGAGCCGGCGCCCGCCGCGTCGGTATTGGTGACGACGATCTCGTAGCCCTCATAGGCACCGACAGTGGGCGGGTTGGGCCGAAGGACGCCATCCAGGTCGATGGATGAGTAGGCCGGGGCGTTCGTGGTTCCCGCACCGATGCAGGGAGAGCCGGAGCGCAGGTGCAGATCGCCGGGGTCCGTGCTGCCGTTGGTGCCAGGGGCGCGGACGAAGAGTGGATCGGCGCTGAAGTTGCCTGTGCCGGCGTAGCCGCCCTGAATGTCGCAATAAGTTGCCGTCGAATTGGCGAGTTCGGGGTTGGACGGGGCGCTGTTGCCGTATAGGATGTCGTCGGTCAGGGCCGCCGTGCCAGAGTTGTCGAGGCCGCCGCCGGTTACGGCTGCGGTGTTGCCGGTGAAGGTGCATTCGGTCAGAGTCGCCGTACCGCCGTTGCCGAGGCCGCCGCCGCCCCCGCCCACGAGTTCGTCGTAGTTGTTTCTGAGGCCGGCTGCGGTGTTGCCGGTGAAGGTGCATTCGGTCAGAGTCGCCGTGCCGCCGTTGCCGAAGCCGCCGTCAGCGACGGCGGTGTTGCCGGTGAAGGTGCAGTCGGTCAGAGTCGCCTTGTCCTGATTGAGGAAGCCGCCGCCGTAGCCGAATTCGCCGAGGGCGTCGCCGGTGGCACTGTTCTGGGTTAAGGCGCACCGGGACAGCGCCACGCCCCCGGATGCATTGTAGACGCCGCCGCCGATGCCACGCCGGGCGGTGTTCTGAGTCAGGGCGCACTGGGACAGCGTCACCGTGCCGCCTTTGAGGTTCATGACAGCGCCGCCGTAGCTGTTAGCGCTGCCGGCAGGACCGCTGTAAATGGCACTGTTCTGCGTGAAGGTACAGCCGGCCAGCGCCACCGTGCCGGAGAAGTTCCAGACGCCGCCACCCCCGGAGGAAGTGTTGCCGCTGAGGACGCAGTTCGTCAGCGTCACCGTGCCGTCCTCATTCGCAAGGCCGCCGCCGCCGCCAAGACTGGCAGCACTGTTGCCGGAGAGGGTGCAGCCAGTCAGCGTCATTAAACCGCCTTTCTGGGTGCCGTCGTTGAAGATGCCTCCGCCGAGACCGTTGTTGGTAGCAGTGTTGCCGCTGAGGGTGCAGTTCGTCAGCGTCACGGTGCCCGCATTGTCGAGGCCGCCCCCATTGCCGGCGGTGCCGTTCTGGAGCGTTAGTTCGGACAGGGCTACGGTAAAGCCGGAGCTAATACGCATGATCTGGTACTTGCCCATGCCGTCCAAGATGGTGCTGCCGGCACCGGCGCCGACAATGGTGACGCCGGTTTGGGGCGCGAGGGTCTCGATCAGGTAGAAGGTGCCGCTATCGATCTGTATCGTGTCGCCGCTGACAGCGTTGTCGACGGATTGGTCGAGTCCGATGGTATCAGAACCCCGGACATGGTAGGTGATGGCCTGCGCGGCCGGTGCGGCCCCGAGCGCGATGAACGCAAGCAGGGCCATGAGGAGCAGCGCCGGGGCAAAGTGTCCCTGTCGGCGCGGTGGAGCTGGCTGTGAGCACAGACGAAAGCGGGCGATGGGTAGCATGATATTCCCTTTCCGAGATGATTCTTTCCGAGATGATTCTTTCCGAGATGACGCGATGTGTGCCGATGGTTGCATGGCGAGATAATAGCCCTGCGACCGGCCCGAAAGCGGGATTCGCAGGAAAACGATACATTTTGGAGCCGCGCCGAGCGGCCAGGGCGTCCGATGGGGCGGCATGGGCGTCCGAGGGGGCAGCCGGAGCCTGGGTGACGCCCACGCCGCGGCTGGCCGCGCGGCCGTCGGCGGCGAAGTGGCGGACCCGGTAGGCGGCCGGCCCCGCGCTGGGGCCGGCCTGAAACCGGAAGCCGTCCAGCATCCCGCCCGGCGCCAGGTCGGTCGGAGGCCCCGCCGACTGCCAGACCATCCGCCCCTGGGCGGGTACGTACAGGGCCAGCCAGCCGGGCGGCGCGGACGGCGCCCGCAGGCCCGCCTCCGCCGGGACCGCCAGCGCGAACTCCCCCAGGGCGGCGCTTCCGGTGTTGGTGAGCCGGTAGGTGAAAACCGCTCGCCCCCGCCGGGCAATGACGGTAGCCTCGACGGTCACTTGGGGCATGCTCGGCATGGCGCGTGTTTCCTCCTTCCCTGCCAGTTCGGTGTGCGTGATAACAATCTTCCGTATAATAACCTTCCGCCAGGCGTAATAGCCGAATGCGCAGAGAAACGATACATCCGGCAGGAAAAAACCGGCCTGGCGGAGAAAAAAACCGAGTGTTGGAGAAGACCGTAACGCCGGCCATGCCCTCGGCCATTCGCTGTTGAGAAATACTGAACTGTCCATGAACAACGAACTCCCAAGCCCCACCCCCGTGACATCACTACCGGACCTGCTGCGCAGCCTCCGTCGGGCGCGGCGGCTGACCCAGGACGAAGCGGCCCGCGCCGCCGGCGTCAGCCGCGTCACCCTGGGCCGCTGGGAGAGCGGCGCCCAGCGGCCCCGCCTGCCCGAATTGGACGCGCTGCTGGCGGCGCTCGGAGCCGGGGGGCGCGAGCGGCGCCAGGCGCACGGACTGCTGGCAACGCCCGGCGCGGTGGCGCAGGCGCGTGCCGAGGCGGTTCGGCTGGCCGACCGGGCCGGCCTCAGTCCCCTGCCCACCGGGGCGGACCTGCTTCGGGCGCTGCGCCGGCGGCAGCGGCTGTCGCCGGACGAGGCGGCGGCGGCAGCCGGGGTCAGCGCGGCAACGCTGCGCCGGTGGGAGGCGGGGGACTCATGGCCCGACAGTGCCCGCCTGCACGCACTCTGCTGGGCGCTCGGGGCACGGGCGGAGGAGATCAGCGCCCTGACCGTAGGAGATTTCGCGCCGCGTGCCGCGCCCCTGTGGGCCGACCCGGATCCGGCAGCCCTGGACTACCAGTTGGACGGGCTGCGGCAGCGGGTGGCGCAGGGGGACTACACGCTGATGGACCTGCACTGCCTGACGCTGGAAGCGCAGGCGTGGCGTCTGGCGGTGGGTGGAGATGCTGGGCAGCGCCTGCTCAGCCGCGCCCACCAAGTCCACGCGATGGCGGTGATGTTCCGAGGCGACCTGCAGGGGGCCAAGCGGCTGGCGGAGCAGGCGATGGCAGTCTGGCCCGAGTCGTTCCGGCGGGAGCCGATCTGGTACTACTGCGGCGTGCTGGTCGCGCAGGGCTTCATGGAGGGCGGCTCGCGGTGGGGCGGGCGTCGGGGGCGCGAAACGCTGCGCCCCCTGCGGGACGCCGTCGCCGGGCAGTCCGACGCCGCCTGGGGCGGGTTGGAGGTGTGGATGCTGTCCGAGACTGCGATCTGTCTGACCCAGGAGGGCGCGACCGATGAGGCACTGGCCGTGGGCGCGGAGGCGTGCCGGGTGGCCGAAGTTAAGACCGACCCCGCCGGGGTGGCGCTGCGAAAGAATTCGCTGGCAGGGCTGCTGCTGCAGGCGGGACGGCCCGCCGACGCGCTGACGCTGCTGGACGGCGTGTTGGGCAATACCCCATATCACGCGACGGAACTGGCGCTGGTGCGGGCGGAGGCGTCCCTCAGCATCGGCAGCGCCGCCTCAGCCCGAGACTGGCTCGACGAGGCGTACCGCCTGATCCACCAGACGGAGCAGGGCTACCTGCAGGCCCGCGCCGACAGTCTGTCTCAACGCCTCTGACGCTGACATATCCCGCTTTGGGTCGGCGGTGATGGTCTTGACGTCGTGCGGCCCCAGGAGCGGGCGGACCGTCTGTGCGGTGCTGCATGTGGTGTTTATGGTCTGTCTCCTGGGAGCACCGGGTTTTCTAACGCTTGGTTTTCTAACGCTTGACGGGTTTGATGATATGAGTATGTTCCGGGAGAGCGACTGCGGAATGGAACCAAGTCACAGGCATGCTGTGAAAGAAGTCAAGGTTGTTAAAGGATCGCCAGCTAGGAGATTGCTAGCCAGTTAGGGGACTGCTAGGCGGATGGCTTGAGGCGCCGCTTGTATCCCTTTTTGGAGAGTCGTAGGTTTTTCCCCGCAGAGGCGACTGTATAAGCATCGGGAAACGCCTGCTCCATGCGGGTGCGGTAGTAATGGCACGTCGCCAGCGGGAGATGCGAGTTCGCCGCCAGCCATTTGAGCGGGGGACGCTCGTTTGGAAACTGCCCCCGGTAATAATTGTATCAGTGGGCAAAGACAAACGCCGGCTCGTGGTAGACAATCTCCGGCCTAGGAGGCAGGGAAATCGGTAGAGAACTAAGCTGAGCGTCTGGTTGCACACTCTTATTATACCGTGCCGGGCGTTATACCGTCTTTTCCGCGCTCGCACGCAGGTAGTGCCAGCCAAACCGATAGTTGTGGCAGGTGTGGAAGAGCGTCGTGAGCCTGTCCCGCACGTCGGTGATCAAGGCCGTCATCACCTACGGCGACAACCGCAGCGACATTCAGGGCGAGATCACGATGCTGCTCGGCGATCTTCTGGAATGAGAGCGACTGAAGCGAGAGAAAGCGCATCGTCAGCAGAACATGGTCATTGTGGGTACAAGGAACAGTTGCAATCCGCTCACTCAAAGCGCATCGATGCTTTGCTAGAAAGAAATACCCGACATGACAACATTTTCTGACGAGCAACAGCCTCACTCCCACCTGCCGAAATCCACGCTGCCGGACGCCCTGAAGCCGTCAGCCACGGAAGAAAAACCGGCAGCCGCCGAGACGAGCCGCGAAACCGCCGAACTCAAACGGGTCGACGGCGAACAAATCCGTCGTTCCGGCGAAATCAAGCGCCGGGGCGAGGAGACGCATCGCAAATCCAGCGAATCGCGGCGAGAGACAGCCGAAGCACGCCGCGAATACAGCGAGTCAGAACGCCGGATTGTGGAACAGATCCGGCAGGTCGCCGAAAGCGTGCGGCGGATCGACGAGGTGGCCCGCGACGCGGCGGAAGCGACGCGGGTGGTTTCCGAAGCGGCGCGAGAAACGTCCGACGAAATGCATCGGAGGCTAGCCGAGATCGAAAGGGAGCTAGCCGTTCTGCGGCAGCCGTGAGCGTTTTTCGGCAGTCCTCGCCGTGAGTGGTCGAGAAATCCGCGAAAGATGAAAACGGTCGCAATTTGCTCAGCCGCATTGATCTGGATGCTTACAAACTGAGAACAAGGCGGATGGGGAGAAGCCAAATGTTTGCGCCTGATCGTCAACAGTGACTAACTTTGTTTGCGGCTAAGTCAAATACCGCGGCCTTTTGTGAATGAAAACGGCTGCCAGCCCAGATGGTCCGCGGGAAAATACTCCCACCCAAAGCGGAAGTTGCGGCAGGTGTGGAACGGCCGGGTCAAAAGAGAGCGGACGCTTTCCGGCAGCTCGGGGATCGCCAGCAGCCGGGCGTCCTGCACATGAACGCGGATCCGGTCATCCTCGTAGCAGACTTCCTCTCCCGGTGCCGGCTCCAGCGCCAGGTGCAGGTTGTCTGCCCAGCGCCCCGCCACGCCGCACAGATAGAGGTACTTGGCTTCGCCCATCTCCACGTCCGTGTCCAGTGTGAAGCCCGTCTTCGTTCCCCGAAACGGCAGGCCTTTGACATAGCTCCCGAGGAGACACTTAGCGCAGTGGACGGACGGGTCGAACCCGCGGACCCGCTTCAGCCACAGGAAGCGGAAGTCGTCCGTCTTGACGAAAATCGAAAGGTGCATCGTTTTCTTCCTTACTTGACCCTCAAAGACGCAAGCCACGCCCGCTCGATGTCGTCGCTGCGCCCGAAGGTCTTCCCGTGCGGCAGCGGCAAGTCGAACTCCCGCCGCAAAGACGGCAGGTACGCACTGGCCGGCCCTCGGTGGTCGTTGAGGCACGCCACGCCCCAGCCCGACGCCCGCAGCGGCGATTTCGCCGGGCGGTTGTCGCTGTCCACGATGCGGAAGCGGTCTCCGAAGTGCCGGCGGGTCAGCGTTTCGATCTCCGGCAGGGTGTGGAACTTCTGGTAGCGCCACACGCCGTTTGAGAACATGGCCGTCAGCCCGCTGTCGTCCAGGAAGTGGACGTAGCGCGTGTCCGGGTCCGTGTTCGTGGTCTGCTGCTGCTCTTTGCGCTCGATACTGTCCCGGCTGCGGCCCGAGAAGATGACCAGGCCGCCCGGTTTGCACAGCGCGGCGAGGCACGTCAAGACGTCCGCTTCGGCCTGCACGCTGTCCACCGAGTTCAGCACCGAGTCGCAGATCACGATGTCGAAGCGGCCGCGGGTTTCCAGATCGTGGCACAGCGCCGTCACATCGTTCTGGGCCTGCGCGGTGCTGAGGTGCAGCCCCTGCCGCAAAAAGAACTCCACGCCGGTGATGTCCACTGCGGGAAATCCTTCACCAATCCCTCCCACTCGCCTGAGCCGCTTCACATAGTCCATCTGGCCGGCCCCAAAGTCCAGGATGCGGGGGGCTTCGGGCAGGCCGTAGCCGGCCAGGTCCCGCAGCCGGGGCAGCAGCAGATGCTCATACGTGCGGCTCTTGCCCTTCGGGTCGCCGTCCTTTCGCAGTTTGCCGGTCTTTTGCGGGCGCAGGCGCATCATCTGGGCCAGGCTCTGGGCGTAGGTCGTGCGCGGCAGGTGCTCGTAGGAGAAGCGGCCATAGTCTCGCCCGAAGTAGCGCTCCACCAAAGGCCGCTTTTCGCCGGGAAGCACATAGA
>CAXSZN010000067.1:0-13144 GCA_964241935.1 uncultured Armatimonadales bacterium
TCAAGCAGCAGCAGCGCAACTGGATTGGGCGCAGCGAAGGCGCGGAAGTGACGTTTCAGGTCAGCCCCCCCGCCCCCAATAATGGGGAAGTAAGAACGGATGGCAGCAATTCGCGGGCAATGGCGGGCTTGAATCTGGCTCCCCCATCATTGGGGGCGGGGGGGGCTTCTTCCGCCATCACCGTCTTTACGACCCGGCCCGATACGCTTTGGGGGGCGACGTTTCTGGTGCTGGCCCCGGAGCATCCGCTGGTAGACGTGCTGACGACGGACGCGCAGCAGCAGGCCGTCGGCGCGTATGTGGCGCGGGCGGGGCGCGAGACAGAGATGGACCGGCAGGCGGAAGGACGCGAAAAGACCGGCGTCTTTACCGGCGCGCATGCAACCAATCCGGTCAACGGCAAGGCTGTCCCGATCTGGATTGCCGATTATGTCTTGATGGGCTACGGCACCGGCGCAATCATGGCAGTCCCGGCACATGATCAGCGCGACTTTGACTTTGCACACAAGTTCGGGCTGCCGATTGTGCCTGTCTATCAGGAACCCGGCGCGGAAGTTGATGGCAAGACCATGACGGCCGCGACGACCGACAAAGGCGTTTTGGTCAATAGTGGGCAGTTCGACGGGCTGGCGTACTCAAAAGAGACCGTGAAGAAAGTGGCGGCGTGCCTGGAAGAGCAGGGTACGGGGAAACCCGTTGTCACCTACCGGTTCCGGGACTGGCTGGTGTCGCGTCAGCGCTATTGGGGCGTTCCCATTCCGATTATCCATTGTCCGGTCCACGGCGAAGTCCCCGTGCCGGACGATCAGTTGCCGGTGCTGCTGCCGCCGGTGGAAAATTACCAGCCGACCGGGACCGGCGAAGGACCACTGGCGGCGATTGACGAATTTGTCGAAACAAACTGCCCGATCTGCGGCGGCCCTGCGAGGCGCGAGACCGACACCATGGCCGGAACCGCCTGTTCGTCGTGGTACTTCCTGCGTTTTGCGGACCCAAACGATGCCAATGCGCCGTTTTCGCGGGAAGCGGTGGACTACTGGCTGCCCGTAGACACGTATGTCGGCGGTGCGGAACACGCGGTCAGCCACCTGCTGTATTCACGCTTCTGGACCAAAGTGCTGCATGATGCCGGCCTGATTGGCTTTGACGAGCCGTACCGGCGCTACCGCAACCAGGGTATGATGCTGGCGTATACGCCGGGCCGGAACACGCTGGCAGGCGAAGATGCGGGTGAGGCGGAAAGCGGCGGCGAGAAGATTGACGATTGGAAAGCCGTTAAGCCCGAAGAATTATCGCGCTTTGACCCCTCCGAGATTGTCTATCGGTGGGCGAAGATGTCCAAGTCTTCCGGCAACGTCGTCACGCCGGACGAGGCCGCCGAGCGGTTTGGGGCGGACAGCCTGCGCGTCTACGAAATGTTTGTCGCGCCGTTTGACGAAACGGTCCAATGGAGCGAGGAAGGCATTCGCGGCTCATCCAAGTTCCTCGCCCGCATCTATCGTTTGGTCGCGCAGTTCAGCGCCGGCTGGTCCCCCGGCTGGCGGGACCGGGCCGGTGAAGCTTCCGGCAAAGACCGAGACCTGCGGCGCAAGACCCATCAAACACTGATGCGCGTGTCGGACGATCTCGAAAACTTCCGCTTCAACACGGCTGTCGCGGGCCTGATGGAATGGACAAACGCGATGTACGAAGTCGCGAATGCCTTGCCATCCGGCGCCCGCTCGGCAGCGCTCGATGAAGCCATTGAGTATTTTGTGCCGGCGCTTGCCCCGTTTGCGCCGCACTTGGCCGATGAGCTGTGGTCTGTTGGCCTCGGTCAAACGGGCTTTTTGTACCATCACCCGTGGCCGCAGGCCGATCCCGCGGTGGCGAAAAACGACGAAATTACGCTGGTGGTGCAGGTCAACGGCAAAGTCCGCGACAAGCTGACGGTGCCTGCCGATTTAAGTCAGGACGACTTGCAGGCTCTGGCTCTTGCCAGTCCCAAAGTCGCAGAATCGCTGGCCGGCAATGCGCCAAAAAAAGTCATTGTCGTTGCCGGCAAGCTGGTGAATGTGGTACTTTAGCTAGGGGGAAGACGAGTAGTTGAAAACTACTCGCTGGGTGAGGCACCCTTCGGGTGTGGTAATGTTCTCCCTATCGTCCGTAGGACGCTTCCCCTAGCGAGTAGTTTTCAACTACCCGCGCCTCTGATTGTGTTCATGGAGGATACACCCATGCAGGATGCTCGTGTTCGCGCCGCACTGCTCATTATTTGCCTTGCCTGCCTGCTCGGCAGCGGCTTGGTGCTGCTGAAAGGCCGGCAGTCTGCCCCGCCGCCAGTTGTGTTCGCTTCCCCGCCGCCGGCGGCTGCCCCTTCCGCTCCTGACGCGGCTGCGCTCACGGCGAACACGCCTCAGCGTACCAAAAAACTGTATGTGGATGTCGCAGGCGCAGTCCGTCGCCCCTCCCTGTATCTCCTGCCGCCCGACAGCCGCGTGATGCAGGCGGTCCTTGCGGCAGGCGGCCCGACATCGGCCGCAGACATGGACGCGGTCAATCTAGCACAGCCGGTCACGGACGGCGAAAAAGTCTTTGTTCCCAAACTCGGCGCGACTCCTGCGCCATCGGTGTCGCCCTCTGTGGTGCCTATGGTGTCCGCGAGGGCCGCTGCTCTGCCGTCAGCGCCTTCCGCAGCCAAGTCCAGCAAAACGGCGAGCGGCAGCCGTTCCGGGAAGATGGGGCCGGGGCAGCAAATCGGTCTCAATACGGCGACGGTGGAGCAGCTTGAGCAGATTCCCGGTGTTGGGCCAAGCATGGCGGCCCGGATCTTCGCGTACCGGCAGCAGTGCGGCGGCTTTGCGAAGATCGAGGACCTGACGCTCGTGACCGGCATCGGCCCAAAGAAGTACGCAAAAATGGCTCCGTTTCTGACGCTTTAGCGGCTTCTGACGCTTTAGCGGTGTCAGGCTGCACGAGACAGGGTTTGGGGCGCAGCAGTAACGGGAGCAGTTTCCAGCGTGACTTCTTCTAAGTGAAAGCGGCTGACCAGATTTTGCAGATGAGAAGAAAGAGTTTGCAGACCTTCCGCTGCCGCCGTGATCTCCTGGACGCCTTCCCTTTGCTGTTCGGCTGTCACTGCGATGACTTGAACCGAGCCGGCAACTTCCAGCGCGGACGCCGACATCTTCTCCGCCGCCGCACTGCTTGCGCCGACTCCGGAAGTGACTTCGCGGATCGTCTCCAGCACGGTTCCCGAGCCGCGTTCCATGCTGGCAGTCGCGGCATAAATGTCCTGCACCCGCAGAGTGACAGACTCCACAGACCGCTGGATTTGGGCAAGCGCCTTGCCGGAGTCCTGCGCCGTCTCAACGCCCGCCCCGACTTCTCGAACCGCAGACTGCATGGCGGTGACCGCATCCTGCGTTCCCCCCTGCACTTGGGCAATCAGGAAGCCGATTTCAAGTGCTGAATTCTGCGACCGTGCCGCAAGCTTTCGCACTTCTTCCGCTACCACGGCAAATCCGCGCCCGGCCTCGCCGACGCGGGCAGCCTCGATGGCGGCGTTCAGCGCCAGCAAGTTGGTCTGGTCGGCGATTTCCTCAATTGTCTTGATAATGCTCCCGATTTGCTCCGACGAGTGCCCTAGCGCCTCCACGACCTCGGACGACTGCTGCACCGTGCGCCGTATTCCTTCCATGCCGAGCAGGGAATGCTGGACCGCAGAGGCTCCGGCAACCGCTGCGCCGTTTGCCTGCGCCGCCGCTTCCGTGGCAGTGCGGGCATTGTCCGTGATCTCTGTAATGCACCCGGCAAGCTGCGCTACTAAGGCCGCGCCTTCCTCGAGGACGAGAGCCTGTGCGGCGCTGGCCTCAGCCACTTTGCTCGCGCCGCGTGCCGACTGCTCGCTGGTATTCGTCACTTCCGCCATGACATGGGAAAGCTGGATCACCGCCTTCCCGTTGCGGTTCGCCGACGCAAACAGCTCGGTGCTGGTGACGGCGACCGAACCGGCGACGGAGACGACTTCCCCGATTAGAGGCCGCAGACGGGAGGTAATCGTGTGGAACGCCAGGCCGAGAGAGTCGCAGTCGGAGCGTGGCCGCACCTGGCCGGACAGATTCCCGTCCGCGATGGCCCCGGCGTGTCCGGCCATTTCCTGCATGTAGGCAATTGCGCGGCGGAAGGCGGCGGCGAGGCGTCCTACCTCATCATTGACGGCGGCGGACTTTTCCAAGAACCCGGCGTCTTCAAGATCCCCTTCGGCGAGGCGATTTGCGACCTGCACCATCTCGTTCAGCGGTCCGGCAATCCGCCGGGCGAAATGCCAGCTTAGTATTGCCCCGAGCAGAGAGACGCAAATGCCGACAAGAACCAGCGTCCAGAGCATCCGCATCTGCCCTTGCTGAAGCCGCGCCTGGAAGGCCATCAGATCGCTTTCGGGCAGATTGACGGCAATGACCCAGTCCCACGGTTTGTAGTAGGCCAGCCGCACCAATTTTCCCTGCATCGTCCGGCTGCCGGCGTCCTGAAGCCGGTAATGCTGGTCGGCAACGGTATCAGGAGGCAGAGCGACAGCGGCCTGCACCAGTGACTGAACAAACAGCTTGCCGTCCGCATCGCGCAGATCCCACTGGCTGCTTCCTTCCTGCGCTGTCTCGGCAGAAATGAGGCATTGGCCTTTGTCTTCGCCTGTACCTTTGTAGATAGATACAAACCCGCCGCTGCCGACACGGATGTCGCGGAGCGCCTGACGCAGTGCCGGGACGTTTTCTTCTTTGATGCCGACATACAAGGCCCCTAGGATCTTGTGATCCGCGCTGTACAGCGGCTCATAGTCGGTGACATACCAAGCGTTGACCACATAGGCGGTCCCACGGTAAGTCCGTCCGGCGGCAATCGCCGCTGCGACCGGGTTAGGCTTGCCGTCCAGCCCGACTGCTGGAATAAAAGTCCCCACCGCGCGTTCGCCATTCTTCTTTTGAACATTTGTGGCCACCCGAAGGAGGTTACCCGCCGGGTCCATTTTCTGAAAGATCGTCGCAGTCGCACCGGTCAGGCGCTTTACATCATCCACGACCGCGCTTGGGACATTTGGGTCTTTGTTCTTGCCGAGCGGCCTCTCGCCGACCGTTATCTGGGGCAGATGCACCGTCGTTTTTTTCTTCGTTAGCTGGTTGGCAGCGTCCCAGGAGAGCGTGTCCGAGCTTTGCCCGATGCCGCCGTTCCTTTTCAGGATATCGTCGGCAACCTGCAAATCGCAGTCTACTTGCTGGCGCACGGACGCATCCTGCGTTTCGATCAGCTTGTAAGCACTATGGACCGTGTGATCCAAGTTTGCATCCTGCATCTGTGCCACTTCCTGCTGGGCTTTTTGGTGGAACATTTGCGATTGCCACGCGCCCGTGAGTGTAAGCAGCAGCACTGTTGCCAGAATGCTGCCTGTTCCAAAGCACAGCAGCCGGGTCTGTATCTTCATATCGTTCTTCGTTTTCCGCCTGTCGGCTTGAGAGGAGTCGGCCTGAAGTTTGCCGACGGACTTGAATTCGTATGTTAAGATTATCGGGCATCGTTCCATACATCTTTACTAGGTATACTAGCGTTGTAATAATCCAAAGCAATGGCGAGAGGCTTTAAGAATGTCAGTGACGGCAATATCACCGATTGACGGGCGCTATGAGGCGCAGACGGCGGTGCTGAGCAGCGAGTTCTCCGAGGCTGCGCTGATCAAGTACCGGGTGTGCGTTGAAGTGGAATGGCTTTTGTTTTTGTCGGAGCGGGCTGAAATCACGGAAGTGCGGCCTTTTAGTGAAGCCGAAACGGCGCTTCTGCGGCGCTTAATGACCGGCTTTGACCCGGCGGAAGCCGAGCGGGTCCGGCAAATCGAGCAGACGACGCGCCACGATGTCAAAGCCGTGGAGTATTATTTGCAGGAGAAGCTGCAGGACACCACGCTTGCCGACGTGATCTCGTTTATCCATTTTTGCTGCACGTCGGAAGACATCAACAACCTCGCCTATGCCCAGATGCTTCAGCAGGGGATCAAAAATCACTGGCTGCCGCAAGCTTGGCAGATGGCCGGCCAGGTCGGGCAGATCGCCGAAAATACTCGCGCCGTCGCTATCCTGTCCCGCACGCACGGCCAGCCCGCCAGCCCGACGACGCTGGGCAAAGAGCTGGCCGTGTTTGTCCACCGCTGGCAACGCCAGCTTGCACAGATTGAAGCGATTGAGTATCTTGGCAAGTTCAGCGGCACCGTCGGCAATTATCACACGCACTCCATCGCGTACCCTCATTTGGACTGGGAGCACTTGGCGCGGACCTTTGTCGAGCGGCTTGGCCTCACCTGGAACCCGCTGACAACGCAGATTGAGTCGCATGATTATATCGCCGAGCTGGCACACGCACTCGTTCGTTTCAACACAATCCTGCTCGGGTTTGACCAGGACATCTGGACTTATATCTCGCTGGGCTACTTCAAGCAGCGAGCCGTCGCCGGAGAAGTCGGCTCATCCACCATGCCGCACAAAGTCAATCCGATCAACTTCGAGAACTCGGAAGCCAATCTAGGTGTCAGCAATGCGCTTTTGCTCCATCTGGCCGGTAAGCTGCCGATCTCGCGGCTGCAAAGGGACCTCACGGATTCGTCTGCGCTGCGTAATCTCGGCACGGCTGTCGCGCATTCTTTTATTGCACTGCAAGCCACTCAGCGCGGTTTAGGAGTTTTAGGCGTGAACCAGCCGGCGATCTCACGGGATTTGGACCCGGCCTGGGAAGTGCTGGCCGAGCCGATCCAGACCGTCATGCGGCGTGTTTCCATGCCAGGAGCCTACGAGCGGCTGAAAGAGCTGACGCGGGGGGCGGGGATCACGCAGGCCGGCATCCAGGCATTCATCGCGGACTTGGACCTGCCCGACGCCGACAAGCAGCGCCTGCTGGCCTTGACGCCAGCCACTTACACCGGCCTGGCCGAGCAGCTTGTCGGTCATGTTCGCACAACGGAATAATGCGTGGTACAATAGCAAAGAGCAAGGCCGGAAAATAACAGAGGTGGAAGATGGTGCAAGTAAAAGTGTATGTGACGCTCAAGCCGTCCCTGCTGGACGCGCAGGGCAAAGTGGTACAAGGGGCATTGCAGCAGCTTGGCTACAGCAGCGTGGAAGAAGTGCGGATCGGAAAGTATGTCGAGATGCAGGTGGAAGACGGCCCGGAGCTTGATGCCCAGGTACGCGAAATGTGCGCGAAGCTGCTGGCAAACCCGGTCATTGAAAATTATCGGTACGAGGTAAGCGCGTGAAATTCGGCGTTATCAAGTTTCCGGGGTCGAACTGCGATCAGGATGCCTACCACACGCTCAAAGACGTGATGGACCAGCCCGTCGAGTACCTATGGCACCAGGACACCGACTTGAAAGGCGTAGACTGCGTCGTTGTTCCCGGCGGCTTCTCGTATGGCGATTACCTGCGCTGCGACGCGATTGCCCGGTTCTCGCCGGCGATGGCGGCGACGCAGGACTTCGCGGCGTCGGGCGGCCTTGTCATCGGCATCTGCAACGGGTTCCAAGTCTTGTGCGAGTCTCACTTGCTGCCGGGAGCGCTCGTTCGCAACGACAACCAAAAGTTTGTCTGCAAGCAGATTTATCTTCGAACGGAGAACGCCGACACGCCGTTTACCAATACGCTGACGAGCGGCCAGATTTTGCAAGTCCCCATCGCCCACGGCGAGGGAAAATATGTTTGCGATGATGCGGTGTACCATGAACTTATCGGCAGCAATCGCGTCTTATTCCGGTACTGCAATGCCGCCGGTGAGCTGACCGAGGCCGGGAACCCGAATGGTTCCGGAAACCACATCGCAGGCATTGCCAGCGCAAACTTCCGTGTATTCGGGCTGATGCCCCACCCCGAACGCGCCTCGGACCCGGCGCTCGGCTCGGCCGACGGCCGCGCCATCTTCGACTCCCTGCTGCACTTCTGGCGGTAAGCGCAGCTTAAAAGCCTTCTCCGCCTGAATGAAACATCAGGAGACAATCAATGAAAACTGTGGACGTGCTGCTGTATGACGGGGTGGATGAACTGGACTTTTGCGGTCCTTACGAAGTGCTGGCATCCTGCCGACGCTTGATTGAAGGCAAATGGAGCGACAAGCCTGCCTTCCACGTGCAGACGGTCGCCGACCGGCGGGCGACGATCCAGTGCGCTCACGGCCTCTGCGTGCTGCCGGACAAGTCTCTCGCGCAGGCGTTTGAGGCTGACATCATCATCATTCCCGGCGGCCCCGGCGCACGGCGAGAAACGCTGCCGCTGCACCTCTTGGAGTTTCTGAACAACGCCTGCGACACGGCGGAGGTCATTGCGTCCGTCTGCACCGGGGCTTTCATTCTCGCCAAGGCCGGCCTGACCGACGGCCACCAAATTACAACCCACGCCGCGCATATCGAAACACTGGCAAAGATGTACCCGAAGACGCGCGTTGTCAAAGGAGCGCGTGTGGTCAACGGCGGCGGGAACATGATGTCGTCCGCCGGTATCTCTGCCGGCATTGACCTCGCGCTTGCCGTTATTGCCCGGTACGAAGGCAAAGAAACCGCAAGCTTCGCCGCCAAGCGCCTGGAATGGGCCGGCAACTGGGCCGAGGCCAGCATTCACTCCGCCGCGTCTCCTGCAAAACCCGCGTCTGCCACAAAGCCTGCAGTTTCAGCCCGGCGCTGACTTCTGCCGAGGCAAAAAGAGCGGCCTGGAATGATCCAGGCCGCTCTTTTTTAATTCGCGAACAAATCCATCGGGATGACAGGATTCGAACCTGCGACCCCCGGGCCCCCAGCTCGGTGCGCTAACCAAACTGCGCTACATCCCGCCTGTTCATCGCCCGCGAACAGACCTATTATAGCAGAAGGGTCTCGCCCCTGTCAACCACAGCCCAAACGTTGACAGCCTTGCGTCTTCGGGCTATAATAAGAATTCCACTGAGAGAGCATAATTGGACAGGTGCCGGAGTGGTCATAACGGAACTGTCTTGAAAACAGTCGGGGGGGCAACTCCCCCGTGGGTTCGAATCCCACCCTGTCCGCTACAACTTCATTAGGATTGCAGCTAAGGAGAGCAAGCATGTGTGAAAGTCAAGGATGTAATCAAGAAGCTAATCAAGACGCTGAAAGCAGACGGCTGGGTGCAAGTCCGGCAGGAGAGCAGTCATCGCAGCTTCAAGAAAACAGGTAATCCCGATGTCATTACCGTTTCCGGTTCCGACAGGTAGGATGTTTACGCCGGGCAGCTCAGCGATATTCGCAGAACGTCAGGATTAACTCCACGATGAAAATCACGGTGATACTAGAAGAAGGTCCAAACAACCGGGGCGCATATACCCGGAAGTCATCGGCAGTGTTGTCGTGACCGCCCCAACGCGGGAGAAGGTCATTGAACAGTTCCGCTCCGCACTAGACTTTCATCTGCGCGGGATGCGTGAGGACGGACTGCCAGTGCCGGACGTGACGGAATTGGAAATTCATGAGACGGTTGCGGCCTAACCTAAAACCAGAAAGTCAATTTTATGTTATCAGTTCGCCAATCATTAACGCTTGTTGCTTTCATGCTCCTGCCGTGCATCGCTCATGCCCAAGTTTCTGCTCCCGCCGCAACCGATCCTAGCTCCCAATACGGCTGGCTGGAAGGCACGGTCACCAACAGCGACGGTCAGGCAATTCATTCTGATACCTACTCGAATGATGGCAAGCACATTAAAGGCGTTCGTCAAGGTGGTGGTGAGTTCGATGTGCAAAGCGACACGCAACTAGGCGGGCTTTATAGTGCGAAAAACATTCGACCAGGTATCTATGATATTATCATCAGCAAGAGCTATGTCGGCAATGTGGCTTACTGCCCGGAACGTATTTTTGGAGTTATCGTAAAGCCTGGCGAGCGAACGGTGCTGAGGATTGTCATGGATCAGGGTGATACCTACGAAGAAGTTGGCAAGCCTGCGGTTGTTTCCGCGACTGCAACTAATGTGACGGACGAGCTGGCGAAGATGCAGAAGCAGATAGATGACCTGAAACAGCAGGTCGCTACACTGCTGAAAGCAACACCAGCGGCAAGCACACCAGCAGCTAAACCATAGATCAAACGAAAAAGGCCCGGAGCATCATGCTCCGGGCCTTTTTCGTGGTCTTCACTAAGCTACGGTTGGCTCGATGAACTCTTCTTCGGGCACTTGCGCTTCTTCAGAAGCCGGCACAACCGGGTTATGCTCGCCTTCTAAACCCAGCGGCGCACCTTTGCGGAAGGTAATGCCGCGCTCCTCGTCCACGTCCACCACAACCGTGTCGTTGGCGTTGAACTTGCCGAGCAGGATCTCTTCAGACAGCGGGTCTTCCACCAAACGCTGCACGGCGCGGCGCAGGGGACGTGCGCCGTACTGCGGGTCGAAGCCTTCGCGGGCCAGGAACTTCTTGGCCGCGTCCGTGACCTCAAAGTCCATGCCCTTCTGGGCAATCTGCTTGGAAACCCGGTCCAGCATCAGCGTGACGACTTCGTTGATCTCGTCGGCAGACAGCGGATGGAAGATAATCGTCTCGTCCACGCGGTTCAGGAACTCAGGCCGGAAGACACGCTTCAGCTCGTCGGTGATCCGCCCCTTGATACTGTCCATCTGCCGGGAGATTTCCTCAGCCGACTTCGGGCCGGTCGCAAGACGTCCGAAGCCCATCTCACGCTCGCCTTGAATAGAGCGGGCACCGATGTTGCTGGTCATAATCAGAATAACGTTCTTGAAGTCAATCACCCGGCCATGCGAGTCGGTCAGGCGACCGTCTTCCATGATCTGCAGCAGGATGTTGTAGACCTCCGGGTGCGCCTTCTCGATTTCGTCCAGCAGAACAATGGAATACGGGTTGCGGCGAACGGCCTCCGAAAGCTGCCCCCCCTCATCGTACCCAACATATCCGGGAGGCGCTCCGACTAAGCGGGACACCGCGAAGCTTTCCATGTACTCGGACATGTCAATGCGAATCAGGTTATCTTCCTTCTCGAACAAGTAGGATGCCAGAGCACGGGCAAGCTCGGTCTTGCCGACGCCGGTCGGCCCCAAGAAAATGAACGAGCCAATCGGGCGCTGGATGTCGCGCAGACCCGACCGCGAGCGGCGCACGGCCTTAGAAATTGAAACAATCGCCTCGTGCTGGCCGATGATCCGCTTGTGCAGCTCTTCTTCCATGCGGAACAGCTTCTGCGTTTCTGCTTCCACTAAACGAGACACCGGGATACCGGTCATCGAGAAGATGATGTTCGCAACTTCGTCTTCGTCAACCGTTTGCTTGGCGTCTTTCTTGGTTTCCTGCCAGCCTTCTTCGAGGCTCTGCACTTTTTCTTCCAGCTCGCGCTTGCGGCCCTGCAAATCGTAGGCTTTTTCGTACTGCCGGTTGTTCGGCAGGCCGTTCAGCTCTTTTTGGATTGCATTCAGCTCAATTTTCGCATCGCGCAGGTCCTGCGGCGGCATCGCACCGCGCAGGCGAACACGGGAGGCGGCTTCGTCAATAACATCAATGGCCTTGTCCGGCAGGAAGCGGTCGGAAATATAGCGGTCCGACAGCCGGGCGGCGGCGTCTAAAGCATCGTTGGTGATCTCGACTTTGTGATGCTGCTCGTAGCGCGGACGCAGGCCCTTCAGGATCTCAATGGCGTCGTCCACCGACGGCTCTTTCACTTGGATCGCCTGGAAGCGGCGCTGAAGCGCGGCATCCCGCTCGACATATTTACGGTATTCGTCTAAAGTCGTCGCACCGATGCATTGCAGCTCGCCGCGTGCCAGGGCCGGCTTCATGATGTTGGAAGCGTCAATCGCGCCTTCCGCGGCGCCCGCGCCGACCAGCGTGTGCAGCTCGTCAATAAAGAGGATAATCTCGCCCTGCGCTTTACGCATTTCTTCCATGACGCGCTTCATGCGCTCCTCAAACTCCCCCCGATACTTGGTTCCGGCGACCAAAGCCGCCAGGTCAAGCTGAATGACACGCTTGTCTTTCAGGAAGTCCGGGATGTCTCCCATAATGATCCGCTGGGCTAAACCTTCGGCAATCGCTGTCTTGCCGACGCCAGGCTCACCCAAGAGGCAGGGGTTGTTCTTCATACGGCGCGAGATAATCTGAATGCATCGCTCAATCTCGTTCGCACGGCCGATGACGGGGTCAAGCTTTTCGTTTCGGGCAAGCTCCGTCAAATCACGGCCAAACTCATCCAAAGTCGGGGTGCGGGTCTTGACCGGCTGGGTTCGGGACCCCGCCGTTGCCGTGCCGCCTTCGCCGCCGCCTTCCTGCAAGTGCATGACTTCGCGCCGGGTGCGGTCTAAATCCACGCCTAGCTTGGACAAAACGCGCCCTGCCAGACCTTCGCCCTCGCGGATCAAACCCAGCAGCAAATGCTCCGTGCCGATATAATTGTTGTTGAGCTGACGCGCTTCATCATAAGCCAGGTCAATTACCCGCTTCGCGCGGGGCGTAAGCTGCATGTCCTGCCCCAAGCGTCCATCGCCGCGAGCGACTTGCCGCTCGATTTCGGAGCGGATGCGGCCCAAGCTGACGCCGATCCGGTCCAAAATCCGGGCGGCGACACTGTCGTTCTCACGCACAAGGCCAAGAAGCAGATGCTCGGTAGAAACATAGTTCTCCCCGAGCCGGCCGGCCTCTTCCTGTGCATAAAACACGACTTTTCGGGCGCGTTCTGTAAATCTCTGCCACATAATAGTGCTTCTCCCCGTAGTTCTAAAAGCTAACGTCTATTTTCCCGTATCTTATTGCGTATCAGCGCCGGACGGCGCGTTTCCTCGTAAAATGTGTATTGGGCATTTTCGCCGGACACGAACTGAGCGCCAAGCCGAAGCGACGACAGCAGTTCATTAAACGTCCGGTTCGAGACGCCGGTCTCCATGCCAAGCTGTGCGCCCAGTCGCAGAATGCTCAAAACAGCCATTGAGTCCCCTGCCGAAAGCCGCTCCGCCGCCTTCAGCCGTGCCTGCGCTTCCCAGACTTTATCTTCTATTACAGAACGCTGATTGCGCCAAAGCAGTTCCCTCGCCGCTTGTTCATCCGTCAGAAGCAGCGTCGCTGTGGCCGCCCGCCGGGGCAGCAGCTGCCGCTCCGACAGTTGGGCGGGGGCGGTGGGCGTGGAGGCGAGCG
>CAXSZN010000067.1:13154-25823 GCA_964241935.1 uncultured Armatimonadales bacterium
GCCGCTCCGACTTGCCGGTGCTGACCGCGTTTGAGATCTGGTACACGTCCCCCGCCGCCGCGCTATGCTCGCCGTAAGGCCCGCGCACCGCTGCCCCAAGAGTTTTCGCAGCCTCCATTGCGCCGTCAATCTTTCCTGACAGTGCCAGCCCCGGCAGATGGGCCATGACCGACGCCCGCAGACCAGTTCCGCAGTTTGACAGCGAGGATGTCAAGTATCCATAATGCGGATCAAAAGCGTACTCTAAACGCCCGCCGAACTGGTCGTCCATCTGGTCGGCAATCCGCCAGGCGGCATCAATTTGAAGGCCCGGCAGGATGGCCTGCAAACGAAGATGGTCTTCTTCGTTGACCATCACGCTGACGGTGTGCCTGTCGTCCACCAGCGCCCAGCGGTTCGGTCCGGCCATCGCGTGGGGAACGCTAATCAAATGGCTGTCCACGAGCGCCGCTTTGTCCGCATCGCCCAGCTTGCCGATCTCGACCGCCCGCAGGCTGACATGGCCTTTGTCCCGGTGCTTTGCCGCCGCCAGCACTTGTTTTGCGACCGCCTTCAGCTCCGCATCCCCGGCTCGTCCTGGAAACGCCGCACCGACCAGGTTGCGAGCTAGGCGAACACGGGTAGACAGAATAACATCCGCTTCCCAGCCCGTCTCGCCCGCCCAGGCCGGCGGCTTGGGCATTGCTTCCGGTTCAGGCCGCGTTTTTGCCGAGGTGGCGGGTCTCACCGTGGATCTCCTTCAGCGCCCGCTGCACTTCTGCCGCAAACGCCGCGTAGCACTTCGCGCACCCCATCTGCCCATTGGAGTATAACTCACTCCGGGCCATGCCGCATCCGGGGCAGACATCTTCCGCTTTAAGCGAACTAGTGTTTTCTGTTTGCTTAGACACTATTTTACCCGGAAACGGTTCGGTAATCCCGTAGTTAATAAGATGAAGCTACCAAAGGCAGTCCTGTCTCACGCGCCATCTGCTCTGCGAAGGCTTCTGCTGCTTCTTGTTTGCTGAATCCACCCATCAAAGAGGCTGGCGCAGGCATACACCCCCAATCAAGCTTCACTTGAAAGATTGTTGTACCTTTTGCATGGGTCCGCCTGACTGCAATGCCCCTGATTTCGTCCCATGAACCGGTCTGTACTTTGAGGCCTATCGTTGAAAAGTCTGGGATACGGTAGCTTCGCTGCTTAATATCCAGCACTAAAGGGCATTTGTGTTTGTACCAGCGAATAGCGGTCCAGTAAAGACCAGCGATCAACAATCCACTGATAACCAGAAATTGCATCGTCTCATAGTCAGATGGAATGCTCCTCCAGTTGAACCAAAGATAGTTCAAATTGATCGGTGACATACACCAAAACATCCAGACAATTACTGTTATAGGTGCGACGACAAGACCAACTGATGGTACGAATACCCGCTTGAAGTCTGTAGATTGGCTTAGATAACTCCCGCGTTGCAGATCATACAATGTTGCCAGCAACGGGAGCAGCAGTGGCCCTAAGAACAGTATTCCAAACAGAAAATTAGACATAACTTCCCCGGTTGTGTCACACTGTTTGTGTGTTACAGTGCAGGCGTTCCCGTCGTCTGGGTCAGCTCGCGGAAGGCGGCGATGAGCTGGCGGGTGATCGGGCCGGGGGTGCCGTCACCGATGTCACGCCCGTCAAAATGAACGGCGGGGATGACTTCGGCGGCGGTTCCCGTGAGGAAAATTTCGTCGGCGTTGTAGACATCGTACTGGGTCATAATCGGCTCGGTGACGGTGTAGCCGGCGTCTTGGGCTAAACCAATCACAGTGTCGCGTGTGATGCCCTGCAAAATACCGATGGAGGCGGGAGGCGTGGAAATCGCGCCGTTTTTGATGAGGAAGATATTATCGCCGGTAGCTTCGCCGACATAGCCTTCGCGGGTGAGCATCAGGCCTTCGCCCGCACCGGAGCGGTTGGCCTCCGCTTTCGCCATAATGTTGTTGATGTACTTGCCGGTGCATTTGACGCGCGGGTCAATCACGTCCGGCGATGGCAGGCGAGTGGACACCGTGGCGACAATCAGGCCATTTTCGTACATTTCTTTCGGGTACAGCGCAAGCTGCTCGCACGAGATATAGACGTTGGCGTCGCCTTTTATATGCTTTGGGTCCAGACCTAGCCCGGTGCCGCGCGTGACGGTGACACGAATATAGCCGTTCGCGTGGCCATTCGCTTTCACGGTTTCCAAGATAGATTCGCGGGTGGCTTCCGGCGGGGCCGGGATGGTGATGTTCAGCGCACGCGCCGAGTAGTAAAGCCGCGCCACATGCTCGTCAAGCTTGAAAACACGGCCATTGTAAACTCGGATGCCCTCAAACAAGCCGTCGCCATACAGCAGCCCATGATCGTAAAAAGGAACGACGGCTTCTTCCTTTGGTGTCATAGCACCGTTCAAACACACATATTGCGTCACAGGCCTTACCCGCCTCTAGTTAAGATGCGTCTAGTATAGCACGAGGGGGCAGAGAAAGACAACAGGGTACACTCAGCTCAGGAGGAAGAAGATATGCAGGAGGAAGAAGATATGCAGGAGGAAGAAGATATGCAGACTGCGGAAGAAGAAGTGCTGGAAATTACGCGGCAGATGCTGGACGCCATGTACACGGCAAACCCGCAGGTGCATCGGCGGCATAGCGCGGAAGATATGTCGTCGTATGAATGGTACATCGCGCCCCAGCGCATTGACGGCTTAGACTTCCATTTGAGGCTGATCGAAGACGGCGGCAACGGCGGCGCATCCAGCCTCGACATGCTGACGCCGCGTGTTCAGGTCTACGGAGACACGGCGATTGTCAGCTACACGCTGCTGAAAACGACACTGTCCGAGACTGCTCCGCCGCAGTTCTCGACCATGAACGAGACGCGCGTGTTTGTGAAGCTGAACGGGATTTGGAAGATGGTGCATCTGCACAAGTCGCCGACGTAAAAGACCCCCCGGCCCCCAATAATGGGGGAGCCGGATTGCAGAGCATCTCGCCTTATGATCATGCTCCCCCATTATTGGGGGCTGGGGGGCCTTTATCTTCTACCGAATACTCGCCCGCTCCATCGACGCAGGAGGCGCGGCGTTCTGAGCAGTGACTGACGGCGGCGCTTGCAGCGAGCGTGACCCGACAACAGCCGTCTGGTAAAGCCCTGAAGGCAGAATGCCAAAGAACAGCGTGGCAATCGCAGAGATCACTAGCGCAACTGTCGCGCCCGGTGAAAACCGCCAAACATTGGCGGGATACTCGCGGGTTGCCGGCAGGAAGTACATCGTGTAAACGATCTTCAGGTAGTACGCCGCGCCGACAACGCTTGCGACTAAGCCAATGACAGCCAGGCTGTATTGATGGGCGTGGACAGCCGCAATGAAGACATAGAACTTGCCGAAGAAGCCGGCGGCAGGGGGAACGCCCGCAAGAGAGAACATAAACAGGGCCATAAACCGGGCGGCTCCCGGCTGGGACTGAGATAAACCCTGCAAGTCCTCAATGTTGTTCAGCTCGTCGCCGCGCCGGGCCAGCAGGATCAAGACGCCGAACGCGCCGAGGTTCATAAACGTGTAGGCGAGAATGTAGAACAGGATACCCGCGTAGGCTTCGGTGCGGATGCTCGGATCGGCGTTCGCGTAGCCGGAGCTGCCTGCCAGCAGGCCGACCAGTATGTATCCCGCATGGGCAATGCTGGAATAGGCAAGCATCCGCTTGATGTTCGTCTGCACAATGGCGACAAAGTTGCCGATCACCATTGTCAGGATCGCCAGCGCCCAGAAGACTTCGTGGAAGATGGAGGACAGCGGAAGCAGGACAATCGCCAGCCGGACCAGCGCAGCAAATGCGCCGCACTTGGCCCCAGCGGACATAAAGGCGGTCACGGAAGTCGGAGCGCCTTCATACACATCAGGCGTCCACGAGTGGAACGGCACAATGGCTGCCTTGAAGCACAGTCCAATCAGCAGCAGCGCGAAGCCGGCGACCGTGTAGGAGGAAGTCAGCACCGTATTTGAGACCGTCGTCAGCACGTCCAAGCGCGTTGTCCCCGCACCACCGTAAACAAGCGCGATGCCGTACAGAAAGAACGCTGAACTGAAGGACCCGAGCAGGAAATACTTCATCGCGGACTCTTCCGAGCGGGCTTCCGTGCGGGCAAACCCCGACAAAATATAGAGCGCGATAGACAGGACTTCCAGGCCGATGAAAATTGTAATCAGCTCCCGCGAGGTCGCCATCAGCATTGCGCCGGAGGTCGAGAACAGCAGCAGCGCATAATACTCGCCGTAGTTGATCCCCTTCTGCTCAATATACTTCTGCGACAGCATGATTGACAAGGCCGCGACAATGATCAAGATCGCCTGAAACCCCAATGCGAAGTCGTCGGCAACAACTGTGCCGTTAAAAGCTGTGACAACAGACGCACCGCTCTGGTTCCAGAGCGCGAAGCAGGCATAGCCGGCAATCGCGAGTCCAGCCAGCGATACAGGAATACAGGCGCTTTTGCGGTCACGCGGAAGAGCTAAATCTACCATCAGCACGACCATTGCCGTTAATATGACGATAAGCAGCGGCGAGACAGCAGACAAGTCAGCGGAAGTGACAGGAAGTGGAGGCATTACGGATGAGAGCCTTTCGGCTGCGTCGAAGCAGCAGCGAGACGCGGCGCGGCGGCAGACGCCGTGACAGCGCTGCGCCCAGACGGCGCGGCAAACGGGTCAAAATACGCAGGCTGGGACTGAGCCATGACAATCGCAACGGCGGGACTGACTTTATTCAGCGTTGTCGGCGTCGGATAAACGCCCAGCACGAAGATCAAAATCACCAGCGGGATCAGCGCCCACTTTTCACCGACGGTCATGTCGCGCAGGCCACGATTGGTATCGTTTTCAATCTTGCCATACATGACGCGCTGGAACATCCAGAGCATATAAACGACGGACCAGATTGCAGCGGTTGTCGCGAAGGCCGTGGCCCACGGGTGGGTTTGGAACGACCCCATCAGGAGCAGCAGTTCCCCAGTGAAGCCGCTGGTCAACGGCAGGGCAACCGACGACAGCGTCGCAACAAGAAAGACGACCGTGAACATCGGCATGACCGCGTTTAGTCCGCCGAAGTCTGCGATTTGATAGGAGGATCGCCGGGCATAGAGGCACGCGACCAGGATAAACAGTGCTCCCGTCGTGATTGTGTGGCTGACCATCTGGACCACGGCGCCGGAAAGGCCAATGCTCGTCAGGGCAAAGATGCCCAGCATGATCACGCCGATATGCGACACCGAAGAGTACGCCAAAAGGCGCTTCATGTCCGTCTGCATTGCCGCGACAAGTGCGGCGTAGATAACGCCGATCACGGCCAGAACGATAATCACTGGCGCACAGGCCTTGACCGCAAACGGGAACAGCGGCAGGCAGAACCGGATAAAGCCGTACAAGCCCATCTTGAGCGCGACTAAAATAATCGTGCCGCCGGTTGGTGCTTCGGCGTATGCATCGGGAACCCAGCTATGGAACGGGAACACCGGCGCTTTAATGCCAAATGCTAAAAAGAAGCCGACAAACAGCAAAATGTCGGTAGTTTGCTTGCCCGAGAATAATCCTTCCGAGTTGACATGCTGCTGAAGCGCCGGCAAGTCAAACGTCGTCGAGCCGCCTAGAAAGTACAGTGCCATGATCGAGACCAGCATGACCATTGAGCCAGCCATCGTGTACAGGAAGAACTTAACGGTAGCATAAACGCGCCGCTGCCCGCCCCAGATGCCGATGATGAAGTACATTGGGATCAGCATCCCTTCCCAGAACAAGTAATACAGCACCAAATTCAGCGACAGGAACACACCGAGGACGGCGGTCTCCATGACCAAAATCCAGGCGTAATACTCACGGGTTCGGGTCGTAATCTCGCGAAACGAGATGCCGACCGCGAACGGGAAAATCACCGTCGTCATCAGCACCATCAGCAGCGAGATACCATCCATACCAAGAAAGTAGTTGATGTGAAGCGACGGAATCCAGGGTGTCTTGTCAACAAGCTGGAACTGCGCCCCATGCGGATAATACTGGGCATAAGCCAGAAGCGAAATCACCAGCGCAGCCAGTGTTCCGACCAGTGCCACAACTTTGATTGCCTGAACGTTGTCCTTCGGGATCAGCCCAATTATCAGCGCGAACGCCGCCGGCAGAAATACCAGCAGCGTCAGCAGCCCTTGAAAACCTGCAAAATTTTCAGCCATTTAATGCACAATCCCCGCCGCACGAACCGCGACAAATATCAAGATCACGACAATGCCGACCACCATCGAGAAGGCATACGAGCGAACAAAGCCGTTCTGAAGCCTGCGGATACCCTGTCCCGATAAGGCGGTCACCGCCCCTACCCCATTCACGATGCCGTCAATGCCGCGCACGTCAAATGTCAGCCACAGCCAGTCGGAGAGTTTCTTGCCAAGCTTCACGAACCAGAAATTGTAGGCTTCGTCCACAAAATACTTGTTCAAGATCGCCCAGTTGTACCAGCCGGGACTGAATAAGCGGTGGTTAGCCCGGACTTCAGGCCGCATCAGCTCGTTGTTGGTAGTTCGGCGGTAGCGTGCAACGCAGTAGGCGATGACCAGCACAATCGCAATGAGTGTGCCGGTGCCGAGCGCCGTTTCCATGTTCGGGTTGTGCGTCGTCGGCAGCGGGCCGACGGACGGCGAGAGGAAGTCAGCAAAGGTATCAAACTTCAGCACGGCCCAGCCGGTAATCGTGGACAGCACCGCAAGGATGCCGATTGGTACAATCAT
Organism: uncultured Armatimonadales bacterium; assembly: GCA_964241935.1. Lineage (GTDB taxonomy): Bacteria > Armatimonadota > Armatimonadia > Armatimonadales > Capsulimonadaceae > JANXMY01. The sequence goes on from CAXSZN010000067.1 coordinate 19,939, forward strand.
CGCCAGGCTCGACTCATGCGCGTGAGCGGCGGCTTCGGACTGCGGCTTGCCGAAGAACGTCTTCATAATCATACGGAACATATAAAACGCCGTTAGAAGTGCTGTGAAGACGCCGACACCCCAGAAAAGCCAGTTTCCGGCAGGCTGCGTCTGCCATGTTCGCCATAGAATTTCGTCTTTGCTCCAGTAACCGGCGAACGGGATAATGCCGGAGATCGCCAGTGTCGCGGCCAGCATGGAAACTGCGGTCACCCGGATGTGGGGGAATAAACCGCCCATGTTCCGCATATCCTGTGGGTCGGTCGGATCGGGGCCGGCAGTGCCGCCGGTTTTCTCATCGGCGCTGTCCCCATGCTCGGCGTGAGCCGGATCCGTATGCCCCTCTTTTTCATGCTGCGCGTGCATCGCGTGTTCCACGGCATGAATGACCGAGCCGGAGCCTAGGAACAAGCAGGCTTTGAAGAACGCATGGGTCATCACATGAAACATGCCGGCGGCAAACACGCCGGAGCCGCAGGCGGCAAACATATAGCCAAGCTGCGAGACGGTTGAGTAGGCCAGAACGCGCTTGATATCGTTCTGCATCAGGCCGATTGTCGCCGCAAAGAAAGCTGTGGAGATGCCGATCACCGCCATCGTGACCATCGCAATGTCGGAAAGCTCAAACAGCGCATGAGTACGGGAAACCAGATAGACGCCTGCCGTCACCATTGTCGCGGCATGGATGAGCGCGGACACCGGCGTCGGACCTTCCATCGCATCCGGCAGCCAGGTATACAATGGGATTTGGGCGGACTTGCCTGTGCAGCCCAAGAAAAACATCAACAAAAGTGTTGCGATGACTGTTCCCGAAGCGGCTGATGCCAGCATCGGGGCGGCTTCCGTGATGCCTGTCACCGTGCTGTGTCCTGTCACAAAGTCCAGGGTTCCGAAGTAGTGGAACACGAAAAACATGCCGATCAGCACGCCCACGTCACCGATACGGTTGACGATAAACGCTTTCTTTGCCGCGTCCCCTGCCGATTTCTTCTCATAAAAGAAGCCAATCAGCAGATACGAACAAAGGCCGACACCTTCCCACCCAATAAAGAGGCCCAGAATGTTGTTGCTCATCACAAGCATCAGCATAAAGAACACAAACAAGTTCAGGTAAGTGAAGAACCGCTGATAGCCGTTGTCTTCCGCCATATAAGCAGTCGAGTAGAGGTGAATGAGGCCGCCGACCCCCGTAATAATCAGCATCATCAAAACAGACAACGGATCAACCAGCAGCTCATAATTGACCACAAAGCTGTGAATTCCCTGCGGGTCCGTCGGCAGGCTCATCCACGGTGCCAGATAAACCGTCGCGACCTTATGAGCGGCATCGGCTGATGTGACGTGCAGGAACAGCAGGATCGCGACGACGAACGACGCGAACACGGCGGCTGTTCCCAGGCTGCCCGCGACAATCTTCGGAAGCGGCTTGCCGGTCAGAGGCCCTAAGACACCGTTAATCAGAAAACCGATTAGCGGGAACAAAGGGATAAGCCAAGCATAATACAAAGAAGAATCGGAATGCGGCATCGTTTCTAGCACTTAACCCTTCATCAAATCAATTTCGTCCACACTGATGGACGCGCGGTTACGGAAAATCGAGACCAGAATGCCGAGGCCGACGGCGACTTCTGCCGCCGCAACCGCCATGACGAAGATGACCATCATCTGGCCGCCTAAGTCGCCTTTGTAGCGCGAAAACGCCACAAATGTCAGGTTGACCGCATTCAGCATCAGCTCGACGCACATAAAAATCACAATCGGGTTGCGCTTGATAAGAACGCCGACAACGCCGATGGTGAACAAAATCGCGCTGAGTATCAAATAATAATCCAACGGAATTGACTGAACCATTCCTAAATCCTCTTCTTCAAATCCGCTTTTTTGCCAGCATGACGGCCCCAACTGCAGCGACCAGCAGCAGGATTGAGACAACCTCAAACGGGAAGAGCCAGTCGGCTGTGAACAGCTTGAGGCCGATTTCACTTGGCCCAACAATCGTTTCCGGCAGCAATTGTGGATGCACAGGAACCGTTACGATGACAGTCGCCAGCACGGCGATTACCCCAAGCGCCGCCAGAAACGAAAGCGGCTGCTGCGGCTTTAGCCGGTCCACAACCCGCTCCGTCGTGCCTAAGTTCAGCAGCATGATGACGAATATAAACAGGACCATAATGGCCCCGGCATAGACGATAATCTGCACGGCGGCAATGAAGACCGCATGAAGAGACAGGAACAGCAGGGCGACGCTGAACAGCACCAGCACCAGAAATAAGGCGCTGCGGACGGGGTTGTCCGCCAGCACCATGCAGATGCCGCACACAACAGCGATGGCGGCCAGGATGCCGAAAAGAACAAGCTGAGGAAGAAGTTCAAGGGTCATAAACGGGGTCTCACCTGCCATGCCGCAATCGCGAAAAATGCGGCAGGGCGGGTTTTAGAGGCTGGCGGTGGGATCCTGGACCAGCATCATTTCTTTGGTGTAAATTGTGTCTTTGCGATTGTTTTCCGCCATCTCGCAGATGTCCTTCAACTGAATCGCCTGCGTCGGGCAGGCTTCCTCGCAGTAGCCGCAGAAGATGCACCGAATCATATTGATTTCGTACTGCGCGGCGAAGCGCTCGCCCGGCGAGACGCGGTTCTCTTCCGTATTCTCCGCCGCCACGACCAGGATGGCATTTGCCGGGCAGGCACCGGCGCAGAGCGAGCAGCCTATGCACTTCTCCATGCCGTTCTCGTAGCGGTTCAGCACATGGCGCCAGCGCGAACGGCGCGGCATTGGGCGGCGGACTTCTGGGTACTGAATGGTCACGCGCTCCTGCTTAGAATAGCCGCGCGTAATACCCATGCCCGTTAGCGGCGCTTTCACCTCATTCGCGAGGGCTTTTATATCGTCCATTAAACTCATGGATTTCATTCTTTCTAATTTATCGGCTAATCTACTAATGCCGTCTCCGGCTCAGCTTCTTTGTGGGCGTCCGGCGGCAGTGTTTGTGCGCCGTAGCCGGGGTTCTCCGCCACAACACGGTATGGCTCGGCTGCCGACGACAGCCGGATCGTCGCGCTGCGCCGGGAGTTTGTCGTGAAAAGCTGTGACGGCTTGCTTTTCGCAAAGAAGTACAAAATCGTGCCGCTGACGATCACCCAGGCGATGAGCGCAGCGGTGTAGCTAACGGCCAGCGCGATTGCCAGCAGCAGGATATTCACCAGCGCAATCGGCAGGATGCCCTGCCAGCCGAACTTCATCAGCATGTCGTAGCGCAGGCGCGGCAACGTCGCACGAATCCAGATAAAGAAATACAAGCCGGCTAAAACCTTGATGGTGAACCAGAACACCGGAATGAAAGCGTCAATGATATTGACCAGCAGCGAATTGCCCAGGAACGCCGGAAGCTGGTTCAAGATTGGCAGCGGCCCCTTGTAGCCGCCGACAAACAGCGTTGCGGCGATGGCGCTGACAACAATCATGTTCGCGTACTCGCCCAGGAAGAACGTCGCGAATTTCATGGACGTGTATTCCGTGTGATACCCGGCGACTAGCTCGGTTTCCGCTTCCGGCAGGTCAAACGGCGCACGGTTTGTTTCCGCCAGCATCGAGATGACATAAATACCGAACGCGACAAAGCCGAGTGGGAAGAACTTAACAAGGTTCCATTCCGGCAGTGCAATCCCCGCTCGTGTCAGTGACGGGGTAAGCTGATAGTAGCCCTGCTGCTCGACAATGTCGTGCATGGTCAGGCTGCCGGTCAAAAGAACTACAGAAATAATCGCAAGGCCCATGCCCAGCTCATACGAGATCATTTGCGCCGACGACCGCAGGCCGCCGAGCAGCGAATACTTGTTGTTGGACGACCAGCCTGCCAGCACGACGCCGTAAACGCCAAGCGAGGACCAGGCCAGCATATACAGGACGCCGACACTGATGTTCGGGGCAACTGCCCCCCAGGTTCGGCTCGGTCCCCACGGCACAACGCCGGCAGTCACTAGCGCCGGGATCAGAAATACCATCGGCGCGAGGACAAACAAGGTCTTGTCTACGTTGGTCGGGTTCATGTCCTCTTTGAACAGCAGCTTCACGCCGTCGGCGATTGTTTGGAGCAGGCCGAATGGACCAACACGGTTCGGCCCCTGCCGCTGCTGCATCCAGCCAAGCAGACGCCGCTCCCACCAGACCAGCGGCGGGACCGCAAGCAGAATAGCGAAGACGCCCATCAAGACGCGGGCGACCACTCGAAGCGCCTCTACCCAGCCGTAAGGACTAGGGATATTCGGCGTATAAAAGAAAAGCTGTGCGAACAAATGGGGTGTCATCTATGAAGTTGCCTTTGCGATCTCGCGGGCCACATCACGCGGCGAGAAGTACGGGACCGGCTTGCCGAGGCGGGACATCAGCTCAGCCACGATCTGCCAATCGGGCTTTGCCTGGCCGCGCGGCTCGACTGCCTTCTTGAACTTCTGGCTTCGGCCTTCAATGTTCGTGAACGAGCCGTCTTTCTCGATAAACGAACACGCCGGCAGGAAGACACTTGCATGTTTGCCGGTTTCGGTCATAAACAGGTCCTGGGCAATCAGGAACGGCACTTTGGTCAGTGCGGACGCCACAAGCTCCTGGTCGGGGAATGACGGCAAAACGCTGTCGCCCATCACATAAAGCGCCTTGATCTTGCCCGAAACGCACCCTTCCAGGATGCCGCGCGTGTCGAGACCCGGAGCCGCAGGCAGCGGGCCGCCCCAAAGTGCTTCCAGCTTTGGCGTCGCGCCGTTGCCGACCGCTTTCATCGCCGGCAGGCGGTCCGGCAGGACGCCCATCTGGATCGCGCCCCAGCTATTGTTGTCCGGCAGCAAAACGTTCAGCTTCGCACCCGAAGCGGCGCAGACAAGGCGCAGGTACTCAATGTCGGCAGCGGGCAGGTTGTACCACGCCAGCACAGTTGTTCCCGGCCCAGCATTGATGGCTTTTGTGACTTCCGCAGAACGTGCGTTGTCGTCACGGAAGTAATGCGCTCCACCTTTCGAGATCGCTTTGTAAATGCGAAGCCACAAAACAGGCAGGTCGTCGTCCATTTGGGTGCCAATCGCCACAATCTGCTTGGCTTCCCCCACTTCCGCGATGCTTGTCTGCATCGGCAGGATCGGGAACGGCGTTGCGCGGTGGTCCAAGTTGTTTGTGCCGAGCGCACTTCGGAAGAGCCTCTGGAACAGGTACAAATCCTCGTTGGAAGCCCGCGCTGAACCAATGCCGGCCACAGAATTCGGGTCAGCCGCCGCCGCATCTTTCAGCGCTGTTGCGGCAGCGCCGAGCGCTTCATCCCAGCTTGCTTTACGGAAGCCGGCTCCTGAACGGATCTGCGGCTCCCGGATGCGGTCCGAGCTGTTGACCCAGTACTGCTCGAACTTGCCCTTGTCGCAGGTCCATTCCTCATTCACGTCTTCATTCAGCCGGGCATTCACCCGCATCAGCTCCCCGTTCCGGGTCTGCACCGCGACATTGCAGCCGACACCGCACATGGAGCAGATCGAATCCGCCGACTGGAATTCCCAGGGACGGGCCGCGAAACGATACGTGCGCGAAGTCAGTGCTCCGACCGGGCAAAGCTCAATCGTGTTGCCGCTGAACTTGGACTTGAAGCCTTCCACGGAGAACGGCGAGATAACTGCCGAATTGCCCCGGTTTTCAATCGCCAGCTCGCCGTCCCCGGAAATTTCCTCTGTGAAGCGCGTACACCGGGCGCACTGAATGCAGCGCTCCCGGTCCAGAACCACATAATCCGAAATCGGCACGGCTTTCGGGAAGTGCCGCTTTTCGTCAATGAACCGCGTCACGCCCGGCCCGTACTGGTAAACCATGT
>CAXSZN010000068.1:0-25593 GCA_964241935.1 uncultured Armatimonadales bacterium
TCAGGAACCGGAAGGGCAGCAGGAACCGGAAGGGCAGCAGGAACCGGAAGGGCAGACACGGGGGTCTGCCCCTACGGGAAGATCGTTGGGGCCTACTTGCTGATTCGCACGAACGGGTTGAAAAGGCCGTCGTCCTGGGCGGGGAAGCCGGAAGTTCCGGCGCGGGAAAAGAGGCCGATGCCGTAATTTGTCCGCAGGCGGGACTGATGCTGGTCCATCGCGCTTTCAATAAACCGACTCATGCGGTCGTTAAAGACGCTCAGGCCGAACTGGGCGGCGTGCCGCTGCAAAGCTTCCGGCGCGAACTCCGCGCTGTCCAGCGATATAAGCGCCGCCGCCAGCGAGTCGGCGGTCTGGTCCCGGAACAAAACTCCCGTTTCGCCGTCGGTGACGGTTTCCAGCGCTCCGCCGGCAGCGTAGGCGACCACCGGGCGGCCGCTTGCCATGCACTCCAGCGGCGTCATGCCAAAGTCTTCTTCGCCTGGGAAGATCAGCGCCCGGCAGCGGGCAAACTCGCTGGCGACTTCCCGGTCCGAAAGGCGCCCCAAAAACTCAACGGTCGGCCCGGCGATGCGCTTCAGTCCCGCCAAATCCGGCCCGGAGCCGATCACCCGCAGCGGCACTTGCAGGCGGTTGCAGGCTTCCACGGCCAGATCAACGCGCTTGTAGCCGACAAGCCGCGACACGACCAGAAAGTGTGAGCCGACTTCCGGCGGGCTGACCGGCGCGTAGCGCTCCGTGTCAATCGGCGGCGGGATGACGGCGGCCACATCGCGCCGGTAGTATTTGCGGATTCGCTGGGCGACATTGAAGGAATTGGCGACGTAATAATCCGGGCGTGACGCGCTTTCGACATCCCATGCGCGGAGCCGGCCCAGCATCCCGCGCAGCAGCAGCGACATCAGCCGCCCGCGCCGGCTTTGCGAAAGGTATTCGTGCTGACGCCACGCAAATCGGGCGGGAGTGTGGCAGTAGCAGATATGGCAGGTTTCCGGGGGCGTGATGATGCCTTTGGCGAACGAGCTGGAGGAACTCAGCACCAGGCTGTAGCCGTGAAAGTCGAAATGCTCAAAGGCTGTCGGGTACAGCGGCAGCGCAAACTTGTGCATACGCTGCGAAGACAGTGGCCAGCGCTGCAAAAACGATGTCCGGACATCAATCCCGCGAAAGTAGCCAAGCGTCGCTTTTTCGTCGTAGACGGACGTGAACAGCGGCGCGTTTGGAAACAAGCCGTGCAGCGCGGCGGCGACGCGCTCCGCCCCGCCGGCTTGGGCCAGGTAATCGTGAACAATGGCAGTCTTCAAAGCTGCCGTTTTAGTTTGTGGGTCCATCCAGATAGGTCTCTAAAAACGTGGAGAGCGCGGAGGCGGCAAAAGAAACTGGGCCGCTCCGCATCTCCTCATGCAAATATCATGCCAAGCCGACTCATTAATCTGCTTTCTTTACTATAACTTAGTTTTCGATGATTTAAACAATTTTTTACGAATAAAATTCACTTTGCCGTCAACTTGGCACACTTTGTGCATGGTGGAGACCGAAGAGCGGCTGACAGCTTTATGAGTGCTTCCCGACAAGCCTGCTTAACAAGTCTATGAATCTCGCGGATCAAAATCTTTTTCGGCGCACAGGGGGCGATCTGCCCCGGCCTGCCGACGTTTCCGCCTGCCTGCCCTGCTGGAAGCGTTTGGACCGGATCGGCTGGACGGAGGGGCTGGCCTTCGAGAGCCACGGAGCAAAGTTCGGCATCCGCACCAATGACCCGTCGGTTTTGGGTCGTCTTGCCGGCCTGCTGCCGCCGGGGTCGGTGCCGGCCGCGTCGCCGGTGGTCGAGGGGCTTTACTCAGTCAAAGTCGCCGCACCGGCGCGTGCCGGGGTCCGTCCTTACCATCTGGTGTACCAGAACATCGGGCAGATCGCCCGGACACGGGATTTAGAAGAAGCGCTGGAAGCGCTTGAGTCGGACCTGCATTCTCAGGTCGCAGCGCGGGCGCAGAACAGCCTTTTTGTTCATGCGGGCGTTGCCGGCTGGCGGGGGCAGGCGATTGTCATACCGGGCCGCAGCTTCAGCGGCAAGACCAGTCTGACTGCGGCTCTGGTGGCGGCAGGCGCGGAGTATTTCTCCGATGAATACGCGGTCTTGGATGAGTCGGGCCTGGTTCATGCGTACCCCAAGCCGCTGTCGCTCCGGGACAGCCACGGGCAGCCGCACGAAAAGCGCACGGCGGAATCGCTGGGAGGCCGCGTCGCGCCGGGGCCGCTGCCGGTCGGCCTGATTTTGGACACGCAGTATGTTCCCGGTGCCCGCTGGCGTCCCCGCCGCTTGTCCCCCGGCGCGGCGCTGATGACGCTTTTAGACAACACGGTTCAAGTGCGTTCCCAGCCCCAGTGGGCGCTGCCGATCCTGCAAAAGGCTGTTTCCGGTGCGGACGCCATGAAAAGCCGCCGGGGCGAAGCCGAAGCCGCCGCGTCATGGGCACTGAATCGTCTCTGTGCTGGCCTGCCGCAGCGTTAGAAGTAGCATTTTCAGCAGGAAAGCGTTATCTTTGGAAAAGAATGTAGCTGTCACTACGGTATTTTGCCGATTTGTCATGTATACTAAGGAACATTAACAGTACGCCAGGAACGCAGCAGACACGCATCAAAAACAGCTCGCAAGAGAAACCTGCAAGACGCATCAAGAAAATTTACTTTTCAAGGAACACACATGAACACGAACAACACACGAACAACACGCGCCCGCTTGTTTTCTCTGGCTCCTGCCGCCGTCCTGCTGGCTTCTTTTGCCGGATCGGCGGCGCAGGCTCAGGTCATTCCGCTGACCGCGCCTCCTGCCGGCGAGGCTGCGACAACCACTTCAACATTCCCGCTCAACAACAGCAATGGCGGCTATATCATCGGATCGCAGGTCAGCAGCCTCGGCAGCTCAAACACGGCGACTTTTACGGTGGAACATCCCGGCGACGCTTCTTTCGAGACGTTTGATAACAGCACCATCAATGGCGCTCCTTTAGCGTACCCGCTAAACACTGTCGTGCTTAACACGTTTGACGGCGGTAATGGTCATACCAACACCGTCACAGGCCCGCTGGACATCAATTTTAGCTCTGCCGTCAGCAGCTTTGGACTGACTGTGGAAAGTGCTGAAGAGGACACCGCAACCTTCTCGTTCGCCGCGTATGATGGTGCCATTGCTTCGCAGAACTTGATCGGCACATTCACCTACGTGCCGGTCACGCAGACGGTGGGCAGCCCGCAATCTATCTTTATCGGCGGACAGGCGACCGGCAGTCAGATCGTGAATGTGGTCGTCAGTGATGTTTCTGATGCCAGCGGCTACACCGGCGGCACCAACGACTTTTTCTTTGGGCCCCTTTCGACCTTCTCTCCAGTCCCCGAGGCGTCTACCACCATTTCGTTCGGTCTGCTGCTGACGCTCGGCCTCGGCGGCGTGCTGGTCCGCCGGAAAATGAGTGCGCCCAAAACGGCCGCCAATTAATGCCTGACGCCAGCCTGGCTTTAGGGTCCGGCTGGCCCTCCCGTTGTAGAATTGGACGCAAAGATATGAACCCGCACCGCAGACAGGAAGATTTAGTTGTTCAGGAAATCGGCGACGAAACCATCATTTATGATGAGCGCCGTAACCATGCCCACCGCTTGAACCGGACGGCGGCTCTGGTTTGGAGCCATTGCGACGGGCAGCGGACTGTGGCGGACCTGGTTTCCGTGCTGCAGCGCGAAACCGATTCGCTTGTGACCGAAGACATGGTCTGGCTGGCGCTGAACCGCCTGGAAAAAGAACAGCTTTTACAGGAAGCGCTTGTCCGCCCGGAAGACGCGGTGCGGATCACCCGGCGCGACGTGCTGCGAAAAGCGGCGATTGCGGGCGGCGTGGCGCTGATGGTCCCCGTGGTTCAAAGCGTGGTCGCCCCGACGCCCGCAATGGCGATGTCTATCGGGTGTGCCGGCCGTGGTCAGACGTATGACCTGCCGACCCGTCCCTGCTGCCCTGGACTGATCATGCGTCTAGGCCGCTGCGTCGCGATTGATGGACGCCCGTAGCCTTTTACTAGCGTCTCATGTTCCAAGCTCGTCATGTCAGTTTTTGACGCCGCAGATACCATCCTAGACGATTCTTATCAGGACGAGCTTCAGGCGATTGTCCAATTTGCATTTATGCGGCGTCCGCTGGCGGAACTGTTGTCCGCCTGCGCTGAGGCTGCGCTTGACATCATTGTCCTGAAAGGCGCGGCGCTGGCGGAGACCGTGTACCCGCGCCCGAGCCTGCGTCCCTTCGGCGACATTGACATTCTGGTGCGGCCTGAAGATGCTTTCCGCGCCCATGCCCTGCTGACCGGTCTCGGTTATGTCGCGGAAGCGGTGGCCTGGGCTGGCCTGAAGGACGGTCAGACCTGCGAATCAAACTTCTTCCGGCACACGGAGCGCGGGCCGGTTGTTGTCGAGCTGCACACGAACCTGCTGAACAACGCGCTGCTCTGGAGCCAGGTCCATTTGGACCTGCCCGGCTTCTGGCAGCGCTCGCGCCCAGCTTCCCTTGCCGGGGTAGATGCCCTGGTGCTGGGGCCGGAAGATCAGATCCTTCACCTCTGCCTGCATCTTGCCGGGCATTACTTCGACGCCCCGAAATCTCTTCAAGACATTCAACAAGTTTGTGCGGTCCAATCCGTAGACTGGCCGCTTTTTCTTGCCCTCTGCCGGAAGGCCGGAGCCGTCTCCATTGGATACGGCGGCCTGTTCGCGGCGGCGCAGCAGGGCGCGGCAGTTCCGCCGTCCGTCCTGGAAGGCCTGGCACCCCGCCGCCGTCAGGCCCTTGAAACCCTGATCACCGCACGGGTCCAGAACCGCGCGGCGCTTGGGACGGAGGCGCAGCGGTTCAGGCTGATCTGGCTGCTCGGCAGCCCGGCGGCCCGTTTCAGCGCACTGCGCCACCTCTTGTTTCCGGTTTGGACCTGGCTGCACACGCATTACTACTATGAACTGCCGGAAAGCGCCTGGTCTCGACGCCTGCCGCTCGGCTTCCGGCTGTATGCCAGCCATCTGCGGTTTCTTCTCCAAACTCTCCGTCGTCTGAGCAGGAAATTGGGACGCCGGCCGTGAACTAGGAGACCGAATAAGTCCCCCCAGCCCCCAATAATGGGGGAGCATGATTAAGATGAGACGCGCTTGCTCTTGTCGTACTCCCCCATTATTGGGGGCTGGGGGGACTCTTGAACAAGGAGACTAACTTTGCAAACCAAACAACTCACGGCGGGCGTGGCGATTCTTGTCGGCGTCCTGCTGCTGGTCGCCGCCGTTCTTTATTTCATCACGCCTGCCGGCTCGCTGCCGGGCTTCCTGCCGGGCCATGAAGCGGGCGTCGCGACGCCGCACACGAAGCATGGCATTCTGGCCCTGGCCCTGGCGGTCTGCGCCTTTGTCGCCGCCCGGTTCTTCTACGGCTCCGCGCCGGAAACAGCGGCGTGAGGCTTTATCAGCACCAGGTAGTCTTGAGCAAATGCCGGGATAAACACGGTCTGGCCGCTGCCGGCTGTGCGGCGGAATAGCTTGAACTGCACCAAATTGAGCTGGTTGTCTCGCCAGGTGCCGACTGTTCCCGTGTCCGCGTAGCCTGCGGGGATGGCGACAGGGTGGGCCGGCATAGTGGTCATCAAAAGAAAGATGTCCGTGGGGCCGGAGTTCGAAGCCAGCGTGAATGTCAGTGCCGTCTGCGCGGCCGGCTTGGTCGGGCGGCCCAGTGTAATCCAGCCTGCGTCCTTCAGCACAGAGGGGATGTCGTGGAACGTGTTATCGCCGGTGCCGTCAAAGTTGTCATAGCAGGGCCACTCCGCTTGCACCGGCTCCGCAATGAAATCAGCCGGGTTCGCGGGGTTGCTTGATTTCAGATCTCGCACCAGCCCATTCGCTTCGCCGGTTTCGGCGTAGATGATCGCTGAGTCGGAGTGGCCGGCACCGTCATCCACGACCACGGCATTGCGCCCCGGCTGAAGCGCCTCGGTCCAGTCAAAGACATTGCTGGACGCGGTCCCGTTGGGCAGCAGATACGCGCCGTTCTGGGCTGTTCCGACAACTGCGCCGTTGACGGTGAGCGTCAGCGCGGCGGCATTCGAGTACGCTTTGACGTCCAGCGTGTCGGACGGCAGCGAGCGGCGGCGCAGGAACCAGGGCTTGCCGCACAGATGCACCAGCGGCGTCTGCGGCTTCAGGAATGATTGAAACAGATAATAAGCGTCTTTGCGGAAGCCGCCAAATGTTTCCAAGCCTTTGGAGTTGACGCCTTTGTAGCGCGGATCGCTGAAGTCTCGAAACGTCCACCAGGTAAAAAGCGGCACCTGGCCGCTTAGGGTGCGAAATACGGTTTGGCAGCGGCTTTCCGCCACTTCGTCCTGATATTCTTCCGGCTCGTAGGCGTTGATCTTGTGGGTCGGTCGTGCCGCAGACGTGTGTAGGGAAACAACGCCGCCTGCGCCGGTCTCCGAGATGAAATGGTAGAACGCGGCCTGGCGATCAAACCCGGCGATGGTCCCACCATACCAGCCGAAATAGCGGTTGACGGCGACAAAATCCAGTGCAGGCGACTCGTAAAATGCCGTGCTGCTGGCATAAGTAATCAGCCGGCTTGGGTCTGCCGCCCGCGCGGTATCCGCGTAATTTTCCAGCGTGATGATGTCTGAAAAGTCTTTGATCGCTTCGTTGCCGATGCTCCAAAAGCAGATGCTGGGATGGTTGTAGTTTTGCAGCACCATCTCGCGCGTAATTTGCCGGCCTGTCTCGGTCGGCTCGGCGGGATTGGAATGGCCGTTCTCGGCCCAGACAACAATGCCCATCTCATCCGCTAAATCGTATTCCAGCTTCGCATGGGGATAGTGCGCGAGGCGCACATAGTTGACCCCTAACTCCCGCAGGTCGGCCCAGTCTCGCCGCAGGTCGGCGTCCGAGACGGCGCTGCCATGCTCCTCGGTTTCCTGATGCTTGGAAACACCCCGCAGCGGTGTCGGAACCCCGTTCAAGAAGAACCCCGCCGGCGTCATCTCAAAAAAGCGCAGGCCGGTCCGCTCGGTGACTGTGTCCGTGACTGCTTTGCCCGCCGCTGTTGTCGTTTGCACCGAGTACAGATACGGATCAGCCGTGCTCCAAAGATGCGGCTTTGCGATCTTCGCGTGCAGGAGCACGCTGCCGCCGGAGTGAGCGGCCAGCGTGATCTGGCCGGAGACGACCGCAGCGGCTGCTCCGGCGGCGTCATTTACCTGGCTCGTGACTGTGACCGCGGCAGCCGCACTGCTGTCGTTGCGAACCAGCGTCTTGACGGCAAGATCCGCGCTGTTCGTGCGGACCGCCGACGGCGTCAGGAAAACGCCGGACGCGGCATCGTCGGTCGGGTCAACATGGACTTGTGCCGTTTCAAGCAGATGCACTGGCCGGTACAGGCCTCCGGGAACATGATACAACTGAAACCCATCGCCAGCCGGCAGGCAGTCCGACGTATCAGCCGGGTTTGTGTCGCAGCGGACGGCCAGAACATTGTCGCCGGCATGGGCAGCCGCCGTAGCATCAAACACAAACCGCGTGTATGCCCCCCGGTGTGAGCCGAGGTAAACGCCGTTCAAATAAACATCGGCGACTGTTCCCGCGCCGTCAAAGCAAACAAAAAGTTCTTTCTGACGGCCGCTCTCCACAAGCGCAAAATGGGTGCGATACCAGGCGGCGCGATGAGTTTCAATCTGCGTTTTCGAGTTCCAGGTGTGCGGAAGCGTCACGCTCTGCCACTTGGCGTCGTCAAACGCCGCCAAGTCAGGCTGGGCATCCAGTGGTGGCCGGGCATCGAACTTCCAAGATGTCAGCGGAACAGTTTCGCGCGGGGATTGAGCGAAAAGGGGAGCGGCGAAGAGGATAACGGCAGACCAAACGTAAAGAACAGCGAAAAGGCGAGCGAGCATAACTGATTTCCACGGGCGTCAGAGGAACCCCGTCCTATTGAATCTCGTCCTAAAGGACAGGTCTAGCGGCGCAGACGCCAACCGGCCTGCGGCCGGAAGATTAGGACTGGGGCTGTTCTGTATTCCGCACACCGTGCGGTTGGCGTCTGCGCCGCTAGACCTGTCCTTTAGGACGGGGACAATTCCAATTTGCAAGTCTGCCGCTCTTATGGTACAATGCCCCATCATGTCCCCACAAAGCAGCCCACAGGCACACAGTCTTCTCAGAAAGCTCGCACTGCCGCTCCTCGCGGCAGCCGGACTGGCGCTGGCCGGCACGGCGGCGCTGCGGCATCCCGCGTCTTCGGCATACTCCGCTCCGGCCTCCGGCGCCAGGCAGGTCAGCCGTGCCGCTTCTGCGGATGCTCCCGTACTAACCGCCGCGCAGCTTGCGGCGCTGCATGTGGATGAAACCGGGCATATTCCTATTCTGATGTACCATGCGTTCGGCGCACCGGCGCGGCATGGCGCCCGCTACGACAAGCATGGCCTTAACATCGCACCGGAGACCTTTCGGAAGCAGCTTGGGCTGATGTATGCCGCGCATTGGTATCCGGTCAATATGCGCGATATTCTGACGCCGCACATCGCTGTTCCTGCCGGCAAAACTCCGGTTGTCCTGACATTTGACGATGCCCGCGGAACGCAGTTCCATTACCTGCCGAACGGCACGATTGACCCGAACTGCGCGGTCGGTATTCTGGAAGCGTTCCATGCCCGGCACAAAGATTGGCCGCTCAAGGGGACTTTTTATGTCCTGCCGAAGTCGGCGTGGAACCCGGTACCGTTCTGGCAGCCGGGACAAGAAACTCGCAAGCTTCAAACGCTTGTTGCCGATGGCTTCGAAGTGGCGAATCACACGACTACGCACCGTCCGCTGACGCATTTATCCGGCGCGGAGCTGTGCTGGGAAATGGCGGAATGCCAGCGCTATGTCAGGGACCGTGCGCCCGGCGCAACCATGGACACGATGGCGCTGCCCGGCGGCGCGGCTCCTCAGAACCATGCGCTGTGGAACACGCTGCTGAACGGACGTCTGGGCAGGATTTCCTACCACAACCGCTGCATTCTGATGGCCTGGGGCGGGCCGAGCCATGCCTGGGTGGACCGTGCGTTTAACCCGGACCGGGTGACACGCCTCGGATCCGGCCCCGGCTGGATTGAACACGCCTTGAAGCAGATGGCTTCGGGCCGCCTGCGCCCGTATGTGAGTGACGGCAACCCGAACACCGTCGCTGCGCCGCGTTCCGAAGCCGCTCTCATCAACCCAAATCGCCTGGACGGCTCCCGCCTCATTCTCTACAGTGTTCTGCCTGAACCGCCGTCTCACTCTCTCGTGGCTGCTTCCAAGCGTGCCGGTCCCCGGACGTAAAACCTGAGCCGTAACGTGCTTTAATCGGTCTCGACCCGCTTTAATCGGTCTCGATCGCGAGGCTGTAAGCCGGCGGCGTCACGGCAGTTTCCGTCACGAGGATCGTGTACGACTGGCCGCTGCTGACGTTCAGGCTTGTCGGCGGGACCAGCACGGTGGAAGTGCCGGCGGCGTTGACTTGAATGGAAAGCGCCCCGGACGGCAGGGCGGAATAGGCCGTGACCGGATTGGCCGCCGGAACGCTTTGCCCGGCGATTCCTGTCGGCAAAAGAGGATAAGCGACACCGGGAAAGGCGGCTTTGCCGCCGATCAGCACGTCCACCGAGCCGGCATCAGGCGCAGCGTTCAAGATGCGGATGTTGGCTTCTCCCGCCGGCGGATCACTGTAAGTCGCCGTTCCCGAGGACGCAGCCTGGTAGTTCACCGCCGCGCCTTTGTCGCCCGCGACAACCGTCTGCAAAAAGCGTGGGTCTACATGCGCGATGGTCAAAGGCAGGACATCCGCACGTCCGATCAGATACGCCGTGTAATACGAGTTGTTGTTAAGCTGAAGCTGCGGATTAGGTGGGAAGACGGCGGTGGTTGTCGCGCCTGCTACCGTGACAGTGGGAGGGGAAACGCTTGTCGAGAAGCTGAAGGTCGAAAGCCCCTGCCCGACATAATTGAAAACACTGGTCTGCCCAAAGTTCAAGTCGCCGCCGACTGCCGTGCTGTTGACCAGAACGCCGGTCGTGCCGCCGTTCACTGAAAAATCCGCGCCACGGATGTGGGCGGTGGAAGAAGAGGAGGAGCTGCCGCAGCCGGCGGACAATGCGCCAAGCAGGCCTCCCAGCCCCAGCAGAACAGGAGCGGCAATGCCCCGGCGGTGTAATAAATGCATACAGTCTTCTCCTAAAATCGGCAGCGTCATAAAGGAATAGAGTCCAAAACTCCGTAAAAGTTTCGGAAGATTTCAGTTTTGGGAGGTTTCTGCCGGCAGATTTAGGAGCGCGAAGAAGCTGATGCATCGGCAACCGCGTAAATCCAATCGCCGGCCAGCGCCAGCGAAACGATCCAGAACGCCGGAGTAAAATAGGAATGGCCGCTGCCGTGGACTAAAGTCAGAAGCACAACGCCCAGCAGAAAAATTCCGACTAAAATTGCACCTTTGAGCGTTTGCCCCTGCACAATCTGTCCGAGGCCTGGGCAAACCACCGATCCAAGAATAATCATCGCGCTGCTGCGTTCGCCGCCCGTGCGGCGCATCAGCGACGTGTCTGCCGCCGCATAAGCGACCCCCAGCGACTTTTGCCGCGCCATTTCCGCCCGGCGCAGGACGGCTTTGCCGACTTTGGCTTCCGCCGAGGCCCGGCCCGGCTCGTGCGTCAGTGCGTTCTGGTAGGCAAGAATAGCGGCCTCCCAGTTGCCGCGTGTTTCTTCAATATCGCCCAGCAGTTCGCAGGCGCCGGCGTCTTGGGAATGATCTGCCAGAAACGCTTTGACTGCCGCTTCCGCCTCTGAAATCAAGCCGCGCCGCATCTGAATGCGAACGGCGTTTAACTGCCGCTCGGCTTCTTCTTCCGCCGCGTAGTCACGCTTCGGGCGCACGGGGGCGGAACGCTGAGGAACAGTGCGCGGCTTTGGCGGAAACTGTGGATGCGGAGACTGTGGGTCAGGCGGCGTGTCCATGCGTCTTCTCCGACTCAGCCGCGATTAGCTTGCCTGCCGGCTCGTCTACGGCGGCGTCTTCCAGCTCTTCGTCTTCGGAGTCTTCTTCCTCGTCCATCTCGTAATCATCGTCGTCCAGCTCGTCTTCCTCGAACTCGCCGACGCCCATGCCTTCCAGCCGGTCCGGCTCACGCGCGGGCGGGGCTTGTCCGGTCCAGAGTTTTTCCAGCCCGTAGAACGAGCGCTGCTCTTCGGACATGACATGGACAATCGCATCGCCGTAGTCCAGCAGCACCCAGGTCGCTTCGCTGTAGCCTTCAATGCGCCGCTGCCGGATGCCCTGCTTTTCCATCGACTCCATGACGCCGTCGGCAATGGACCGGATATGGATGTTGGACGTTCCCGAACAGATAATAAAGAAGTCGGCGATGAGCGTTTTGCCGCGCAGATCCAGCGCCGTGATATAGTTGGCTTTTTTGTCTTCCGCCGCCGCGATGATTGAGTCCCGCCGCTCTTCCGATGTCAGTGTGCTTTCTTTCAAAGTTAATTTTCCTCAGTGTCTCTTCCCCAAAGTATACCCGATTATCCGCCTGTGCTTGCCAGTGCATAGTCTGCTGCTTCGTCGGCTGTCATAGCTTGACCGGCGGCAGATGCTGCCGTCCATGCTTCTTCGCCAAGTGCCCCGCGCACGGTGATGACCCACTCGTCGTGCGCTTTCTGGGCGACGGGCGGCAGCCGGGCGGAAATGGGCTGGGAAAGAGAACTGACTGCGCTGAGTAGGCAAGCCGCCTGCCAGAGACTGTTCTGCTCGTATGCCACTATTGCAAGGCCGCCTAATGCTCCGATGACTGCACGTTGAAACTCCAGATGCCGAGCAATCTCCAGCCCCTCTCTCAGCAGCCGCCATGCCAAAGCCTGGTCGTGCAGGGCCGCAGCTACCCTGCCTAGGGTCACCAAGTTTATGGCTGTATAATACTGGATGCCCATCTGCCGCGCGAGAGTGAAACTTTCCTCCGCAAACGCTTTTGCTTCTGTGTAATCACCTTTGTAATAAGCCATATAGCCCAGATGGGAAAGTGTGAAGCAGATGCCTTTCTGGTTTCCCATCTGGCGAAACAGCAGCAGCCCTTCTTTGGAATTCCCCAAAGCATCGAGCCGATGGGCGATGCCAGTTGGATCTCCAACCTGGCGAAATAGGATCAGCGCCTCTTCATGCAGTGCCTGTGCCGCTGCCGGTTCGCCGTGCAGATACGCCGCCGCACCGAGGCTGCTGAGCGCTTCGGCGCTGCCCTGCCGGTCGCCTAGTTCCTGGTATAGCGTCAGGCATTCCTCGCTGCTCGCCTGCGCGGAAACGTAATCATCCTGGAAGATCGCCAATGACCCTAAGCCGCTTAGGGCGTCGGCCATGTTCTTCATATCCCCTGTCTGCCGGGCAAGCATCAGGCCCTGCTCATAAAAAGCGCGTGCTGATATGTAATCACTTTGATCCAGCGCCAGAAAACCCGAACCGATCAGTGCCGCCGCACGCTCCGTCAGATTTTCCGTCTCTTCCGTCAGCTCAAGCATTCGTTTCAGCCATTGCCGCCCCTCCGAGTAATGACCGCGTATTCGCCAGAACCGCCACAGCACCCCCGATAGGCGCAGACCCGGCGTATCCCTTACTCCAGCATATTTTTCCGCATATTCTTCCCTGGTGCACCAGCCGAGCGCCGAGCGAAGATTATCATGCTCGGTTTCCAGCCGGTCTAGCCACTGTATCTGCTGCCGCCCGCTCAGTTCTGGCTCAGCTTTTTCCGCCAGGGCCAGAAAAAAATCCTGATGCCGCTGATATATCGCTTCAGACTCATTCGCTTCGACAAGCCGATCCCTCCCGTATTGGCGGATGGTCTCCAGCAGGCGGTAACGGCTGTTTCCCCGATCGTCCTCTTCATAAGCGACCAAAGATTTGTCTACCAAGCCCGCCAGCACGTCCAGCACGTCAGCGCGGTCAATCAGTGTCCTGAAATTTCCTGCCGGCGGATCGGCGCAGACGGCCTCCGCGGCTTCTAGGGTCCATCCGCCGGAGAAAACAGAGAAGCGACGCAGAAGAGTCTTTTCGCTTTCGGAAAGCAGGTCAAAGCTCCAGTCAATTGCTGCCTTCAAGGTCTGCTGACGCGGCAGGGCTGTCCGGCTTCCGCTGGTCAGCAGCCGGAAACGGTCGCCCAAGCGCATGTTGATTTGCTCGGCGCTGAGCGCTTTAACACGGGCGGCGGCCAGCTCAATGGCAAGCGGGATACCGTCGAGGCTGGCGCAGATTTCGGCGACGGCAGGGGAGTTCTGATGGGTTAAAACAAATGACGGCTGACTGAGGCAAGCTCGATCCGCAAAAAGACGCACGGCATCGTACCGGCCGAGTAATTCCGGGGGGTATTTCTGCTGGGGATCGGGCAGCGACAGCGACGGGACACGAAAAGTCTGCTCGCCCGGCACGCCGAGCACTTCGCGGCTGGTCGCCAGCACAGACACATGGGGGCAGACGCGCAGGAGGTCGGCGACCAGAAACGCGCAGGCATTTAGGACATGCTCGCAGTTATCTAAAATCAGCAGCAGGCGCTTGGACTTTAGAAAGCTGACGAGAGTTTTTGAGAGGGGCCGGCCGGCTTCCTCCCAGACGCCAAGCGCCTCGGCCACTGCTTCGGGAACTAGGACGGGGTCGGTCAGGCCCGCCAGTTCCACCAGCCAGACACCCTCCCCAGAGCCGGTGAGCAGGTCTGCAGCCGCTTGCAGCGCCAGCCGCGTTTTGCCCGCTCCGCCTGTCCCGGTCAGTGTCAGCAGCCGCGACTTCTCCAGCAGCGCTTTGATTTCGGTGACTTCGTCTTCCCGCCCAATAAAGCTGGTCATCTGCTGCGGCAGGTTGTTCGGCAGAGCCGGGTTGTCCAGTGACCGCAGCGGCGGGAAATCGGCGGGCAGGGACGGGTGCAGAACTTGAAATATCTGTTCAGGACGCAGCAAGTCTTTGAGCCGATGCGGTCCAAGATCACGGAAAGTAACCCCTAACGGCAGCAGATCGCGGACCAGTTCCTGGCAGGCGACCGACAGCAAAATCTGCCCGCCGTGCCCGGCGTTCAGAAGGCGGGACACGCGGTTCAGCGGCTGCCCGAAATAGTCGCCGTCACGCGCCTCCGCTGCCCCTGTGTGCAGTGCCATCCGCAGACGGAGAGGTAATCCCTCTGTTTGTGAATACAATGCAATTTGTGCCGCGACACCGGCGGCCAGCGCTTCTGGGGCGGTGCCAAACGCGGCACAAAACGCATCGCCTGCTGTGTGAAAAACAACGCCATTTTCGGCGGCAACGGCCGCTCTCAGCAGCGCATCATGACGGGCCAGTGCCACCCGCATCGCGTCCGGCTGGCTTTCCCAAAGGGCGGTGCTGCCTTCAATGTCAGTGAAGAAAAATGTGATCGTGCCGGAAGGCAGCACAGAAGACAGCACAGACTGGGACATAATAGCCTCGATTTTTGTGAACAGAAGTTTTTGTGAACAGAAGACTTCGAGAAAAGAGTGTTCCCTGCTTATTGTACCGGTTTCCTTACGGCAAAAAGTTTGACCAGCCGCGCCAAAGAAATGCCAAGCCAAGTGCAGCCAGGAAGAGGGCGGACACGCGGGTCATGGCAACCCGAAACGGCAGCCTAGTTAGCAAGCCGCCGAACAGTGCATTGCCGAACAGGGCCAGCGCCAGCAAGCCGGGTACTGTGCCGAGGCCGAAGCAGAGCATCAGCGCCGCGCCCGATAACGGACGCAGGGTGAATGTTGCCAAGAGCGCGTTATAAGTCAAGCCGCAAGGCAGAACCCCGACAAATACTCCTACTGCCAGCGGCTTCAGGACGCTTTTGGATTGCAGGACTCTTAAATAAACTCGGCGCAAGTATCCGCCGCCCGCGCCCAGCACGTCCGGCTCCGGCAGCCGCAGCTTGGGGAACACGCCGGACAGCCCGAGCGCCAGCGCCAGCATCACGCCGCCGACCGCAAGGCTGAGAATCCCCTGCGCCGACGCCCACCGATGCCCGAGCGCCCCAATCGCCCCGCCCGCGAGGCCCAGCCCAGCCAGCGCCGCCAGCCGCCCGCTATGAAACAGCCAGTGCCGCCCCGCGCCCCGCCCCGGCACTCCGGCGTAAGACACGACAAAGACGCCGCACATCCCGATGCAGTGCGAGAACCCGCTCGCCAGGCCCAAGCCCATCGCCAGAAAATAAGCCGAGAGATAAGCTGAGGGGACAAACATAACCGCCTACAACACCGTCACCGGAAAAGACTGCGTTTGATGCAGTGTGCCTTTGCTTGCCTCCACCGTGGCCTGCCAGTGGCCCGGCATCGTGAACCGCCCGGCAGCGGCATAAACGCCCGCCGTGCCAGCCTGAGCCGTTACCTGGTTTTGGCCCATGTCCATTGCCGGCATGACAAGGCTGAGGGTGACGGACACGCCCGAGACCGGCCTGCCATGAGTGTCTGAAATCCGCACGGAAAACCGAGTCGGGTCAAGCTGGCGTGGAGCAGCCGGCGTAAGTGTCAGCGCCATCTGCCAGTGTGCGTTGGCTGGAGGAAGGGGAGCGAAATGATGAGGAGCGCAGCCTGTGCAGGCAAGCGTCAGGCACAGAGCCGCGCCGATCCTCACTTCGACGAAGGCCGCCGCAGGTGCGCGGGCGGGCGGGTCTGGATCTGCATCAGCGGCGCAGCGCTTTTCGCCGTGCCGCTGCTCGGGCAGCTATCGCAGCCGCCGGCGGCTTTGCCGGGTTTTGTCCGAAATGCCGCAATCTGGCCCCAAAGCCGCCGTCCCACGGCAAACATTGCCGCCGCGACAATCGCCAGTGCCGTTACTTGCTGCCAGTCAATATGCATTGTCTTGATCCTAAAAGCTCCTGCGATTTCCTGCTTCTATTATACCCGTTTAGGACAAAGAAGGGCGAACACAAGGTTCGCCCCTATGCGGTTACAAATGCGCGGCGACAAGCTGGGCCAGCTCGCCGACGGTCTCTTGGTCAAACGCAAGCCGCGCACCGGCGGCGGCATACAGTTCCGGTAGGGGGCGCGTGTTGCCTAAAGCGAGTGCCGCGCGGTAGCGGCGCACGGCGTCTGCCTGGTCGGCCAGGGCGTTGCGCCAGACCTGCAATGCGCCAAGCTGGGCCAGGCCGTACTCGACATAGTAGAACGGCACGGTGAAGATGTGCAGCTTGCGGTGCCATCCACTCACGCGCTCGGCCTCCAAGCCCGACCAGTCCACGCCGCCCATGAAGCGGGTCCAGAGCTGGCCCCATTTTGCATCCAAATCGGCTGCCGTGACATTGTCCGGGGCGTCGGCATAAACCCAGTGCTGGAAGCCGTCTACCACGGCCATGTACGGCAGGAACAAGACAATCTTTTCCATCTGCTCCTGCCGGGCGCGGACGGCGTCTTCGGGCGTGTAGAACCCGCCTTTGTCTTTTTCTAGGTACGGCAGGGCCAAAAGCTCCATCGCCATAGACGCGACTTCGTTGAACTCCATCGGTGCGCCCCGGTTCCACAAAAGCGGCTGAGCGGCACTTGATGCCAGCCCGTGGAACGCATGGCCGCCTTCATGGAGCAGAACCCGGATGTCGCTTTCGGTGCCGACGGCGTTCATAA
Organism: uncultured Armatimonadales bacterium; assembly: GCA_964241935.1. GTDB lineage: Bacteria > Armatimonadota > Armatimonadia > Armatimonadales > Capsulimonadaceae > JANXMY01. Next base: position 16,648 of record CAXSZN010000068.1, read on the forward strand.
AGATGTATGGCAGGCCGGTCTTCGGGAAGAACGAGCAGTAGCCGCCGGGCGCTTTACCCTTGCGTGAGTCCAAATCCAAGAAGCCCTGCCGTATCTTCTCGAAGTCTTGGCCTAAGTCGGGATCTACCTGGCTGAAGATCTGCGCGGTTCCTTCTTCCAAAGCCGCGACATCGGCAAACGGGCGCAGCGGCGTCCGGCCTTCCGGGTCAACATTCAGGTCCCACGGACGCAGCGTGTCCATGCCCAGCGTCTGCCGCCGCTTCTCCAAAATCTTCGACGCCAGCGGCACGACCTCGGCTTCAATGGCCGCGCCGAACGCCAGGCTGTCTTCGGGCGTGTAGTCGAACCGGCGCAGTGAGCGCCACATATACGCACGGTAGTCGGTCAGGCCAGCGTTTGCTGCCAACTGACGCCGCAGCGGCAGCATCTGAAGATACAGCGCGTCCAGCGCTTCGCGGGACTCCAGCCAGCGACTCTGCACGACCCGCCAGGCATCCTCGCGCACATTGCGGTCCGTGTCCATTCCCCGCTGCTCGGCCTGCGGCAGCGTCAGCTCTTCGCCATGCAGCGTGACCGTCATCGCCCCGGTCAGCTTGCTGTATTCATTGGCAAGCGTTTGAAGCTCGGCCTGGATCGAGACATTGCTTTCGCGGAACAAGTCGGCGTCGTTACGCAGGCGGCGCACGAACTGCTCTTGGTCGGGCGGCGGCGTGAAGTCCGGCACGTCCAGCAACTTGGTCTTTAAAGCCTGCGCGGCGATTGTCCACTGCGGCATGATCTTCTGGACAAAGTTCAAATATTTTGCTTCGGCGTCGGCATTGGTCGTATCTTCCGACTTCGCCCGTCCGGCGGCGGCACCGGCTTCTCCAAGCACTTTCTCCAGCTCGCTCCACCGTGTCAGCCAGTCACCGATGGTCTCTGCCGTGAGTTCTTCCGCCGCCAGCGCGTCAAAAAAGGGCGCGACTGTATTCCAGGCGTGCGGGTTAATGGTCTCGAAATCGTCTTGCATGTCTTGATGCTCTTTCTAGTGTATGGTTTTTTCTTGCGTGATGTGAGGACCCCTCCCGCCTCACAAGTTCGCCTCCCTCCCCTGTTAGGGAAGGGCCAGAGAGAGGCGAAGACCCTAAATTGTAGGGGCGCTGCTTGCTGCGCCCTCTTGCCCTGTTCTTTCCTGATGCCCTTCCCTAACAGGGGAGGGAGGCGAACTTGTGAGGCGGGAGGGGTTACTTCCGTGCCGGTCCTGTCCCTGAATACGGCAGCCCATCGTTCGGGTTCAGCAGGACCCGCTGCCCCGGCACATGGACAATGACCGCGTCTAATGACCCATTTGGGTCTGTGTCGGGAGACATGTCACCCCACGCATCATATTTCCAGGCAATCCCCTGACGCACCGCATCACCATAATCAAGAAAATGCTTGCCAGCAGGCGACGACGCTCCCGGATCGCCTCTCGTATGATACTCAGCATAGGGGGTGCCACTTGCAAGATGATTGTCTGCATTGGGACTGAAATGCGGCGTCAAGTAGTTTGGGTAACGCTTGGCAAAATCATTTGCCGAGCTATGCGTAGACAAGCCATTTGCTGTTGTGAACTTCGCTGCGCTCGCTTCAATCTGCACGGCATGACCATTACGGAAGAAGACCGTCAGATAATCGTACTTCAATGCTCCTCTGCCGCCCTCGTAGGACTTGAGCTGCTGATGACTGAGCCAGGTGTCCAAAATCAAGCCGTGCGGCGCGGTGTGGGTTGTGCTGGGTGCATGAAGCAAAGTATGAACTGAAGTGCGGTCCATGCCGAGCGTCACCGTGCCGATGCGCTGGCCGGGAACGATGACAAAGTCCCCGGCAAAAGCGACGGAAGCGAGCATTGAAAGCGCCAGTACTAAGGGCAGAAAGAAGCGCGTGGTCATGGGGCAGTCCTTTCAAGCAGTGGCCGTGCCGCCACGCCTTCACTGGTGAGAACAACCGGCAAAATGTCGCTGTTGTCGTCAAAATACAGGCGATCAAGGCAGACCACCCGGTGATGCGGGTCCGTTTCCGTCAATGGGCGGCGGTGGTAGGCGATGTACCAGTCGTCGGTGCCGGGGATGTTCAGGACTGAGTGATGGCCCGCGCCGTTCCCGATTAAGGGGTTGCTTTGCATGATGCTCCCGGTGCGAACGAACGGGCCGAGCGGCGACGCGGATTTGGCGTAGGCGACGCCGTAGGACGAGTCGGTCCAGCCGCCCTCGGACCACATGAAGTAGTAGACGCCTTTACGTTTCAGCATGAACGGGCCTTCCACATAATGCTGTGGCGTGATCTCGGTGAAATCGCCGGCGAATGAAACCATGTCTTCGGCGAGCCTCGCGACGACCGCGTGAGACCAGCCGCCGAAGTAGAGGTACGCCTGCCCATCGTCATCGAGAAACGCATGGGCGTCAATCGGCTGTGCGCCGTGCGGGTACTCGGAGACGAGCGGCCTGCCGAGGGCGTCGGCGAACGGCCCGGCGGGATGGTCCGCCACGGCGACGCCCAGCCCCGCGCCGTCGCCCGCCGAAAAGTAGAAGAAATACCGACCCCGACGCTCAAGAACCGACGGTGCCCAGGCGCAGCGGTTCGTGCTCCACGGCACGTCGGCGAAATCTAAAATGCGGCCTTCGTTCTGCCACTGGACTAAATCGGGAGAAGACCACACCTCAAAGAATGTTTGCTCGTCATAAGGCGCAGAGTAAGTCGGATACAGGTAGTAGCGGCCCGCGAACAGGTGCAGCTCCGGGTCGGCATACCAGCCGGGGAAAATCGGGTTCATAAGCGAGCATTCTGGCTTTGCAGGCGGTTTTCCTGCTCGCCTCGTTACGGGAGCAGGTCGGCGACTGCGATCACCGCCTCCGGCGCGGCAAGCGGGCTGACTCCTTCTTCCGACGTCCAAATGCTTTCAAGCGCATAGCCGTTTTCGGTCGGCTGCTGAAAGACGTGCAGGGTGCGGGCGTTGATGTTGATGACCCAGTATTCAGAAATGCCGGCGCTGCCGTACTGCGTTTTCTTGGCGTTTAAGTCCCGGCGCAGTGCTCGGTCGGAAACTTCCACGACAAGGCGCACTTCTTCCGGCAGCGGTGTCCCGAGGCGCAGGTAATCCCTCAGAGGCCGGTGCATGACTGCCGCGTCCGGCTCCGGTTCTTCATACTCGCCGAGGGCAATGGGCGCGGCGAGGCGAACGTAATCCGTTCCGAAGATCGCTTCCAACGCTTTTTGAACCTGCTTGCAGGTGTAAATGTGCCGCTCATGCTGGGTCATTTTAGGAACAATGTCTCCGCCGATTAGCTCAAATCGGGCTTCTTCTAAAATGCCCATCTCCATGAGCCGGCGGCACTCATCGCGGGTCCATCGCTTGCGCTCGGTTTCCATCAGCGCGTTTTCTGTTACAGCCATTAGTGGTTCTCCCTCTAAACCGGGGCCAGCACTTGGGCGCTGCGGCTGGGCAGGTAAATCTGGATGCTCTGGCCGCGCCCGTACATGGGAACGGGCTGGCGGGGATAGACAAAATCAGGAGTTCCCCGGCCCATGCCGCCGAACCGGGCGTCGTCGGTGTTTAAGATGACTTTGTAATCGGCGGCGTCGGGTGTCGGAAAGCGCAGGTCTTGATACGAGCGGGTGGGGTGGAAGTTGAGCGCGAACACGAGCGGGCCGCGCCGGTAGGCAAGCTGCTTGGTGTCTTCATGCAGCGCAAGCTGCTCAATCAGCGGGTCTGTTAAGAGATTGTACGAGGCGTCGAGGCCCAGCATGGCCCGGTCGAAGGCGTTAAGGCCGCCGTAGCGCAGGTCCGGGTTGTCGGCGAGAGACCACAAGCGGCGGGCATAATGGTAAGAAAAATTGTTGCCTTCGCGCGGAAAATCCACCCACTCCGGGTGTCCGAACTCGTTGCCGATAAAGGAGAGCCACGCTTCTCCGGCCAGGCTGAACGTCAGCAGGCGGATCATCTTCAAAAGCGCGAGGCCGCGCTCAATCACAACATTGCCGTCGCCCAACCCCATGTGCCAGTACATCTCCGCGCCCATGAGCTGGAACGCCAAAGTCTGATCGCCTACTAAAGATTGGTCATGGCTTTCCACATAGCCGACGCGCTTCTCGCCGGGCCGGCGATTGAGCAGCTCATGGTAGACCGCGCTTAAAGGCCAATTCTCGTCGGGAACTTCTTTGACCAGCGTCTTCCAGTAATCAGGAACGCCCATTGCCAGTCGGTAGTCGAAGCCGATGCCGCCTTCGGACACGGGCCGGGCCAGACCAGGCATTCCTGAGACGTCTTCAGCGATTGTGACGGCATCGGGACGAACGGCGCAGGCCAGCGCGTTTGCGGTTTGCAGATACGCCAGCGCGTCCTCGTCTACGCCGCTTCCAAAGTAGTCTTCATATGATGTAAAAACGCGGCTGAGGCCGTGGTCAAAGTAAAGCATGCTGGTCACGCCGTCAAAGCGCAGGCCGTCAAACCGAAACTCTTCCAGCCAGAAACGGACATTGCTGAGGAGAAACCGCTGAACTTCATACTTGGCGTAGTCAAAGACCATCGAATCCCAGGCGGGGTGAAAGCCGCGCGGCCCGGCATGGAAGTACTGGAAGTCCGTGCCATCGAAGCCGTTCAATCCCTCCGCCGTGTTCTTGACCGCGTGCGAGTGAACAATGTCCAGCAGGACGCGCAGGCCGAGGCCGTGCGCGGCGTCAATCAAGGCTTTTAAATCTTCCGGGGTACCGAAGCGCGACGATACGGCGAAGAACGACGACACATGGTAGCCGAACGAGCCGTAATACGGATGCTCCATCACGGCCATAAGCTGCACGGCATTGTAGCCAAGTGAGGCGATGCGCGGCAGGACATTCTCGGTAAATTCCTGAAATTTACCGACGCGGCCTTCTTCCGTCGCCATGCCGACATGCGCCTCGTAGATACGCAGTCCGCCGGTGAGGCTTGGGGCGGCATTCCGCCAGTCAAACGGCGGGGGCAGCCAAATTTGGGCCGTAAAATCATGCGTTCCCGCGTCCTGCACCACGCGCCGGATATAGGCCGGAATTCGGTCCTGTGCGCCCGCCGCCGAACGGACATTGACTTTCAGCAAACTGCCGTGGGTCAGCGCAGCTTGATGCCCGGTGTCCGGGAAGAACGCGCTCCAAATCCCAAAATCATCGCGGGTGAGCGGATGGCTGTCCCGGTCCCAGCCGTTGAAGTCTCCAAACAACGACAGGCCGGACGCGCCCGGCGCCCATTCTCGGTACCAGACGCCCGCCTCGCCGTCCCTCTCGCCTCGGTTAAATCCAAAAAACTGATGCCCCAAGCTGATCGGCCCGAGCAGCCCGCCGGTTTCATCAATCGCCGATCGCAGACGCGCGTAATGCGCTCCGCGCCGCCGCAGCGCGTCGGCATAGGGGGCCAGCCAGGGGTCCAGAGAGATCAGTCCCAGAGGGTCATCGCTTTGCATGACGTTAGTATACCTCTGTGTTTCAATCCCTGCGCGGCACGGTAAGAGCGAGATGAACATAAGCCGGGGCGTAAGCTGTCCCGCAGTGCTGAGGAAACCGGAGAATCTGATCATGGCCGTTACAAAAGAGCAGGTACAAACAATTTTCGCCAAGCTTTCGAGCGATCACCCAAACGAGTTTTTCAGCCACGTCGCGGAAAACGTGCAATGGGATGTGCTCGGCACGCACCCCTTAGCCGGTCATTACACAACCAAGCAAGAGTTTCAGGAGGCAACTTTCACCCGCCTCGGCAGGCTGTTCAGCGGCACGCTTAAGCTTTACACACGGGCGGTGATCATGGAGGCGGACGCAGAGCAGGCTGCTGTTGAGCTGTACACGCGGGACACCACCCAAAGCGGCGTGCCGTTTAACAACGAATACTGCTGGGTGTGCCGGTTTCAGGGAGACCAGATTGTCCAAGTCCGCGCTTACCTGGACTCGGCCTTAGTCGCCAAAGTCATCGAGGCCGGATAAAGCGCTCCTGGCTTGGCAGCACTCGTTCTACTTCGAAGAGATGTCCTGAAAGGCAAGACAATGACAACAATCCGCGAAGAAACTTTTCGGCTCATGCGAGAGCTGAAGCTGACCACGGTGTTCGGCAACCCCGGCTCGACCGAGGAAACTTTTTTGGAGCATTTCCCCGACGACTTCACTTATGTGCTTGGACTTCAGGAAGCGTCGGTCGTGGCGATGGCCGACGGCTACGCGCAGGCGATGGGGCGGCCTGCATTTGTCAACCTGCACACCGCGCCGGGCGTCGGCAATTCCATGGGTGCCCTGATCGGCGCGTGGCACAACCGGACGCCGCTGATTATCACGGCAGGCCAGCAGACACGCGAGATGATGCTTCTCGAACCCTGGCTGACCAACATAGATGCCACCGAGCTGCCGAAGCCGTATGTGAAATGGAGCTGCGAGACGGCGCGGGCCGAAGACGCGCCCGCCGCCATCATGCGGGCCTATGCCGCCGCGCTCCAGCCGCCCGGCGGCCCGGTCTTTTTGTCCATCCCGATGGACGACTGGGAAAAGCAGGCCGAGCGCGAGACCCCGGCGCGTCAGGTCAGCTCGCGGGTCGCGCCTGACCCGGACCGATTAGCGGACGCGGCAAAGATGCTGTCGGACGCTCAAAACCCGGCGCTTGTGTTTGGGCCGGGCGTGGACCGAAGCGGAGGCTGGGACCGCGCCGTCACACTGGCGGAGACCTTGCGTGCGCCGGTCTACAGCGCCCCTGCCGCCGAGCGCTCCGGCTTTCCGGAAAACCATCCGCAGTTTATGGGGCCGCTGCCGTTTGCAATCAAGCCGCTGGGCGAGAAGCTGGCCGGGCATGATGTGGTGCTGGTGGTCGGTGCGCCCGTGTTCCGCTACTATCCCTATGTGCCGGGCGAGTACCTGCCGAATGGCACACGCCTGCTGCACATCACCGATGACCCCGGCGAAGCGGCCCGTGCCCCGGTCGGCGACGCGATTTTAGGTGACCCCGGCCTTGCGCTTGCGTCACTTGTAAGTATGGTCGCGTCGTCGGGTCGCCCGATGCCGCCGCCGATGGAGAAGCAGCCCGTGCCGGAAGCCAAGACACCGATCACGCCGGATTACCTTTTTTACGCGCTGGCTCAGGCCCGGCCCGACAACGCTGTCTTGGTGCAGGAGTCGCCGTCCAACATGAAGCCGCTGCATTCGCGGATGCCGACAATGCAGCCGGCGTCGTACTTCTCGATGGCCTCCGGCGGCCTCGGCTTCGGCCTGCCGGCTTCGGTCGGTATTGCTCTGGCCGAGCGCGAGTCCGGGCGAAATCGCCCGGTCATCGCGGTCATCGGCGACGGCTCGTTCCTGTATTCCATTCAGTCGCTTTGGACCGCTGTGCAGCACAATCTGCCGCTTCTAGTAGTCATCCCAGAGAACACGGAATATGCTATCCTGAAAGCATTCGCTGAGTTTGGGAAGACGCCGGACGTGCCGGGCCTGGACCTGCCGGGCCTTGACTTTGTTTCGCTCGCGTCGGGCTTCGGCTGCGAGGCCAAGCGTGTAGACGCTCCCGAAGAAATCACGCCTGCCGCCAAAGCCGCGCTGGCATCGGGCAAAGCCACCGTGCTGGTCGTTCCGACAACGTCCGAAGTGCCGCCGCTGCTTTGAAGGTGATGTGAGACAAAAAAGCGCCGGAAAGCAGTGCTTCCCGGCGCTTTTTTGTTGCCTCTCGTGAATGCACTTAAAGCCGAGAAGCGGGGCGTGATCCCAGGATCAGGATGTCCACCAAGCGTGTGGCGCTTCCCTTCCAGTCTTCGCTTGTCCCAAAATAGGTAATGCCGACAATGCAGCGAAGAATGTCAATAGGGTCAATGTCAGGGCGAATGTCGCCGGCTGCGACGGCTTTCTCGAAGATTGACGTGACCGCTCCGAACACTCTTGGCTTGTTTTCGTCAAATAGTTGAATTGCGCCAACAAGATTGTCTAACGCCGCGGCGATGATTTTTTTCGTGGCAAGGTGCTCAATGAAAAGGAAAAGCCAAGCCTGAAAAGCCTCCACCGGAGGCAGCGTTCGCCCGAGTTCTTCGGCGGCTTCGGCCAGCTTCTCGACTTCAGCGTGGTAGACAGCTTCAACCAGCGCCTCGCGGGAAGGAAAGTGCCGATAAAGGGTCCCTGCACCAACCCCGGCTTTCTTAGCAATGTCATCAAGGCTCGTTCCGGCCCCACTTTCGGTGAAAGCTTCTTTGGCAACCTGAATAATTAAATTCCGGTTGCGCTGACCGTCGGCTCTCGGCTTTCGGGAGACCCGTTGCCGTTCGGGAATAATAGGCGCTTCCTCGACTTCCATAAAAAACCCAAAAACTTTCTGAGCAGCACTTGATAACGGAGACATTCTCCGGTACAATTAAAGCGGAGGATTTCTCCACTTTACCGGTGTTGGAGTTGAAAAAGGTCCGAGACTGATGATCGGATGCGTGAATCTCTCGAAAGGATGAACAATGCGAGTATTTGTGACAGGAGCGACAGGATTTGTTGGATCAGCAATAGTTCAAGAACTTACCCAGAGCGGTCACCAGGTTTTGGGACTTGCCCGCTCCGAGCGGTCGTCAGCAAAGCTGAAAAGCGATGGAGCTGAGGTCCTGCCCGGTGATCTTGACGATTTCGCGGCCTTACGTAAAGGTGCCAGCGAATGTGATGCGGTTATTCATGCTGGGTTCAAGACCGCGTTTAGTGACAATGATGAGGCTGCCAAGCGTCTGCAAAATTGTGAACACGATTTGCAAGTCATTGAAACAATAGGAAAGGTGCTGGAAGGAACTCAGCGCCCACTTGTTGTTACATCAGGAACGGCATTAGTGACGCCAGGTAAGCTGGCACAGGAAACTGATCGCTCAACCCTGACTGTGGAACAGTTCTCACGTGGATTAACTGAGCAGGGCGCGGAAGCAGGCGCGGCGCGTGAGGTGTGCGTCGGCATTGTTGGCCTTTCTCGTA
>CAXSZN010000069.1:0-24905 GCA_964241935.1 uncultured Armatimonadales bacterium
ACCATGATCCAGACCGCGCCCTTGTCGCTCACCGACGCCGCTGCGGCGGAAGTCACCTCGCTTATCGCCCAGCAGGACCGCACCGACCTGGCCCTGCGCGTTTATGTCGCCGGCGGCGGCTGCTCCGGCCTGCAGTACGGCATGGCGCTCGACGAGAACATTGAAGCCGGCGACGAGACATTCGCGTTCGGGCCGATTACGCTCGTTGTGGACTCGACTTCCCTGCGCTACCTGACCGGCGCGGTTGTGGACTACATCCACACCGACATGGGCGGCGGCTTCAAGATCGAGAATCCCAACGCCACCAAGTCCTGCGGCTGCGGCTCTTCGTTCAGCGCCGGCGATGACGAGGCCGCCGGCCTCGACACGGCGGCCGGCGGCGGCTGCGGCTCCTGCGGCTGCCACTAGTTCGCAAACGCAGACAGGGGCAGGCCGAATGGCCTGCCCCTTGTTTTTTAGGAGGCTCGCAACGTCGCAAGTTCTGGAAGAACCACGCGACATTCCTGACCGGCGGAACATGCAAGGCCGTGACATCGCTGCCATCGTCCTGCGTGCTTTTGATACAAGCCCTGCAACGCTTGCTCCCCTCATGCCCCAAGTTCCAGCCCGACTGCCTACGGTTCAGTCGGGCCGGGTTTATCTTATGTCGGCAGAAGTCGGTGGCACATAAGCGCAACTTTTTCAGCGCAATTTTTTCCTCGTCTCCAGCGTAGTAGATGACACACCCCACTCAGCTTGAGGAAATGACCGCTCTATGCTTCGTGATTTTGTTCGTCTCGCCCGCCCGTTCTGGACCTCCGAAGAACGCGGCAAAGCTAGGGCCACCGCCGCTCTTGTCGCCACTTTAACCCTGGTGCTGGTCTGGGTCTCTGTGCTTCTGGTTCAGCTTGGCGGAGCCATCTTTGATGCGGTCCAAAACTATGACCTCAAAGAGTTTCTCCATGCCCTCAAATCCTGGACACTCTGGGCTTTCCTCTACTGCACGGTGTATGTGTACCAGAGCTACGCCACCATGGCGCTGACAATCCGGTGGCGGCGCTGGATGACGGATTATTTTCTGAAGCAATGGCTTGGCGGGAAGACCTTCTACTTCTTGCAAATCTCTGGGCAGCCTGCCGATAACCCCGACCAGCGCATCTCTGAAGACATCCGCGACTTTATCGGGACCAACGATGGCCTCGGCGGCGCGATCCCGCTGATCGTCGGTGTGGTCCAGCAGATCGCAACCTTGCTGGCATTTGTGACACTGCTGTGGAAAGTCGGCGGCGCGTTGCCGCTGCTGCACGGGCGGCTTCTTATTCACGGCTACCTGATTTGGGGTGCATTGATTTATGCCGTCCTCGGCTCGCTGATAATTGCGAAGCTGGGTTTTCCCATCATCAATCTCAGCTTCAATCAGCAGCGCTATGAGGCGGATTTTCGGTTCGGCCTGGTCCGCCTGCGCGAAAACAGCGAAAGTATCGCTCTTAGCCAGGGCGAAACTGTGGAACAGGCCGACATGATGGGCCGGTTTGGGAGCGTCGTGCAGAACTACCGGGCGATCATGAGCCGGACGAAAAAGATCAACGGCTTCAGTATCGGCTACAACCAGGCAGCAGCCGTCATGCCATACTTCCTTTGTGCACCGGTCTACTTCGCGCATCGTATGACACTGGGCGGTCTCAATCAGGCAGCGCAGTCATTCGGCTATGTTCAAGGAGCGGTCTCATTTTTCATCACCTCCTATACAGCCATCGCCCAGTGGCGGGCCGTCATTCAGCGATTGACCGGCTTCACGCAGGCCGTCGAAGCCGCTCGCGCCCTGTCCCAGCAGCCCGCCGCGCAGACGACAGCCGGGCGCAATGGCACTCTTACGACGCATGGCCTGACGCTTGCCTTGCCTAATGGCCGCACCCTATTTCGCGACTTAAATTTATCCCTGGAAGAAGGCCAATCGGCGCTGATTTCCGGCCCGTCGGGCAGCGGCAAAAGCACGCTTCTTCGCGCCCTTTCGGGGTTATGGCCGTACAGCGGCGGCGCTATCGAGCAGCCCGCAGGCTTTGACGCGATGGTCCTGCCGCAGAAGCCGTACCTGCCCGTCGGCACTCTGGCCGCCGCCCTCACCTACCCGGCTCCAGCATCGGGTTTTGCCCCGCATGACATCGCCGCAGCGCTGGCGCGGGTTCGCCTGCCGCATCTGGCGGACCGCCTGGACGAATCGCAGAACTGGGCGCTTCAATTGTCGCCGGGCGAGCAGCAGCGGGTCGCCCTGGCCCGCGCCTTCCTGCACCAGCCCCGCTGGCTGTTTCTCGACGAAGCCACATCGGGGCTGGACGAGCCGACCGAAGCCGCGCTGTACCAAGAGCTTGCCACCGCCCTGCCCCGCACTACTGTGATCAGCGTCGGCCACCGCACCAGCCTCCACAAATTCCACGCCGTCACCCACGAGCTTGCTCCGGCCACGGCGGCACCCCTGGTTATCTGAAAAGAACAGACTGGGGTACACTTTGCTGGAAAGTGCCGAGCAGGGAACATTCTACAAAGGGAGAAAGAGATGATTGTTGAGCCAAAAACTTTACAGGAAAGCCGACTGTCACTTGCTCAGCTTCAGCGCCTGACAGCAGCCGGCATCGTGTCAGTCAATCCCAATATCGTGAGTGGAGCCGTTGTGTTCGCGGGGACGCGAGTACCTATTTACAACTTGTGGGATTATCTGAACGGCGGAGACAGCATTGACGATTTTATGGCAAGTTTCCCGACCGTTCGCCGCGAACAAGTCTGCCAAGCGCTGGAACTCACCCAAGCCGTGACAGTCCGCGAGGCGGTCGGCGTGTGAACATTCTCTTGGACGAGAACTTCCCGCGTCCCTTGCGCCGCTTCTTTCCAGGCCAGGTCTATTTCGTAGAACCGTAACGAGCCAGCCCCGGCGGAAGAAACAGTGATAAAGGCTCAAGCAGGCCGCGTTCCCCAACAGTCTGGGAACCGAGAACATCCCCAAAAATCCCTTCCTGTGTTTGGTCCTTGACGCGCTGTTTTTCGCCTCATGGCGCTGCCACAGTTGGGACATGCTGGTTCGGCAGCTTCGTTTATAGGTTGCGCTGTGTTCATAGGTTGCGCTGCGTTCATAGGTTGCGCTGCGTCCACCGGCGGAACGGCAACTTGCACAGGTAGCGTTTGCGGCGGTTGCGCGAGATTGGCCTGCACCTCCTGAACAAGTTTCAGCAGCTTAGGCCCGTCGATGAGTTCCAGCGGCGGCTGTCCTCCTGCTTCGCAGAGTGCCGCCTGCGTGTAGCCGCCGCAGGTGACAAATATCCCCCGCGTTGCTTTTTCGTTCGCCGCAACGCCCCGCAGTTCACGAAGCGGCTTGACACCTACCGATTGGGTTTTCCACTGCTTGCACTGAACCAGGGCTGTCTCCCCGCCGCGCCGCAAGATTAAATCCACACCGCCATCCGGTCCCCTGCCGCCGGTTTCCTCTACATTGTAGCCTTGACGCCGGTAGGCTTCGCCGACAAGCATCTCGAACTCCTGCCAAGTTATACTTTGGAGCGTCCCCAAGCTGCTTTGTTGCTTCAATAACTGACGCCGCTTGTATTTGTCCGCTTCCGCATACAGCGCAATCAGCATTAGGGCAACAGTAAGCCAGGGCGCAAACACAGTACCTATGAGCGCCCAGAGGCTGCCATGCGTCAGGGCCGGCAAGAGGTAGCGCAGCACCGGGTAAGAGGCAATGACGGTTGCGACTGTGGCCCAAGTCGGTATTCGCCGGAAGATAACATAAAAGAAATTGTCTTCCACTTTCTGCCGTGCCATCGCTACTTCTCCTTCTTTTTATCCTCTTCTGACTTTTTTTCCTCGTCTGTCTTGTCCGCCGGAGGGATGTCCAGGGTGATGGGGGGGAAGTTTTGGATGGTGAACTGGTAGGTGCCGCCAGTCGCAGGCAGGCGGAAGGTGAGGGCGAGGGGGGCAGTCAAAGCGCGGTCGTCTTTGCCGGGAGCAAACGCAAACGACCAGGCAGCGCTTTCGGCGAGGGCTTTCTGGCCCAGTACGCTGATGGGAAGGCCCAGAGGACGCGCCGGACGGCCCGGCGGCACGGTGCGGGTCAGGGAGAAGTCGGCGGGCCGGAGCGTCAACCCGCGGCGGGTTTCGGCAGTGTCGCGCAGGGCCAGCGCAACTTCTAAGTAACGCTCGCGCTCGCCTATGCGCCCGGCGTAGGTTTCCAGCGTCGCCGACGTGACGACAAGCTCCCAGCCATCTTGGAGCATCTTGTCGCCCGTGTGATGCGTAGACTTTACGCCGCCGTTTAAGTGCTTATCGAACCAGTTCAAGATGCGCCGCAGCTCGTCCAGACGGTGCTGCGGCTCACCGAATCCGTGGCCTTCGCGGGGATAATGCACGAACTCGACGGTCTTCCCTAAAAGGTGCAGGGCCTGGTACATCTCCTGCGAGTTGGCGATAAACGTGTTCGGGTCTTGGTCGCCGTGCATCAGCAAGACCGGCGTTTCGATGTCCTGAAGATAAGTGGCGGGAGATCGTTCGGCATAAAGCTTGGGATTATCCCAGGGATAGCCGCCCAGATATTCGGTTTCCCAGCGCGGGGCCTGCGAATTCGAAAAGTCGGTGGCAAGCGAGAAGATACCGAACTGAGAGACGGCAGCCTGGAAGCGCTTGGTCTTGGCAACGAGCCAGTTGACCAAGTAGCCGCCGTAAGAAGAGCCGATGACGGCAAGTTTATCGGGGTCGGCCACTTTCTCTCGAATCGCTTCATCCACGCCCGCTAAAATATCGGAAGCATCACCGCCGCCTAAATCGCCCCGGTTCGCCGTACTGAACCCGTTGCCGTAGCCTTCGCTGCCCCGGTAATTCGGCGACAGGACCGCGTACCCTTCGGCGGCCCACGTTTGCCAGGCCGTGTAGGGGCTGAGGGCCTGCACTGTCCGGCCATGCGGCCCGCCATGCAGATTAACGATGAGGGGCAGCCGCTCGCCTTCTTTGGCGTTGACAGGGAGTGTCAGCAGGCCTTCAATTTCTAAACCGTCGGTGGATTTCCAGGAAACAAGCTGCGTCGGAGCAAGCGCGTAGCCGTCGGCCCAGTCTTGATTGAGATCGGTCAGCGTCTCGGAGCGCTTTTTGCCGGGCGCAAGCCAGCACAGCTCCGGCACGTCCACCGTGGAGCTTGCAACATACGCGACGCCGCCGTTCGGCGCGACATGGCAGTCGTGCAGATGCTCCTCGTTCTGGACCACGCTCCGCCACTCGGTCCCGTCCCGTCTGAAGACCGCCGTTGTCGTGCCGACGGCAGCCAGCGCATAGATCCGACCGGCAGCGTCGGTGTAAACCCCATGCCAGCCGGTCAAATCATGCGGAAAGTCAGCGGTTAAGTTGACAGGCTCCTGCTTCTCCAAAACAGAGACTGCATACAAATTGGGCTGGGAATAGGATAACTCGGGGTTAAGGGGCGCGACATACAGCACCTGCGAGCCGTCATGGGTCCAGACCGGGTGGAACTTGCCGCCGGGACCGTCGGACAGCGGGCGGGTCGCGCCGGTCTCGATGTCCAGCACCCAGACATCGCACTTGTGGTAATCGTTGACTTCACCGGTGTAGTTGGTCGTGAACGCCACCGATTTGCCGTCGGGCGACACGGCGATCTCGCCGAGGCCAAAGTCGCCGGGATGAATCAGCTTCGGCTTTTTACCTTCCCGGTCAATGCGCCAGATCTGCCCCCGGAACTTTTCGTATCTTTCGACAACCGCGTCATCTTTGCGCTCTTGCTTGTCTTCGTGATAGTCTTCCAGCGGCTTCGGGCGCGGCTCGGGCGCGAGATACACGATGCCCAACGAATCCGGCAGCCAGCCGTAGTCGCCGACACCCTCCGGCGCGTCCGTGAGCTTCTCCGCTTCGCCGCCCCCGCCGTCCATCGGCAGCAGCCAAACTTGTTCTTTCGGCTCGGCGGCCTCGTCGTAGTCTGCGCCGCCTTCATCGTCCCGGCTGCTTAAGAACGCCAGCCAGTTGCCGTCGGGCGACCAGCGGGGCTGGGTTTCATTGCCCCCGCCGCGCGTAATCTGCCGAGGTTCGGCGTCGGAGCCGATCTTCAGCAGATAAAGATGCTGCGTGACACTGTTGTCGTCCCAGTTTGTTTCGCTGACGCCATAAACAATCCGTAAGCTGTCGGGCGCGACCTGCACTTCCCCCGGCATCTTCAGTTCCAGCAGGGCGCGGGGGGTAATCTTCTGCTTCCGTCTTCTAGCCATAGACGCAGATTGTACCCGCTCCGCCCCTGCTTTGCCTTGAACGGCTATCGGGCGGTCTGGTTGATGAACGTCGCCGTGTAGTTGGGAATGCTGTTGTCCCGCGAGCGCGGCTGGGGCTGCGGCACAGCAAGCGGCATCTGGTTGTTCGGCAGCGTTACGTTTGGCGCAGTGAAGTTCGGCGCAGTGAAGTTTGGGGGAGGAGAGTTCGGGGGAGGAGAGTTCGGCACACGGTAGAATGGACTGACCCCAGGGTTAGGCAGCCCGGCGAGAGACCGTGTTTGGATAAGCTGCTGCTGGAGATGCTGGACCTGGGCCTGCAGGGCGTTGATCTGGCTTTGCATAATCTGAACTTTGGCTTCCAGTTGGCTGGTGGCAATGCTGGGAGCCTGCGCCTGCGCCGGAGCGAGGGCGAAAAGAGCGGTGGCCGCGAGAGCCGCCGAAAGGGTGATGCGAGTGTTCATTGGGTTTCTCCGTTTCGTTGTTTCGAGCAGGCAAGTAAGCAAGGCGTGAAAGTGAGGGGATAAAAGCGAGGGCGTGAATGACGAGGGCGTGAACGCTCTCGCTTTTATCCCCTCGTCTGTTTAACCTAATGCTTTGTTCGGCTTGCCGATCTTCAGCAGAACTGCGCCGTGGGCGGGGACTTCCACCGAGTAGCTGCCGGAGAACGTGCCGGCGTTTTTGTGCAGCCACAAATCACGCACCGGCTGGGCACCCGTCACGCCGAGGTCGGACCAGCGGACGGTCAGAGTGCGCGGGTCGTCATCGCCGTTGACCAGGCCGACGGCGCGGGTGCCGTCAAACAGCGGCCTGGCCCAGACTTCGCCGTCGTTGGCGTCTTTGGACACCAGCGCGGCCGGCTTGCCCAGCGGGTCCTGGTTGATGTCTAACGCTTCGTCGTTGGTCAAAAGCGCCAGCGTCAGCGGGTCCAATTTGGTCAGGTCGCAGCCGATGAGCAGCGGCGACGACAGCAGGCACCACAGGGAGATGTGGAGCACCTGCTCGTTCGGCGTCAGATGCGTCGGATGCGTGTTGCCGAACCCCACCACGCCGACCATCAGCATGTCCGGGTCGTTCCAGTGGCCCGGCCCGGCATATGCCGAGTGGCCGGCCTGGCTTTCATAAATGCCATGCAGGCTGTTCCAGTTGTCCTGAATGTCGCCGGTGGTACGCCATGAGTTGCCGCCGGTTGTCGCGCCCCACTTCCAGACATCGCCCTCGCCGTACTGGCACAAGCTGAACACGATGTCGCGCGGCTGAACCGCTAGTGCCGCCCCCATGACATCGTAAGGTTTCTCTAATGACGGCAGCGAATGGTCGCCGTGGACAACCTGGTCATACGAGCACCAGTCGTACTTCAGATAATCAAAGCCCCACTTGGCGTAAGTCGCCGCGTCCTGCGCTTCATGCTGATAAGAAGCCGTATAGCCGCCGCAGGTGGTCGGACCAGGGCTGGAATACAGGCCGATTTTCAGGCCTTTGGAATGAACATACGCCGCGAGACCAGGCATGTCCGGGAACTTGTCGTTGGACAGGATATTCCCCTGCGGATCGCGCCCGGTATCCCCGGAGCGTCCAAGCTCCCAGGTGTCGTCAATGTTGACATACTGGAAGCCGTGCCGGGCCAAGCCGGCGGCGATCATCTGGTCGGCGGCATCACGGACTTTGCCGGCGTCCACCTGTCCTGTCCAGACGTTCCACGAGTTCCACCCGAGCGGCGGGGTCAGGGCCAGCTTGTGCGCCCCGCCGACAATCGTCAAAGCGCGAGACGCTGTTCCCTTCGGCCCGCGCACGGTCAGAAGGACGCGCGTGGTTCCCGCTTTGGCAAGCGCTCCCGAGATAATGCCCGTTTTCGTGTCCAGCCGCAGCCCGGCGGGCAGGGGTTTTGCGGCGTAGGTGAGCGGCCCGTCACCAGTCGCGGGGATAAGAAACAGAAACGGGCGGCCCGGCGTCTCGCCGACAAGGCGCGGCCCATGAATCGCCGGACGCGGGTCGGCTGCCGGAATTGTGAGGCGCGGCGGGACAATCGGCACACTGAACGCTTCGGGCTTAACAGCCGCGCCAGGGACCAAAGTCAGCAGCGCTCCGGCCCAGTCGGCATGGTCATAAGTAATGCCGTCGCCGCCGTCTGTGACCCGCAGGATCATCTTTTGTGCGCCGGTTAAGTCCACCGAAATCGGCTGCGGCGCGTCCCCGCCGTGCATCACCGGCGTCTGTGCGGCGATTTTGCCGTCGACGCTGACCGAGAACGCCACCGAACCCTGGTGATTGGTTTCATCGTCCACGCCCACCGTCGCGTCAAAATGGGTCGCGCTGCCATGCAGGCTGACCACAAACACGCTTTCGGCGTGTGTGCCAATGCCGTGTGGATAAACGACGCCGCCGAGCGTCAAGGGATGTCCGTCAATAGACTTGCCAGCATTGGGCGTTCCATAGCCCACCGTCATCTTGGACAAGTCCAGCGTCTCGGCATACAGCCCGTTTGCCGGCACATTCTGAGCGCGAGCCGGCAGCAGCGTTCCGGTCAGCAGCATCCCCAGCACAACGGCTGCTCCAAAAGAGGAAAAGTGGAAAGGTTTCATAACACCATTGTACGAGCATTGGCAGATCTTGTCAAGAATAAGTCTCAAATAGCCCTTGCCCGCAACTGCCTGGCAAGCGGTATAATGCAGACAAGGAGATCGGTGTGTCACCACGTATTCCACGACCGCCGCTGCCCAGAGCCGTAGGGGCAGACATCGCTTTAATTTCGCTCGCTTGGACCCTGGTCGCAGTGAAGGTGATCGGCCTCGGCTTCATGGGCTTCAGCCTGCTGGCAAGCGGTGTCTTTGAGGTGGGTTACACCATTCTCGGCATCGTTCTGATCCGTTCTGCCAATCGCACCAACAAAATCAACGGGTGGATAGTGGTCTGCTACGCAATGCTCCAGTTCCTCATCGGCGTTGGACGAGGCCTGAGCCACTTGGAGTAGTTCTTAGCTAAGCGGTGGAAATGGTTTACCGCCATAGGCAGGACGCTCGCGAAAGGGAATAGCCAATGGGATGGGATGCTTATGCCTACCGAAGCGAGCAGGAGTTTCTTTTTCGCCTTGACAACTATGTCGCGGAACCCCATCTCGATCCAGAGATGCGTCAGGTCTTTGAGGAAGCCGCTGCCGAACTCAAACGCCAAGCAGGGCATGATGGAGTAAGCAGTGTTTGAGCCTTGCGACGCCCCTCTCGTGCCGCACTGAAGAGAATGAGCGCGGCGTTCTCTGCTGGTCATCCGAGACAGTTCAGCAGGCGAACGCGCTGGCCGATTGGAGCTTCTCACTTGAAGAAATTGACGCGGATTATTTGGGTCAGGATGACCCGCTATTTTTGAGCTTGCTTACTAAACACAAAGACGACGCACGGTTCTTTCTGCAAACTTGCGCCGAGCACGGGTATGCCATCGGCTTCACAGGATAAATAATATGGACAATACAATCTGCGTTGGGGGCGATGGTGGCCCGCTCATTATTCTTCAGGCGGCTGCCGTGCCGTTGTGGCAGGGAGCGGTGAACTTTGACAACAGCCTGATGGGTGGCGGTGACATTGAGACCGACTACGATGTTATCTGCGAAAGCGCCACGGAGTTCGGCATTATTCCCCGCTACGACCGGGACATGGCTGTGCTATGGGACAGCGAATTTAGTGCCATGCTGCTGCCTCCGCACCTGCTTTCTTTGAGTGCCGACACGCTCGTTTTGCTGCCCTGCTACCACGGCGACTCCCTGCCGAGTATCCTGCCCCACATCCAAAACGCTATTGCTGAAGGCAGACACCAATACGCTGTTCGGTTCGACATTCAAGATACGTCCCTGCGCCTGCAAGTCGGCGCGGACGGCGGCGAAGGGATAATCTACAACTATAAGTATTGTGATATCCCAGTGATCCCCGGTGTCAAGCAATGCACGGTGTACCTTGTCGAGCACAACGCAATCAAGGACAGCGTCGTTGTAATCACTGCGGAAGAACAGCGTGGAGAGTAGACCCATGCGCCCACTTTTACATGCTGTGCTTGTATATGCCGTGCTTGTTTGCTTCTACTGTTTCAGCGGCATTCCAGGACACTGCACTTCCCCGCTCGACACGCAGCTTCTCAGCGCCGTCAACGGCGGACAGGCCAGGCAGGTGCAGAACTTGCTCCGGCGCGGCGCGAACCCAAACACGCGCTACTATCGCGGCACTCAAAGCTCAACGGTGCTGATGGAAGCGGCCGCGCTTGGAAACTTTCCAATCGTGCAAGCCCTGCTTGCACGCGAGGCCAGGGTGAACGCCCGAGGCTACACCTGCATGACCGGCGTACCGCGTGGGGAGGGCGACTACCGGCAGTCAACCGCACTGATTGAAGCCTGCCTGCGGGGTGACAACGACGAGATCGTCTCGGCCTTGCTGGCGCACGGAGCGGATGTCAATGCGGTGGACAAGTCAGGCGGCACGGCCCTTTCAAACTCACTGTGGCTCTCAAACTGGGACCAGGCGCAGGTGCTGCTGGCGCATGGGGCGCACACCGACCGAAAGACGCGCCGCCTGATTGCGCGGCATCTCACCCAAACCGGCTGAGGCCACGAACAGAAACCCGGTATTGTTTGGGGTAAGTCTTCCGGCGTTTTTGCCTATAATCTTGAGTGTCTGACACGCCAATCGCTGCTCGACAAAGGCAAACCTGGGGAAACGCAGGGACGCAAAGCTAAGGGCCTTCGCACTAAACTTCGCTTAGATTTTTAGGGCATGGCTGCCTTGCCTCCGAAAGTGCGACAGCATGAATATATACGCAGAAAGTCCGGCCCATTCTAGAACAGGGCCGGACTTTTTGTTTGGGCTGCCCCTTGTTTGCATCTAAAGCAAGCGCTCTGACGTGCCAATACTTACACTATGAAGATCATTCGGCACCCGCGCCATGCCGACAAAATCATGCGGATTGAAGGGGCGCTGGCTGTCGGCGGGACCTGCGGCGGACTACTGCTCTGGACCCAGGCCGCTCACTTCGGTGGTTATGCCTTTGCAGCGGCGGCGTTCCTCAGTCTCGGCGGGGTGCAGGCGGGCGTCCGGGCACTGCGAAACTTCAACCGCTGGCACCGAGGCACGGAAGGCGAGGACGCCGTGCTGCATACCCTGCGCCCTCTGCCGGACACCTACACGGCAGTCGCAAACTTTGTCGCGCCCGGCACCCGTCAGGGCGACATGGACCTGCTTATTCTTGGCCCTGCCGGCATTCTGGTCATTGAAGTCAAATCCTATACAGGCCGCTGCGCCTGCCACGGCGACGCCTGGTTTACGGTTTATCCCGACGGCAGCCGCCGCCCGCTGCGCGGCAGCGTCTCGCGCCAGCTCAAACGCGCCGGCAAAGCGGTCGCGCACTATCTAGTCGACTGTGAGGTTTCGGTTCCCGTCCGCACCGTCGCTGTGTTCCGCGCCGGGGCGGAGCTTGAGCTGACTCGCCCGACCGTTCCCATTGTCCGCGAACAAGCTTTGCGGGAGTATGTCCTGGCCCTGCCGTCCGCCCCGCAACCTGTTCTTGCCGCCGAACTCACGCCGCTGTTTGCACCCGCCCCGTCTCCGCGCCGAAGTATCCTGGGCCTGTCCCAAGGAGCCTAGGCGCGGGGGTGAGGCCTGTAGAGGTAGGTAATCCAGAGACTTGCTGTGAAGACGCAGGTGCCTACGCAGCCGAAGGTCAGCCAGGGCAGCACCCAGGCGCTTGGCAGCCAGGGAAAGCCTGTGACATCGTGCATCTTGTACTGCTGTGCCACGCCCCAGAGTTGCAGAGCCGCGCCGAAGGTGATTACCCAGCGCCACCGAAACACGAGCGCCCACACTTTTCTGTCCCACGCTGAGATATTCTTTTTCATAGCTGCCCCTTTCATTAGAGCGCACCCCGGCCAAGAATAGCGGATATCTTGTAGTCTTTATTCACTACAATCAGCCAATTGACGGTTCTTGTTCCGTAACGTGCCCGATAAACGGCGCTGCCATCCGGCTCGCGGCGGAGGAGCGTCAGTGAAGTTATTGGACCAAGCGGGGCCAGCAGATCATGCAGCGGCTGAAGCGCTTCTGGCGTCAAAACAGGTTGATACGCCGGCGTGAACAGGGACTTGTCCAGTGTGCCGGAGGCGATCTGCGCCGAGACAACTTTAAGCAATGCGGCAGTTTTTGGGTCGGTGTCCGGGATGCCCTGCTCTTCTTTTGCGAGGTCCGGCAGGTAAAGCTTTGCCAGGTCAAGACCCAGGGAATAAAGCGGAAGCCTTGTCTGCATCCCAGGAATGTCCAGGGAATTGGTCAGGACGATCAGGGTCAGCTTGTCGGCGGGAAACTTGAAGATCGCCCCTGTAAAGCCCATCGAGGTTGCGCCGTTGTGCCAAATGAGCTTGTGGCTTTTCACACTGGAAACAAACCAGCCGCCTGCATATTCGGTCGCTGCGCCGCTTGCCAGCACCGGCGGCGTCCAGAGCAGGCGCTTGCTGTCCGCGTTCAGCAGCGCGTCGCCGTCTAATGCCGCGTCCCATTTCGCCAGGTCGGTGACCGTGGAAACAATGCCGCCGGCGCTGAACATCAGCGCCGGACTCAGAACACTGGTGTTGACATGGACCGCCGTGCCGTCCCAAAGGGAGCCGACTGCAAGGGTCGGCAGCACCAGGCCGGGACGGTACATTCGGGTCTGCGTCATGCCCAGCGGCCCGAAAAATGTCAGACGCATGTAGTCCGCATAAGATTTGCCGGACACTTTTTCTATCACCAAGCCGAGAAGATAATAATTTGTATTGCTGTAAGCGTACTGCGATCCCGGCGTGAACCCCAGCGGCTTCGTGTTCGCCAGTGCGATAATCCGTGATACCGTGTAGTCTTTCGCAGCACCATCCTGTGAGTCTCCCAGCGCATCCGTGTAGCTGCAAATGCCCGACGTTTGATTCAGCAGCTCGCGCACGGTAATCGGCTTCCATGCCGCCGGTATCCCCTCAACATACGTTGAGACCGGGTTGTCAATGCCGACTTTTCCCTGCTGCGCCAGAGTCAAAATCGCCGCCGCTGTGAACTGCTTGGTCAGCGAGCCGATCTGATAAACCGTGTCTGCCGTGGCCGGTGTCTTCTTGGCAGGATTGCTTAGGCCGTAGCCCTGTGCTTTAACAACTTTGCCGTCCTGCACGACGGCGATGGAGAGGCCAGGAATATGCCCCGCCGTCTTCTGCGCCTTCAAGTAATCGTCTATGCTGTCTGTGTGTGCCGGTTTATTCAGCCCGACCATCAATGCAGTCATCAGCAGCGCCAGACCCGTTACCATTCTCCGTAAGTACAACTTTCTTCTCCTTTGCGTCGTCGTTGCGTCCGTCCAGCGAATGTATCACTACCGTCAGCGCGACTTTCTCCGCGTCCTGCGCTTCCGAGGCTGCGGCCTGGAAATCCTCAAACAGTGCTCGGACACGCCCGGCGAATTCCGCGCGGCGCTCCGGCGCAACCGGCAGGACGAGGTGGAAGCCAAGCTCGGCCAGTTCTCCGTTTGTTTCCGCCCAACTGCTGCGGTACAAGGTTAAGCCCGCGGCCAGGTACTGCTCCAGCGGTGGGATCTTGCCGCCTTTGACCGGCGCTGGCGCGGTGAAGCGGCGGGCAACGGCCCGGTACAGCTTCTCGGTAATAGGGCCTTTTTGGCGGGTGGAATCCAGCACGATCAGCCCGGCGTCCAGCAGCTTTTTGGTATGGAAATACAGCTTGCCGCTCTGCTCGCCCAGCGCCGCCGCCAGCTCTTCGTTGGTACGCGGCTCTGATGCCAGCTCTTCTAGTATCCGCAGCCGCAGCGGGTGCGAGAACGCCTTCCACTGCTCCGGCGTCTGCATCTCAAATATGTCGGGTTCGTTTTCCATAGTATTCTATTGCGCCCTATTTTACTATGGCGCAGAGAGTTTGTCAAGCGGTCAGGGGAAAAAGAGGCCGGAAAAAAGATCGGGGGGCACAAAGAAGGAAAAGGCGAACAAGGACAGGAAGGGGCGAACCTTGTGTTCGCCCTCCCCATCCCTGTTCGCCCTCCTGCCTTATCTGCCTTACGTCCAGTATAAAATCCGGCCCTGCGGGAACCGGCGGGTGATCTCGGCCTCGAAGAAGCGGCGGAGGGCGGTCATCATGTCCTTCTGGTACACATACTTCACGCCGCCGAACTTGTTGCGCTTCTCGGCGCGGGTCTCCTCAATCATGTCCAGCGAAGTCTTG
Organism: uncultured Armatimonadales bacterium; assembly: GCA_964241935.1. Lineage (GTDB taxonomy): Bacteria > Armatimonadota > Armatimonadia > Armatimonadales > Capsulimonadaceae > JANXMY01. The sequence continues at coordinate 14,450 of CAXSZN010000069.1, forward strand.
GGATACCACGACTGCAAGACTTCTTTGGAGCCGGGCGTGAAGCGGTGCGTGATCAGCTCAAATGTGATGTCCGGCGCGAAGCCGACTGCCTCCTGGGCGTCGTCGAGTAGCTGCGTGTACTGCGCTTCCCAATCTTCCACGGGAATGATCGGCGCGATGACTACGCCAATCGGGTAGCCGCCGCCGCCCTCGGAGCGCGGCAAAGCCAGGCGGCGCAGGGCGTTCAGGCGCGAGGCGACCGGGGCGACGCCGCCTTCCAGCCGGCGAGCGACCATGTCGGCATTCACCGACGCGCGGGGCCGGGTATGGCCATTATGCGGCAGGTCCAGCAGCGGCTCGACGGCATCAAACTTCGTGGTGTAGCGTAAATAAGCGTTCTCGCGGGTGCCGAACCAGCGGATGCACTCGGCCAGGCTGCCGGTCAAATGCTCTAAGCTGAGGGGATCGGTATAGCAGGACGCCTCAAAAGTCGTTCCCAGCGCTTCATTGCGGCCCGCACCCGGCTTCTCGTAGCGGGCCAGATTGTCCAGAATGCCCGGCAGGTTCGCAAAGGCCCGGATCACCGGCGGGCCGGCGAGACTGCCCGCCAAGTAGCAGTACTGGCAGTGGGCGGGGCAGCCTTCCGCAACATGGAACTGCCAGTCGGCGCTCGGCGGGATCGGCTGGAGCTTCATCGCGCCGGGAGCGCTTGCGACTACGGCCAAAGTTCGCTTAGCCCTGTTGTACGTCGCCCGCTCATCCTCGCCGCGCAGGCCGGTAATCCGATTTTGCTTCAAGATTTCAATGGGAATGCCCAGCGCTTCGACACGGTCGTGGATCTGCCGGCCCCAAGCTTCGTCGAGCGCGGCAGGCGTGAACTGCGCCTGCTGCGGCATCCAGAGACGCGGCTTTGTTGGAGCTGCCGGGGCAGGATTTGGCAGAGAAATCGGCGCAGAATTTGCGGGTTCCAGGAGTGTGATGCTCATAGTATTTGAACACGTCATACCCGAAAGCCGTTCCGTAAACACGTTCTAAAAGCGCGGTTTAATCCTAAAAAGCGCAGTTTAATAGCAAGCAAGCGTGGATACAATAAGACAGACAATTAGAACGGAGGACACGAAAATGATTGGAACCATTCTCATGTGGCTGGTCGTTGGGTTTCTGGCTGGGCTGCTGGCAAAAGCAGTCGTGCCGGGCACGGCGCAGAAGCCCGGCGGCTTTTGGGGAACCGCATTTCTCGGCATCGCCGGCGCGATTGTCGGCGGCTTTATTTACTACTTGCTGTCTGGCGGGGACGCGAGCTTTCGCACGCACTTCAACATCCCGAGCATTCTGCTGGCCGCGCTTGGCGCAGTCGTCGTTGTGTTCATCGAGCGGGCCATTGCGGGCCGGCGCAAGATTTAGTCGGGGGCGACAGACTTGACACTCCGGCGGGAATAGGTTACACTAAGCGCAAAGTGAGACGCAGGGGAAAGCAACAATGGCGGCGGCAAAGCTGACGCTCGGCTATGTGCTGTCGCAGGCCGTAGCGGAAGACGTGTTTATGGGCGGGGCGATGGTCACGGACGCCTATGGCCTGCCGCTGGAGTTTCGCTACACCGAGCCGGTGCGGGCGACCAAGCTGCAGCGCATCTTGTACGGCGATGTTTTGGAAAAATACATACACGGCGATGTGATTGCCGGCAATCTGATCAGCCGCTTGGAGCAGAAGCCGGAGCTGTTTTTGGTTTCCGACCCTGCCATGCTGGACGCCGTGCAAGCGGCGGGCCGAAAGGCCGTGCAAATCTCAGCCAGCCGGGTTTCCCCGCTGAAAGAAGCCGGAGCCTGGCAGGACATTTCCGACACGGAATACTTTTTGCAGGTCACCGACAGCGGCTCTCCGTTCCGGATCCGCCTGCCAAGCCCGGACGCGGCCCTGCGGGCGGAAGCGACACGGCTGCTGACGGAGATCGGACGGACGATGGACCCCGCCGAGCCGGCGGCGCGAATTGAAGCGGCGATTAAAATGCTATGGAGTGACGAGCAGACACCGGTACAAGCATAAAAAAACCCGATCCGAAGAAACCCAGTTGAAAGAAACAGAGTCGAAAGCCTGGCAGGCAGTGCGCCGTGCTTTAGGCCGCGTGGTCAGCCGGGTCAGCGTGCGCCAGGTAGAAAGCGCGGAGCGGACAATCGGTGCCGGGGTCTTTGCGGGCGACCTAGCCCTGCCGCCGCCCAAGCTGCCGTTGAACGCCTGGAAACCATCAGCAGCGACTCATGTGGCCTTCGTGCCATCAGCAGCAACGGGGCTGGGTGAGAGCAATCTGCTGCCGTCGGTGACGCTTGCACACGGCAATTATGCCCTGCCGGCACCGAGCATTCAGGCAATGCCGAGTGTCGGCGTGGAATTTGTTCGCACAAACCCGATCGCGCTGGAATGGGCGGCAAATGTGACCGCGCTGCCTGACGCTTTTCTGCGCCTGCCCGCAGCTCCGGTGCGAACCCAGAGTGTTTCCCTGCTGCCGCTGCCGAAGACCGCGCTGCTGCGGGATTGGCCGGTGCAGACGCCGCCGACGCGCCCGCTGCGCCTGCCCCGTCTGAGCGACCCGCGCGTCCGCTGGGGCGGCGACAGCGTCCTTGCGCGGATGCCGGTGACCCGGCGCGGCAGAGCTTTTGGGGAGTCTTCGGCGGAGCGCCGGCGTCTGGCCGAGACCGCGCATTCCGGCCCGGACGACGTGGTTTTGCTGGGCGTGTACCCGGATGTTCCTATTCTTGCCGTGGAGCGCATTGTCGTGGAAGATGAGGGCCGCCGGCTCCGGCTGTGGCTGAAGCCGGACGTCCTGCGAAGCCGGTCCGGGGCGCACCGGATAACGCTGCTGGTCGGGCGGCAGGTGTCAAACGGAAAGATGCTGCAAGCGGCGCTGTGATGAGCAGCAAGCGAGTAACAAGCCAGCAGGCCGAGTAGTTGAAAACCACTCGCTAGGTCAAGCGTCCTGCCGCACGGAAGAGCTAGGCTGGATCGGAGCTTTTCTTCCACTCGCAGAGTGCTTCTCCTAGCGCGTAGTTTTCAACTACTCGGTCGGCTCGTCCAAAATTGCTTCCGTAAAGCCGTACCGCAAGCCAGCGAAAACAATTGCCGAACGAATAAGAATTGCGAATCGAAGTGCTGTTAGTACAACTGCTGGTGCTGGTTTTCACCGGCGTTCTTTGGTGGATCGCCCGGCGAGACCTCGCAGCCCATGTTCCGCCGCCGGTCCCGCCCACTCTGCCGAGCCAGGCCACCGATATGGCGGAGCTGGAGCAGCTTTGCGCGACACTGGAAACCCTGGCAACAAGCCTCGCCCGGCGCTTGGACGCGGTGGAAGCGGCGTTAAACCAGACATCTCCGAACCAGGCAGTGCGGGAAGAAGCGCCGTGGACGCAGTTTCCTTCTCTCAGTCCGGCGGCGGTGCAGGAGCCGCCGCGAGAGCCGCCGAAGCCGGTGCAGGAAGAAAGTCCGGCACCGCAGCCGGACCCGCGTTATTCCCCGATTTACGCTCTGCTGGACCGGGGCGTTTCCGATCCCATTGAGATCGCGCGGCTGACCGGGCTTGGCCGGGGGGAAGTAGATTTAATCCTGAGTCTGCGCGGGCGACGCGCACTCTAGCTTGTTGATTTGTAAATGAATTGTTCGTTACTTTAAAGGAGCGCTTTTATTATCATGCATCGCATTACGCAACTGACACGACGCCGTGCGGCGCGGCTGGCTTCGCTGGCCGTTTTTTCTTCTTTGGCGGTTGTCCCGCTTGTTTTGTCCGGGTGCGACAACCACGCTTCTAACGGCAGCGGCGGCGGAGACTCTTTTACCGCAGGCGGCAGTGATGGGGGACCGGTGGCGACACTGACGACGCCTAAAAACAATGTCCTGAACGTCAGCCAGACCGAGTTCTATGATCAGCTTCAAGAGTTTGTCCCCAACGGCAGCCCGCAGTCGTTCGCGCCGGTGGGTGCGCCTGCGGGCCGAATGGTCATCCAGCAGCTTCTGCAAAACCTGATTGTCGAGGGGTTGGCCCAGGACCAGGGCGTCGCTCCCACCGATGCCGAGATCAGCCAGCAGTACGACAACATCAAGCTGATCCAGGAAACCCGCAGCACCAAGCCGTTTGAGCAGGCGCTGACCGATGCCGGCCTTTCTTCCGATGTGTTCAAGGACCTGCAAGTCAAGCCGCAGCTCGCCCAGATCAAGCTGCTGACCAAAGGCGCGACCGTTTCCGATGCCGACATCACGGCCTTCTACAACGCCAACAAAGACAAAGCCTTCACCGAGCCGCCCCGTGTCCATATCAAGCACATCGCGGTCGGCTCGCTGGCGTTGGCCAAGCAGATAGCTCAGAACATCGCCGGCGGCCAAACATTCGAAAGCCAAGTCGTGCAGTCCACGGACAAGTCCACTCCCGACGGCGATATTCCCCAGTGGATCCCGATTGATCCCGCTCCGCCCAGCCTCGGCCCTTTAATCGGTCCCATCAAGGCCGCAAAAATCGGCGCCGTGACCGCGCCGATCGCTGTCGGCCCATCGGCCTTCTGGCTGGTGAAAGTTGTGGACCGGGTAGACCAGAAACAGGTGCAGCCGCTGGATAAAGTTAAAGAACTGATCCGCGCCCAGCTCCTTCAGCAGAAAGCCGCGGCAGACCCTCAAGCCCAGCAGCAGTTCCAGCAGCAGGTTCGGGACTTCGAGAGTGCAGCCAAGATCACCGCGCCTGCTCAGTACGCCGGAGTCGTGCAGGCTCTCACCCATCCCGCGCCGCTGCCGTCTCCCGGCGGCCCTGCGCCCGGTGCAGCCCCAGGCGGCCCGGCGCCCGGCGGCTCGCCGTTCGCCCCGGCGGCGCATCCGTAGAAATCGCTGCGCCCCAATACTTTGTCCGCCCTCCCCTGCCAGGGGAGGGCTTTTCCATACTTGGCGGGCCGGCGGCTCGACTAAACCGAGGCGGCGGCGCTCTGCTTCGGCTCGCCTTGCGCGGCGTTCGAGACAGCTTCCCATGCCTCCCAGGTGGCGAGGCGGTCCGCATAGGCGGCACGCACCGTGGGCAGGCCAGTGCTGCCGAGGAAGAAGCGCAGCGGCGGGTTTTCCGCATCCACGACTTCGAGAAGAGCCTCTGCGGTCGCCTGTGGGTCTCCTCTTGTTATGGTTGAAAGACGCCCGAAGACCTGCTGCCGCAGGTCGGCGTAAGCATCCATTCCCGGCGCGAACTTCAGGGACTGGGGGCTGCCGAACTCCGTGGCATACGCGCCCGGCTCGATAATCGTCACTTTGATCCCGAATGGTTTGATTTCCTGCGCCAGACTTTCGTGAAGCGCCTCAAAGGCCCATTTTGTGGCACAGTACGAGCCGATAAGCGGCATGGCTGCCAGACCCAGGGTGCTGGAAACACCGAGAATATGCCCGCTGCCCTGCTGACGCAGCAGCGGCAGCGCGGCTTGGATAACCCGGAGCGTGCCGAAGTAGTTTGCATCAAACACCGCGCGAACGTCGTCCTCGCTTCCTTCCTCAATCGTGCCGACCAGAGAATAGCCGGCGTTGTTCACGACAACGTCCAGCCTGCCGAAATGCGTGTGCGCCTGCCCAACGGCTTGCTTTACTTGATCGGCATCAGTTACATCAAGCGCCAAAGGCAGCACGGCATCGCCGAAGCGCTCCGTGAGATCGGCCATGCTTGCCGGTTCGCGGGCGGTCGCCGCGACTTTGTCGCCCCGCTGAAGCGCGGCTTCGGCCCAGATGCGGCCAAATCCGCGAGACGCGCCGGTGATAAACCAAACTTTGCTGTTCATAGAGTTCTCCTTTGTGTGCGTAACAGTTGAATGCGTAACAATTCTGTGCGCTTGGGACAAGCTCACCATGGGATCGCCTCGCCGGTGCGGGAAAAGGTGCCTGTGGGGCCATCCGATCCAAGCAGTGCGAGGCGTACCGGTTCGAGAGCGCCTTCCTCGACACTTCCTGTGCCCTCATAGTTGTTGAGATTGGTCTTGATGAAGCCTGGAGAGCAGGCATTCACCTTGATTTCTGTTGCCTCCAGCTCAATCGCCATTGCGAGCGTCATCGCGTTCAGAGCCGCCTTGGACGCGGAGTAGCCGGGGCCGAAGATCTGACGATAAGGATTGGCAGGGTCCGCATTCCTCGCCAGCGAGCCGGCACCGCTTGAGACGTTGACGATGCGGGCTGCCGGCGCCTGGCGCAGCAGAGGCAGCATCGCCTGATACACCGCCAGGACGCCGAAGACGTTGGTCTCCCAAATCGTGCGTACTTCATCAAGTAACACGTTACTTGCGCGGTTCAGCCGAGAATATTCTTCGACAGATTGTTCGGGCCGCTTGCTCGTGTTCGAGATGGCCGCGTTGTTGACTAGCACGTCAAGACGGCCAAACTCGCTCCTGATGCGCTCCGCCGCTGCCGCGATGGAGGCCGAGTCCGTCACGTCAAGCTGAAGGGCGATGGCACCCGCCCCAACCTCCCTGGCCGCAGCCTCCCCTTTCTCGAAATCGCGCGACCCGACCAGCACGGTCAAGCCGTGCGCCGCGAGGTCTTTTGCGATCTGAAGACCGATTCCTTGATTCGCCCCGGTAACGAGGGCGACGGGTTTATCCTGCATGGTCATCTCCTTTAAGTGCATGAGAATCGGGTACTATGGCTCAAGTGGAACCATGTTCCTTATTATACGGAACAATGTTCCGTTTGTCAAGTGGAGGCGGAGTGGGCAGTAATTTTGAAGATCAAGCTGAGGACTTGGAGCCTCGGGGCGGCAGGGAGCGGCGTGTGCGTGCCGATGCGAAGCGGAACACGGACGCGCTGCTGGAAGCGGCGCTTACGGTGTTTGCGGCTTCCGGGGTGGACGCGCCGGTGCGGGAGATCGCCGAAAAGGCCGGGGTCGGCATCGGCACCGTTTACCGGCACTTTCCGCAGCGCTCTGACCTGATCGCCGCCGTTTTCCGCCGCGAGATTGACGCCTGCGCGGACGCCGCACTTATCTTGACGGGCCAATACGCGCCGTTTGACGCACTGGCACGCTGGATGCAGCGCTATGCGGCTTTCATTGCGACCAAGCGCGGCTTGGCGAAGGCGCTGCATTCAGGCGATCCGGCCTTCGACGCTCTGCCGGCCTACTTCAGCCAGCGGCTTCAGCCGGCTCTGCAAACACTTCTCGCTTCTGCCGAAGCTGCGGGCGAGGTCCGCCCCGATGTCGAAGCGAGTGATCTGTTACATGCGGTCGCGAACTTGTGCCTGTCGGCCCGCAGCGACGGCCCCAGCCACGCTGACCGCATGGTCGCTCTCCTCCTCGACGGGCTGCGCTTTGGTACGGGCCTGGCGCCGAAAGGATAACCAGACAGTTTTGCCGTATTAGGCTTTCGGAGAAACTTATGCTTACTTTAATTGGCCTCGGGCCATCTGATACTCGCGCCGGCCTGAGTTTAGGCGCCTGGGACGCGCTTAAAAGGGCTTCCGGACCGAAGATGACGCGCTCGCGTTCGCATCCGGCGGTTGACTGGCTGGAGTCGGATGCCGGGGACGTTTTCTTTGATGCTTATCTGGACAGCCTGAGCGATGCGGACGCCGTAGAGCGGGTTCTGAAGGCCGCGCGAGCCGGCGACGCCGTGTACGCCGTTGCCGGCCATCCGCTGACGGGCGACCCGACATGCCTCCCAATTGTCGAAGCGCTGCGCCGGGAGAACGTCCCCCTGCGCGTTTTCGCGCCTGCCCCGCTGCCCGCGGCAACTCCTGCCGACTTCGCCGCGCTGGCCGAAGTCATGGCCCGGCTGCGCGGCCCGGACGGCTGCCCGTGGGACCGGGAGCAGACGCCGGAAACTCTGCGGAAATATGTCATCGAAGAAGCGTATGAAGTTGTGGAAGCGATTGACGCGCGAAGTCCCGCGAAGCTCTCGGAAGAGCTGGGAGACTTGCTGCTGCAAGTCGTCTTTCATGCCCAGCTTGCGTCGGAAACCGGCGTATTTACGCTGTCTGATGTCACGCAAAGCATCACCGAGAAGCTGATTCGCCGCCACCCGCATGTGTTCGGCGCAGTCACGGTGTCGGGCAGCGACGAGGTGCTGACCAACTGGGAGCAGATCAAGCGAGCCGAGCCGGGCTATGAAGACCGTGTCAGCATTCTCGACGGCATTCCGGCCGGCCTGCCCGCACTGATGCGGGCGGCGGAGGTCTCGAAGCGCGTCGTCAAAGTCGGCTTCGACTGGCCTTCGATAAGTGAAGTGCTGGACAAAGTGGAGGAAGAGATCGCGGAGCTTCGCGCCGAAATTGCGGCAGGCCAGACAGACCGCGCCGGGGACGAGCTAGGCGACTTGTTGTTCACCCTGGTTAATGTCGCCCGGCAGCTTAAAATTGATCCCGAAGACGCCCTGCGCCGGATGACGACGCGCTTCGCCGCCCGGTTCCGGTTCATTGAGCGGTTTGCGGCAGAGACAAATCGCGCTGTCTCGGATCTGACGCTTGCCGAGATGGAAGCGGTTTGGCAGCAGGCAAAACGGGAAGAATTGTTAGCATGAAACCAGTTATTTTATTTTTCGCGGTCACCGGCTTGTCTGCCGCTGCCGCACTGCCGGCACTTGCCCAAACCGCAGCCGGAACGCCGCCGCTGAATTCCAACTCGATTCCGCCGATTTCGCAGACCTTGAAGCTGCCCGGCTCCGCGCAGCCGGGGACGCTGACTGTCCAGCGCGACACTTACCGGCCAGGACAGGCCGTGCGGATGACATTCAGAGTTCTGAACACATCGAGCAAAGCCGTCACCTACAACTTCGGGTCCGGCCAGCGCTTCGATGTTACGGCGGCCAATGCCGCTGGAACAGTCCTCTGGGACTGGGCCACCGGCAAGCTGTTTAATCAGAACCTGTCGTCGCTGTCGGTTGCACCCGGCAAAGCGCTGGTCTATAATGCGGTCTGGAACGGGCGCGACGCTGCCGGCCACCCGGTCCCGCCCGGAGTCTACACTCTTTCCGCCCATCTCATGTCGGACAACCAGCCCGCCATTACCGGCGGCGTTGTCGTCAACACCGACCCGGACCCGACCAACATGGGCATCCCGACCCGCACCCCCGCCGACGCCGGCGCGATCCGTCAAGTTGCCCCCGCCGCACAGGTGTCCGCCAAAACAACGGTTACTATCAAGTAGAATGCCGGCACTGGAAGTGCCGGTGCCTTACCAGCACCTGTTCCCTGTCTATGCCCCTGCGTCTACCGCCAGCATCATTTCTTCGGCAGTAGCCGTTTTCTCCGTGTTCTGCGGCTCCTCGACGCTTCCCGCCGCCGTCTGCGTCATCTTGCCTTTATCCGCCGCCTGGGCATTGGCGCGAGCTTCCTGGGCGTTTTCTTCCATTTCTTCCACCGTTGCCGTGTGCAGGCGGGCCGCGCCTTCGGTCTGGACTAATTTGACCCGCGTGCCGTCCCGCTCAGCGTCATCCAAACGCCGGGCGGCGTTTTTGATCTCGCCGGCGTACTGCGGCAGCCACTGGGCCTGCGCGACCAGCATCTCGTCGGTCATCTGCCAAACTTCTTCCGGGCTGCACACCGCGCCGACCAGCGGGTCATGCAGCATGGCCTGCTTGAGAAGCAGGACGTCGCCGTGCACCGCCGCTTCCACGCCCATCTGCTGGACCCGGACACTGGCCGAACAGGTCGCGGCGCAGGCCAGCGGCAGGTCGCCGATCACCGGCATGTTGACCCCGGTTTTGTCTACATAGCCCGGTATCTCGATCACGCACCCGTCGGGCAGGTTCGTGATATGGCCTTTGTTGACCACATTGAAATGGCCCCGATAGATCCGTCCCGTTTCCAGCCCCTCAATGATATACGAGCCATGCTCCTCGCTCCGGTTTTCCGGGGCGTATTTCGCCGGGTCGCCTGCCATCCAGTTCGGGAAGTCTTTCTCGAACCAGTTCCGGCCCTCGGTGCAGACCCGCAGGTAGCCGCCGGTCTCGCCGTTGATCCACGACGACAGGTCAATCCAATTGGGGATTTCACCGACCCGCTTGCGATACCAGGGCAGGTACTCGGACAAATGCCCGTTCGACTCTGTAGAATAATAGCCGAAGCGCTTGAGAACGTCAATCCGCACTTTCTCGGTCCGGGCGTACTCCGGGTGCATCTGGAACGCTTCCAGCAGATGCGGGATCATGTCCATCCCGCGCCACTCAGCTTTAATACACCAGGTCTGGTGGTTGATGCCGGCAAAGACCGCATCCACTTCCGAGCGCCGTGCAATTGTCTCATCTTCCTTCAAGTACCCATGCTTTTTCGCCCACACTTCGACAACATTTTTGATCTGCCAGTGTGCGCCCTGGACCCCGTGGCACAGGCCGATGGTTTGGACGCCGCCGTACTGATTGCAGGCCCAGGTGTTCATCGCCATCGGGTTGGCGTAGTTCAGCAGCAGCGCCCCCGGCTTCGCCACTTCTTTGATATCTTTGCAGAAGTCCAGCATCGCCGGAATGCCGCGCTGGGCATACAGCAGGC
>CAXSZN010000070.1:0-23366 GCA_964241935.1 uncultured Armatimonadales bacterium
CTTCGACGCCGCCGTCCTCGGCGCACATGCCCGCGAGTTGTGGGATCGGTACTGGTCTGCAGATGAGAGCATTGACCAGGAGGAGGTGCGCCGCGACGCGACGGCCTTCGTTCAAGCGGCCAGTGACTGCATCATTCAGATCATCGATGCTGCCGGCGGCAAGATCAATCGCCGCTTCTGCGAAAGCGGTTACCGGGTACGTTCATGGCCTGGGCTGCTGCGCGGCAAGGAGGATCGGTATGTCTCCTACAATGTCAACACTGCTGCATACCCGTCCGAGTATGTTTGGATGCCTGGTCAGCCAAGATCAGAATCGTTTTATCACCCCGAATATTACAACAGGAAACTGTATCCGTGTAGCTTTCCGGCAATCCTCAGGGAGCTGGCCTCCGGGGAAATCTTGAATGACATTCAGGCGAGCTTGGATGGCTGCCCCTTCGAGCAACCCGATTACTGCAAAGCTATTGACGACTTCGATGCCGCCGCCATCCAGGCGCAGGCGTTTGAATTGGAGCTGAACTACGAAAATGCTGAAACAGATGATTGCAAAGAGGAAGCACGTCAGGCGATCATCGAGTTTGCCAGCAGGTTCACTGAGCAAGTGACTGTCATCATCGCGGCTATAGGCAAAGGCGGATCGCTTTCCTCAAGAAGGGCCATTGGCGGTGGCTACGCGGTTGGCCTGCGCCAAGATTTAATTCCTGGCAATAAGGTTCTCAGGATGTACCACAACATCAACAATGACAAACCACCGTCTGAGGTTGTTTGGGTTCCTGAGCATTTTGCTACCTTCAAGCTGGCAGACCAAAATCTCCAGGTGTCCTCGGCCTTTGCCCAAACGGCTGATGGAATCGTCCGCGAAGTGGCTGACTGTGACTTGGTATTCAACATCCAAGTTGCCATCATCGACTTCAAGCTGCACATCCCTGACTGCGACACCGTTTATGTCCAGGCTTGCGCAAAGAGGATTTTGGGCCACCTTGACCGACCGAAGACAGAGGATCGCAGATTTGAGGTCGTCGAGCGGCGCAGGCAATTGGTGAGCCTTGCAATCTATCTTGCCAACAAAGTTAATTGCATTGCCAGCAAAATTGCGGCCCTGCAACGCGGCATTGTTGATGACGACTACAGCCAGGTTCCAGATACCTTTGCCGCTGGCAACGTCGCTAATCTTGATGATGCCGTTAATCTTGATAGTGCTTTGCAAGCGCTCAGGGAGCTGGAGCAAGGCATTTCGCTGATCGAGTTAGACCAGATACACAAAGATTGCTTCAGCGAGATGACGAAGCCAATTGTGGACCGAGTTGAACTTTATCGCGCCGTCCCAAACGCAAGTGCTATGGCTCTCAATCAGAGCAATAGCCCTGACATCCCCTGCCAGCAACAAAAATGCGTTTAACCCTACGCCGATTGCCCTAGCGTACTTATAATGCTCAGAAGTGAACAGTCCCGAGCGAATGTCGCATTTTAGTTGCTGCAATCTGCTTAGCCCTGACAGGATTTATTCTCCTGTCAGGGCTATCTTTTCACAAGGATCATTGCGCTGCCGAAAACCCGAGAGATCAAACAGTTCTGGAAAAGCTCCAGGCGCGATCAACAATACGATGAGGCTCTCCGCCAGTGCCTCCGGGCTGCTCAAAGTCAACTTGGAAGAGAAACAGGGCTATAGCAGAAGCATAGAGGATGTTTTAGGCAATCTCAGTCGCGGCATCAATAGACACTGCAAGGGCCGTGCTGTAGCTTTGCTCGGAAACGACTTCTTATGTAACGGGGCGATCAGTTGTTTTATTGTTGTGGATCAAGGATTCCACCACGCGAAACGCATAAATCCGTTGTGAAAAGCGGCTCGGTTCCTTGATTTGAGAGCCACGCTGTTTCTGTTGCAAATGGTGGCTTGCATGGTTGCACCTTCTCAATGGCTACAATAGTTTTGTTGTCTCTATCGCAGTCGACTGAATAATTAACAGCATGAGAAAGAGTCGTTTGCTCCGGCTGTGGCGGCAGTGCCGTAAGCCTTAGCTGATTTTTCAGGCAGATCAGTGACTTCGACAGTACATTTATTGTTCTTGACTTTGCATGAGACTCTGCACAGCATCAAGATTATTTAGACTGTGCAATGTTTTGTGGAATGCTATAATGGAGACAAGAAACTGAGGCGGCAACATAAATTGCCCTTTTCATCGTCCATATTATCGTCGCCGCCGGCTTTGACTTCTTGTTGGGTGACAATTGCAGCGAAAGGCCGAGCTTTAGTCATGCCGGATTTTCCTTCTACCCCTCCTCTTCATGCCCCGTCTGCTTTGGAAGCCGCACAGGCAGCGCAAGCCTCAGCGGAGAATGTCGCAGATGCCCTGAAAGTCTCTGAGCGGCAGTACCGGCGGCTGTTCGAGGCCGCCCGTGACGGCATCCTCATCCTCGACAGCGAACAGGGCCGGGTGACAGATGCCAATCCTTTTATGACGGAACTGCTCGGCTACCCCCACGAGGAACTGCTGGGCAAAGAGCTCTGGCAGATCGGGCTGCTTCAAGACAAAGCCGCCAGCCAGGAAGCCTTCGAGTGCTTGAAGCGCGAAGGCTACATCCGGTACGAGAACCTGCCGCTCCAAAACCAGCGCGGGGAGCAGCGCCAGGTCGAGTTTGTTTCCAACTTGTACCGAGAGAACGGCCACACGGTCATCCAGTGCAACATCCGCGACATCACCGACCGAAGGCGCATTGCCGCAGAGCTTGCCGCTGCCGACCAAGCCGTCGCCGCGCATCAGTCTCAGGCCGCCGTGCTGGAAGAGCGCACCCGGATGGCGCGGGAAATCCACGACACGCTCGCGCAGGGCTTCGCCGGGATTGTGACCCAGCTTGACGCGGCGGAAGCGGCTCTTGCCAATGTCCCCACGCCAGCCTCGCTCGAGAACCTCCCGATTGCCCAAGTTCAGTGGGACAAGGCCCAGGCCCGCATCGGCAAAGCGCGGGAGTTGGCCCGCGAAAGTCTTGTTGAGGCCCGTCAGTCCGTGGCTGCACTGCGCTCCTCGCCGGTTGAGGTAACGCCTGGAGGCTCAGAGCCGGCTCCTGTGAGTGAGGCCCTAGCCCGTCTTTTGACCCAGAAGGTGCAGGGAACAAACGTAAAAAGCCGATATGTGCTGGAAGGTGTCCCCTGCGTTCTGCCGGCTGACGCGGCCCATTGTCTGCTACGGGTGGGGCAGGAGGCGGTTGCAAATGCCCTCGCACACGCGCAGGCGGAAGAAATTGCTGTCGAGCTTGCGTTTGACACGCAGGAAGTGTGCCTGCGTGTGCGCGACAACGGGCGCGGTTTCGATCCCGAGTTATTTGATCCCAACGTTTTAGAAGCACAACGGTTCGGGATCACGGGAATGCGGGAGCGGGCGGAAAAGGCCGGCGGACGGTTTGCGATCCTCAGCCGCTTGGGAGAAGGGACCGCCGTGGAACTTTCGCTGCCGATCTTTTGTGATCCGCCTGTAGAGAAAGCGGCCACAGTATGATCCGCATTCTCATTGCCGATGACCATCCGATCGTGCGTGACGGCCTCGCCGGGATTATTGAAGAGCAGGCCGACATGGTGGTTGTCGGCCAGGCCGCCACCGGCACCGAGGCGCTGACGTTGTACCAGCAGCACCGGCCCGACATCACGCTGATGGACCTGCGGATGCCGGAGATGAACGGGGCCGAAGCTATCGCCGCGATCCGCCGCGATGCACCGTCGGCCCGAACGATTATCCTGACGACCTATGACGCGGACGAAGACATCTTCCGGGGCCTTCAGTCTGGGGCCAAAGCCTACCTCTTGAAAGACGTCGGGCGCGAAGTGCTGCTGGAAACGATCAAGGCTGTCCACTCAGGTCAGTCGCCGGTCTCGCCGGAAGTCGGAGCCAAACTTGCGGGCCGGATTGTCTACGGGCAGCTTTCCGAGCGGGAAGACGCGGTGCTGCGTCTGATGGTGCGAGGCATGAGCAACCGGGAAATTGCCGCGTCGCTGTTCATCACGGAAAGCACGGTCAAGTTCCATGTCACCCACGTTCTGGGCAAGCTGAACGCCGAAGACCGCACTCAGGCGGTGATCACGGCACTCAAGCGTGGCCTTGCCAGCTTGCAGTAATGCACTCATATCAAACGACCTACCTAAACAAAAGGACAGCCTGCGGGCTGTCCTTTTGTCTTGCGGAAAGCCGAACTTTGGGCGGGCGACAGAAGCACCTCCGTTCCTCTATACTCAACTCTGTGCTGTCCGGCATGAATTGGGCGCTCGTCTTGCTGTACACAAAGGAAGACCGCAATTTATAATGACATCAACTCAACTGCGAAACACGGCTCTTACACCCTCCTTACACGGCTCTTACACCCTCCTTCCCAGGCAAGGGGCAAGAAGCAAAAACATATTCAAGCGCCGATACGGCTGGCCCGCGGCCTTTCCGAGACAAAGTGGCGCTGGTAACGGGGGGCCTTCGTATACCGCCAGCAAGCACGCCGTCATCGGCCTGACCAAGAGCGTCGCACTCGAATACGCGACAGCAGGTCTCCGCAACAACGCGATTGCGCCTGGCGGGACCGAAACGGCAATGCTGTCGAGCGGGACGCAAGAGCAGAGAAACACGCTTGCGAGCTATTCCGCCATGAAGCGTCTCGCCGAACCAATCGAGATTGCTCGCGGAATTATCTACCTGCTTGTTGATGCGACATTCTCCATAGGGACTGTGCTGCAAGCCGATGGCGGACAATCTGTCGGGTGATCTAGGCTTTAGATTTAGGCTGTCTCAAGCCCGTTGACATAACTGAGCCGTTATAAAGTCCTCAGTTCTGCTTCGGGTTCCCTCATCACAGGAAAGAAAAGTGGCAGCTCAGGAAGAAAACACTATGAACAGGAAGAAAACACTATGAACATGACCAGATTGGACCGGCGGAATTTCCTTTGCTTGAGCGCAGTAGGCAGCCTCCTAGGTGTGTCCGCCTTGAGCGCGACGGGATCGCGGGCAGCGGAGGCTCCCCCGCTATTCATCCCCTTATCTTCTGTGCCAACAGTTGATGCACGCTTCCCCAGCCGCATCGCCGACGGCATTTGGGTCATTCCAGACAAGCGGACTCCCCTCGTGCCGAACATCGGCATTATAGAAGGCGACAAAACCGTGCTGGTCATTGACAGCGGGTTTACACCGCAGAGCGGACGCGACGTCTTGAAGGCTGCGCGGGCCATCGCGGGCAAGCGTAACATCATCCTGACAGTCACGCACGCGCATCCCGAACATACCTTCGGGGCGCAGGCGTTCAAGGGCCATGCGAAGATTTTCTACAACAAGCTTCAGCGTGACTACTTAGCGAGTAGCGGAGAGAAGCTGCTGAAGGGGTTCCGCTCATCTCTCCCTCCCGACCAGGTTTCTCTTCTGGACGACATACACATCACTTTGGCCGACGAAGTGTACGAGGGCAGCCGTGCTTCCCTCGACCTCGGCAATCGCAAAGTCGAGTTTTGGACCGGGGGCATCGCACACAGCCCCGGCGACCAGATCATCAGTATCCCTGACCAAAAGGTGACGTTCGTGGGCGACCTCGTCGAGGAGCGGATGTTCCCCATCGTTCCGCTCTTTCCTCCGATGATCAGCGCGGCTGACATTGACCTGCGGGCCTGGGAAATGGCCCTCGTTCGGGTCTCGGAGCAGCAGCCGCGCCTTGTTGTCCCTGGACACGGGAACTTGGGCGGGACCGAAATCGCCGACAATGTGCGCGGCTACTTCGCTGAGGTGCGCCGACTGGTGGCGTCCTCTAAGGTGAACGGAATGACTTCTGCGGAGGCAGTACGTCAGCTCGAACCTGCGGTGCAGCGCCTGCACCCGACTTGGGAGCGGACCATGTACATCGCGCCTGCGCTTCGCTATCTCAGCGAGCAGGCTTAAAAGCATCCCCGCCCTTTCTTCATCCAGGATGGTTCCACGATGCAGACGCAGGCAATCCGCAGTGGGACGGCCACCAAGAAGCACACTGTCGGAACAAGTAACTGACTCGACAGGGCAGTCTGCCAACTGTCCTTTTGTCTAGTTTAAAGCTGTACCGTTGACGGGAGACAAGACAACCTGTTGACCTGTATACTGGAATTAAGATGCAGCTTTTGTGAGCAGAATTGCACGCTCCATGTCGCGGTCCAAATCCGCGCAGTGCAAACATCGCTGAAGGCAGAAATTTAAAGAGAGAACAGTCAAAGAGGTATCCGTGTGAGTTTTCTATCTCCAGGCGTTTCGGCCCCTGACTTCTCGCTTCCACCCGCGCCCGGCAGACCGGCAGGTCGCCTGTCCGACCTGCGTGGCCGGCCTGTCCTGCTGGCCTTCTCGCCGCCCGGCTGGGACCCGGCCCGCGCCGAGGGCCTCACGCAGATTAACCGCGTTTTCGCCCAGTCCGGCTTTTCCGGCGAGCTGCTGGGGTTTTCGCCGCAGGCCGATTGGACCGAGGCCGCGTTCGGCGGCGAGGATGAAACCCTGCCGGTCCTGACGGCCCCACTGTCCGGCGACGCCGCCGCGCTGTACGGCGTGTCCGGGCGGCAGGCGCTGTTCGTGCTGGATGCTGAGGGGGTTATTCGCTGGCAGTTCGCCGCCGCGCCGGGCATGGCCCCCCGCGCGGAAGACCTGCTGGCCGGGCTTTCTTCCCTGGCTCCCGCGCCGCCCGCCCCCGCCTCGCCGTCCCCCGGCACGCGCGGGCTTTCCCGGCGCGAGTTTCTTGCCGCCGCTCTCGGCGTTGCGCTCGTGCTGTCCCTGCCGCTGGGCAAAGCCGAGGCCCAGGAAGCCCCGATCCCGACGCCACCGGCGCTGCTGCCGCCGTCTTCGGTCGGCACTGTTCCCGTGACACTCCATGTCAACGGCGCGGCCCACACGCTGCAAATCGAGCCGCGCGTCACGCTTTTAGACGCCCTGCGCGAGCGCATCGGCCTCACCGGCTCCAAAAAAGGTTGCGACCACGGCCAATGCGGTGCCTGCACCGTTCATGCCGACGGCAAACGCATTAACTCGTGTTTGGCGCTTGCTGTGGCGTATCAAGGCAAGCAAATTACGACCATTGAAGGCTTGGCAAACGGCGACGCGCTGCACCCGGTCCAGGCCGCGTTCATTCAGCATGATGGTTTTCAGTGCGGCTTCTGCACCCCCGGCCAGATTATGAGCGCGTCGGCTCTGTTGAAAGAGCCGGTCGGCCCGACCGATGCCGACGTGTGCGAAAGCATGAGCGGCAACCTATGCCGCTGCGGCGCGTACACCAACATCGTTGCGGCGATTCAAGATGTGCGGAAAGAAGGCGAAAATGCACCCGTTTGAATATGTGTCGGCCCCCGATGAGAAAACCACCGCCGCCAGCCGGGCGGTTGCGGGCGGAGCGCCGAATGCCCTCACGACCCCGGCCCGCTTCCTCGCCGGCGGCACGAACTTAATCGACCTGATCAAGCTGAACGTCGAGACCCCATCCTATGTCGTGGATGTCTCCACTCTGCCGCTGACCCAAATCACGCCGACAGCAAGCGGCGGCCTGTCGGTCGGGGCGCTGGTGACCAACACGGATTTGGCGAACGACCCCGCCGTCGTCAAAGCCTACTTGATGCTGTCCCAGGCCATTCTCATGGGCGCATCCGCCCAGCTCCGCAACATGGCGACCACCGGCGGAAACATCTTGCAGCGTACTCGCTGCTACTACTTCCGGGATACGGCCACGCCCTGCAACAAGCGCGAGCCGGGGTCCGGCTGCCCTTCCATTGACGGCTACAACCGGGTCAATGCCGTCTTGGGAACGAGCAAAGCCTGCATCGCCTCGCATCCGTCGGACATGGCCGTTGCAATGGCCGCGCTCGGCGCGACCATCGTGACCAGCGGCCCCGCCGGTGTCCGTAGAATTGCCTTCACCGATTTTCACCTGCTGCCGGGTGACCACCCGGAGCGCGAGAATGTGCTGGAGCCGGGCGAGATCATCACGGCGGTCGAGCTGCCGCCGCTGCCGTTTGCCGCCAATTCCCAATATTTAAAAGTTCGTGATCGGGCTTCCTATGCGTTCGCGCTGGCGTCCGCCGCCGTCGCTTTGGACATGGAAAGCGGGACGATCAAAGAAGCGCGGATCGCCCTCGGCGGGGTCGGTGCAAAGCCCTGGCGGGCGTTTGAGGCCGAAAAGCTGCTGGCCGGGAAACCCGCGACTGCCGAAAACTTCCGGGCGGCGGCGGAGGCCGAGATGAAGCCTGCCCAGGGCTACAAAGACAATGCGTTCAAGATCGAGCTGGCAAAGCGGACGATGGTGCGCTGTCTGACGACAGTGAGCAGACAAGCGTGAGCATGGATGGTCAGGCCACTGCAGACTTACGAGGGGCTGAACCCTACAAATAGATTTAGGTAACCTCGCTCGACATGCCTCCAGCATTTCTGTATGTATCGCCCCGGTTTCTTCCATTCGGAACGCAGCCTTGGGCGGGGTTTGGATGAGGACACACAAAACTATGGACACTACACTAACAGCCGCAAATCAGGTACAGCCCGCGCCGAACAGTACCCCCGGCAAATCCGTCGGACAGCCACTGGACCGCGTGGATGGGCGGCTGAAAGTCATCGGCGGGGCGAAATACTCCGGCGATATGCCGGTCGCCGACGTGGTGTACGGCGTGCTGATCACGAGCACCATTGCACGCGGGACGATTACCGGGATTGACGCCAGCCAGGCCGAGGCTCTACCGGGCGTCCTGCGGGTCATCACCCCCGCAAACGCCCTGCGGCTGCCGAGGACACCGGACAGCCCCGGCGGTCAAGACGCCGCCGCCCCGGCGTTCGTCTTTCAGATGCTTCAAGGCACGAACGTCTATTACCAGAACCAGCCTATCGGCGTGGTCGTCGCTGACACGTTCGAGCGCGCCACTCACGCGGCCTCACTGGTCAAGTTCCAGTATGACGAGAAGACGCCGCGCACCGAGATAGACAAAGAAAAGAAGAACGCCTACAAGCCCGCCATCGCCATCGCCTACAAGCCCGACACCCAGCGCGGCGACACCGGCGCAGGTATGCGGCAGGCGTCCACCAAAGTCTCGGAAACGTACGTGACGCCGGTCGAGAACCACAACCCAATGGAACCGCACGCGACTCTGGCGGTTTGGGAAGGCGAAAAACTGACCCTCTATGACACCACGCAGGGCGTCTTCGGCACGCGCAAGGTGATCGCCAAAACCTTCGGACTGCCGGTCGAGGACGTGCGGGTCGTCACGCACTTTCTGGGGGGCGGCTTCGGCTGCAAAGGCTCGCTTTTGTCGCACGTGATAATCGCGGCGCTGGCCGCAAAGCAGGTGGGCCGGCCTGTCAAGCTGGCGCTGGCGCGCAGTCAGATGTTCGGCCCGGTCGGCTACCGATCCCGCACAGAGCAGCAGGTCCGGCTTGGGGCGGCAGCGGACGGAGGACTCACGTGCGTGAGGCACGACGTCCACTCGCAGACGTCTTCGTTTGACGAGTTCGCCGAGCCGTCCGCCGCCGTCACGCGCCTCCTGTACGCAGTGCCGAACCAGGAGACTTCGCACCGGCTGGTGCGCCTCGACGTCGGAACGCCGACCTATATGCGTGCGCCGGGCGAGGCGTCGGGGACGTTCGCCATCGAGTCGGCGATGGACGAGCTGGCATATGCGCTGGATATGGACCCGGTCGCTCTGCGCCTCAAAAACTACGCCGAAAAGGAACCCGAGAGCGGCAAGCCTTGGTCGTCTAAGTCTTTGCGCGAGTGCTACGAGGTAGCGTCGGAACAGATCGGCTGGGGCAAACGCACCCCCGCGCCCGGCTCAATGAAGACGGCGGACGGCCTGCTAATTGGTCAAGGCATGGCGACCGCGACCTACCCGATGCTCCGCTTCCCGTCCTCTGCCCTGGCCCGGCTCCTGCCCGACGGCAGCGCCGACGTGCAGGCGGGAACACAGGACCTCGGCACGGGGACGTACACTGTGATGACGCAGGTCGCTGCCGACGCACTCGGCCTGCCGCCTGAGCGCGTCCGCTTCGGGCTGGGCGACACGCGGATGCCGGAAACGCCTATGTCGGGCGGTTCAATGACGGCGGCCTCCACCGGCTCGGCGGTCCAGGCGGCATGTGCCGCCGCGAAAGCGAAAGCGGTCGCTCTGGCCGTCGCCGATCCCGCTTCTCCGCTGTTCGGGGCGGACCCCTTGAGCGTAGACGTTTCCGAGGGACGGATGTTTGTGAAGTCCAACTCCTCGCAGGGAGAAACTTACGCCGCACTGATGGCACGCCAAAAGATGCCGTCTGTTGAGGTCAAAACCGAGTCGAAGCCGGGCGCAGAAGCAGACAAGTACGCCATGCACGCCTTCGGAGCCGTCTTCGCGGAAGTGTCGGTGGACCCGGACCTGTGCGAAGTGCGCGTGCGGCGCATTGTCGGCGCTTACGGCGTGGGCAACATCCTGAACGCCAAAACGGCCCGCAGCCAGCTTGTGGGCGGCATCATCTTTGGAGTCGGCATGGCTCTGCTGGAAGAAACCGTGGCGGATACGCACACAGGC
Source organism: uncultured Armatimonadales bacterium (assembly GCA_964241935.1). Taxonomy (GTDB): domain Bacteria; phylum Armatimonadota; class Armatimonadia; order Armatimonadales; family Capsulimonadaceae; genus JANXMY01. Next base: position 10,508 of record CAXSZN010000070.1, read on the forward strand.
CGCGTGATGAACGCAGACCTTGCGGAGTACCACATTCCGGTCAATGCAGACATCCCGGAGATTGACATCACGTTTGTGCCGGAGACGGACACCCACGTCAACCCGCTCGGCGTCAAGGGCGTCGGCGAGATCGGCATTGTCGGTGTCGCCGCCGCGATTGCCAACGCTGTCTACCACGCAACCGGCCAGCGTGTCCGTGACTTACCGATCACGCTGGACAAGGTGATGAAGAACAACGCGGAAAGAACGGCATGAAAGAACTGACAGAGATTGTCCAGGCTTGGGAAGCGTTCTGCGCGGAGAAAACTGTCCGTGCGGAGGACCGTGAAGCTATACTGGCAACAGTGGTTGCGGTCAGCGGCTCAACGTACCGGCGGCCCGGTGCCCGAATGCTGCTGACTGCTGAAGGGCGGCTGGCCGGGTCTGTCAGCGGCGGCTGCTTGGAAGGTGACCTGCTGAGGAAAGCCGCATGGCACACGCGGAGCGGGCCAGTGCTCGTGACTTACGACTCGACCGACGAAGACGATGTTGTGTGGGGGTTCGGCCTCGGCTGCAACGGGAGGGTTCAAGTGCTGCTGGAGCGCATTTCGCAGCAGTCGCCCGGCCCGCTGAAGCTGCTGGAGAATGTCCTGCATCAGCGGCATCCTGCTGTCATTGCGACGCTCATCGGCGAAGACACGCCTGAAAGCGTCGGCCAGCGTCTTCTGCTGATGTCGGATGGCGCGACAAAAAGCACAATCTCCTGTGCACGACTTGAGGAGCAAGTAGAACTTGAAGGGCAAGTGGAGCGGGATGCGGCTGCCGTGCTGGCAGCCCGAAAGTCCTGCACGCAAACGTATCTGCTGCCACACGACAAGACTGCCGCAGTTGTCTTCTTGGAAGTCATCTTGCCGCCGCTGCCGCTGGTCATCTTCGGCGCAAACCACGATGCCCTGCCGCTGATTCGCTTCGCCAAAGAACTTGGCTGGCACGTCACGGTGGTAGACACACGCGCAGCCTTGCCCCGCCCTGAGCGATTTCCGTTAGCCGACTCTGTGCTCGCAGGCTCTCTGGAACTGATTGGCGAGACTATTAGCCTCAGCTCCCAAACTGTAGCGGTGGTGATGACACACAACTACCCCGACGACAAACAGGTACTGCGCCTCCTGCTGACGTCTCCGGTCTCCTACATTGGTCAGCTTGGACCCTGGGTGCGGACGGAACGCCTGCTGGCCGAAATCCGTGACGACGGACTTTTCATCACGGACGCGCACCGAAGCTGCCTGCATAGCCCCGTCGGGCTGGATTTAGGGGCAGACACGCCCGAGCAGATTGCGCTGTCCATTACTGCCGAAATTCAGGCCGGGCAGGCGGGCCGTGCGGGCGGCTTTCTTCGGGACCGTTCTGAGCCAATGCACATCAGGGAAAAGCAAACGTCATGTCCTCTATCGGCTTGATCCTTTTGGCCGCCGGTGCCAGCGCCCGCATGGGTTCACCCAAACAGCTTCTTCTCTACCAAGGGCGCAGCTTGCTCGCGCACGCCGCTGAGACTGCCGTTTCTTCGGTCTGCGCTCCAATTGTTGTGGTACTCGGCGCGAATGCTCCCGCGCTTGCCTTGGAAGTCAGGCATCTTCCTGTACAGATTGTCGTCAACGCGGAGTGGGCAGAGGGCATGGGTGGATCGGTTCGCGCTGGCGCTCTTGCTCTTCAAGACCAGCAACAGCAAGGCCCCACCCAAGCCTCTGTCCTGATGCTCTGCGACCAGCCGCTTGTCACCGCCGGTACTTTGAATGCGTTAGTGGCCGCTTATTGCTCCACTGGAAGCCGCATTATAGCAAGTGAATACGGCGGTATTCAGGGCGTTCCCGCTCTGTTTTCACCGACGCTCTTGCCGGAACTGGCCCAACTCACTGGACAAGACGGGGCGAAAACACTGTTTGCCCGTTATTCTTCTGAGGTTCTAGGTCTCTCCTTTCCTGAAGGCGCAGTAGACATTGACACGCCGGAAGATCACCGGCGGCTGTCGCTCGGAAGAACCAGCACAGTTTGAAGAACCGGCACAGCCTGCGGCCTGCCCTGTTGTCTTGCGGAACACTGGAATTATGTCAGCAAAATGAAGTTCGCTTTTCCTGCTCGCAGGCGACGCACTTCTGCAAGACACTGATTCAAGGCAGTTGGGGCCTTGGCCGCTCGGGCAATAGCCATTGGAGCCTTAGAGTGTATCTCAAAACTCTAAGGAGAATGACATGAATAGCAAAGTTTGGTTTATCACCGGCGCATCTCGCGGCTTTGGCCGCATCTGGGCCGAAGCCGCGCTGGGGCGTGGCGATCAGGTCGTTGCGACCGCCCGCACACTGGCAGACGTAGCCGATCTGACGGAGCGCTTCGGCGACGCTGTGCTTCCTTTGACGCTTGACGTGACGGATGCTGCTCAGGTGAAGCAGGCCGTGGCACAGGCACACGCCCACTTCGGCAGACTGGACATCGTTCTCAACAATGCGGGCTATTCCCTGGTCGCTACCACAGAGGAAGCGAGCGAGACCGATGTTCGCGCCGAGTTTGACGCAAACTACTTCGGCACACTCCGGGTCATTCAAGCCGCCTTGCCTTTCCTGCGGCAGCAGGGCAACGGTCATATTATCGGTGTCTCTAGCACTCTGGGCATTATCGCGGTGCCGCTCCTCGGCTTTTACTGCGCCTCGAAATGGGCTGTGGAAGCGCTTCACGAAAGCCTCGCGGCAGAGGTCAAGCCCTTCGGCATTAAAGTCACCTTGATTGAGCCGGGCGCTTACGCCACCGAGTTTGGCACCCCTGCATCCATGAAGATGTCGCCGGGCGTGGACGCTTACGCCGAGCTACGGCAACAGATGATCGGGCGTCTGTCAGGTTCGGAGAAGGGCGACCCAGCGGCGACCGCCGAGGCCGTCCTTGAAATGGTGGATGCAGAGCAGCCGCCACTGCGGTTCATTCTGGGCGACAAGAACCTGCCTCTCGCCCGTGCCGCCTATGCTAACCGCCTCGCCATCTGGGAGCAATGGGAAACCGTCTCCAATGCTGCCCAGGGTGAGCTTCGGAAGTAAATCCTCCTGTCATCCCAGCGCAATGATGTAGGTTTTACAATGTGTGAACGGGGCTAACCGACGGGGGTTAGCCCAGACTTCCGGCGGACAGCAAGAGAAAAATTGCCCCATGAACGAGCCGACCCATATAGGCGAAGTAGGAGCCGCTAAAGCACCCACTTCCGTTGTCTCTGTCAGTCCGGTGACGTTGCCTGCACCGGGCCGTGGCGAGGATTTACAGGTGCGAGTTTCCGCCCCCATGACCGGGCGCGAGTTGCCGGTCATTGTCTTTTCGCACGGCAATGGCTCTTCCTTAAATGGCTATGGCCCACTCGTCAATTTCTGGGCAGGTCAGGGCTTCGTCGTGATTCAGCCGACCCACTTAGATTCAAGAACGCTTGGCCTCCGCCCCGACGATCCCCGAAGACCCTTATTCTGGCAGTTCCGCGTTGAGGACATGAAGCGCGTCCTCGACCACCTGGACATCATTACGGCTTCCGTGCTAGGGCTTGAGGGGCGGCTTGACTCAAGCCGTGTTGCCGCCGCCGGGCATTCCTACGGCGGGCAGACGGTGAGTATGCTGCTGGGCGCACGCATTCTCCACCCTGCTGGCGATATGGGAGCAGATATGTCGGACTCGCGGATCAAAGCAGGGGTATTGCTTTCAGCGGGGGGTGCTGATCTAAGTGCGTTCGCGGCGGAGCAGTATCCATTTCTGAACCGCAGTTTCGCGGGAATGACGACACCGTCCCTCGTCGTCGCGGGAGACAAAGACGTTTCTCACCTGACCGTTCGGGGGCCGGACTGGTTTGCTGATCCATACTTCTTGAGTTCCGGCCCTAAGTGTCTAGTAACACTATTTGGCGGAGAACACGGGCTTGGGGGGATTGCTGGATTCGACGCAGCAGAGACGACGGACGAGAACCCGGAGCGCGTGGCAGCGGTTCAGCGGCTCACTTGGGCCTACCTCCGTACAACGCTTTATCCCGAAGACGTTGCCTGGCCTGCTGCGTGTGCCAAGCTAATGGATAGGCCCAACCCGCTGGGCCGGGTCGAATGCAAATGAGCACTCGAAAAGAGGGAGAGCTTCTCGAACTTAGTGTAGAGCAAGCCACGGAAAAGCACAGTCGTATCGTTCTAGCGAAAGCCACTGATAGTGGCATCACCTATAATAGCTTTGCTCTTCTGTGACAACGAAACCGAATACCTCGACAAAAGGACAGCCTGCGGGCTGTCCTTTTGTCTTGCGGAAAGCTGAACTTTCGGCGGGCGACACCGCCGCTACCAGGCGTCATACTGGAATGATATACAGATCAAATCAAGGTGTCCTATGCAATGTCTTATTATCTTCACGCCCAAGCTAAGATTCGAAGCGACCGGGATGCCTGCGGACTTTCCGCAACTTGAGATCGAGGAAAATGCCCAGGCGCAAGTCCTCTACGAGGAGGGAGGCTTGCGTCAGATGTGGGCGCTTGGCACAAAAACGCACGGTGTGGCCTCCTTCTTTGAGGCGGAGTCGCCGGAGCATCTGCAAAAGATGGTCGACACCTTCCCGCTTGTCAAAGCAGAATATGCCGATTGTCAAATCCTGCCGCTCGCGCATCAGATTTTGCCGTCTGCGCCGTAACCGGAAGTCGCGCAGAATCTTCGACCAGATGAAATGGAATCAACATGAAAGTTCTCGTCATCGGAGCCGCCGGTAAGACCGGCCAGGCTGTCACCGAACAGGCCGTGGCCGCCGGTCATCAGGTCACAGCCTTTGTTCACACCGCAGACGGATACAAGGTCCCAGACGTTCGCGTTGTTGAAGGGGACGCCGCCGACAGTGCCGCAATGGATGCGGCAGTGCTTGGTCAAGACGCGGTTCTCGACACGATTGGCGGCAAAACGCCTTACAAGGCAACGACCCTTGAAACGAGCGTTGCCGGCACGATCATCGCGTCCATGCAGCGAAACGACGTGCACCGCCTCGTGGTCACGTCCATGCTTGGCGTCGGGGACAGCAAGGCGAATGTTCCGATTTATGATCGCTTGCTTGTTTCGACCTTTCTGCGCGGCGCGGACAAGGACAAAGCGGCAATGGAGGCCGCTGTCGAAGGGAGCGGTCTGGACTGGGTGATCCTACGCCCGGCCATTCTCAACGATGACCCCGCTCAGGGGAACGTGCGTGTCTTCGGCATCGGCACGAATGAGAAGGCCCACAAGATCACACGCGCCGACCTAGCCTCGTTTATGATCGCCCAGCTTTCCAGTGACGAGTATCTCCACCAAGCTGTTACCATCGCAAACAACTAAGAGGCCATCCATGCAAACTGACACAGTTCAAAGGCCAACTCAAGAGCCAACTCAAAATACAACGCAGTGGGCCGAGAAGACATCGTTCACTCTTGTGGAAGCTGCCGCCTTCTTGGAAGTGCGTGCGGATGACCTGACCGCCACACTCCCCTCCGCAGGAATTGACCTCAGCACCCACAAGGACGGTCTGCTAACCCGTGATGACGTGCAGCGCTTGGAACACCTGGTCCGCAGCATCCGGCGCAAATCGACAGAAAGTGCATACGGCGTGGGCAATCTGTAGACAGTCAGCGCCTGATCCCGTTTCCCGTTATTGCCCAGCCATGGATCGAAGAAACACCTTATTGGAGAAACAGTTCACGACTAGCACGGCTGGGTGCGCCGAGTTCTTAAGCTGGAAGCAGAGTGAACGAGCTCCATCCGGCCTTTGTTTTATGTGTCGCGCGAAATCGAAAATCGCGCTATCGAAACAAGTTCCCTATTCGAAAGGACAGCCTGCAGGCTGTCCTTTTGTCTTGCGGAAAGCCAAACTTTAGGCGGGCGACAGGACCACAGCCAGCCGCTATACTAAGATCACACCGCTGAGAGTGCAAGATACATGCCGCTGCGATGGGTCTCCGCGTCAAAGGAGAAGGAATAAAAACATGAAAGTCTTAGTCATCGGAGCCGCCGGCAAGACCGGCAAGGCTGTCGTCGAACAGGCGGTAGCCGCCGGCCGTCAGGTCATGGCCTTTGTCCACACCGCGGACGGATACAAGGTCCCAAACGTTAGCATCATCGAGGGTGACGCCGCCGACCGTGCCGCGATGGACGCGGCAATGCTGGGTCAAGACGCGGTTCTCGACACGATTGGCGGCAAAACACCCCCCTACAAGGCAACGACGCTGGAAGCAAGCGCCGCCGGCACGATCATCGCATCCATGCAGCAGAGCGGGGTGCGCCGTCTTGTGGTCATTTCCATGTTGGGCGTGGGGGAAAGCAAGGCGAATATTCCAATTTATGAGCGCCTTCTCGTTTCGACTTTTCTGCGCGGCGAGGACAAAGACAAGTCGGCCATGGAGGCGGCTGTCGAAGGGAGCAGTCTGGACTGGGTCATCCTGCGCCCGCCTTTCCTGACGGACGGCTCCGCAAAAGGAAATGTTCGAGTTTTTTCCGTGGAAGCGGGCGAGAAAGCCCACACGATCACCCGCGCTGATCTGGCTTCCTTCATGCTGGCTCAGCTTTTGGATAACGAACATCTCCATCAGGCCGTGACAATCGCAAACGGCTGATGACGCTTTGGACTTGTTCTCGTGAGGAAATCTTATGCGTAAAGCTATCTCTCTTTCCCTGGCGGTTCTTCTGGCGGTGGCGATCATTGCCATCGGCTGTTTCTACGTCATATCTCCTGAACGAATGACAGGATCATTTGGTCTTAAGCCGCCTGCATCCGATGCGGACACTCGTGCCTGGCTACGCCTTAAAGGAATTCGGGACATCGCCTCTGGATTGGTCGTGCTGGCGCTGCTGCTGACCACGGACAAGCGGGCTGCAGGCATAGCTCTGCTCGCTGAAGCCGTCATCCCTTTGGGCGACATGTTAAACGTTCTGGCGTCGGGCGGGTCGAAATCGACAGCGCTCTCAGTTCATGGCGTAACCTGCGCGGTTGAGACTCTCGCCGGTCTCCTGTTGATCCGTGACAACCCAGCAAAGGGCCTCTGACCGTTTTAGCCCTTGTGTCGAAGAGGTTCTCACCGAACATCCGCAACACCCATCGGAGAAAATCATGAAGAGATTTGAAGATAAAGTCATCATCGTGACGGGAGACGGAACGGGTATCGGTACTGGCACCGCACACCGCTTTCTGCAGGAAGGCGCGTTCGTCGTGCTCAACGGACGCTGTGAGCAGAAGCTGCACGGAACCATCGCCGGACTCAATGCCGCAAAATCACTGGTAAGAACGGCTTGAAAACGGCCTAACTTAATTTGGAACAACGACTTAGCAAATGTCACTCTTTATGAAGGAGATGCGGGAAATGAAGATTTTGGAAACACTGGCGGTCATTTCGGCGGGAATGATGACGGGAAACGAGTTGTGCGTCAGCATCTTTCACGCGCAGGTCAGCAATCTGGACGATCAAGCACAGTTTGAGATGGGGCAAAAATCGGCGCAGGTGTTCGGAAAGATCATGCCGCCGTGGTACGCGGCGACGCTGCTGCTCTCAGCCGCCGCGGCTTATCGCCTGCGGGGGACCGGAACGCCCGCGCGGCTGGCAGGGACTTCGTCGGTGCTCTGGCTGCTGTCCATTATCGGCACGGTCACGCTGCTGGTGCCGCTCAATAACCGTGTTGTCGGATGGACTTGGGAGACGCGGCCTGCGGATTGGAAGGCAGTGCGGCAGCGTTGGGATACGCGGCATCGCGCCCGCGTCATTTTGCTCTTCTCGGCGCTCTTCTGCCTGGCTACCGCCTGCCTTTCGGGAAGGGCTTAAGAAGTTTTAAAACAAGGCCGCAACGGTTCGTCTACACCGAGTCATCGCCAGCGAGCGGCTCAGGACCTCTGCGGCGTTCTTTCAGTCGTGTTCGGCCCTCCTCTCCTGGCGGAGGCGGTCGCCTGCGCCATTGCATTCGCGATTGAGCAGCCGGGGGAGATTGATGTCGGCGAGATCATTATCCGGCCCACCGCGCAGGCGTAGCTTTGCCTCTTCTGTGCAGCATTCAGCGGGAGTCTTCTGCCACGAAGGGCGGGGCGAGTCGCATAGAACAAGGAGAACATTTACTTATGAAGAACCAAATTACACAAAACTGGTGGGTCATGGCCCTGCGCGGAACTTTGGCCGTTCTGCTCGGCATCACGGCCTTTGCCGTGCCGGGCATGGCGCTGACTCTGCTGGTCTCCTTCTTCGGGGCTTACGCCCTTGTTGACGGCGTCTTCGCGCTTATTGCCGTCGCTTTCTGGCGCAACGCACAGGAGCAGTGGTGGCTGCTGCTGCTCAAAGGCATCGTCGGCATCGGCGTCGGCATTTTTGTATTTGCCCATCCGGTCGCTTCCGCACTGGCGCTGATCACACTGGTCGGCATCTGGGCCATTGTTATTGGAGGCATGGAGATTGCTGCCGCGATCCGCCTGCACCGGGTCATCACCGGCGAGTGGCTGCTGGGCCTCAGCGGCGTTCTCTCCGTCGTGTTCGGGATTGCGCTGTTGGTAATGCCAGGCGCAGGGCTTCTTGTTTGGATTACCCTGCTGGGCATCTACGCGCTGCTGTACGGTGTCTCTTTGCTGGCATTGGCTTTCCGTCTGCGCGGCCACAGCCAGAGGGCAGAAGGTCAAAGTGCACTCGTTTAACAGCCAGGATTTTCAGGAAGGGCAGATCATTAGGAAAGGCAGATCATCATGTTGAGAGTGGTCAAAGAGTTGCATGGGGCAGTGCTGCGTGCGTGCGACGGCGAACTTGGCAGAGTGGACGAAATCCTGTTTGATGATCAAACATGGGCCGTGCGGTACTTCGTCGTTGATACCGGCGGCTGGCTGCGTGGGCGTAAAGTCCTTTTGGCACCCATGGTGCTGGGGGCAGTTAATTGGAAGCAGCAGACTTTGGATGTCAACGTGACACGTTCCCAGGTTAAAGACAGTCCGGGGGTTGACACCAACCAGCCGGTGTCGCGTCAGTGGGAAACAGAGACACACGACTATTACGGCTGGCCGTATTGCTGGGGCCTCGGCAGTATTGGCTTGGTCGGCAACCCTTGGTATGCCAGTGCCCTGATGATCCCGGAGGCTGCGGAAGACCCTGGAGAGGCATTTCTCCGCAACACCAAAGATGTCACTGGCTATGAGGTAGCGGGACGGGACGGCGACATCGGCCATGTGGCAGACTTCCTCGTAGACGATGAGAACTGGCGCATCCGGTGCCTTGCCGTAGACACAAAAGACTGGTGGCTGGAAAAACAGGTTTTGCTGCCGCTTGACTGGATTGGGCAGATAAGCTGGCTAGGTGGAAGTGTCGCTGCCGAAGTCACGCAGAGCCAGATTCAGAATGCCCCGTACTGGGAACCAGGCAAGCCGTTCAGCCCTGCGTTTCTGGAGCAGCTTGCCGGCTATCATGCCATGCTGGGCGGGCAGAAAGAAGTGGAAGCCCGTGCGGAAGCACTCGCGGGGCGGATAAGACAGCTATGAAAGAAACTCAAGATAACAAAGAAGTTCAACGTCACACAAGCCAAGAACTTATGCTGACTCCGCCTGTCGGCGAGCAGGATCATGCCCAAGGACTTGCGGCGGCAGACATCATGCTGGTGGAGTACGGCGACTATAACAGCGCCCGGTGCGCCGCCGCCCGACCCTGGGTCAAAGCCTTGCAGGGGCAGATGAGAACACGGCTGCGCTATGTGTTCCGGCACTTTCCTGAAACTGACCTCCACCCGCACGCCGCCGAAGCCGCAGAAGCCGCCGGACGTCAAGGCAGGTTCTGGGAGATGCACGACGCGCTCTTCGCCCATTATCTTGCGCTCGGCAATGGCTTTCTCGTGGAGTATGCGGATAATCTGGGGCTGAACACGCGCCGGTTCCTGCAAGACATGACCCAAAGTATCTGTTTAGACCGAGTCCTTCAAGATCGTGCGAGCGGCGTACAAAGCGGCGTGGAAGAAACACCGACGTTTTTTGTCAACGGCATCCGCCAGCATGGCTCCTGGGCAGGACAGGGTTCCTGGGGCGAAGACCTGCTTCGGGAGGTGGCTCTGCTTCCCGACCTCACCGCAATTTCAAAAGCGTCCGGGAGTAAAAGTTTATCCAGTAATGAGGAAGCCGCTACTTTGAGTAAGGAAAACCATGTCCGCTGAACCACTTTCTTCTAGTGCGAGACTTGTATACAGGCCGGCAGAATATGGCGTGGAGTGGGGTGAATGTGGTCTGTACACAGCAAAGCAAGCATTCAACAGGGCCGGGCACAACTCCTCTGTGCATAGTTCTTCCATGCGTAGTTCTTCTGTGCATAGTCCTTCTGTGCTCGACTTTCGTTCTGCGCCGTCGGTTGATGCCCGGCCAGAAGCCGACCTTGATCTGTCCTGCCTGGATGTGGGTGTCATGTTCGATGTCTGCCTGCCGAAAGACTTGTCCGATCCGCAGAATATCGGCGGCGACTTTGCGGATGTCGTTCCGCTACAAGGCGATTGGGTCGCGTTGTTTCTTGGAGATGCCTGCGGTCAGGGGGCAGCGGCGGCTCTTGCCGTACCGCAGGCACTGCATTCGCTGCGGCAGCTTCTGAATGCGGCGACAGGAACTTCCGGCAATCACTCTTCTGGCTGTCATCCCCCGCCTTGGGACCCCGCACAAATGCTGAACCGGCTGAACTGCCATCTCTGCGGCCCCGCTCTGCCTGCTGCCTGCGAGTCTGTGTCCCTGTCACTGGCTGTTCTTAACACGAAGACGGGTGAAACACTGTGTGCGTCCGCCGGGTCGGAGCCGCCTCTGATCCTGCGGGCGCAAGGACAGATCGAAACCGTCAGTGCAGGCCGGACGGCGCTCGGAATGGAGTTCGGCAAAACCTACCGTTCGGTTGACTTTCTTCTCGGCAAAGGGGATGCCTTGCTGCTGGCGACCAACGGCGTCACGGAGGCGCGAGAGGCGAACAGTGGGGGAAGCAAAACTTCCTTGTGCTACGAAGGGCTGACGGAGCTTGCTCTGGAGGCGTTCAGCCTCGGCGGCTCACCGGGCCGGATGGCACGAACCGTGCTGAGCGGGGCGCGGGCGTTCGCTGGCGGGCACTTCCATGACCATGCTTCCGTGCTGGTTGCGGTGCGGCGGTAAAAAAGTATAATCGGTAAAAACTACAAAATGTAGACACCAGATCAAGAATTACCGGAAAGAAGGACACACGATGAAAACTTGGTTTATCACCGGAGCCTCACGCGGCTTCGGGCGCGAATGGACCCAAGCCGCTTTGAAGCGCGGTGATATGGTGGCGGCGGCAGCCCGCAATACAGATAGCTTGAAAGACTTAACCGAGCAGTATGGTGATAGTCTTCTGCCGGTACCGCTTGACGTCAACAGCCGGGACGCCGCATTCGCTGCACTTAAAGCCGCCCATGAGCATTTCGGGCGGCTCGATGTGGTCGTCAACAATGCCGGCTACGGACAGTTCGGCATGGTGGAGGAAATCAACGAAGCCGAAGCACGTGCTCAAATGGAAACCAACTTCTTCGGGGCGCTCTGGGTGACGCAGGCTGCCTTGCCCTATTTGCGGGCGCAGAACAGCGGCCATTTTTTGCAAGTCTCCAGCATCGGCGGCATTGGCGCGTTCACCAACCTCAGCATGTACCATGCGTCCAAGTGGGCTTTAGAGGGCTTCAGCGAGTCGCTTTCCCAGGAAGTCGCCGAGTTCGGCGTTCGTGTGACGCTGATTGAGCCGGGCGGCTTCAGCACCGATTGGAGCGGGTCTTCCGCCAATCATGCCGCGCCGATGGCCGCTTATGACGCCGCCCGCGAGCGCCGGGCGACAAGCCGGAGCGGCTGGAAGAGCGGCGATCCCGCAGCCACTAGCACGGCGATTTTCGCGGTTGTGGACAGCGAGAACCCGCCGCTACGCCTGCTGCTCGGCGAGTTCGCGACCGATTTTGTCGGGCCGCTTTATGCGGGTCGGCTGGAAACGTGGAACGAGTGGAAAGAAGTCGCCCGCGCCGCCGACGGCTCCCAGTTTCTTGATGCAAAAAAATTACATGAGTGAGTTCAAGGTTGAAGAGCATAGCAATCATGCTGAGGCTCAGTTCAACTGCCAGGGATGTTGCCGACCATTACGAAAGAAACAATTATGGGAAAACTCGATGGAAAGACTGCCGTCATCACGGGTGGAACAAGCGGTCTGGCGCTCGCCAGCGCTAAGTTGTTTGTTGAAGAAGGAGCTTATGTCTTCATCCTGGGACGGAGGCAAGAAACTCTCGACGAAGCCGTCCTGTACATAGGCCGCAACGTGACTGGCGTGCGGGGTGATGCGGCCAACCTGGATGACCTGGACCGCTTGTTCGATACGGTCAAGCAGGAAAAGGGCAGCCTCGACGTGCTGTTCGCGAGCGCCGGATCGGGGGAGTCCGCCCCACTCCGTGAGGTGACGGAAAAGCACTTCGACGCGGTCTTTGGTCTGAACACGCGTGGTACGCTTTTCACGGTGCAGAAGGCGCTGCCGCTGTTCAACGATGGCGGGTCAATTATCATGACCGGATCGATTGCCTCTGTCAAGGGCTGGCCTGATTATGGCGTGTATTCGGCGAGCAAAGCGGCGCTGCGTTCCTTCGCCCGGACATGGCTAAACGAGTTGAAGGACAGGACTATTCGGGTGAACGTGCTGAGTCCAGGGCAGGTCCAAACACCGATTCAGGAGCAGTTGTTCGACGCGGAGACGAAAAAGCAGTTCGAGTCCCTGATCCCACGAGGAAAGATGGGTCGCCCGGAGGAGATTGCGACAGTGGCGCTGTTTCTTGCTTCCGACGATTCGAGCTATGTGAATGGCGTAGAGTTGTCGGTCGACGGCGGCACCTCGGCAATCTGACCGGCG
>CAXSZN010000070.1:23376-23669 GCA_964241935.1 uncultured Armatimonadales bacterium
TATGGACATCATTGAACTTATGGACATCATTAACTCCCCCGGAACACTGAAAGGTCACAAAACAACAACTGACCAGGCCGCAGAGCAGCTTTCATCTCACCGTCCCGCGGACCTGCCGAATGCACCGCAGGGTCAGGCTAAGTCCTGCCCTCTGTGCTGTGCACTTAGAGCAGGTTTCAAAACCTCTGCTGACACGAACAAGTGTACGGCAGCGGAAGCCATTTTTGTGAAGCGTCAGACGTTTTGCGTCTTGAGTTTCTGGCACACCCGAGAGGTTTTGAAACCTGCTCTTA
>CAXSZN010000071.1:0-23609 GCA_964241935.1 uncultured Armatimonadales bacterium
ATGTCTATAATCTTTGCATGGACGAGTATCTGCCGGGCCGGGCCGGAGCCTAAGTTCAGCATGTTGATCACTTTGAGATCCGGCGGCAGGCTCTGGATCAGATGGTCCAGCGGGTCCGACGGCAGGCTGTCCGGTTCCCCTTTCTTTGCAGCCGCTTTGGTTTCTTTCAGGCCGATCTCCGGGTCAGGCGCGTCCTCGCCGGCATCAGCCGCTGACGAATGCTTCACAGCGGTTTTGTGGCGCGGGGCCGGAGCAGGCCAATCGGCGGTGTCCGGCGGCGACCCCGGCGCGTTCGCCCGCCCGAGATACTGGCCGGAAAGCGCCAGCGTCTTGTCGCCGACAACGGTGCAGGTAATTCCGAGTGGGGCCAGAGACGGCGAAAGCAGCGCGGCATAGGTCTGGGCCAGCGAGACAATAGGACCGGCATCCGCGGTCACAGTCAATAAGTTCTTGACTTTCGCGCCGTAAACGCCGGCAATGGCGGCGGCCCGCTGCCAGGCGACAGCGCTTGACACGGTGCCTTCGAGAAACAGCGTGTCCTGGACCATGTGCGCGGTGACACCCGGCAGGCCAATCGCGAGCTGCACCTGCGCGGCCATCGGCTTCCAGTCAAGCGCCGGCAGCGGGACTACCGAAAGGCGCAGCCGGTGCGTTCCGGCATGGTCACAGACAAACAGCATTGTCTCGCCGAGGCCTTTAGCGTTCACGAGAAGCTGGTGCGACGACAGCGGCACGATGTCCGCAATCAACGGGCTGCCGACCGCTGCCGTGGTCATGCGGTCGTAGACATAGATGTCCGACTGGCCGAGATGCAGCGTCTTTCGAGTCTCCTGCGCGTGCAGCGGCAGGCACAGAAGCCAGGCAGCAATGAACGCGCCGAAGAGTTGCCGTATTTTCATAAGTGTCACCAAAGATGTGCGTTCAGGGCGCAACAGTAACGGTCTGGCTCAGCGTTCCTTTGACAACCGTGATCGTCACAGGCCGGGGCGCGGGAACGGACGGCGGCGCGGCAGACAGAGCCGGGAGCGGCGGCAGCGGCTCAATTTTTACAGATGTCAGCACAGAAGCAATCGGATGAGACGGCGGCGCAGTTCTGCGCGGCGGCAGGTGCTGGGATGGGGCCGGCAGGGCGGGAAGCGCGGCTTCGCTGCTGTCGCCCGCCGCCCGCAGCGCGAGGTGCAGATGACCACGCGCGGCGGCCAGCACCAGCGCCTGGGCCTGCCTCGGTGTGACGGCCAGCGTGACATGGGCCGCGCCGCTTGCCGGGGCTGCCGGCGCGTCCGCCGGCGGATCAGGCGAGATCTGGCTGCCGACGGCCAGCAGCAGGACATTTTGCAGCACGGTCTGCGCGTCGGCAGGGCCGGCACCCGGCTCATCGGTCGCGAGAACGTCTACATGATCTTGGGGCCGCACGAACAACTCGACGCCGTCGGCGGGGTCGGTTGCCACGGTGACGGCCCGCAGCGACGGCGGCAGGGCAAATGCCATGCCGAGAGCCGCACTTGGAACAGAAACTGCGCTCTCGGTCAGCGCCGCGCCGGCGGGGATCGGCTGGACCGACACTTTGCCGGCAAACACGGACAAAGATTTCGCCGCGCCTTCCGGGATGTCGCTGAGCGGAACAGGACGAAGCTGGAGCGCTTCTGCCGGAATCAATGTTCGAGCGGGAATATCTCGTGCGGCAACCACTACCATCACTGCTGGCGGCGCGGCGGACGCCTCGGCGGGCAGGCGACCGCGCACGAGCAGGAAAGCCAGCCCTGCCGCCGCCAGCCCGGCGGCAAGCGCCGGCAGAAGCGTCGCCCATTGCGGCTTTCGGCGCAGTTTTACAGTTCGGAGCGGCAGTGTTTGCATGATAGCACTTCACAAAGCTTGTAGCGCCAGAGAAAATCATAGCGTCAGATGCGGCGGTGACAGGGTGCCGGCGCTGGTGCAGGCTCCGCCGGATGCGCCCGGCACGATGACGCTGAGAAAGCGCCCGTAAACAATGTTATTGGAGCCGTCCAGCACCGGCTGGCTGATGAAGAACGTCGCGAAGGCAATCACGGAAACTGCGCCCGGCTTGTTCTTGACGGCCTGACTGATGATCGGAATGAGCATCAAGTGGCTGTCGGTCAGCGGCTGCCCGGCGCTGTACCAAGCGTCGTAGGTTGTGGCCGTGTGCGTAAACTGCGTGTTGGACGGTGCCAGCCGGGCCGAGACGCCCTGCTGGGTCAGCGCCGCGTTGTCATACGCAAGCGCCGGGGTGGAAAGCGCCATTCCCGCCGAAAGCGGCTGGTCGGATACATGCAGGATCGTGCTTTGATAGCCTGCGCCGGTGCCGCTGATGAGAAGCGGGTCAAAGCTGCCCGGCACTTTCAGTGTGCCGGTGCTGTCCCACAAATTGAGCCGCAGCATAAGCTGCGTGCTTGCCGCCTGATACGCACCCGGCATCAGCGTTTTTGTCCCGCTGAGCAGCGCGGACACGAACGCTACTGCCGGGTCGGTGTTAGTGGGATCGTCCCCAATGACCCCAAACGGCGCGACCGGCATCCCCGCCGGCAGGCTGCACGCCGTCCCAAGCGCCGCTGTCGCCGATGCCGATACGGTCAGCGTGTTTGCCGAGCCGTCCGTTCCCGTGGGCGCATAGCCGACTGCCGGGGCGAACGAAAGCGGGGCGTTGACCGAGCCGTGTACCGAGACCGCGCCGCTTGCGGCAGCCGTTATGGTGGCTCCGGTAAACGCGGTGCCGACGGCATTGTTCGCCGCAATGACCGAAGCCGCTGCCGCATTTGCCGACGCGGGGCTGGCTGCTCCGGCCAGCGCGGCGGCGTCGGCCACGACCTGCGCCCGCTGCCGGGCGGCGTCCATTGTGCTGAGGTCAATCGCCAGCGCCGCCGCTCCCAGCAGGCCAGTCAGCAGAAACAGGACCAGAGGCAGGGTCGCGCCGCGCTGCCTGCTTTTAATAAAAAACTGTTTATTCACGCTGCATCACCATTTTAGAAGTCAGCAGCCGGGTGCTGCCCGAGAAAATCAGCGTCGTGACCAGCGGATGATTGTAAGAAACGGTTGCTCGAATCAAGCTGCCGGAAGCCGCGTTGTTGGCTCCCGCCGCGTCGCCGAGCGCACTCCAGGTCGTGCCGCCGTCCGCGCTTTTCTCCAAATAGATACTGGCCGGTGTCAGGCTGAGGCCAGTCCCGGCTGAAACGGCGCTTGCTTGCGCTGTTTCAATCGTGCTGCCGACAGCGGCGGACCGGGCCGCTTCCCGCGCGGCTTGCCCTACCTGGGTCTGGTCGCCCAAAATCAGCCCGATTTCGATGATGCCGAACAAGAGCAGAAACAGCAGGGTGCTGACGAGCGCGAACTCGACCAGTGCTGCTCCCCGCTGCAACTGCCGGCGCTTCTTCATAGACGGATGCCTAAATGCAGATGGGCGCAGGCAAAGACTGCGCCAAGCGCGATTGCGGGGGCAAAGGGCATCCGGCTTTTGGGTGCGAGAAGCGGCTGTGACCAAATGCTTCTGGCTGTTATTCCGGCCAACGCGAGGCCGGCCCCGGCGAAAATCGCGCCGCCGAGCGCCCAGAGCAGAAAAACGGGTCCCATGAGTGCACCGACCGCCATGAGGAGCTTGATGTCTCCGGCTCCGAATGCTTGAACGGCATAAAGCAGCAGCAGGGGCAGCGCGGCGGCAATCCCCGCCAGCGACCACAGGCCCCCGCCGTGCCAGAAATGACCGGCCAGACCCGCCGCAATCCCGGCGGCGCAAAGGCCGTTCGGGATGCGGCGAACCTGGATGTCGCAGACGGAAGCGGCCAAAAGAAGCAGTGCCAGGACATAAATCAAGGCAGTGTCCCCGCTTAATGCAGTGTGGCGGCGGCCGCGTTCAGCTTGGTGTTGGTGTTGGTGCCGAGCAAGGTGACGGCTGTCACGCAGACTGCGCCAATCAGCGCAACCAGCAGAACGTACTCGACCAGGGTTGCGCCTTCTTCGTCGGACCAGAAGCGGCGGACGGCGGCAAACACAGAAGAAAACGCAGAGGAAGTCAGTTGCAGTGTGGTGTTCATGGATGTTCCCCTCCCTGGGGACAAAGAAAATAGAGTCGAGAACAGCAGAGCAGAAAATGGTGTGGAGAAGTTACTGAAGCGCCGCCGCCGCTGAGTTCAGCTTGGTGTTTGCGCTGGTGCCGAGCAAAGCAACGGCTCCGACGCAGACGACGGCAATGAGCGCCACGAGCAGGACATATTCGACGAGGGTCGCGCCGTCATCGTCCCGCAGAAAACGGGCGAGGGCAGGGAGCGTGGGGCGGGCTGAGGACAGCATGGCGAATTCCTTCCGTGGTTCGTGGCGGCTCGGTTCCGTGAGACTTCGTTGTTAGTATACAGCAGAAGTCATGCCATTGCAAGTATTTTTGCGGGGAGCAGGCATTATTTTTGTTTTATTTTTGGCGGGTGTGAATCTGACGAATGCGAGGAGGCTTGAAGCCCTCGCAGAAGCAGCATCCCCGCCGTTTTAGATGCCCCGGCGTTTTAGATGCCCCGTCCTAAAGGACAGGTCTCGCGGCGCAGACGCCAACCGCACGGTGTGCGGAAGATTACCATGACACCCTGCTTGCTTTTGTCTTCCGGTCGCAGACCGGTTGGCCGCAGGCCGCTAGACCTGTCCTTTAGGACGGGGCACATAGACGCTGGAGCATCTAAAACGGCGGTTCCAAAAGACTGGTATTCGTGCCTATACGCCGGCCCTAACGAGGCTGACAGGCCGTGCCGATAACTAGAGTGTCACCAGGAACAGTGCCCGCACCAACACATAATTCGCGGGACCGGCACTGGGACAGCTTTAACTCTCGCTTAACTTTTGTAAGCATCTTGTCTCGTAGAAGGAGTCCCGAATGAATTTCCGCCCGAATAGCAAAAAAGCCGGCTTTACGCTGGTCGAGATCATGATTGTCGTTTTGATCATCGGCATCCTGCTGGCAATCGCGATCCCGAACTTTGTCGCCGCCCGTGAATCGTCCCGCGCCAAAGCCTGCGCCGGCAACCTCAAGCAGATTGACAGCGCCACCCAGCAGTACGCGATGGACAAGAAGTACGATGCCACCGCTTATGCAGCGAACCTGCCCACACTGGACACAACGGCAGCCACCGGTCTCGTCAGCGCCGCCGGTGCGTCCGCCACCGGCTACCTCCGCCAAGTGCCGGCCTGCCCGGCCAGCGGCACTTATAAAGTTGCGCCCACCATCACGGACTCGCCCTACTGCACCCTGTCGGGACAGGCCAACAACAAAGCCGTAGTCGCACCGACCGAGACCGACACCGTCAACTACGGTTACGGCGGCAAGTTCTACCACGGTCTCTGACACTAGGCACTTCGAGTGCGCCGATTACCGAGGATGCCAGGCACTGCCTGGCATCCTTTTTTTAGAATACCTCCCGTCCCACAAGGGCAGGCACGGAGACCTGCCCCTACGTCCCATTCTGAATTCTGGCCCTTCCCTAACAGGGGCCTTCCAGGTAGCCAGTGCTAAGGGTGGACCACTTGGGGGACGGGAGGGGTTCCGAAGCCTGAAAGGTGACCTGGTAAAAATGTCATCCCGCCGCCAGGCCGGCTTTACGCTGGTCGAAATCATGATTGTTGTTCTTATTATCGGCATTCTTTTGGCAATCGCCATTCCGAACTTTGTCCAGGCCCGCGAAACCAGCCGGGCCAAAAGCTGCGTCGCCAACTTGTACCAGATCAACAGCGCTAAAACTCAGTGCTCTATGGATAACAAGCTGCCGCCGGACTCAACGGCGACGTTCAGCATTGACGGCACCACCGCGACAACGCTTGGCCCAAACGGAAATTATCAGCTTGTCGTCGGGTCGAACACAGCATTCAATTACATACGGCGTGTGCCTCTCTGCACTTCCGGCGGCTCCTACACAACCGGCGGCGTCAGTTCTAACCCCACATGCAGCGTCACCGGCGCAGCGGGAAGCGGGTACGAGTACGGCGCGAGATGGTATCACGGCCTGAACTAACGGGCAGGTGCGGAGGAACGATGGCGTGGAAGCAACAATGGCGTGAACGCCCTCGTTCCTTCTCAGCTCCCCCACTATTGGAGGACTCTCCACGCATTTTCGGCCTGAGCATTTTCGGTAAATCCCCCGATAAGAAAACTATGATGCGTCTCCAAAATGATTTTCAGCGATCACAGCGCAGTTCCCGAAGGGCAAGCCGCCGTGCCGAGCACGGGTTCTCGCTGGTCGAAGTCGCGCTGGCACTGATTATCCTGACGATGATGGGCGTGATGTTCGGCGCGGTCTTCCCGATGGCGACGCGCGGGGCGCAGTACGGCAGCAACTATGCCCAGGGTACCCAGATCGCCCAGCACAAAATGGACCAGCTTCGCTCCGCGCAGTACACGCGGCTCGTCAGCCAGACTAGCCTTGCCGGCCTCGCGATCATTGATAACCCGCAGCCGAGCGGCTACCCGAAAGCCGTGACCGGCGGCACCAGCTATTCGTTCACGACCGTAGACGGCCTGGTCAGCAGCGGCGCGGCGCAGGGCTACTTCGCGTCCGGCAGCACGGGAATTATTACGGTTTGCGATTACGCCGCGCTGCATCCCAGCAGCGGCATCGCCGCCGGCAAAATGGCTTACGTCACGGTGACGCTCAACTGGACCGGCGGCGGCGTTTCCAACGGCTCGTCTTCCACTTCGGCAATCATTGCCAACACTTGATGCTTTCCGGGGATTCTGTGGTGGTTTTTTGGAAAGGCGCACTTTTATGACAGCACCTGAAAATAGGACAGCACCTGAAAACTCAGCTCGGCGGCGACGCCGGCAGCGCGGCGTTGGGCTGCTGGAAACCATGCTGTGCATTTCTTTGATGTCGCTGCTGTTTCTAGGGGCGATGGGGCTGATTATCAGCGCCAGCCAGTTGACCGTGCGGAGCCAGGCCGAGGTCTATGCCACGGGTGACGCCGCAAACGCCCTCCAGAACATCATGGGACAGATCCGGGAAGCCAGCTCCTTCTCCCTGCCCACTTCCGCCACTGCCAATACTCCGGAAACCGGCTGGAACCTCATGGGAAGCACGTCACTGACTCAGTTCAGCACGAACTTGAACAACGAAACCATCAACACCGCAATTCAGGTGGCCGCGCCCCCCATCCTGACACCGGCGTCAAACGGCTACCCGACCCCCATGCCGGCCCAACTGCGGGTGCTGAGCACCGCCGGCGGCGGCGCCTACTGGTCCTCCGGCCAGGGAACCTGGACTGCGCCTCCTGTTAACATCTCGACTCCGGGAAGCATCAGCTTCGCCCCCAACACCGTTTACCTGCCGGTGCCGGGAAGCGCCGCTATCGGGGCCATCTACTTGATCTACCGGGGCGATGCGAACTACGCTCCTGATCCCGCCGCCGGCACCTACCTGTGGGAGTATGCTGTCCCGTCGAATGCTTCGTTCAACCCAGCAGTCTACACCCCCACCCTCCTCTGCAAAAGCATTTCAGCCGCACCCGATGCCGTGCAGTTTGTCCGGGCCGTGTACAACGGCGTGCCGGAAAAGGACCAGCTTGAAGTCAAGATCATCAGCAGCTATTACAGCCCGATTAACGGCCAGCAAACCAATGAAGAAGGCAGCGGGGCAAGCTCAAGCCAGCTCAGCGGCAAATGCGTCCTGATGCGAAACCACTGCTCCGCCGCCGACCCGCCGAATGCCGCCATCCAGTCCAGCGGCAACACGTTCCAGTACCACTAGGCGTTCCAGTACCACTAAAAACAAACCAATGCAAAATCAGATAAATCAGAGCCGAGGACGGCGGCAGCGCGGCATGGGCATGGCCGTCACCATGCTTGTCATGCTGGGCATTCTCACGATTACACTCGTTGGGGCCGCCGGCGTCGGCGGCGGACGCGGCTACAACGGCCTGCTCGGACTGACCGACAACGCGCTCCAGTCCAGCGCCGCTCGGACCAATTCCGCAACGGCGTTCAACATGGCCGAATCCGGCGTCCAGTACACGCTGGCCTGGCTGGAGAGCCTGCCCCAAGCGCCGGCGGGAAACGCCCAGGCCCCCACCGGCTGGGACTTTGTCACGACCGGCAAGCGCGGCGTTGTCACGCCGGACCCAAGCAATCCTGGCAACACCTTTGCCGTGCGGATTTACCCGGATGCCTACAACGCTGTCGGCACTCAAAAGAAGTATTTGATTGAAGTTGTCGGCACCAGCAGCGGCGCGACCAGCATCGTCCAGGCTTATGTCGAGGAAGGCAGCCTGTCCAAGTACCTGGTGCTGCTGAACCAATGGAACGACCCAAACAACTACTGGGTCTCGGGCCTCAACGAGTTTGACGGCCCGGTCCACGACAACAACGCCAACGGCATCGCTGAAAGCGTTGCCTGGAAGTCCGCCGCCGGCACGTCCCCGATGTTTACCTACAACGGCCCCGATGCCTACACGACTTCCAGCCCAAACGGCATCAACTGGGTGAAAGACTTTTCCTCGTATGCCGCGCCGCAGATTGTCACCAACGCCAATGGCACACAAACGAACCAGTGGCTTGATGTCGCGTCAGGCGGGGCCGGCTCGGTCCATACCGGAACGCCGGTCGTGCCGTTCCCGACTTCCAGTAATATCCAGAAGTCCGCCGCGCTCGGCAGCGTAGCGGTGCCAAGCCCGGTCGGCGTCACCCTCTGCCCCGGTGGCGGCGTTTATGTGGAAGGGAATGTCTCGGAGATGGCCCTGAGCGCGTCCGGCACAAACAATACGGCCCAGGTGATGACCATCACACAGCCAAATCCCCTCGGCGGCACGACGGTCCAGCGTGTGACGATTGATCCGTCATTGGGGACGACGACCCTGGAAACCCAGCAGTCAAACGGAAGCTGGCTGACGACCGGCATTTTGGCGGGAACCGGAAACGGCGTGGTGTATGTGGATGGGAATATCGGGGCGACTAACAGCAATCCCAATCCGCAGACCGGCACACTGACCAGCCCCAAAACCGGCGGACTGCATGGGGTCGTCGCGGACAACGCCGTAAGCAGCAGCGGCATTGTCACACACAACAACGGCCTGAACATTGTGACGCCGCAGAATGACAGCATCAACTTAGACGGCAGCGTGACCTACAACACGGAGCGGCAGATCGCAAAAGATACCAACGGCAACCCGGAATACACGGACGTCAACGGCAATCCGACAAGCAACCCGGCAAATGGTATCCCGGTCTATGCGGATGAAGCCACTGACTCAAACTTTACGACCAAAGCCGGCACAATTGGCATAGTCACGAACAATGCCTTGGTGGATCAAACCGGTTACACCGGAGCCGCGCTGAACAAGTTTGAGATGGACGGCACAGTGCTGGCCTCCGGCATCTACGATGCCGATAACTACACCGGCCGGCCCGCCGGCCTATGGGAGAATATGGGAGGGTACCTGTCAAAAACTGTCGGCTACTTCGGCACGTTCAACAACAACCTGACAATCTCTAATGGCTTCAACATCCAGTTCAGCTACGATGCCCGGATGCAGTATGCCGCGCCGCCCTACTTTCCGGCAAGTCCCCTGTCGTACAGCGTCATTTCCTGGCACCAAGTCGCCGCACCGCTGGAGCCATAACCCCTCCCGGACGGGAGGAGGTCTTATGTTAGCGTCGCGATTTCAGTCGGCGTCACCACGACGCCGATGGTGTTGAGATCGGCAATGGCCCGCTGGATTTCGTCGCCGTCGCCGTTGAACGCGATCTGCATCCAGCCGGCTTCTTCGGAGACATTGGCTTTTTCAATAACCGTAATCAGCCGGTACTTTTTGCCTAAGTTGTAGACAATCGGCTGGTTCTGCATAAGATTGTTAAACGTGAGATTGAAGCGCTCGACGGCCATAAGCTATCTTCCCCCTGCGCTTGATCCGCCCGCGATGGCCGGCACGATTGAGACCTGGTCGCCGTCTTTGAGCGGCGTTTCCGCGCCGTTTAAAAAGCGAATGTCCTCATCATTGACGTAGATGTTGATGAACCGGCGCAGCGTGCCGTCGTCGCCCCGCAGGCGCCCGCCCATGCCGGGGTACTCCGCTTCCAGCGCATCTACAAGCGCGGAGACATGCGCCGCTTCCACTTCCACCGTGTCTTTCCCCTGCGTCAGATTTCGCAGCGGGGTCGGCACTAAAACGCTGACTGCCATATTTTGATGTTCTCCTTTACTTTACGCCGCCGGTGTGCTTTAAGATGGTTTCGATGTCCTGCCGCAAACAGGTAAAGACCGGCACGTCGCGCTCGGTGTAGGCGCTGGCTTCGCTTTCGCGCAGGCGATGCACCAAATCTAAAAAGTCCTGCGGGTAGTCGCTCTCAAATGCAACCACAAATTCCTGGTCGTCCAGGCCAAACGAATACGTCGTGTTCAGCTTAATGCTTGGGTAGTCGTGTCCCACTTGGATATGCTCGCGCATGGCTCCATGCCGCTCCGCCGGGGAAAGCTGATACCAGGCGCGGGTCTTGACGAACGGATATACAAACACATATTTGCCGCCGCCGATTACAATCTGCTTGCGGCCAGTTTCGCGGTCGTCAAAGTCGTGGTCGTCTACATAGACAGACGTTTTGGTCATGGCTAAATAGGAGTACGGCGTGGACAAATACCGCCCCATGCGCGTCCTCAGCAGGGCCGCCGTCATTTCTTCAAAGTCTTCCAAGCGGTACGAGACACGCCACAGCATGAAGTCGCATTCGGGCCGGATGCCGAGCGTACTGAACGGATAAATTAAAAACCGTGATTTGGCGTCTTCAATGACCGATGCCAGCTCGCAGGCGGCGTCAGAACGCTCCGCTTCGGACAGCTCGCGCCGGAACAGCGGGTCTAATTTGTAGAACGCAAAGTTGACGAACTGACGCGGCGACTCGGCGTCCGCCTTCCGCATTTCCTGGTAACGCGCTTCTTCGTCAGGCGCGAGATTTTCACGGTACGCTCTCATGGTTTTTGTTTTCCAAAGGACCCTCGTATGACAGACCCCGGTATCAGGAAGGGCGAACACAAGGTTCGCGCCCTACATTCCGATCCAAATCCTGACCCCGTAGGGGCGAACCTTGTGTTCGCCCTCTTGCCGGCATCCCGACTTTTGCCGGCATCCGCCCTCTTTAACTAAGCCGACACCAATTCCCCCGCCTCCGCTTCGGCCTTCACCGCCGGCAGCGCATGGGCGCGGGCGGTCAGCGCGTCTTCCAGCGACGCCAGCGACGGCTGGATCGGGATTGTCTTTCCAATCTTACCCAGAACGGCGTCAATCGTTTTCAGGCCGTTGCCGGTGATGCAGATGACCAAGCTTTCGTTCTTCGGAATGCGCCCCTGCCGGATCAGCTTCCGGGCCGTCGCCACTGTGACGCCGCCGGCGGTCTCGGTGAAAATACCTTCGGTGCGGGCCAGCAGCTCAATGCCTTCCACCACTTCCTCGTCGGAAACGTCTTCGGCCCAGCCGCCCGATTTGCGGCAGGTCTCGGCGGCGTAGTAGCCGTCGGCGGGGTTGCCGATCGCGATAGATTTGGCGATGGTATTGGGCCGCACCGGCTTCATGATCTCCGCCCGCTCTTTCACCATTGTTGAAATCGGGTTGCAGCCTGTGGCCTGGGCGACATACATCTTGGTTGGGACGCCGTCAATCAAGCCGAGCGAGCTGAATTCTTGCAGCGCCTTGTAAATCTTTGTGACTAATGAGCCGCCCGCCGACGGGCAGACAATGTGCTGGGGGGCTTTCCAGCCAAGCTGCTCGGCGATCTCGTAGCCGAATGTTTTCGAGCCGTCGCCGTAGAACGGGCGCAGGTTGACATTCGCCAGTCCCCAGCCGTACTTGCCGGCGACTTCGGAGCAGAGCCGGTTGACTTCGTCGTAGTTGCCCTGAACACTTAAAACAGTCGCGCCGTAGATCAGCGTCCCGACCACTTTGCCCTGCTCCAGATCGTGCGGAATAAAGATGTACGCCTCAAACCCGCCTTCGGCGGCATGCGCGGCGACGGAGTTCGCCAAGTTGCCCGTGGACGCGCAGCCGACTGTCTGAAAGCCGAATTCGCGGGCTTTCGAGAGCGCGACAGCCACAACGCGGTCCTTGAACGACAGCGTCGGGTGGCTGACCGCGTCGTTTTTGACCCACACTTCGTCCAGGCCCAGCGCCCGCGCCAAGTTCTCGGCCCGGACCAGCGGCGTAAAGCCAACCTGCTTGCCGACTGTCGGCGGGCCGTCCAGCGGCAGCAGGTCCGCGTAGCGCCACATGGTCAGCGGCCCGCTTTGGATTCGCTCCCGCGTAATTTTGGGGCCGAAAGCGTAGTCATACTGCACTTCCAGCGGTCCAAAGCACAGCTCGCAAACATGCACCGGCGCTTTATCATACGTTTGGCCGCACTCGCGGCATTTCAGTCCCAGCACTTTTGGCATCAGTAACACTCCACTCAGAGCTTGAAATCAAGCATAAAAAAAGCCGTTCGCCCAACACAGACCCGCTTGTGTCAAGGACGAAAGGCATTTTGCCCTCGTGGTACCACCTTGCTTCACGCCCGCCTCACGGCGCACGCCTTGTCGGGTGCAAGTGGCGCACGGATGAGTGCGCTCTTTCGACCCTGGCCCGATTACGGGAGCCTTCCGGACAGCGCTACTGAGCGTCCAATCCTAAAATCGGAGACCGTTCCCACTGCCGGCTCGGAAGCCATGTTCCGCCGCGTCTGCCCTGCCGGTTTTCAGCGTCTCCGGCTCTCTGTGAGGGTCCAACGCGGCGTACTCTTCTTCGTCATCGCCGTTTGCAAAATCTTTTCAATTCAATTGTGCCGTTATTATACACAGGTGTCGGAAGCGTTGTCAAGGGCAAAACGTCTTTCGGTGGCCTTTACCGGCTTACGGCGCGTTCTTGTTAGGCTCGATGTCCAAATGACCAAACTGCGCGAAGTTCCAGCCGCTTCCCAAGCCGGCCAGGCCGCTGCTGTACGACGAGTCCGTGATCGTAAACAGCGGCTTGCTGTCGGCATACCCAGCTATGGTTGTTCCCCGGAAGCTCAGGGCGAGGTGATGCCACTGGTTGGCGGAGAATGCCGTGGTTCCCGTGACGAGAACAGTCTTGAAGCTTTTCAGCTCCCAGGCACCGCTATCCCGGACCCGAAGCGTGTAACCGGGCGGATCATCCGAATTGTCGCCGGGGATGGTGCCGATACGCCCGTGAAGCGAGACGGCTCCTGAAGTCTCGATATAAACATCGGCGCTGAGCGTGTAATCTTTCCAGGAAGTGGATCCAAGAAACGTCAGCGGCAGGTAAGCGCCGCCCCAGCCGCTGGCCGAGCGCGTCGCAGCCTGACGCAGACACTTGCCGGAACCGACTGTCTTGTCGGCAATCTCAAACGCGCCTTCATAATCGTAGTGGTAGCGGGCCTGAGTGCCGGGCGCATAGCTTTGGTAGTCATCGCGATAGGGGAGCTTCAGGTCGGCGTCGGCAGGAGAAGCCGGGTAGGCGCCTTTGTGCTGGCCGGTCGTCGTCGTGACCGAGTAAACACAGTCGGGAGCCAGGGTCAGGGTGAAGGCACCGGCAGCCGGAGTGATCGTGCGGACCGGCACAAACTGGTTCTGCGCCGTGCTTTCCCAAACATGCAGCGCTTTAAACGACAGCCCATGAGTCGCCTGGAAGCGGATCGTCTGCGGGGCGGCAGCGCCTTTAGTTTCCATCAGCAGGCTGTAATCGCCGCCGTGCGGGGACATCAGCGCCGTGTAAGTGCCGCCGCCCAGCAGGGTGCCGTTGCCGCCGTTCTCCAGAAACCGCCAGCCGGGCTTGACAAACTGGTTGATGTGGGCGTAGCCCCACAGCACCGGCCGCACTTCGTAGTGGCCGCTCCACGGGCTGTTCGCCTGAATCATGCCGACATCGGGGTACGACGAAACCGGGTAATAAGCCCAGAGCAGATTCCAAAGCATGTTCTTCGTGATTTTGTCCCGGATGTAGTTCAAGTTAAAGGCTTCAATCAGCGAAATCTCCGCGTCGAAGCCGGGGTGGTAATCGTGCAGCTCCGTGTCCCAAACCGGCTTTCCGGTCTTTAGGACAGCGTCAGGAACCACCGGCGGGTTTTCCGACCAAGTCAGGTGTCCCGCGAAGACATCCACCGCTTGTCCAAGAGCCGGGTCCGTCTGCGACTCGTTGACGATCTTGATCCAATACGGCCCCCAATCATCGGAGCCGACAAGCTTCACCGCCGAAAGGCCGCTGCTGTTCAGCGCTTTGCGGAAGCCGATGTACCAATTCTTGTCATAACCACGCTCGTTTTTCCCGCCGACGCTGGTGATGTCCAGGTGGTGATAGCGCTTTGCGCCCTGGATGAACTTGATGTAGTATCGCATCATGTCCGTGGACCAGAAGTTCCCATTGCCGACCCAGCCGGGGGCACCCCATGCCAGGCAGTCCAGCGAGACCTGTGGATTTCGGGCCTTCGCCTGCTCCATCAGCCACCACTCAAACCCGCGATTGTAATTTTCATCGGTGCGCGTGTGCATGAAGCTCGGCTCGGACCCTTCAGTCGAGTTGACATCGCCGCCGACTTCTACCTTCAGCTCGCTGAGCGACGCCGCAAAGTTCGGCTTGAACAGATAGTCAAGGATTTGCCTGCGCTCGGCGTCCGGGTAATCCGGCAGCAGCCGGCTCGTGTTTCCCCCGCCGCTGACTGCTCCCAGCCCTTCAAACATTCTTCCAGACGCCGCGCCGTTCAGCGTGATTGTGTAAGCAGCAGGCGGCGACTGGGCAGAAGCACCAAGGCCGATTGCAAACAATGCCAAAGCGGCGACAGAAGAAACGCGCAGCAATTTCCAATTAAATCGGGTCATAGTTCATTACTTTCGCGTTTTTCTCGGTTTTTCCTTCTGCTTGCCGCTGTGAACTAAAACCCGCTCGCGACCTGCCAGTCCTGGGTATACTCTGCCTATGAAAACAAGCCCTGGATTTCACCATGTCGCCCTGCGTGTCCGCGACTTCGATGCCACGCTGCGTTTGTATCAAGACGGCTTCGGGTTTATCCGCCGGTTCGGCTGGGGCGAAGGCGACAGCCGGGCGGCGATGCTGGACACCGGCGACGGCAACTATCTGGAAGTCTTCGCCGGAAGCAAGCGCCCCCCCGGAGAAGATGCCCCCGAAGGCGTGTTGCTGCATCTGGCCCTGCGGACGCCGGACGTGGACGCCGCTTACGCCCGCGCCCTTGCCGCCGGAGCGCGGTCCCAAATCGCGCCCAAGAACGTTGTCCTTGACGGCGAGTATCCAGTGCCGGTCCGGCTGGCTTTTGTCATCGGTCTCGACGGCGAAGTTGTCGAGTTCTTTCAGAACGATGCTCTGTAAGACGCTTTCAACTTGACAAAGAGCCGCCGCGCGGCGTATAGTAACAAAAGCGCAAGAGCAGGCGCAAAGGATTTTTGGTAAGGAACCCTTGTTTTGGCACGCAATCAATCCAGCGGAGTAATGAAAGCCCTCGGTGTCGGAGCCGCCGTTGTCGCCGGCGGCATCACCATCGGCTACCTGTTCGGCAGCGTTCGGGACACCCACCCGAGCGTCCAGCCCGCACAGCCGCCGGTTTCCGCGACTCTGACTCCTGCCCCAGCCCCCGCGCCGCCCGCCGTTCATCCGCGTACCACCAACGGCAACTATACCGCGCCGGGTGCGCCGCGCATCACAATCGAAGAAGAAAGCCAGCCGATCATTCGCCGCGTCATTCCCTCGGTGACTACACCGGCGACTGACCCGGAAGCCACCCAGGAAGCCGCCCCGGTCACTCCTAAGCCTGCGGCGAGCACAGCGCAGGCAACCGACACTCCGCGTCCCGCCAGCGACACTGGTACGACGCCCGCCAGCGCCCCCGATTCGGCCGCGAACGGCACGTCCAGCCCCGCAGCGCCCGTGCCGGCCGGCCCGCCGCCGGCCCCCGCAGACCCGGATTTTGAGCATGTGAACACGCCGCCCAGCGCATCCGACCCCGAATCCGGCCAGCAGGGCGGCAAGACGCCGAGCGACCGCACCCAGGACAACCGCACTCAAACAGACGCCACCAAAGTCCAGTTCCGGGTCCAGACCGGCGCGTACATGGATGAAAGCAACGCCCGCAGCGTCGCCGACACCCTCCGCTCCCAGGGCTTCAGCGCCAGTACACGCAGCGAGCGCGACGGCGACCATTTAGTGTACAAGGTTCAGATCGGCGCGTACCGCTCCAAAAACGGAGCCGACCAAGCTGCCGGCGACCTCCAGAAAAAAGGCTACCCCGCCTTCATCTCCCCTATTGGTCCGTAGAGAGAGGACCTTGTGCGGAGAAGACCATGTGTTAAAACACATGGCTACACGGCGCAGACGCCACAAAACACCCGCTTCGCGGGGTTAAGATAATGTCAAAGATGTTCCGAGTGCCGCGCCTTCCAGGTCTGCCCTCCGGGTAGCCAGTGCTGACCAATGCAGAAGCGGTACTTCGTGGCGTCTGCGCCGGATAGCCGTGCCCTTCAGGGCATGGTCTTTTCTTAATTCATGTTCAGGTGCCTTAATAATGCAACCAGAAACGAGTCCAGTAAACACCCCGAGTTTTGCAGTCTGATTGGTTCTCGTATTCGCATTGGCGTTCGCAGTATTTGGTGGAATGTGGGCATTTTTACATGGGCCTGTCCATGCGAACCCGCCAAGCGCAAACTCTCCTGGCTTATCCATCAGCGGACGTTACCAATTCACTACTCAGGGCGACCAAGAGTTTGTTTTCGACGCGCAGACCGGCAGGCTATGGTCTCGGAGTGGCAGTGGTTCGGCCTTTCCATGGAAGCAGGAACCTTCGCTGCCGCACCAGTAAACCGGCCAGCAGCCCGAAATGAAGCGTTAATCACGCGGATTTCTCGGAGCGCGGGTCAAGCGCGTCGCGCAGGGCGTCGCCGAGGAAGTTTAAGGCCAGCACGGTCAGCGACAGGCACAAGGCGGGGTAGATGACAAGCTCAGGATGCGAGCGGTAGTAGCCGGACTCCAGCGGCACGGAGATCATCTTGCCCCAGCTTGGCATCGGGTCCTGGACGCCGATGCCTAGAAACGACAGCGTCGCTTCGGCAATGATAATGCCTGCGATGTCAATCGTGGCGGCCACAATGATCGGCGACAGCAGGTTCGGCAGGATATGGCGCAGGATGATCCGGCTGTTCGGGACGCCCAAAGCCCGCGCCGCTTCCACATACTCCCGCCCGCGCAAAGACAGCGCCTGACCTCGGATCAGACGGGCCAGACCCGGCCAGCCGGTGATGCCAAGCGCGATAAAGATGTTGCCTAAGCTCGGGCCTTTGATCGCCATGATGAGAATGGCGAGCAGAATATCCGGGAACGCAAACATCATGTCGGTCAGGCGCATCAAGCCGGCGTCCAGCCACTTGCCGTAGAAGCCTGCAACTAATCCCACCAAGCCTCCGACAAACAAGACAATCGCTTCCACGCCGACTCCGACCACAAGGGAAATCCGTGCGCCGACGGCCAGCCGTGTCAGCGTGTCGTAGCCCGAATCATCGGTCCCCAGCCAGTGCCGGGCCGACGCCGGCGCACTGTAATCCAAAGTTTGATGATCGTACCGGTACGGCGAAACCAACGGGTAGAAAATCGCCATCAGGACAATAATCCCCAGGACAACCAGGCTGGCGGCGGCTAACGGATTACGCAGCAACTGCTGCCAGACTTGCCGGCTCTGGCTCGGGCCTGCCGCGCCCAGTTCCATCAGCTCTTCGCGTTCCTGCTCTAACACTACGCTCATCGCTTACGCCCCTTCCAGTGCCTTGACGCGCGGGTCAAGCGCGGCATACAGCAGGTCAATCACCAAGTTGGTGACCACAAAAATCGTCGCCAGCAGCAGCGTCGTTCCCTGGATAAGAGAATAGTCCCGCTGGAACAGAGAGTTAATGGACGCCGCCCCGACGCCCGGCACGGTAAAGATCGTCTCCACGACAAACGACCCCGACAATAAATATCCAAACGAGACGCCGGTAGTTGTTAATACCGGCAGGAAAGCGTTTTTGAGCGCGTGCTTGACCAGCACCGTCATCGGGGCCAGGCCTTTGGCACGGGCGGTGCGGATATAATCCTGACGCAGCGTTTCCAGCATGGACGCCCGCGTCATCCGGGCAATCAGCGCGGCAGGCCGGGCGGCCAGCACAACGGCAGGCAGGACAAGGTACTCCGGGTCGCCCCACCCCGCCACCGGCAGCCAGCCAAGCTTCAAGGCAAAGATCAAAATCAGCACCGGCGCGAGGACAAAACTGGGCAGCGTCACCCCGACCAGGACCGTCGCCATGAGAATGCGGTCTAAGAACGTGTTCGGCTTCAGCGCGGCAGCCAGCCCGATGGGAATACCGACCAGCAGGGACAGCAGGATCGCCGCTGTTGCGAGAATGGCCGTGTTCGGCAGGCCGCGCTTCAGAAACGCCGTTACCGGCTCGCGCGTGTAGTAGGATTTTCCCAGGTCTCCGTGCGCGGCATCCCACAGGTAAAGGCCGTAGCGTTCCAGCGGCGGCTTGTCCAGCCCGAACTCGTGCCGGATGTGCGCCAGCGTCACCGGGTCCGAGTGCTGCCCCGCCGCAAGCTCGGCAGGGTCGCCAGGCGCGAGAAACGCGATAAAGAAGGTGATGGTGCAGACGGCCCAGATCGAAAGCAAGGCCAGTCCGATGCGCTGTATTAAGAATCGTGTCATAGTCACCTAAAAAGCGGTCAAAGCGCCACGCATTGAAATGCGAGGCTGCCGAGAGAACAGTGTCGAAGCGACACAAGACAAACGCGCGGTCAGTTTCGGGTGTCGCCGCGACACTGTTTTATTTCAGCCTCGGAATTTATTCCGTGGCTCGGATACCGGCGTTCTCACTTCAGCGTCACATTCTTGTAGGGCAGGTGGCCCATCAAGCAGTCGTCAATGCCGTGAATGCGGCTGTTGATCAACTCCGGGTCTACGGCGTAATACAAGGGAATACGCGGCGGGGCGGCGGCGGCGAGATGGGCCGCCTGCTGATACAGGGCCGTGCGCTTTGCCGGGTCGCGCTCGACATCGGCGCGGGCGCAGAGGGCGTCAAACTGCGGGTCGGAATACCCCGTGCGGTTCTCGGGGCTGCGCGACCCTAACAGCAGGCTGTAAAAGTCCTGCGGGTCCAAGTAGTCGGCGTACCAGGCCAGTACAAAGCTCGGCACCACTGTGTTCTTGTCAATGTCCGCAATTAAAGAGCCTTGCTCCATCTGACGCTCATTCACCGTAACGCCTAAGTTTTGCGCGTACATCTGCCGCAGGACATCCATTGTCTTCTGCGCGATTGGGAGTTTCTCCGTGGCGTAAATATCCAGCGGCGGCAGGCCGCGTCCATTTGGGAAGCCGGCAGCGGCCAGCAAAGTTTTGGCTTTAACGGGGTCATACGGCAGGTCTTTGAAGTGCGGGTCGGAGCCGGGAATGCCTGCCGGCAGGATGTCGGGGGCAATGGGATAGACGCCCTGCGTGACAACCTCGGAAATCTTTTGCTTATCGGTGGCGTAGGCAAACGCCGCCCGGACACGTGGGTCTTTGAATGGGGCATAAACGTCTTCGTTCAATGCAAGGTAGTTGATGCCGGCGCGGGGCCAGATCTTCACGGCAGACTTCAGCGCCGGGTCGGTTTTATCCGCCTGCAAGTCGCCGACACCCAGGCCGCGCATGATGTCAAGCCTGCCGGCGGCAAACTCTTCATGGCGCGTGCCGGGGTTCAGGATGACCGGCATCGTAATCCCGGAAATCTTCGGCGCACCGGCCCAGTAGGTCGGGTTCGCGTCGAAGTCCACTTCCTGGTCTTTGACAAAGCGTGTGACTTTAAAGGCCCCAGTGCCTGCGCCCGCTTCAGCGTCGGCGTCGGAAAGCGGATTGGTGCCTTCTTTTTCAGCAATGGCTTTGCATTCCACCCAGCCGGTCGGGTAAGTCAGCGTGTCAATCCAGTAGGCTTTGGGCTTGGTGATGGTGATGGCGACAGTGGACGGGTTCACGACTTTGACGCCGGTTAAAGTAGCCGCCTTGCCGTTGTAAACGTCTAATGCCCCTTTGATGTCGCTCATATACTCGGGTGCAACGGGGGACGACAGCTTGGGGTTCAGCGTCCGCAGCAGAGAGTACGCGACGTCTTCGGCGGTCACAGGCATCCCGTTCTGGAACTTGGCCGGGCGCAGGTGGAACGTATAAGTCAGGCCGTCGGCGCTGATGTCCCATTTTTCGGCCAAACACGGCACGACTTTGTTCTTCGTATCGTACTGCACCAGGCCTTCATATGCCTGCTGAAGCATCTGGTTGGTCTCGACATCCTGGGTCATAGCCGGGTCAAACGTCACCGGCGCGGTCTGCATAGCAACGCGCAGGACATTTCCGCCGCCCGACGCGGCGCTGTTGTGGTGCCCGCAGCCGGTCAAAAGCGCAAGGGCAGTCAGAAACGAAAAGCAAGCAAGCGAATAACGAAGATGCGAGAAGCGAAGATGCGACAAGAAGGAGCCTTTTCTATTCGCGGCGCTGCGAGGGTGAGATGGTTAGAGATCGTGCTTTGCGAAGAAGAGCCAGGAGCCACGGGTTAGAAACCCGAGGCTTAAAAGTACCCAGCGTCCAGGGGACGCAAGAACAGATGATGCCGAACGGTCTTCCGTCGCTTCGACGGTGAGAACTTGATAGCCTTGGAATTTATTCCGTGGCTTCCTCACGCCTGTTCACTGACTGTTAGTGACTGACTGTTAGTGACTGAGCGTCAGGTGCTTGTACGGCAGATGGCCCATCAAGCCGTCATCCAAGCCGGAGACGTAGGGCTTAATCAGCTCGACATCCTGCTGGTAATACAGAGGGATCACCGGCACTTCGGCGGCGGCAATTTGAGCCGCCTGCCGGTACATCGCGGCCCGCTGGACTGGGTTTTGCGAGACATCAGCGGCATCGCAGAGGGCATCATACTTGGGATTAGAATAAACGACATGATTTTCCGGGCCATTCGAGCGCAGCAAAACGCTGTAGTAGTCCTGCGGGTCCAAATAGTCGGCGGCCCAGCGGATATGGTAGCATTCCAAGTCGTTTTTGTCCTCGCGGTCGAGCATCGCGCCCCATTCAGTCACCTGCGGCTTGATTTGGACCCCTAAGTTGTCGCTCCACATCTGCTGAATTAAGACGACGGTCTTTTCGAGTTCAGGCTGGCCCTGCCGGTAGGTTAAGGGAACCGGCGGCAGGCCTTTGCCGTTCGGGAAGCCGGCGGCGGCGAGAAGCTGCTTGGCTTTGGCGGGGTCATACGGCAGGCCCTGGAACTTGGGGTCAAAGCCGGGGATGCCTTCGGCAAGAATGTCCTGCGCGGCGTCGCGCTTGCCGGCGAACACGACCTGGACAATTTTTTGCTTGTCGGTCGCATAGGCCAGCGCCTGCCGGACACGGACATCGGCAAATGCTGGAAAGGCTTTCTGATTGAGGCCGATGTAGTAGGTGGAAGCGCGTTTAAACAGCTTGACTTGGTCTTTCAAGACCGGGTCTTTGGAGTCGTTGTCCAAATCGCCGGGGGACTCGAATTGCAGCATGTCCACATCGCCGCGCACATATTCGTCATGGCGCGTGCCGGCGTCAATGATGACCGGGCGCTCGATGCCGGCAAGCTTCGGCGCACCGCCCCAGTAGGCGCTGTTTGCGGAAAGCGTGACTTTCGAGTCGGGCACATAAGCGGTCAGCTTGAACGCGCCGGTTCCCGCGCCTTTGGCATCGTCGTCCGCCGTGAGCGGGACGCCCGGTTTGGCTTCGGCCTGAGAGACGACATAAGCGGTTGGGTAGGTCAGCGTGTCAATCCAGTAGGCTTTGGGTTTGGTGATCGTAATGGCGACTGTCTGCGGGTCTACCACTTTGACGCCGCTTAAAGTAGCCGCCTTGCCGGAATTCAGCTCTTTCGCGCCTTGAATGTCCCCCAAGTAATTCAGCGCGACGGGTGAGCCGAGCTTGGGGTCCAGACAGCGCTGCATGGAATACAGCACGTCCGACGCCGTGACGGGAGCGCCGTCCTGGAACTTCACATTTGGGCGCATGTGGAACGTGTAGGTCAGGCCGTTCGGGCTGACTTCCCACTTCTCCGCCAGACACGGCACGATTTTGTTGTCCGGCGACCACTGCACCAGCCCCTCAAAGGCCTGCTGCAAAAGATCAATCGTGTCCCCATCCTGCACCAGCGCCGGGTCAAACGTCGTCGGCGACGTCTTGATGGGATACCGAAAGACGTTCCCGGCGGGGGCATGGAGCGACGCCGTTTGGGAATGATGCCCGCAGCCGGCGACAAAAAGCGGCGAGGCGAGGCAGAGAGTAAGAGCGAGCGAAGCGCGAGCGGTCAAAAGCTTTCTCCTACAAGACAGGGGATAAGATTGCCTATTATACCACGCGCATTCACGCAATGGCATAATCTGGTAGAATAAGGGATGACATCATGCTCTTGAACCATGACATAAATGTCACGGCTATTGGGCGCGGACGCCACAATACACCGCTTCGCGGGGTTAAGATAGAGCCATACAAAATTGTTCCCAGTGCCGCGAAGCGGTACTTCGCAGCGTCTTCGCTGTATAGCCGTGACATTCATGTCATGGTTCCTAACGCACCTGTCCTCAAACCAGCAGCAGGAGCCTCACCAATGGATGAACTCTGGACCCGCCTTGAAACCTTTCTCCAGCTAAACGCGCCCCAAATCTACGCGGGTCTTGCCCCCGCAGCCACGGAAGCCGAAATCGCCGACACCGAAGCCCGCTGCGGCTTTTCCTTCCCGCCCGATGTGCGCCGATCTTATCTGCGGCATAACGGGCAATTGCTTGATGAGCAATGGGCTTTCGCGGGCGGGACATTTATCCCGTCTGGATGTGGCCTGTTTCCACTAGCCGATATTCTGGATCGCTGGCAGAGCATGGCTGATGGCGCGAAGAGCATGGAAACAATGGAGGTTATGCCGTTTGCCGAAGGCGCAAGCCCTGGCATTCAGCCAGTCTTCGTCAGCCAAAGGTGGTTGCCCTTTGCAGCAGATATTAGTGGCAATTACCTTTGCTTAGATTTCGACCCCACACCAGTTGGCACTCTGGGACAAATTGTTGAATTCAATCACGAAGCTGAAGGGCAGCGCTGTCTCGCGCCCAGTTTTCGCGTTTGGCTGGAAATGATTGTCGGCGATTTGGAGACGGGGCGGCTGGTGTGGAATACAGAACTGGAAGGCTATGAGTACCCGGAAGAGACATGATGCCATGAAGTCACTGGCTGCTTTTCGTTGCGGCAAGGCTATCGGGGACAGGGTACAATGGCAGGCAACAGACCGAGGACTCACGCTTCATGCCCGCTTTAGACGCCGACCAAGACAAAGCCGCGGACGCCGACAAGGAGTTGGACGCGCAGCAAAAAGCGGAAGAAACCCCACAGCAAGTCATCCGGCGCAGCATTCACGCAAGCGCCGCGCTGACTGTGCCGTACCTGCTGATGAACGGGCTGGCGACAATTGTGGCGAGCTACGGTCTGCTGGAAAACAGCGTCGCCGTAATCATCGGGGCGATGATTATCGCCCTGCTGCTCGGTCCGATCACCGGGGCGGCGCTGGCGCTGGTGGACGGCGATTATCCGCTGCTCCGCCGCGCCCTGCTGGCGGAAG
>CAXSZN010000072.1:0-8495 GCA_964241935.1 uncultured Armatimonadales bacterium
CGCCGAAGCCGAGTACCGCAAGCCGCTTACGCCGGCCGGAGAAGCCAACCCCGACGCCCTGCGAGCCGAACTCACCCTGCTGGATGCCACCCTTTCCGCCCTCACTGGGCAGGAAGCCGCCGCCGTGCAGGCCCAGATCGCCGGCATCCTAGCCGGAGCCAGCCCAGACGCTTACGCCGCCGCGTTCGCCGACATCGCCGCCCGCCGCAAAGACCTGGAAGACCGGCGCGGCCTGCTGTCCCGGCATCTCAGCACCGCCGCCGCACCCCCAAAAGCAAAAACCGCACAAGCCTCCCGCGCCGCATTAGAAGCCCAAGCACTCGAAGACGCCGCCCTGGTCCTCCTCGCCCCCGATGTCCCCGGCGTCGTCAAGCGCAGCATCATCAGCAAAGTCATCACCCGCGTCGAATGCGGCACCGGAGAAAACAGGGAGGAAACCCAGGTCTACGTGCCGAAAGAGTTCACCCAAGAGGACACCGTGCCCGAAACTCGCAACATTGTTTTAATCGGTTTTATGGGGACGGGGAAAAGCGCGGTGGGGCGGGTGCTGGCCCGGCGTACAGGCTGGCGGCACTTGGACACGGATTCAGAGACTGAGCGAGCGGCGGGAAAGACGATCCCGCAGATCTTCACCCAAGAGGGCGAAGCGGCATTTCGAGAGCAGGAAACGGCGGTTTTAGCAAGACTGGCAGAAGCGCAGGCCGCAGAAGGATTGATTTTATCCACTGGGGGCGGGACCCCATTACGAGCGGAAAACGCAGCGCTCTTGAAGCAGATTGGGACCGTGGTCTGGCTGCATGTAAAGCCAGAAGCGATTTTGGCTCGTGTCGCGCATTCTCTGCATGAGCGGCCACTGCTGGCCGGTCATCAGGCGGACCCGCTGAGCCGTATCCAAAGCCTGCTGGCGCAGCGGGAGCCGCTGTATGCGGCGCTGGCGGATGTTGTTTTGGAAACGTCGGACTGCGTAAGCTCCGAAGAAGGCGCGATGCGTCTGATGGAGCGGTTAAAATAAGCATGAGCAGATATCAGCATGAGTGAGCAGCAGACGGTGCAGGTTAATCTTGGGGAGCGCTCGTATGAGATTTTGGTCGGACGCGGGCTGCTGGATCAGCTTGGCCCGGAAACGGCAGCGCGTTTGGGCGGCGCAAAGGGGCGGCTGGCGGTGGTTGTCTCCAGCCCGGAGATTGCGCGTTTGTACAGCGAGAGGGTTACGGCCAGCCTGAGCGTGGCGGGGTTCCGGGTTGAAGCGCTGTCTGTGCCGCCGGGGGAGACTTCCAAGTCGCTGGCGTCTGCCGAGGAACTTTACACGGCGCTGCATCGTCTCTCTGCGGATCGCAAAACCGTGGTCGTGGCGCTGGGCGGCGGGGTGATTGGGGACTTGGCAGGCTTTGCGGCGGCGACGTACACGCGGGGCTTAGAGTTTGTGCAGGTGCCGACAACGCTGCTGGCGCAGGTAGACAGCTCGGTGGGGGGCAAAACCGGCGTCAATTTTGGAAGCGCCAAAAACCTGATCGGCGCGTTCCACCAGCCCTGCTTGGTAGTCATTGACCCGGACACTTTGAATTCGCTGCCGGAGCGGGAGTGCCGCTCAGGTCTTGCTGAGGTCATCAAATATGGTATAATAGCCGACAGCGCTTTCGCGGACCTGCTCAGGCGCGAAATGCCGGGCCTGCTCGACTTGACTTCGCCGGAGCTTGAGGGTGTTCTCGCGCACTCGTGTGCGATCAAAGCGCATATTGTCGAGCAGGACGAGCGCGAGGACGGTCTGCGAGCGATTTTAAACTTCGGCCATACGGTCGGTCATGCGCTGGAGTCGGTGACGCACTACGGGGCGTACACGCATGGGGAGGCGATTGCGCTGGGCATGGTCTCGGCGGCGCTGATTGGCGAGGAGGCCGGTGTCACCCGTCCCGAAGACACCACCGGCTTAATCCGCCTGCTGCGGGCCGCCGGGTTCGCCGTGCGCTTGAATTCGGCGCATTCGGTGCCGGAAATTGTTCGCCTGCTGGCCTGGGACAAGAAAAGCATCGGCGGCTCGGCACGCTTCGTGCTGATGGAAGAAATCGGACGGGCGACGCCGGGCCATGTCGTTTCGGAAGCTGTCATCAAAGCCGCGCTGGCGCGGCAGCAGCATCTGGAAGACTCGCAGTAGAAACCAATGACCGAAAAACCGCCGGCTTGGGCTGATTGGCTGCTGACGCTTTGGGTGCTGGCCGTCGGCGTGTTTTATTTCGGCGGATACTTTTTGCCGGGCGTGATTGGGCGCTACACAGCCTCGGCGTCGGCATTTTATGCACTGATGCTGCTGGTGTCCGCCGGGTTCGGCGCGTTTCAGTATTTATCGAAAAATAGAAAGTAGTTTTTTCGATGCGCTTTACGAAATTCATCTCGGCGGCGCTGCTGCTGGGGACGATGGCTCCTCTGGCAGCCGCGCCCACCTACCAGGCATCGGGCGTCTGCGTTCATCAATGCTCCTGTGCGTATGCCTGCCCGTGCATGTTCGAGAACGGGCCGGACAACTGCGCGTTGGCAGCCGTGTATCATCTCGGTCACGCGGTTTATCAAGGCACCGATATTAGTGGTTTGTCTATGATTTCCATTGACGGCGCGGTCGGCGCTCATGGCGGCTCGGCCTGCTGCACCATGCCCGGCATGGCCGGCAGGAAAGCCGCTAAAGCGGAGCCGGGCGTGGTGTATCTGGATGCGCGGGCGACCCCGGCGCAAAGAATCGCGCTGCTGGGTCTGCTGGAGGCGCACGGCGAGTGGCCGGGACCGGGGCGTCCCGTAAAGAGCGTCCCAATCCGCTTCACTCAGACCGCGCATGGCTACACAACAACCGTGCCGGGTCTCTTCGAAGGCGAAGCGGAGCAGGTGATGAGCCGCACCGGTTCGCCGATCACGGTGGACGGTGTCGGGTTTGCCGAAGGGCCGCATTGGACTGTCGGGCGCAGCGTCGTGAACGACTTGCATGATGCCGGCCTGGGTTTACGCTGGCATCTGCCCGGAACCAACGGCTCCTGGTCACAGTTTCGCTGGTCTTCATAATTAGGCTGCGGATTGAAATCCGTGGCTGAATAGCCTTCGGCTGTCCGATG
The DNA here is from genome assembly GCA_964241935.1 of uncultured Armatimonadales bacterium. Lineage (GTDB taxonomy): Bacteria > Armatimonadota > Armatimonadia > Armatimonadales > Capsulimonadaceae > JANXMY01. Next base: position 3,096 of record CAXSZN010000072.1, read on the forward strand.
AGGCTTCTGTCCGTAGGACAATCAAGGAGTTCTGCTCGTTGTCATTACAGGCTGTCAATCCGCGTTACGAACTGCTGGAAGCAACGCCAGGGCCGGACACGCCGCCGTATGAGTTTGTCAAGGCGCGTGACCGGGAAGAAGGCCGGGTAGTCGCGCTTCAAGTTGTGCCTGCCGACGTGTTTGGAACAAGCGCCCTGGGGCGTGAGGAGTTCCAAGCGGCGGTCCAGCAGGCGCAGATGCTGGAGCACCCCAGCATTCTGCAGGTCTTCGATCAGGGCGTCGCCGAAGGCACGGGCGATCTGTATGTGGTTCGCGAGCAGCTTCGCGGCATCACCCTTCAAGAGCGTATCCGGCGCATCGCGCCATTTACGCTGGCTGTTTCGACGGATATTGCCGTCGCCGTGACGGAAGCTCTGGCCGCCGCCCACCGGGCCGGCATCCTGCACGGCGACCTGCGGCCCTGCCATGTGCTGCTCAGCCCGGAAGGGCAGATCAAGACCGCCGACTTTGTCTATGGGGCTGTCGTGGCCGCACTTGGAGACGAGCCGAGCCGGGCGGCCTATCTCGCCCCAGAGCTGAGCGCCCGTCCCGGTGCGGCTCCGACAGCCGCCGGGGACATCTTCGCCCTCGGCGCGATGCTGTACGAGATGCTGACCGGCACGCTTCCGCTGGCCGGCACTGTGCGTATTTTGTCGCCGCGCGAGGTCAATCCCGGCGTCCCGCCCGCGCTCGACGGCCTGGTGCAGAAGTGCCTGCAGCCGGACCCATCACGGCGCTACCGCACTGCCGGCACGCTGCTGACGGATTTGCAGGCGATCCACACGGCCCTGAAAACCGGCAAGCCTTTAACATGGTCGCCGCTGACTGATAAAACCACCGCTCCGCCGAAAGAAACTCCTAAGCGGCAGCCGAGGCCGCTGCCGGAAAGCCGAGAACCGATGGACGACGAAGAGCCGTATCCCGACAAGCCGCCGCGTGAGCGTACCTCTGCGCTGGCGGTCGCCACTTCCATCCTGTTCGGCATCCTCGTGCTGAGCGTCATCGGCGCAGTCTGGTATGGGACCCGCTTTTTGGCTGTGCCGGATGATGTCGTGGTTCCCAACTTGATCGGTAAGACGTTTGACGACGCCAAGCGGATCGCCAGCCAGCAGCATTTCACGCTGGTGGAAAGCGCCGACAGCGCGTACAGCGACACCATGCCGGAGGACCAGATCTACGAGCAGAACCCGCTGGCCGGACACACCATCAAAGCCGACAAAGAAGTGACAGTCTTCCGCAGCCTCGGCCCACGCCTTTTAACCGTTCCACCGCTTGTCGGCACCACCCAGGACTTTGCCGGCAAGGCACTGCTGCAGGCCAACCTGCCGCTCGGTACGATCACGCAGGAATTCAGCGCCACGGTGCCGAGCGGCATCATTCTGAGCCAGTCCCCGCCGGGCAGCAGCAAAGTCGCCCGCAATACCGCCGTCAACTTCGTCCTCTCGAAAGGTCAGCAGCCGCCGGAAACGCCGCAGAACCTAGCGGGCGATGCGACCGGGCCGGACAAAGCGGAACTCCACTGGAGTGCCGCGCCCCGCGCCGCGTCGTACACGGTCACACGCTCCCTGGACGGCGACACGACCGTGGTCGCGCAGGCGCTGCCGGGAACACGCTTCACCGACACCGGCCTGAAGCCGAACACGACCTACTCCTACACAGTCAACGCGAACAACTCCGCCGGCACCTCCGACCCGACCGAAGCGGTGCTGGTGACGACAGAAGCCAGCCCCGACACGCAGGCGGTCCTGCCGCCGGATGCCGTCGTCACCCCGCCCGATGGCGGCAGCAGCACGGATCCAAATGCCGCAGCCGGCACCGATGGAACTGCGTCACCTGACGAGCCGAAGACCGCCCGCCTGCGCCAGTTCACGATTGCTTTTACGGTCCCGCGCCATCCGCGCCGGACGCGCCATGTCCAGATTGAAGTGCAGGACACCACCGGCACCAATTTAGTGTACGACGAGAACCATGAGCCGGGCGAAGATGTCAGCGAGCCGGCGCAGGGATTCGGCAACAAGATCACGTTCCGCGTCTTCTTAGACAGCAAACTCGTCAAGCAGCAGACGTTTTAGGAATAAAGCAAAGGCCCGGCCTTCAAAGGCTGGGCCAACAGTTTACGAAGTCCCTCCGGGGCTGAATGCTTTCGGCAGTTTGCTCTTCTTTAAGCCCGGAGGGCTATTGTACCCTTTTAGCCTTGCCCTTCAAGGCCAGGTCTTATTGCTAGGAACCCGATCATGTCCATTAAAATCGCGCCGTCTATTTTGTCCGCCGATTTCGGCGCGTTCGCGGAAGCGACCGAAGAACTCTCTGCTGCCGGGGCTGACTACATTCATATTGACATCATGGACGGCCATTTTGTCCCCAACATCAGCTTTGGGCCGCAGCTCGTCCGCGCCCTGCGCCCTGTTACGTCCGTAGCGTTTGATACGCATCTGATGATCGAGAAACCCGAAGACTACGTGGTGGAGTTTGCCAAAGCCGGCAGCAACATTATCAATGTCCACCCGGAAACGACGTATCACTTGAACCGGCTGCTGCATCAAATCAAAGACGCCGGGGCAAAAGCAGGGGTTGCGCTGAACCCGGCGACCCCGATCAGCGCGATTGAATGGGTGCTGGGCGATTTAGATAGAGTTCTGGTGATGACGGTCAACCCCGGCTTTGGCGGGCAGGCATTTTTGTCCGAGATGCTGCAAAAAATTCATGCTCTGGCGGAGCTTCGGGCCGCGCACGGCCTGCGTTTTGAGATCGGCGTAGATGGCGGCATCAACGCCGACACCGCGCCGCTGGCGGCAAAAGCCGGGGCGGACGCGCTGATTGCCGGCAGCGCCGTGTTCCGTCACCCAGAAGGTCTTGCCGACGCGGTTGCCGAGCTGCGGCGTCTCGCCGATGCCGCCGCCCCGGCAGAAACCCGCCGCAACGGAAGCCGCTGATATATTACAAAGGCCGCTGATGTTCTCGGGAGAGTATTAAATGCTGCTTCGTGCCGCACTCGTTCTAGCCCTTGTCGCTGCGGCGCTGTATGGCGTCTGGGAAGTGCGGCGCTGGGGGCTGCCGGAAGCGCAGGCCCTGATCACGCCCAAGCAAAAGCGTCTGCGGGCGTGGGGCCTGTTCTTTCTGCTCTGCGTACTGGGCCTGTGGCTGGGCGGGACCTACCTGCCGGTCCCGCACGACAAGCGGGCGCTGATACGCTGGATCCAGTACTGGATGCTGACCGTCGCCGCCTCCCTGCCCCTGATCCCGCTGGCCCTGCTGGACTGGCGCGAAAACCTGCGCCTGCTGGCCGAGAACCGCCGCCGGCTGTTCCAGGAAACTTTGGAGCCGCTGACACAGCGTGTTGACCCACCTGTTTAAGCCGCCTGCCGTCCCGGCGGGCGTTTTTGTTATCACTTGTTATGACTTGTTTGTTATGACTTGTTTGTTATGACTTGTTTTGGTCTGTGAAAGGAAAAAATCCGTGCAGAAAGAACTGGCGAGAAGTACGGCTGAACGGCTGAAGAGCGTGAGCGAGACGGTGACCGCGACGGTCGGGCTGGATGCGTTTGTGGATGAGATCATCCGGGTGGTGGATAAGCGCACTTCCGACACTGAGTTCACGACGATTGAACAGATTGTGGAGCTGGGAACGCGCATTATCGGCGCGTCCGGCCAAAGCACAAACTTAGAGCTTGTCGTGGAGCGGGTCAAACTGGGTGGCAACGGCCCGATCATGGCAAACGCGCTGGCATCGCTGGGGGCATCTGTGTCCTGCGTCGGGCCGCTCGGCGAGGGCCGCCTGCATCCGGCCTTTGAGGAAATGGCCCAAACGTCCACGCTGATCTCGCTGGGTGCGCCCGGTCACACGGACGCACTGGAATTTGAAGACGGCAAAGTCATGCTCGGCAAGCTGGAGCCGCTTGATTTGGTGACCTGGCCGCGCCTGATTGAGCGGGCAGGGGCGGAGGGCGTGGTGCGCTTGTTCGCCCAGGCGGATTTAGTGGCGCTGGTCAACTGGACCATGATTCCGGCGATGTCGGCCATCTGGGAAGAGCTGCTGACTTTGCTCGCTTCCCAGCCGCCTGCGCCGGGCCGCCGGTTCTTTTTTGATTTGGCCGATCCCGAGAAGCATGATGACGCTAAAGTCGCGGCGGCTTGCCGGCTGCTGTCACGCTTCCAGGAGTTCGGACCGACCACGCTGGGGCTGAATGAAAAAGAAGCGTTTCGCGTGGGCCGGGCGTTCGGCTACACCGGCGGTCACCATGGCCGGTCGGAAGTGCTGGGCGTCACGGCGTTTATCAGCGCCAAGCTGCCGCTCGCGTCGGTCGTGGTTCACCCCCGCGCTTATGCGGTTGTCGGGGTCGGCGGCCAAATCACCGCCGACATAGATGGCCCGTTTGTAGAAAACCCGGTTATCTCGACAGGCGCGGGCGACCATTTCAACGCCGGCTTTTCGCTTGCCAAGCAGCTTGGGCTGGCCGACGACGAAGCCGCCACCGCCGCCGTCGGCACGTCCGGCTACTACGTTCGCCACGCCGAAAGCCCGACGCTAACTCAGCTCGCCGAGTTTTTAGACGCTCAGGCGGCGGGGTAAAAAACGCAAAAAAAAGCAGAAGCGGCGGGATCAAGGGACGTGAGCGGGATCAAGAGCCACGGGTTGGAAACCCGAGGCTGAAAAGTGCCCAGTGTCGAGACGACACGGGAACAATCAAGACAAGGACAAGAGAGCTTTCGATTTTTGGTATCCCGTCGCCTCGACGGTGGGAACTTTATAGCCTCGGGTTTCCAACCCGTGGCTATCTCACTCTTTTTGACACACAGTCCACGGAGGGACAAATGGGGCACAGTAGCTTAGAGTATTATTTGCATCTGGTTTGGGCAACTCATCAGCGGGAACCGCTCTTGGTTGGAGGTACGGAAGAGATCGTTTATGCCTGCATTCAGGCTGAACTGCGGCGAATGAACTGCACGATGCTGGCATTGGGCGGCATGGCTGACCATGTGCATCTCGCCGTGCAGCCGCCATCTACATTAGGACCAGCCCAGATCGCCAAGCAGATCAAAGGGTCAGTCTCTCGCTTCGTGAATGATCAAGGCATTGCCTTTAGATGGCAGGCGGGTTACGGATGCTTCAGCTTGAGCCGTCCTCACCTAAAAGCAGCGGTCCCTTATATCCAGAACCAGAAGCGCCACCACGCGGAAAATACTTTGTGGCCTGATTGGGAAGCCACCAACGATTGATCTGCTTTGCTTCTTCTTTTTCTTGTGTCGCCTCGACACTGAGCACTTCTCAGCCTCGGGTTTCCAACCCGTGGCTCCTTCATGCGCTTCTTGATCTTGGCACAATTTATGCACGATGACACTAATGCACGATGACACTAATGC
>CAXSZN010000072.1:8595-23097 GCA_964241935.1 uncultured Armatimonadales bacterium
CGATGACACTAATGCCCGATGACACTAATGCCCGATGACACTAATGCCCGATGACATCACATTCATGCGCCGTTCTTTGCGGCTGGCGGCTTTGGGGCGGCACGCTTCCCCAAATCCGATGGTGGGCTGCGTTCTTGTCAACAGCTTAGGGCAAGTGGTGGGTGAGGGCTGGCACCCAAAAGCGGGGGAGCCGCACGCGGAAGTGTTTGCGCTGCGTGAGGCGGGTGATTTGGCGCGGGGAGCGACTGCCTTTGTGACGCTGGAGCCATGCTCGCACCACGGCCGCACGCCACCGTGTGCCGACGCGCTGCTGGCGGCGGGAATAAAGCGGGTCGTCTGCGCGATGGCGGACCCGGACGTTCGCGTCGCCGGCAGCGGTTTTGCAAAGCTGCGGCAGGGCGGGGTGGAAGTCTCGGTTGGGATTTTGGAAGCTGGGGCGCGGGCGCTGAATGCGGCGTACATCAAGCACCGGGTCACGGGTCTGCCCTGGGTGGTGCTGAAGACGGCTGCGACGCTGGACGGCAAGATTGCGGCGGCGGGCGGGGACTCGAAATGGATTACGTCGCCGATGTCGCGCCGCGCTGTGCACCGGCAGCTTCGGGACCGCTGCGATGCAATTTTGACGGGCGTGGGAACGGTGCTGGCCGATGACCCGTCGCTGACGACGCGGCTTATGCACAAAGCAGGCCGCAATCCGTGGCGCGTTGTTGTAGACAGCAGACTTCGGACGCCGCTGGAGTCGCAGGTCGTCCGGCAGTCCGCGCTCGACGGTAAGACGATAATCGCGGCGACGCCGGACGCGGACCCGGCACGGCGGGAAGCGCTGGAAGTGCAGGGTTGCCGCGTTCTGCTTTGTGAGCCAAGCAATGGCCGCGTTGACTTGACCGGCCTGATGCGCCGCCTGGGAACCCGTGGCGACATGGTGGGTGTTCTAGTAGAAGGCGGAGAACAGCTTGCGGCGTCGCTGCTGTCGGCGCGTTTAGTGGACCGCTGGCTGGCGTTTATCGCGCCGAAGATTGCCGGCGGCACAGACGCGCTCGGCCCCGTCGGGAATCTGGGGATCAGCCGTATGGCGGACGCTTTAGACACTCAGTTTCGGCAGGTGAGGCGCTGCGGCCCGGACATCGTCATTGATGCCCGCTTTGGGTAGAATACAACAGCTTAGTTTATTGTTTCGACGTATTTTAGGGAAGGTAAAAAGCACGCACTATGTTTACGGGAATTATTCAGGAAGTCGGCCGCGTTGACGCTATCGAGCGCGGCGCACAGTCAGCCCGGTTTACGATCAGTGCGGGGAATGTGCTGGACGGCGTCAAGCTTGGCGACAGCATTACCGTGAACGGCGCGTGTCTGACAGTCGTCGGGCAGCATCCGGGACAGGTCGCGTTTGATACTGTGTACGAGACGCTGCAAAAGACGGCGCTTGGCTCGCTTGCCATTGGCGATGAAGTGAACATGGAGCCGAGCCTTGCGGCGAATGGCCGCTTCGACGGCCATATCGTGCAGGGCCATGTAGACGGCGTCGGCACAATCGCCTCCATTCGTGAAGTAGACAACTCTTACTATATTTACATTACGGCTTCTGCACAGCTTGTGCGTTACATTGTGCGAAAAGGCAGTATTGCAATTGACGGTATCTCGCTCACAGTTGTAGACGCTGACGACAAGACATTCTCCGTCGCCATCATTCCCCACACCTGGGACAACACCAATCTCCACACCCGCCGTGCCGGCGACCAGGTCAACCTAGAAACAGATATCATCGGCAAATATGTCGAGAAGCTGATCGGCGGCGACTTTGGCCGCGCCGACACCACGCCGCTTCGCATTGCTGACCTAGAGCGTGAAGAGCGCCCGGAACCCGCCTGGTCCGGCCCCATGACCGCTTACCGGGAGTAGCAGCTTACTTCCACACCCACAATCAGCAGAAAGCAGAGGCGCAGATGCCGGATAATCCGTTCCATACAATTGAAGAAGCGCTGGCGGACCTCAGAGCAGGCAAGATGGTCATTCTTGTGGATGACGAAGACCGCGAGAATGAAGGCGATTTCGTGATGGCCGCCGAGCATATCACCGCCGAAGCGATCACGCTGATGACGCGCCATGCCAGCGGTATTATCACGGTCCCGATGCCGGAAGAGCGGCTGCTGGCGCTGAACCTAGAGCTGATGGTGCGCGAAAACAGCGAAAGTATGCGAACGGCATTTACGATTACGGTGGATGCGAAAGACGGCACGACGACGGGCAGCAGCGCGGCGGACCGGGCGCTGACCATTCGTAAGCTGGCGGAAATAAATGCGGTGCCAAGCGACTTCAACCGGCCCGGCCATGTCAACCCGCTGATGGCCCGCAAAGGCGGCGTCCTGAAACGCGCCGGGCATACGGAAGCGGCGGTGGATTTGATGACTTTGGCTGGCTTGCAGCCGGTCGGGGTCATCTGCGAGATCATGGGCGACGGCGGCGAAATGGCGCGTGTTGATGGTCTGGCGGAACTCGCCCGGAAGTTCGACCTTAAGTTTATTACAATTGCCGAGCTGATCAAGTACCGGCGGCGGAGAGAAAAGCTGGTCCGGGAAGTCGCTCAGGCCAAGCTGCCCTCGCGCTACGGCGACTTTGTTGTCCATGCTTACGAGAGTGATGTGGACCCGGCCCCGTACACGGCGTTTGTGATGGGCGACATCAGCGACGGGTTGGACGTTCTGGTACGCATTCATTCATCGTGCGTGACGGGCGATCTAATCGGGTCGCTTAAGTGTGACTGCGGCGATCAGCTGCAGCTTGCTTTAGAGAAGATTTCGGAGGCGGGCCGGGGCGTCCTGCTGTATATCGAGCAGGAAGGGCGCGGCATCGGGATTATCAACAAGATCAAAGCCTATGCGCTTCAGGATGCCGGCGCGGACACGGTGGAAGCGAATGTCCAGCTTGGCTTTAAGCCCGATCTGCGGGACTACGGCATCGGGGCGCAGGTGCTGGTAGACCTCGGCTTGAAGCGTCTGCGCTACATGACGAACAACCCGGCGAAGCTTGCGGGGCTGGAAGGCTACGGCCTCGAAATCGGCGAGCGCGTTCCACTCCTTTCGGAACCGAATGACTCGAACCGGCGTTATTTAGATACAAAGCGGACGAAAATGGGCCACTTTCTAGTGATGGACGAACAGGACGCCCCGGAAGCCGCCTGACTTTTGTGAACTTTTTGGAGAGCAGCCGCGTATAACATGAAGACACTTGAAGGATCATTCATCGCAAGCGGCTTAAACATCGCCCTTGTCCTGAGCCGCTTCAACTCACTGGTTGGAGACCGGCTGCTGGAAGGCGCACTGGACACGCTGCGGCGGCATGGAGTGTCTGACGACGACATTACGCTGGCCCGCGTTCCCGGCGCATTTGAGATCCCGCTGGCCGCCTCAGCGCTGGCGAAATCGGGCCGTTACGATGCGGTGATCTGTCTCGGTGCGGTGATTCGGGGCGCAACCGCGCATTTTGATTATGTCGCCGGCCCGATGGCTTCGGGTCTGGCAAGCATTGCCGTAGACACAGGCGTGCCGGTCCTGTTCGGTGTTCTGACCACGGATACCATTGAGCAGGCGCTGGAACGGGCCGGCACGAAAGCCGGCAACAAAGGGGCGGATGTCGCCGCCGCCGCTATCGAAATGGTGAACTTACTGAAGACGCTTAACCACTAACAAAAACGAAGAACAATGAAGGTGATAGAAAAAATGAAGAAAGCAAGCTCGTATGCGGCAATTTTTGCCGTAGGCGTCGCCACTTGTGCGATTGGCATGAAGACCTTTGGGGATCCGGCCGCTCTGTTCAACACGTCAAGCGCGTCCAAGCAGGCGGTTTTAACCGCGCTGGACACGACCCCGCCGGCGCTCAAGCACTTTACCGGCGACACGGTTGTTGCGGATGCCGCCGCAAAGGTGGATGCTGCGGTGGTCACGGTCCACACTGTCGGCAAGCTGGACCCGCAATCGGGGGCGGCGCAGGAGGATCCGATGTTCCGCATGTTCGGCGGTGGCGGTGCGCCGGTGCAGCGCGAACCCTCGCGTGGTGCTGGCTCGGGCATTATCATCAGTCCGGACGGCTATATTTTGACCAACAATCATGTTGTTGAAGACACCTCCAAGCTGACCGTCAAAGTCGGCGATCCCGGCAAGTCCTATGATGCTCATGTGGTCGGCACGGACCCCGTGACCGACATTGCAGTCGTCAAGATCGACACCGACGGCGTCAAGCTGCCGGTCGCGCAGCTCGGCAACTCGGACAACATTCGGATTGGCGACTGGGCGATTGCGGTCGGCAACCCGCTGGATGTCGGCACGACGGTAACGCTGGGCATTATCAGCGCCCTCAACCGCAGCGGCCAGAGCGCCGAGGGCCAGGCCATCCTGCCCGCAATCCAGACTGATGCCGCGATCAACCCCGGCAACTCCGGCGGCGCACTGGCGAACATTGACGGCCAGGTGATCGGCATTAACGAGGCGATCCTGTCGCCGAGCGGCACTTCTTCCGGCATCGGCTTTGCGATCCCGATCAACCGGGCTAAGCAGATTGCGGCGGAGATTATCCGCACCGGCCATGCGTCCCACCCTTATTTGGGCGTTGAGTACGCCGACATCTCGAATTTGACGGATGATGACCGGGCGCAGGGCGGCATTCCAGCGAACATCACTCAGGGTGTAGTGATCCGCAATGTGTATCCCGGAACCCCGGCGGCGGCGGCAGGACTGCACCGGTATGATGTGATTACGTCAGCAAACGGTCAGCCGATCCTGGATCAAGATACTTTGGGCAATCTGATCCAGGGCCTGCCTGTCGGCAGCACGCTGACCCTGCGAATTGTCCGCGACGATACCCCGCGCACCGTGGGTGTCACGCTCCGCCAGCGGCCCGACTCATTTGGCCGGCCACGGCAGCAGCCGCAGCCGCAAGGCGACCCGCAGCAGCCGCTGTTCTCGCCGTTCGGCCAGCCGTAGGAACCCACCCCGTCACAAGTGACGACCCTCCCGAAACGGGAAGGTGACGAGTTTTCAGAAGCACTTGGCGAAGGCCATTATTCTGATGCTCTTTACCTTCCCGTTTCGGGAGGGTCGTCACTTGTGACGGGGTGGGTTTTTAGGTACAATCACTTTCATGAATGACCCTTTGACTCTGGTGCGCCATTTGTCCCGCCGGGCCATTGAAGTGGATGAAGCGCAGGTCTTGTTTGACGAGATGAACCTCGCGGCGATGGACGCTGTCGGCGCGGACCGGGCGTTTGTCGCCCTGGCGCACGACGGCACGGGCGAGCTGGTGCTGGTCTCCACGGCAGGCGCGGGCTGGACCGACGAGTTCCGGGACATGCGGCTGAAGATAGATGAAGACGGGCGCGGGAGCAGGGGGCAGAGCGGGATTACGTCTCATGTCGCCGCGACCGGGCAGCCTTATATCACCGGGGACGTGAACGCCGACCCGTACTACTTTGCGTTTTTTGATGACGTGTACAGCGAGATTGCCGTGCCGCTTTTGGACGGCAACGGCCACACGCGCGGCGTCATCAACATTGAAAGCTTTCAGCGCGACCACTTCACAGACGACCACCTGCGCCTTGTCCAATCTTTGGCTGACATCGCCGTGCTGCGGCTTCTGAGCGACGGTTACCGGGCGCGGGAAGCGGCTTTAGTGGAGATCGGCAAGGACCTAAGCGCCATTGCCGACACCGACCAGCTCATGCGGCGGGTGGTGGACGTCGCCGCCGCCCAGCTTCGCTTTGAAGACTGCTCGCTGTTTGTGCTGGACCGCGACCGGCAGCACCTGACGCTTCAAGCCGCGCGTGGCGGTCTGGCTCCGCGCATCGGAACCGCCATGTACCCCATCGGCGAGGGCTTAACCGGCTGGGTGGCGCTTTACGGCGAGCCGATCCGAACAGTCAGCCCGCGCGAGGACCCGCGCTGGCAGGGGCGCTTTGAGGAGTTCCCGTCCACCGATGTCGGAGCGTTCCTCGCCGTGCCGATCTTCGGCCGCAGCGGCGTTCTGGGTGTGCTGCGTGTCCTGCGCCGCAAGAGCGCCGCACCGTGGTTCCGGCGCGAGTTTACCGAAGACGATGAAAGCGTTCTCCTGACAATCGCCTCTCAGCTTGGCACGGCGATTGACAATTCCCGTATTTTGGACCGCCTGGTCAACACCGAGCGCATGGCGGCCTGGGGCGAGCTGTCGGCGAAAGCCGCGCACATGATCGGCAACCGGACATTTGCCATTAAAGGCGACTTGAATGAGCTGGAGTTTCGCTTGTCTGAACCGGAAGACAAGCGTTCCGAGTACCAGTCGCTGGCCGAAGCTATGCGCCGAGGCATCTTCCGCTTGGAAGAAATCTTGCAGGAGTTCCGGGACTTCGTGCGGGCCACTCAGATCTCGCTGGCCGAGTACGACCTCAACAGCTTAATCCGGCAGTGCGTGAGCGAGAGCTTTCCGAAGCGCAGTCCGGTGACCCTGACGCTGGATCTCGCCGAGAACCTGCCGCCGATCCTGGCCGACGGCTCCCGCCTGAAGCGGGCCTTCTCGGAATTGGTCGAGAACGCACTTTCGTTCCAGCCCGACGGCGGCACGCTGACGATCCGCACTTCCCGCGCTGATACGGCTGAGGCCCATGCGCTGGCCGATCTGTCGCGTGGCCGCAGCTACCTGAAGATCGAGTTTGTGGACAGTGGCCCCGGCATTCCTCACGACATCAAGCCGCGCATCTTCACGCCGTTTTTCACGTCCCGCGCCCGTGGCCTCGGCTTAGGGTTAAGCATCGTTAAAGGTATTATTGACGCCCACCGGGGCGGCATCGCGGAGCTGGGAGAATTTGGCACCGGCGCACACTTCGTCGCGTTTCTGCCGGTTAAGAGTGAATAAAGTAGGGGGAGGAACGAACAGGTACGAGTAGTTGAAAACTACTCGCTAGGTACGGCACTCTTCGAGTGAGAGAACAACCATTCAGCATCATCTTGCGTCCGCAGGACGCTTCCCCTAGCGAGTAGTTTTCAACTACTCGTACCTGTTCATTGGCACCCGTCCGTCCATACAGGAGAACAAATTGCGCCAGAAACTGTGTTTTCTTTACCTGCTGTCATTTGCATTGTTTCTGGGTATACCGCAGGCAAACGCTATGCCTGACACGACACCTGCCCAAGCTATATTCACTGACAGCACGCTTACTGCGCCGGGAGCGCATCTTGTCAAAATTGCCGGCAATTTCACGTTCACGGAAGGCCCGGCGACGGATGCTCACGGGAATGTCTATTTCACCGATCAGCCCACGGACCGCATCTTAAAATGGAACGCGGCGGACGGCACGATCACGACGTTCCTGCAGGGCTGCGGCCGTGCCAATGGGACGTGCTTTGACGCCCACGGGGATTTGTGGACCTGTTCCGACGAACATAACGCCTTGTGGCGCATCAGCCCCGACGGCAAAGCGACTGTCGTTATCTCCGACTACCAGGGCAAGAATCTCTGCGGTCCCAACGATGTCTGGGTCCGGCCTGACGGCGGCCTGTACCTCACCGACCCGTTTTATGTGCGCTCGTACTGGGACCACGGCCATCAAGAGCAGGACACCGAGGGTGTCTATTTTCTGCCGCCCGGCGGCACTAAACTGGTCCGGGTCATCTCCGACTTCGAGAAGCCGAACGGCATTATCGGCACACCGGACGGCAAGACTCTTTATGTGGCCGACATCGGCGCAGGCAAAACTTACCGCTACACCATCGCTTCCGACGGCTCTCTAGGTGACAAGCACTTGTTCTGCCACCTGGGTTCCGACGGCATGACCATTGACAGCGCCGGGAACGTGTACCTGACTGGCCACGGCGTCACGGTTTTCGACAAAACGGGGGTCCAAATTCTGCACATTCCCATTCCCGAAGACTGGACCGGCAACATCTGCTTCGGCGGCACCGACCGCCATACCCTGTTTATCACCGCCAGCAAAAGCGTCTACACCATCGCCATGCGCGTCCACGGTGTCGGCAGTCAGTAACAACACAACTTACATCGCAAATACAAAGTAGACTTCGCCGGTCTCACCATCTACACAGACAATGTAGTGGCCTTCTATTCCATTCAGGTAGTTGAAATACACACGCCATCCGCTGCGGTCACTCGGGCCTGGGCTAAGTGTAGATGCTTCTAACTGCTTATATGTGGCAAAGTCGAATTCCATTATATCAGCGCTGAGTGGATGGATAGCGGCGAGATGAGTGGTTGCAATGTTGACAGCCGCCGCTTCGTCAATTATGCTGTTTTCGCTTTCCCAAACAAGTCCGAGACGCGGCTGCGGAAGCCGGGCAAAATCTCGCTGAGGTCGAGTTCGTCCTCGGGCCTATAGGTGATGCTGTCTGAGGGAGAACGGAAAACGGTAATAGTCTGTATTTCGGGGAACATGTGCCAAACTTGTTTTGACCCGGACGCAAAATATTCGCTGACTTTGCGGCCCATGTCGCCGGGTTCTTCGGACGGGGAGATGATCTCGATGGCAAGGTCCGGAGCGAACTCAATAAAGCCGTCAGGAACCTCGCTGTTGGGGAAGCGGTCATAGCGGGTGAAGGCGAAATCCGGGACGCGCAGGTTGCCGCCGGCCATACGAAAGCCCGCCGACGACGCGGTTAGCATGCCGAGGTCTACCGCATAGGGCATCATCAAATAGCCGAGCCAAATAACGACAATGTCATGTTTTCCCGTTGTAGGCACTTCCTGTAGTTTCCCTTCTACCAGTTCCCATTTGCCGCCGGGAGGGTTCGGTAGTCGCAGGAGGTATTCATCCGTGAGCGTTTCGGGTGCAGTGTCCGGGCGAACCGGCGGTTTCGACAACTGGGCGACTGCCATGATCGTGTTCTCCTCTGCTTTTAGTATAGCACAGTTCATCTGGGAACGGGAATGGCGGCGAGGGCTTCTTCGATCATCTTCGTGCCTGTCAGGCCGGCGTAGCGGGTCTTGGTGTCGAGCATCATGCGGTGGGCCAGCACGGGAACGGCGAGGGCGTGGATGTCATCCGGCAGAACATAATCCCGGCCTTCGGTCAAGGCGCGGGCCTGAGCCGTGCGAAAGAGTGTCAACGAGCCGCGCGGGGAAACGGCAAGCCGGATGCGCGGGTCGTGGCGGGTCCAATCCACAAGGCGCAGGATGTACTCGGCCAGCGCCTGGTCAACAGTCACTTCGCGGACTTCCGCTTGCAGGTGAAGAATGTCCGTGCCGGTGACGACGGGCCGCAGCGTGTCGAACGGGTGCAGTCTGCTCTGACCATACAGGATTTCAAGCTCATGCGACATGTCGGGGTAGCCAAGCGTAATACGAACAGCAAAGCGGTCGAGCTGGGCTTCGGGCAGGGGATACGTCCCTTGAAAATCGGTCGGGTTTTGCGTTGCTACCACAAAGAACGGCTGGGGCAGGTCGCGCCGCAGGCCGTCGGTCGTGACCTGCCCTTCGCTCATCACTTCCAGCAGCGCAGACTGGGTGCGCGGCGAAGTTCGGTTGATTTCGTCGGCCAGCACGATATTCGCAAACACCGGCCCTTCGCGAAACGTAAACGAGCCGTCGCCGGGGTTGTAGAAAGAAGACCCGGTGATGTCGGCAGGCAGCAGGTCCGGCGTGAACTGAATGCGCCGGAATAGGCCGTCCATCGAGCGGGCAAGCGACTTGGCAAGTGTTGTCTTGCCGGTGCCGGGAACATCTTCAAGCAGCGTATGGCCGCCCGCCAGCAGCGCAATCAGCAGCAGCCGGATGGCACCAGGCTTGCCGCGAATGACCGACGCCAGATTAGCTTCGATCTTCTCAATCGTCCCCGCCGCCGGCAGGGTTTCCAGTGAATCTGTTTCCATCGAAACGGTCATGTTTTCTCCAAAACTTTCAGCGTGTGGTCAAGCTGCGCGATCTCGGTCTCGGTCGGTGCGGGGCCGAACCGCGCGTGTTCATAAGTTTCCACAAAGCCGCGCACGGCGCTGTCTTCGATCGGCACTGCGGCCAGATGCTCCGGCCAGGTGCGGTTTTCAGGGCAGGGAACGCCGCGCCGGGCAAGCATGGCCTCAAAGCGGGCCGAGAGGACTGCAAACGCGGCGTCGGGTGTGGCATAGCGAAAGCCGGGCGTGACTGCCCGGCGGCGCTGCCAGTACCGGAGGACCTGCGGCACCAGCAGCCCCAGCACCAGCAGCAGGAATACTGTCCCTTTTTGGCTCCAGCTTGCCGTGACAGCCCAGTTACGAATCGCGCCAAGTATGTCCTGAAGCATTTCCCAGACGCGCCAGTAGAGCGGAATCGGGCCGGCCAAAGCGTCAGGCCGGCCATTGCCGGGGGTGGCGTCCACCGTTACCCAGCCGGTTCCCGCAATCCAGCTTTCCGCCCACGCATGGGCATCCCGCTGACGCACTAAAGTCCAGCCGCGCCCGTCGGATTCGTGGGCGTAGTAGCCGGAAACGTAGCGGGTCGGGACACCGGCGGCCCGGAGCATGACCACGGCGGCGGAGGCGAAGTACTCGCAGTGGGCCGACTTGTGCTGCAAAACGAAGTTTGAGATCGGCTCCCCTGAGCCGGGGTTCACGGTCAGGCTGTAATGATTGTTGGTGCCGAGAAACCGAACCACCGCGTCTATCTTCGCCTGCGGCGTGTTATGCCCAAAAGTAACTTGCCGGGCGATGTCCGACACATGCCCGTCCACCTCTGGGGGAACGACAAGGTCACGGATCATCTCTGTGGATGTCGGCGGCGCATCCAGCAGGCCCGTCCCTTCGGCAACATTATAAGTCAGCGCCGACGTGTCATTCGGCGGCGTTCGCAGGGGGCCATCCGTCAAGGCGGCCCAGTCTACCGGATGAGCATTTTCAGGCACAATTGCCGCTGAGTGCAGCGGCGCAAACAGCAGGCCAATTTCGTCGTCTAGGCGCACATACTGCGCGTGTGGGCCGGAACCAATCGCAGGCTGGCGCGGCAGATTAATAAAGCCCCGCGCGTCCAGCGACGGCCCCCAAGTCCGGCTCGAATAGGTGTCAAACGTCATGCCGCGCAGGTATGGGTCATCGCCAAGATGACGGACTCGCAGAACACGGGTCAGCGAGTCGCGCAGGGTAAACGACGAGCCTAAGATGGGCTGGCCGCTCATGCCCATCGCCGGTGACATCCGCCGTGCCGGGAGCGCCCCGAGCATGTTGAGATCGCTTTTGTAGCGCGTGAACGCTGCGTGGGTCGTGCCGCCCAAAAGCACGGCGGCAAAGATCGGCAGCAGGGCGAACCGAAGCGCAGTCGCCCCGCCGGAGCTTTGCTGGAAGCCGGGCAGGGCGAGCGTGAAGAACAAAAAAAACGCCGGCGCGAGGTACCAGAGGTAATGGTAGGCGTCGTCAAACGTGCTGCATCCTACCAAGAAAACCATCGCCGATAAGAAGACCGTAAACGGCGCACGCGCCCCGCCGGTCGGCTCCCGCCGCCAGAACTGAAGCGCGTTCTCGGCGGCAGCGGCTAGGGCAAATGAATACAGATAGCGGACATCGAAAAAAGCATTGTCGTCTTTCGTAGCCGTAATCAAGTAGCCGAAAATCGAGCCAAGACCAACAACAATCCGCAGGGTCCATTTGGTCAGAGGCTCGTTCTCGAACCGCGCCTTGAAGCCATAGGAAGCTGCAAGGCCGATGCCAAGCGCGGCCAGCGGAACGTAAGCGCCGCTGCTGAGGGCAAGTGCGGTGTAGGCCAGCAGAGCCGCCACAGCCGCCGGCCACGGCGGGCGCTGATAAGAAGATGTCGTTCTTGAGAGCATGATTTGCCAAAGGCTTTGCTGCATAGGGGCGGCTGCCATGAGAAAGAACCACGCCATGAATGGCACGGCTATACGGCGCGGACGCCACGAAGTACCGCTTCGCAGGACTAAGAACATTCCGAAACTATCTTAACCCCGCGCCTTCCAGGTCTGCCCTCCGGGGTACTCGCCCCAAAGCGGGCAGAGCGTACTGCATAGCCAGTGCTGCCAGTGCAGAAGCGGGTGTTTTGTGGCGTCCGCGCCGTGTAGCCGTGTGTTTCAACACATGGCCCTTTGAGCTTTCACGGAGCAACTGCACCCGGCGGCATGGTCCTATGGCGCAGCACTGCCATACACCGCGCCTACTTCCACAACCTCGGCATCGGTGCGCCGGAAGACGCGCCCCGCCTGCGCGTCTTCCACCATCCTCCTGACGCGCTTGATGCACTGCTGCTTGACCTCCGGTGACACCCAGAACGGATAGGGCAGGCGCTCGAAGTCTTTGCCCTGAATGTTCTTTGTGTGGTTGATGACGTTCTTCAGAAGCGCCAAACAAAGCGGGGACAGGGTCCAGCCCAGAACAAAATACAGCTCACCGGGGTCAACGCCGTCGCGCAGGAACGCGCACGGAGCGCCGCTATCCAAAATGCAGCCCGGCGGCAGGTAGCGGGTGTTCAGCGTCTGGGAGATGAGCTGCCAGGTGACGCCCTCGCGCCCAAAAAACTTCTGCCCGCCGACCCCATGCAGATACCAGGGACCGTTTTTCTTAAACGTCAGCACGGCGTCGCCGTCGTCTTTCCAGTAAACGGCATGTGTCGGCGGCGCGTACACCAGAGCGCTGCAAGCCTTGTTGTAGACCCGGTACTCGGGATGCGGCAGCCGAATTTCCAATGGAGTCTCACGCGCTGTCACCTGCCCTGTGCGCCGCGTCTCGCCCCGGCAGACCTGCGCCGCAATCTGCGCCCGCTTCTGCGGCGACAGAACACCAAGCCGGGCGCGTGCGACCTCGTTTTCCAGCGTGAGCGGCGCTTCTATAAACGTAAACGCGAACGGCTCGCAAATGGTTTCGTTCCGGATCTCGCGCACAAACAGCTTGTTGTCGCCAATCGTCATGCCGCTGGTCGCAGCCATAGAATCGCCCAGCTTTGGACCGGCGAAATACGCGGCATATTCGTCCGTAATCTGCCAGGAATGGTTCCCGGTCAGCGCGATTTGCGCCCGCGAAACACTGCTGCCGTCCAGCGTCAGTGCCGGTGCCGGGCCGGTCTTGGCGAAGTCCAGCACCACCATCGCGTACTGGGTTTCTTTCGAGAATTCAGGCAGCCGTGTGACCGTCGGTGCGCCACTTTCCAGCAGCAGGCGGCGCAGGCCCTGCATGGTATTGATGGTCAGAAACGTATCACTGCAAATAAAGCGCAGATGCCCGTTCGGCTTCAGCAAATCCAAGCATTTGACGATAAAGAACGAGTAGGTTTCTTTTTTGATCTTCAGCCCGCCGCGCCGGCCCAGTTCTTTGTCCAGCTTATCTTGCAGCTCCGGCGCAATCGTCCCCCCAAACGGCGGATTGCCAAGAACAAAATCGAACTGCGCGGGGAATATCGTCCGAAAAAAATCTTCGCAGAGCAAGTTGTGCTGGGTGGGGCAGTACCCCCAGCGTGACTGGATGCGTCCGAAGCACTGCGCGTGAAAGGCCGGGTCAATCTCGACGCCGTAGATATTGCGCGTCAGTATCTGGTCCAAGCGTTCTGGAATAGGACCGTCGTACAAGGGCAGAAACTTGGCAATCAGGGGCAGGATAAATGACCCGTCGCCGAAGCTGGGTTCCAGCACGATGCTGTCACGAGACAGCGGCAGCTTAATAAGGCGCTCTGCGATGGAAGGCGGCGTCAAAAATTGGCCGAGCTGCCGCTTTTTGTCGCGAAGGGTTTTCGTCTGGCTCACTCCGCAAGAGTCTCCCGGCCTTTGGGTGGTTGAAGCGCGAGGTGCCGGAATGCCGGCCAGTCTTCTAGGTCCAAGCTGTAGTCTTCGGGGTCGTCGCTGAAAAAGTAATCGTAGCCGGTGAAGAGATGCTCGAACGGCAAGCCGACAGCTTGCGCGACAATGTCGAGCGGCCCGCCGGCGAACTGCCCGGCGTTTGCGTGGGCCTCTTGCAGCGTCTTCGCGAATTGGGCAGGCGGTGCTTGAAGAATAGCCGAAAGCGCTTCGGCATTGCCGGCATACAGCGCGGCTTCCTCGCGAGACTCGGCGACCTGCGCGGGGTCATCGGCAAAGCGGTCTTGGACTGCGCCGTTTTCGTAGTAGGTATAGCCCCAGTGGATGTCGTCGGCAACCCAGACTTCGAGTGCGGAAACATTCAGCGCCCCCGACAGCGCCTTTGCCAGCAGTCCGCTGTCGGCCCAGTCGTCTACATAGACCGAGACCCAGCCGCGCGCGGATCTGCCGCTGACAAGGACACCGTACCAGGTGTCGCCGTCCGGCAGTTTGTCTTCGTCTTCGACGACAACGGAGGCCGGCTCGTCCGACACTAGGATAAACCCGGCGTTCGTGAATACGTCTGTGACTGACTGTCTGACCTGCGCGGAATTGCCTGTCTTAAGGTGAATGCTGATGTAATAGCCGCCCATAGAAGTATTGTACCCGGAGGAAGATGGCCCCCACCCCCGTCGCTTCGCTCCGACCCCTGCCCCCGCAAGCGGGAGAGGGGTAAGAAGTTCGGAAGAAGCCCAGCAAGTGGCAGCCTCTTCTTTTTTAATCTTTACCCC
>CAXSZN010000073.1:0-10218 GCA_964241935.1 uncultured Armatimonadales bacterium
TCTCGCCCGAAGTAGCGCTCCACCAAAGGCCGCTTTTCGCCGGGAAGCACATAGATCAGGCAGGAGTAGGGGCGTTACGGAGCAGTATCAAGCGGACGCTGGAAAATGCTGGAGTTCCGCTGATTGCAATAGATGGGAAGGCGTCTGCAGTGGACGAGAACGATCTTGCCCGCTTTCTCGCTCACCGTCCAGCAAACTACAAGCTAGGAGGGCCACCGGGATCAAAAAACAAGCCGAGGGAGATTCAACCGGATGCCGCTGTCAATGCCTGGGTATGTCAGGAAGCCAAAGATAATGTTAGTCGAAAGATGATGCCAACATGAGTGTTATGCAGTTTGCTATGGTGATTATTCGCCTGACTGGTCTAGGCTGGTTTATTGATTGTGCATTCCAAATAACATACATTCCCCCTGACCTATTGGGATTCGGGCATTTTCAATCGGGCTATTTTGCACAGCAGCATGTACTTGAAATGGTGCTGAAGCTGTTCAGGATTTTCATGGATTTTGGGATTGGCTTGTATTTTCTTTTGCACACTGAGTTTTTAGCACGCTGGGCAACAAAAGGATTAGAGAAGTTCGCCCCTCAGCAACAAGCAGGGGTATGGCCGCCAGCACCTCTCACGGATGTAGACAAGAACTCGACATTGCTTTAAGAGTCAGCGACCTAATGCGGTCACTCCCTGGCTCAAGCTCAGGTATGGCCGCAAGCTCATCCGCCGCGCCGGTCTGGACGCCTACAAACAGCGGATGAGGCCGGGGGATGAGAAGCCGAGGGGAAGGCCGCCGGGCGCAAAGAAAAAAACAAAGGCAGAAGACTCTTTGCCGGAAGGTAGGTGCGAATGAGCGAAGATGTGCCGCCGCCAACCTCCCAAGCCACTGACGGCGGTTTGAAGGGAGATGTGGACGGGCCGAAGCGAGACTCAATTTGGATGAGAAGCGGCGTTATCGCAACAGTTCTTGGTGTGTTAGCGACTGTGGGTATCAGCTTTTGGATTTATGACCATCAGCGGTCTACAAAGTCACTGGAATACGGGGTAATCTCTAACGGTCCTCTCGCCAGCATTCAGGACAACCTAAATGGACGCTTGAAAGTTTCATTCGATAATCAGCCGGTTCCGAATGTCAATCTCGTTATTCTAAGCGTCACAAACGACGGCACAATCCCAATTCAGCAACAAGATTTTGTTCGTCCTGTTCGCCTATTCTTTGGACTTCAGCCAAAGGCGCAAGTTCTGAGCGCAGAGGTTAGCAATGTAGCACCAAGCGGCGTTACGGCTGGCGTCAGTTTTAAGGCGGACACAGTGACGCTTGCTCCGACCTTGTTGAACAGCGGGGATCGTGTGACACTGAGAATTCTCTTGGCCGGGGCGATGGGAAAATTGGAGCCGATGCCCGCATTGTCGGAGTGTCTTCACTGGAACGTAACGACAGCTTCAAGAACATTGTTGGGGACGGTAATCTGAAGTTGTATATTATTCAAGGGATCACGTTAGTTGCTATACTGTGCAATATCTGGTTAGACCTCCGTACATATACCCGTCGAAGGCAAAGCAAAACGACAAAAGCCAACATATAGGCTGATCAAGAGGCGCAAACCCGCCCTATAAGAGAGACCCAGCCGAAGCAAAAGAACGAAAACAAAAGACCCAGCCAAAAGAAGGCGCGGGTCTTTTTTCTGTGCATCTTGTATTTCACAAGAAATATTCAACTGAATTATCACTCAACGTGCCGCCAAGAGTAGCCGAGGTCAATCTCCTTCACCGCCGCCGCGCTGATGCCGTAAGCGATTGCGATCTCCGCCCGTAGCGCTGCTTTGCCAAGTTCATTTGGCGCTTTTAGCTTCGCCTTGATTTCTCGCACCTGGCTTTCTGTCAGCTTGGACTGCGTGATTTTCTTTGGATTGGAAGCCGGCCCGGCGTTTTCGCAAACCGTCTTTTCCGCACGAGGCCTCGTGGGCCTGCCGCCAGCCCGCCCACCGTCCTTGCTCCACGTCTGCGGCTTGCCGGAAGCCTGGCCGGCAAGCTGGTCCGCCGGAGAGAAGCGCCGCTGGCTGGCAAGATCTGCATCCGCCAGCGCCACGTACTTCGCCGTCATCTTAAGATCGGTGTGGCCGAGGATTTCTTTAAGCGCGAACACCTGGCCGCCGGCCCGAAGAAACGAGATTGCAAATTAATGCCGGAACGTGTGGGCGCTGCACCGGACGCCTTTGACGCCGGACAAGTCCCGGAGCCGCTCGATCATGTCCCGCAGCCCATAGCGGCTGAGGTGGTCCCCCTTGCCGGACGTAGCCTCCGACGGGAACAGCGGCAGCTCGCCGTCGACATCCTTGTCCCGCAGGTACGCCCAGAGCGCTTTGGTCACCCGCTGGCCGAAGTAGACGGTCCGCTTCTTGTTGCCTTTGCCGAGAACCGTGATCCGCTTCTCGGTCATGTCCAGGTCCTTCTGCTTCAGCCCGCACAGCTCGGAGGCGCGGATGCCGGTGTCCAGCAGCAGCAGGAGAATGGCCTCGTCGCGGGCCGCGTTCTGGGTGCGCCGAGAGGCTGCCAGCAGTGCG
Source organism: uncultured Armatimonadales bacterium (assembly GCA_964241935.1). Taxonomy (GTDB): domain Bacteria; phylum Armatimonadota; class Armatimonadia; order Armatimonadales; family Capsulimonadaceae; genus JANXMY01. The sequence continues at coordinate 2,557 of CAXSZN010000073.1, forward strand.
TCCACCTGGTCAGGGGTAAAAGGCTGGATCTGGTCGGCGCGGCAGACGGGGGCGCTGATCAGCGTCATCGGCGAGGCCGTGAGACCGCCCTGCGCCATGACCCAGGAAAAGAACGTGCGGAAGTGACCGTGATAGGTGTCCACGGTGCGCGGGCGGACCGGGCGCGTCATCTGCGCGTTGCCCCAGCGCCCGCCGCCCTCGTTGTGGCCGTTGATGAGGTAGGCGAAAAAGCCGCGCAGCTCTGCCGTGCCGCAGCAGGGGAGGTCGTGGCCGCGCAGATACCAAAGCAGTTTGCCCAGGATCATGCGCCGCGTGTTCGTGGTGGACGGGGAATGCTGGCGAATTTCGCAATCCACCAGCCAGCCGTCCGCAAAGTGGGAAAGATCCGCCAGCGAAAGCGAGGCAACGACTGCCGGCGCTTGGTCCGGCTTGGACGGCCCAAACTTAGACAGGGTTTTTTGGAAACGATGGGGTCTATTCGTCATTTTGCGGCCTCTAATGTGAGTTAGAGGGCCACCGAAAGACCAGCGCGGAGCAAGCAGCAGCAGAGCGGAAAGGAAAGTTTTCAGAGTGAAACCGCCAAATTTCACGCGGAAAACAGGTCAAAATGGTGGACAGTACAAGATTCGAACTTGTGACCCCTTCGATGTCAACGAAGTGCGCTACCACTGCGCCAACTGTCCACTGGAAATAAAGTATACTCAGCGGCGCAGCCGTTGTCAAGAGCAAACGCTGGCCCGAGCGCAAAACTTGACAGCTTATTTCGGGGCGTGGTATACTGTGTCGTTCCCAGTTTCCAACCAAGTGAGCTGCGGAGAAAAGCATTTTTAGGCAGGGGGTGGATAAAATTGACCCAGATTCAGGTTCGGCCCAATGAGTCATTGGACAGCGCGTTGAAGCGCTTCAAGAAACAGCTTCAGCAGACCGGCATCTTGAAAGAAGCGCGGGAGCATGAGCATTACGAGAAGCCAAGCGACAAAAATCGCAAAGCAAAAGCCGCTGCCATTCGCAAGGCGAAGCGCAACGAAGAAAAAGAAGGCCTCAATAAGTAGCTTCTGACGGCCATGGACGCACGTTCTATTTCGCAAGGAGCGAGGGCGTGCGTCTTCTTATTTTCAGTAGACTGCTGCGGGCCGTCTGTTACTCCGGCGGCCTGCGTTGCCCTATGGCAAAACACCCAATAGCTTTAACTTCATTTCCGGCGCTGGGCCGGCTGCCGCGCCGGCGCAAGCCGCGCCCTAAAGAAGGCCGGCGGGCTAGGCTCTCCGGGCACCTGCTGCCGCTGCGAGCCTGGCTGGCCGGCTGCGACTGGAGCCGCGTCGCGCTCCTGCTCGGCACCGTCGCCGTGCTGTCCGCGCTTTTGTCGCTGCCTCTGCTGCCGGATAAAGTCACGCTGCAAGCCGGCGAGGTCAGCTCGCAGGACGTTCGCGCCCTCCGCACGGTGCGTTATTTAGACGACGGCGCGACAAACTCCCTTCGGGCGGCAGCCGCCGCGCAGGTCGAGCCGGTCTACTCGTCCGCCCATGCCGGGTCGGAGGCCGATGAGACCATCACCGACGCCTACCAGCGTTTGCGGCGTGACCAGGTGACCCGTACCGACCCCGCCCATGCGTCCGCCGAGCTGCGCCGAGAAGTCGGATTGCTGGTGGACCCAAGCGTTCTGGCTCCGCTGATCGGTCCCCGTGCGGGTGCGTACCACTTAGACCAAGCCGAGCGGCTGACCCATCAAGCCGTGCACGAGGCGATGGACCGCGAAATTCGCGACGATCACACTGCCGATTTGGCGGACGCGCGGGCGGCTGTCGCGGCCAGCTTGTCGGCATCCATGCTTCCCCGCACCCATCTTCCGGCGGTTCTCGCGATTGCCCGCGCGGTAGTGCAGCCGAACCGACTGCTGGATAAAGCGAAAACGGCAAGCGCGGTGGCGGGCGCGGAGCGGCTGGTCGCGCCGGTCTATAATCAGATCTTTGCCGGGGACATCGTTGTTCGCACCGGTCAGATCGTGACGCCAGGAACTATCGCCAAGCTTCGTGCTTTAGGGCTGCAGAACCCGCGTTTGGACCTCGGCACCGCCGCCAGCATTGCGGGGCTTGTCGCGTTTATGGTCGGCCTGGTCTGCTTCTGGCTGGCGCGGGATTACCCGCGCGTCTTCGCGTCTACCAAGACTTTGCTGCTGCTGAGTCTTTTGGTGACGCTCGGGGTGCTGGGTCTGCGCCTCGGGAGCGCGGTGCTGGGCGTCCGGCTGTCCACATCCCAGTTCGGCTATGTGGGGATGCTCTGGGTGGCGGCAACGGGAATGCTGATTGCCGCGCTGATCAAACCGCGCGTCGCCATGCTGGTCACGGCCCTGCTGGCCGCGCAGTCCGGGCTAGTTTTAGGAAACGACCTGCGCTTCTCCATTTTGACACTGGTGTCTACATGGGTGGCGATTTATGCCGTGTCTGATCTGCGAAGCCGCAGCGATGTCCTGCGGGCGGGCGGCATTTTATGCCTAGCCAATGTTGTTTTAAGCCTGCTGGTAGGACAAATGCAGGGGGATACGCGCCCGGACATCAGCCAGTCCATTGTCTGGGCGTTTTTCTCCGGCCTGCTGTCGGTTGCCGTGTTCGGTGTCAGCGCCGCTCTCTTCGAGAGACTTTTTGGCATCACGACCCCGCTGGGACTGCTAGAGCTGTCCGACCCGAACCGGCCTTTGTTAAAACGCTTCTGCGAGCTTGCCCCCGGCACTTACACCCACTCTATTTTGGTGGGTAATCTCGCCGTTTCTGCCGCCGAGGCTATCGGCGCAGATGCGCTGCTCTGCCGCGTCGGTGCTTTGTACCACGATTTAGGCAAAATCCAAAGGGCGCAGTTTTTTGTGGAAAACCAGGCCGGCGGCGACAATGCCCACGAGCGCCTGAACCCGTCGCTGTCGGCTTTAGTCGTCACGGCCCATGTCCGCGAGGGCTTAGAAATCGCCGAGCGCGAGAAGCTGCCGCCGATCATTAAAGCGTTTATTACCGAGCATCACGGCACCAGTCTTATTCGCTACTTCTACCACCAGCAGTGCGCTGGGGATGGGGGCGAAGCCGCGCCGGTCCTGGAGCAGCAGTTCCGCTACGGCGGCCCGAAGCCGCAGAGCCGCGAGACCGCTATTCTCATGCTGGCGGACAGTGTCGAGGCCGCGTCCCGGACCTTAGAGCGTCCGACACTCGGCCGCATTGAAGACTTGGTCACGAAGATTATTGACAGCCAGCTTGCCGACGGCCAGCTTGACGAGTGCGACCTGACTCAGCGCGACCTGCGCGGCATCCGCGAGGCGTTTGTGCGTTTGCTGTCCGGGATGCTTCACTCCCGCATTGACTACCCTGAGATGCAGAAAGATCCCGTCCGAAAGCCTGCCGACCTGGCTTTACCCACACCATCCAATGCCACTCTTGATCCATTACCAGACCGCATTGCCGCCGGGTCTGAGCGCCCCGGCGATCTTGAACGCCCCTCTGGCGGCTCTCTTGCGGCATGAAGGCGTCTTAGATGACCCCGAGATCAGCATTGTTTTCTGTGATGACCCGTTTATTCAGGACCTGAACGCCAAGTACCGGGGCAAGAACAAGCCGACCGACGTTCTTTCGTTTGCTCAAGAAGACCCGCACGTTCTTGGCGACATTGTCATCTCCGTTCCGACTGCTTTCCGTCAGGCCGAAGCCGCCGGCTGGCCGCTGGAAAGCGAAATCGCTCTGCTCGGCATTCATGGCCTCCTGCACCTGCTGGGCTGCGACGACGAAACCGAAGTCGGTGCCTGGAACATGCAGCGCCGCACCGAAGCCGTGCTGACGGAGGCAGGGATTACGATTCCAAGTGCGGGAACACACCCATTTTTTGTGGAGAAAATCGCCGAGTAGTTGAAAACTACTCGCTAGGGGAAGCACTCTTCGAGTGAAAGATGGCATTCGGGTTCTCATCTACCGTCTGCAGGACGCCGCGCCTAGCGAGTAGTTTTCAACTACTCGGCCGATGACTGCACCACCTTACCATGCGCCAAGTACCCAGGCCGAAAAACCATTTAGACTCGTTCCGCTATGCCGTGGAAGGCATTGTCCATGCGTTCCGCACCCAGAAGCACATGCGGTTCCACTTCTTTACGGTGGTGCTGGTGCTGCTGATTGGGCTGCTCCTGCGGCTGTCGCGGGTGGAAATGGCCGTGCTGTTCATTGTCGTCTCCGGCGTTCTGGTCGCGGAGATGCTGAATACGGCGATTGAAAGCGTCGTGGACATGGTGACGCAGACGTATCACCCGCTGGCGAAGCTCGCCAAAGATATCGCGGCGGGGGCGGTGCTGATTGCTTCTGTGACAGCGGCGATAGTCGGCGGTATTTTGTTCTTCGGCAGCAACAAGCTGGCGCAGCTCCATCTTGAAATCAAGCATGACCCGCTGCCGGTGACGGTCATCTTGACAGTCGTGGTGCTGGTGCTGATTATCGTGCTGATCTCAAAAGTGCTGGGCCAGAAGGGGTCAATACTTTCCGGCGGGATCGTCAGTGGGCATTCCGCCGTGTCGTTTTTTCTGGCGTCCACGCTGATTTACCGGGCAATGGACTACTTTACGGGCATTTTGGCGCTGCTGCTGGCGTTTCTGGTGGCGCAAAGCCGGGTAGAGGGAAAGATACACACGCTTCAGGAAGTCGTCATCGGCGGCCTGCTCGGGATTTTGTTTACCTGCGGCATCTACTTCGTGCATATCTTTCCTGCCCGTTAATCCCGGCTTATTGATCCAGCTCATGGAACCATCCCACAGTTACGCCCTGCTTGCCCTGCTGCTTCTGACACTTCTCAATGCGTTTTTTACGCTGGCGGAGATCGCGCTGAACACGGTGCGGAATGCCCGGCTGCAAGACCTGATTGAAGAAGGCGGGGAAAATGCAGATGCGGCGGGCAGCGCCCAGCTTCTCCTGCGGCAGCCGACACGGGTGGTCGCGACAGTGCAGGTCGGCATCAATCTGGCGTCATTTGGCGTGGCGGCGATTGCCGCGTCCGTGCTGGCCCCGGACTGGGCCGCCCATCTGCCGCCGCGTTTCTTTTCTGACTTCTCCGGGCATCCCGTGCGCTTTATGACAATCGCGCTGACCCTGCTGGCAGCGCTCCTCACGATTGTGGTGGGTGAGATCATTCCGCGCTCGGTTGCCCTGCGCCGGCCCGGCGAGACTGCCCTGCTGATTGCCCGGCCCCTGCGCTTCTTTATTGTGCTGTTTGCACCGCTGGCGACAATTGCGCTGGGGCTGTCCAATTTGCTGGTCCGGCCGTTCGGCCTGACTGCGACGTTCGCCGCACCGATGATCACCGAGGAAGAGCTGCGGGCAATGGTGGAAGCCAGCGCCCAATCGGGGGCGATTGAAGAAGACGAAAAAGAGATTATTCGGAACGTCATCTCATTTGGCGATACCGATGTCCGGCAGGTGATGACCCCGCGTATTGACGTCAAAGCTGTTGATGTCGGTGCCGGCCTGCCGGCCCTGTTGGAGCTGATAGTCGAGAGCGGCCATTCGCGCATTCCCATTTACGAAAACAGCGTGGACACGATTGTCGGCATTGTCCATGCCAAAGACCTGCTGCCGGCGCTGGCTCGCGGCGAGCGGGACTTGGACTTGCGCCCGCTGATGCGCCTGCCGCTGATGGTGCCGGAAAACCAGCGCATTGACGACCTGCTGGACGAGTTTCGCCGCTCCAGTGTCCAGCTTGCCATCATTCAGGACGAATACGGCGGCACGGCGGGCTTAGTCACGGTAGAGGACTTGCTGGAAGAGCTGGTCGGCGAAATTCAAGACGAATACGACCAGGAAGATGCCCAGTTCCAGATGCTCGCGCCGGGCGTCTACCGCGTGGATGCCCGCATGGCGATTGACGACTTAAATGACCTGCTGGATTTGGACCTGCCGCACGAAGACTTCGACACCATCGGCGGCTTCGTCTTCGGCCAGTTCGGACGCCAGCCCGAAGCCGGCGAGTCGGTTTGCTACGAGAATTTAGAGTTTGTCGTCGAAAAGACCGATGGCCGCCGGGTAGACCAGATCAGGCTGACAGTAGCGGCAAACGGGGCAGCGGCGGAAGAAGAATAGGGGAGTGACGAGGGCGTGAAGAACCGAGGGCGTGAAGAACCGAGGGCGTGAACGCCCTCGCTGGGGAGCGCGGACGCTAAGGTCCCACCTGCGTGGGACAGGAACGGAGTTGTTCGGACTCTTCTGCCGCGCCCTCCGGGTCTGCCTTCCAGGTAGCCGGTGCTGACCAGTGCAGCAGGCGGCGGCTTGGCGCTTCGCCCCCCAGCGACGCCATTCATGGCATTGCGTTCATGCCCTCGCTCCCGCGCCTTCGTCGCTCTTGCACCTCCGTCCAAAAGGAACACAGTATGCTTGAACTTACCCAGGTCATCAGCGACATTCAGAAGATGGGGGCGGAGGCGCGGAAGCGGGGGAATAAAACCGCCGCGCAGATGCGGACGGCGCTGGCGCAGGCACGGCTTGACCCGGAAGCGTGGGCGGCGACACGCCCGCAGCGGGAGTCCCTGCCAAAGCCGTCGTGGCTTGCCGCCGACTGCCGTGATGTCCCGCCGTCGTCCACCGTCCCGCTGCCGCCCGGCACTCCAGAAGTTTACACGGCGCTTGCCACCGACGGCTCCCAAATCCCGCTGGACCGTCATGCCGTTGCGCCGTGCTACCTCATTAACGTCGGCCAAATCGCCTTGCATTACGGCACTGGTGAGCGTCCCACACTGGCCTCCCAGGCGACGCTGCACTATAAAGACGAAGACTTGTACCAGACCGAGAGTGGGGGAGACCCGGTGCCGCTGTCCGACAAGATCATCGCCAACCGCCGTCTGCTGGCGGAAAGCGCGGCTCTCGCGACTTTGATTGAAACGCATCAGGACCGGGAAGCCGTAGCGCTGGTAGATGACCCGCTGATTGTCTGGACCCCGCAGGGCGAGTCCGAAGCGGAGCAGCGGCGGATCATTGACGGCTTCTGCGAGATGCTGAGGGCCGGTCAGGCACAGAATACTCCCGTGGCCGGCTATGTCAGCCGCCCCGCTCACCGGGACGTGGTCGGCGCACTGCGCCTGACTCTGTGCGAGCCGGGCTGCCCGCATGACACGAAAGATTTGTGCGCGGAGCTTGCGTCGCTGACCGATGTGCAGCTTTTTCAGCACCTGCTTCCCTGCCCCGGCGACCGTTCGCCTGTTTTCGGCAGCACGGCCCGCAGCTTAGATTTGTATCCCGGTGACCAGCGCATTGCGTTCTTTTATTTGAACGCCGGCAGTGAAATTGCCCGTGTTGAGGTGCCGCTGTGGGTAGCCGAAGACGCCGACCTGACTGGGCGCGTTCATCGCCTGTGCTTTGACCAGGCCCGCAAAGGCCAGGGCTACCCGATTGCGCTGGCCGAAGCCCATGAGCGGGCGATCGTGCGCGGCTCCGAACGCGATGCTTTTTTCCGGCTGGTCGAGAATGCGTTTGTCCGCGAGAACCTGCCCGCGCTTCAGACCCGCAAAGCGCTTTCCAAGCGCACACGGGTTTTATGAGCCAGGGCGAACACGGGGGTTCGCCCCTACGGATTCGGGGATATCCGTGTAGGGGCTGGCCCCCGTGCCTGCCCTTCTCTTGTTGTGCCTGCCCTTCTCTTGTTGTGCCTGCCCCGCGG
>CAXSZN010000073.1:10318-22678 GCA_964241935.1 uncultured Armatimonadales bacterium
GTGCCTGCCCTTCTCTTGTTGTGCCTGCCCTTCTCTTGTTGTGCCTGCCCCGCGGGCTTCTCGGCTTGCATTCCTCTTGCCGTTTACGATATAATAGAAAGATGACACTTGTAAGCAACCTTCACCCAGAGCAGAATACAGACCCCGTGCCGCCGGCGAAGCGGGGCGGGTACACGGTGCTGACTTGGGGCTGCCAGATGAACGAGGACGACTCGCAGCAGATGGCGGCAATGCTGGAAAATCAGGGCTATACAAAAGCCGAGCGAGTCGAAGACGCCTCGGTGATTTTATTAAACACCTGCTCGGTGCGGGCCAAGCCCGAGCGCAAAGTCTACAGCAAGCTGGGCGAGCTGCGGGAGCTGAAAGCGGCGAACCCAGAGCTTGTCATCGGCGTCTGCGGCTGCATGGCCCAGAAGGAAGCCCCAGAAATCCGGCGACGCGCCCCCTATGTGGATTTAGTGGTCGGCACCGGGCAGATTGACCGCGTTCCGGCGCTTGTCGAGCGGGTACGCTCCGAGCGGGTCGCGATCATTGACACGGCGCTGCCGTCGCGTAAAGACCGGCACGACAAAAGCACTCCGGCGCGGGTTCTCTCAGGGCTGATGCCGAAGCTGAAGTCGTTCGTGTCCATCTCCTACGGCTGCGATAAGTTTTGCGCGTTCTGCATTGTCCCGATCACGCGCGGCAAAGAGCGCTCCCGGCCTGCTGAAGAGATCGTGCTGGAAGTGGAGCGGCTGGCGTCGCTTGGCACTAAAGAAGTCACGCTGCTCGGCCAGACAGTGAACTCCTACGGCAAGTTTTTGGACCAGCCGTGTTCGTTTGCCGAACTACTGACCCGCCTGAACGCGATTGAAGGCATTGAGCGTATCCGGTACACATCGCCGTACCCGAAAGACTTCCATCAAGATGTGATTGACGCCATCGCGCATCTGCCGAAAGTCTGCGAGCAGGTGCATATGCCGGTCCAAGTCGGCGATGATAATTTACTGAAGCGCATGGGCCGGGGCTACACGCTGGACCAGTACAAAGATATTGTTGCCCGCCTGCGCTCGGCTGTCCCCGATGTCGGCCTTACGACAGACCTGATGCTCGGCTTCCCTGGCGAGACCGACCAAGAGTACGAGAATACGATGCGCTTTGTCGCCGAGACGCGGTACGACTCGGCCTTTATGTTCGCCTACTCGCCCCGCGAAGGCACAAAAGCCGCTGTGCTGGACGATCAAGTCCCGGAGCTAGTAAAACTGGAGCGGCTGAACGCACTGATCGCGCTGCAAAACGAGATCACGCTGGAACGAAATCGGAGTCAGGTCGGTACAGTGTATGAAGTCTTGGTGGAGCGGCGCAGCCCCAAAGACCCGCTGAAGTGGACCGGCTTGAACCGGCAAGGCAAGACAATCAACTTCCCGTCGCCGCGTGATTTGCAGGGGCAGCTTGTCACAGTCAAGGCGGTCAAGTCGCATTTGTGGGGCTTCACCGGCGAGATGCTGCCCGCCCGCTCGGAGCGGGGGCTAGAGCTGATGATGGCGGAGTAGGAACCCCTCCCGCTCATTCTTCGCTCCCTCCCCTGTTAGGGAAGGGTCCTACGGCAAGAGCATCAAGCGGAGGCATTTATATCTGTCTTTCCTGCTTTCTCTTGCCCTTCCCTAACAGGGGAGGGAGCGAAGAATGAGCGGGAGGGGTTCTTGAAAGCATTGATATTATGAGCAAAGGCAAGAAAATCGCGCTGTGGTCCATTCTATCCGTCGTCTTCGTCCTCATGGTGGGCTTAGGCTGGCTGTTTGGAAAGTACCGCAAGATCATCACGGATCCCAATGGCAGCGTCAGCATTTCCCAGGCGATTGTAGACGCGGGGGAAACGGCATTTGCGCCTAAAAACGGCTTTCCGGGGCAGGACAAGCTGACCATTGTGTGCATGGGCATTGACGATAGCTGGACCGACAGCGACGTGGTCTATACGTCGCAGTCCCGCACCGACACGCTGTTTGTGATGACTCTCGACCTTGTCAGCAAAAAAGCGACCATGCTGTCTATCCCGCGCGACACCTACACGCATATTGCCGGCACGAACATCACGACCAAGATCAACGCCGCCTATGCGACCGGCGGGCCGGATCGCACTGTCGCGACGGTGAACGAGTTTTTAGGCACGAATGCTACGCACTACTTGGTGCTGAACATTGACGCGACCAAAAAAATGGTAGACGCGCTCGGCGGCGTGGATGTAGACGTTGAGCACCCGATGCACTACCACGACAACTGGGGGCATCTGAGCATTGATTTACAGCCCGGCGTTCAGCATTTAGACGGCAACAACGCCGTCGGCTTTGCCCGTTACCGGCATCCCGACGCCGGCAAGCATCCGACGCCTGAAGACGGTGACGAGCGGCGCATGTATCGCCAGCATGTCCTGATGCGGGCGATGGTAGACAAAGCCAAAAACTTCGCCAACCTCGCCCAGGCTCCCAAGCTGGCCGATGTCGCGATGTCCACGATCCGCACCGATTTCACGCGCCAGCAGATTTTGGACATCGCCGCCATCTTCAAGGGCATCCAGCAGCAGGACATCCAGACCGCGTCTCTTCCTGGCGACGACTTTCGGGGTCCGGGCGGCGCGTGGGACTACGCCATCAAGCCGGAAGTCGCCCATGCGTATGCGAACTGGCTCATTAAAGGCGATGAAACCGCCGCGCGTCCTTTGACACCCGTCATCATCAAAAACGGTACATCTATGCCGGGATTAGCCCAATACGCCGTCAACCAGCTTAAAGCCCAGGGCTACACCGACGTTCGCAACGGCGGCAATGCCGCCCCTGCCAAAATCCATCTTGCGTCTGATGCCCCCAAGCCAGGCACTGCCAGAACCGTCATGCTGGATACCGGTGTTCCTAATCCCAACGCCCCGCAGGACCTTTCTGTCCTGCTTGGCGTCGAAAATCCCGCGACCGTGCGGAAGCCGGTCCACCCCAACAAAAACGGCTGGACCCCGCCGACATCAATTACCGTCACATTGGGTCAGGACTACGCCGCCGCTGTCAAAGCCGGCGGCGGCCTTCTGAGCCAAGATGTGGTTTCCTCCAGCGGCAGCCGCGCGGCATCGAACGCGAATTAGAGAACCTGCCCCGGCACTTGTGCCGGGGCAGGTTCCAGAGAGTCCCATCCATTGAACCAATTCCTGCCGTCCTTCCTGCTTGCGTCCCTCTGCTGCACCAGTTTAGTTTTTGTGCCTTCTGCCTCCGCCCAGCAGATAACGCCGCCTGCCCCTGCGCCCTCGCTGGCAAATCCTGCCACGCTTGCCCCAAAGTTCGACGGCAATTATCTTTCAGAGCTTCTCACGCTGCGCCCGCTCCGCGCTTCCTACGCCGCTTCGCCGATGTGGCATGACTATTATTTTGAGACGCTAAGCCAAGACGACTCGTTTGTCGGCAATTATGCCGCCGCTCTTGCGGAGGCGGACGCCGCCGGCCCGCCTGCACCGCCTCCTGCCGCCGCCCTCGAAGCGGTTGCTAGAGCCGAAGTGCAGCTCAAAGCGTACACGGCGGTAGACGCGCGGCAGGCAATTGTGGAACTGGCCGCTCCTCGTCAAGCGATCTTTATCAACGAAGCGCATCATGTCCCGATGGACAGGGCGTTCACGCTGTCCCTGCTGCGCGGCCTTTACGCGAAAGGCTTCCGCTACTTTGCCGCCGAGACACTGACGGCGAAAGACACCGACCTGCAAAAGCGCGGCTACCCAGTGCTGAACACCGGCTACTATACCCGCGAGCCTGTGTTTGGAGACTTGATCCGCACCGCTATTAAAATCGGCTACAAAGTGGTTCCCTACGAATACGAAGGGCCGCGATTGACTGACCCCGTTGCTGCACAGAATCAGCGGGAGCGCGGCGAAGCGCAAAACCTGTATGACCGTATCTTTAAGAATGACCCAAAGGCGAAAGTGCTGGTTCACGCGGGCTACGGCCATGTCGCCAAGAAGTCATTCACCGTAAGCTTTGTTCCTGGGCCAATCACGTCTCAAACCGCTTCCGGTACGGCCACTATGATGGCGCTCTGGTTCGAGCAGATTTCCAAAATTGTTCCGTTGTGTATTGACCAAACAAACATGATGGAGTCGAGCATTCCGCAGTATGAAGACCCTTTCTACCAGGCTGCCATTGCGGATAATCTGCTGCAAAGCGTGCCGGTTGTTCTCAAAGACAAACAGGGAGCGTATTTTGTGAGGCCCGACGACCGTACCGCCTACGATCTGACAGTTTTTCATCCGCGCACAATCTACGAATTCGGGCGTCCGACGTGGCTAAGTCTGAATGGCACGCGGCAGGCGTATGCGCTGCCAAGCGACTTAGGCGTTCCCGTCGGCGCGTCGGCGCTGGTGCAGGCATTTTACGAGAATGAGCCTGCCGCATCGGCGATACCTATAGACCAAGTCGAAGTTCAGCCGGGTCTCGGCCCGCTGCCGTCGCTGATGCTGCCTGCGGGCCGGTTCCATCTGCGGGTCGTAAACGGAGCCGGGACAGTGCTGCGCGAATGGCAGATTGACCGCAATGGGGCGACGCCGTAGAGCAGCAAGCCACGGAATGAAGCAAGCCACGGAATGAAGTAAGCCACGGGTTAAAACCCGAAGCTGTCAAAAGCCCACCGTCCAGGGGACGGAAGATAAGAGCAAGAAGGAAGGCCACTCTTGACACTCTGGACGTCGCTTTAGCTCACTCTGAACGTCGCTTCGACGGTGGGCACTTGTCAGCCTCGGGTTTATGCCTACGGCATTACTTCGTATCAACCCGTGGCTTCTGCATTCCGTAGTTTTGTTCTTTTTCTGCTATAATAAAAGCAAACAAATTGCGAACAGGTGTACGATGGATTATCTCAAAACCAACCTGACACCCATGCTCAAGCAATACTTCGACATCAAGGCCGAGCGCCCTGATGTCGTTTTGCTGATGCGGGTGGGGGACTTTTACGAAGCCTACGGCGATGACGGCGAGATTATCGCGCGGGAGCTTGAGATCACGCTGACCGGCCGGGAAGTGGTCGGAGCGCGGGTCCCGATGGCCGGCGTCCCGCATCACGCCATGGAGCGGTATGTCGCGCGTCTGATCGGCAAAGGCTACAAAGTGGCCGTGTGCGATCAAGTCGAAGACCCGAAGCTTGCCAAAGGGCTGGTCAAGCGCAAAGTGACACGGGTGCTGACACCCGGCACAATTGTCGAAGACGCGATGCTGGACGCGAAAACAAACAACTTTCTGGTGGCCGCGATTACCGGCGCGAAGATGCCGAGCGGGGTCGGGGTCGTGGACGTTTCTACCGGCGAGTTTTTAGCCACCGAGCTGCCGTGCGAGGCGGGACCCGAAAAGGTCGTCGAAGAAATCATGCGCTTGCAGCCCGCCGAGTGCCTGCTGCTGCCGGGCATGGAAGAGCTGGGCGAAGCGATTAAAGCCGTGTCCAAGACTGTCGTGACGTTCCACCAGCCGACTGAAACGCGCAAATCGTCGCGCCAAACGCTGCTGGATCACTTTGGGACGCCGTCGCTGCGGGGCTATGGCGCGGAGCAGATGACCTCGGGACTCGATGCCGCCGTGCTGGTCTTGGATTACGTCAAGCAGACCCAGGGCGGTGCGGCAAGCCATATTCGGAGCCTGGCGATCTACTCTACCGAGAACTTCATGGTGCTGGACGCCGCCGCCCGGCGCAACTTGGAGCTGACGCACTCGCTGGCGGACGGCGCGAAAAGCAAGAGTTTGGTGTCTATTTTGGACCGTACCGTGACACCGCTTGGCGGGCGCTTGCTGCGGAAATGGTTCGACCAGCCCCTCTTAGCTCTGGACAAAATCCACAACCGGCAAAGCGCGGTCGCCGAAGCTGCCGGGGACGCCCTGCTGCGCGGCGACCTGCGCGATTCCCTGCGGCGCATCTCGGATTTAGAGCGCCTGACCGCCCGTATCTGCTCCGGCGCGGCCAACGCCCGCGATCTGATCGCACTGAAACAATCGCTGCAGGCTCTGCCGGATGTCGCGTCGGCGCTTGCCCGTGCCCCGGAAAGCGGCGCACTTGCGCCGATGCGGGCGATTGCCGCCGACCCGCCGCAAGGCTTGATTGACCTGCTGGAAGCCGCGCTCCATCCTGAGCCGCCGATGCTGCTCCGGGAAGGCGGCCTCATTCGTGACGGCTACTCTCAAGAGCTGGACGCCCTGCGCGAGCTGCGCTCCGGCGGCAAAGGCTTTATCGCTCAGATTGAAGAAGCCGAGCGGGAAAAGACCGGCCTTAAAAACCTCAAAGTCGGCTTCAACAATGTCTTCGGCTACTATATTGAGATCAGCAAGGCCGGTTCGGGCGTCACGGTCCCGCCGGAATACACCCGCAAGCAGACCACCGCAAACGCCGAGCGGTACATCACGCCCGCCCTGAAAGAATATGAAGCGCAGGTGCTGGGCGCGGAAGAGAAAATCGTTGAGCTGGAATACGCGCTGTTTGTCCAGCTTCGCGAACAAATCGCGGATATGTACACGGGACAGATATTAAAGCTCGCCAAGACTCTGGCGCGTTTGGACGTCTTCGCCGGCCTGGCCGAAGCGGCTTTAGCAGGCCGGTTTGTCCGCCCGGAAGTCCACGACGGCGACACGCTGGAAATTAAAGCGGGCCGGCATCCGGTCGTGGAGAGCCTGCAAAGCGGGACGCTGTTTGTGCCGAACGACACCTATTTAGACGCCGAAGCCGCCCGGCTGCATATCATTACCGGTCCCAATTCCGCAGGCAAAAGCACCTATCTGCGTCAAGTGGCTTTGATAGTTTTATTGGCCCAAATTGGCTCGTTTGTGCCTGCTGACTACGCTTCTATCGGCCTGGTAGACCGCATCTTTACGCGCGTGGGGGCGCACGATGACCTCGCGAGCGGCCAGTCGACGTTTATGGTGGAAATGAATGAAACGGCGAACATTTTAAACAACGCGACGCCGCGCTCGTTAGTAATTTTAGACGAAGTCGGACGCGGCACATCCACTTATGACGGCCTGGCGCTGGCCTGGGCTATTACCGAGTATCTTCATGCAGTCGGAGTCAAAACACTGTTCGCGACCCATTACCATCACTTGAACGAACTCGAAAAAACGTCGGCGGGCGTCAAGAACTTCCGCGTCGCCGTCAAAGAGCAGGGCGACCATATTGTCTGGCTGCGGAAGATCATGCCGGGCGGCACGGACAAAAGCTACGGCATTCAAGTCGCAAAGCTTGCGGGCGTTCCCGATCCCGTCTTAAAACGCGCCCGTGAAGTCCTGCAAACTTTAGAATCTTTGGGCAAAGGCGACGGTCCCGCCGCTCTCCTTGCCGCCCAGACCCAGCGCCTGCAAACCACGCTGTTTGAGGCCGAGCGCCATCCCGTCTTAGACGAATTGGAAGGCTTAGATTTAGCCACCCTGTCCCCGATTGAAGCCCTGACCAAGCTCTATGACTTGCAGCGCAAAATCAGTGGGTAAGCCTGGTTTGGCATAAGTGAGCAAGCATGGTACAATGAACGCACTCCGTTCTCCGAAAGGCTTGCTCATGCGCCGCACCTGCCTGTTTTTACTGCTTTTCTGCTTCTCTGCTCTGATGCTGGGTTCGGCAATCCGGGCCGCTGATCCGCCGCATCAGGCGGTCGCCGGGCATTTTGACGTTATGCCCGGCGCAGGCCAGCCGCTGGTGGAAGTCGAGTTCCACAATCCAAAAACAGGAGAGATGAAGACGGGGCTTTTCATCATTGATACCGGGGCGTATGACAGCATTATTACGTCGCCGTTCGCAAAGCGCTTAGGCTACACGCAGGATGCAAACCCGGCGTTTCTGAGCGAGCTGTTGTCGGGAAGCGCCCTCGTCTCAAAGTCAGTCGTGCATGTCTCGGATATGCGCCTCGGAAAACTGCGCGTTTCCGACATCACGTTCCAGGTTGCTTCCAGCAATCCTGTCGGAACATACAATGGTCGGCCGGTTGACGGGTTACTAGGCGGTACTCTACTCTCCAGGTTCGCGCTGCTGTTGGACTACCCGCATCACACGCTGGTCTGGGTACACCCCGGCAATTTAGATGATGCCACTGTGGCCGAGCTTGGCCTGGACCCAAAGAGCGTCGCCGTTCTGCATCAAGAAACCTACTTTGACTTTAAAGAAAATCGCTACTTTGCCCACGTCCAGTTTCAATCCGGCAGCCAAAAGCACGGCGAGGAGATGCTGCTGGATACCGGCGCCCCGTCTTCTTTCGTCTCCGCGAAAGCCGCACAGAAACTGAATTTAGTATCCACCGGGCTTGAGCCGTTCGGATATGCATTTCAGCCTCTTGATTATGCGAACCGAAGCGTGGTGCCAGCGCTTCAGATTGGTCCGCAGGTCTTTTCCAACGTTTCCGTCGTTTATCCGAGCCACTCGGACAGCTACATCATCCCGATTGTTGGGGCAAACGTGCTGGGCGGCTGCGTCGCCTTGTTTGACTTCGGGCCGCACCGCTGCTTCCTAAAACCTGTGCTGCCGGGAATGACTTCCGACCCGCTGCCGCCGGTGGATGCAGGCAAGATCGACTGGGAGCGGCTGCGGAACGCGCCTGAATCTCTTGGCTTCTCCGAGCTGTTACGCGGAGTGCTGCACCCAGAAGCCCTGGAAAGCCTGCCGCTGGAGCTTACCCGGCTGCAAGCCGCGCCGTCCGGCGGGGATGCAGATGCCGAAGAATGCGAGCGAATGGGCACGCTGCTGCGTCAAAGTGAAGTCGAAGTGGGGGCAAAAGCCGCCTTTGACGCGGCTGTTCGCCTGCGCCGCGCCGAGGCTGACGCGCATCCTGAAGACCCTATTCGAGCCGCGCAATGGACGGAAGCCTTAATCTCCTCCGTTCAGCCGGAAGCCGCGCTTCAAGCCGCCGAGAAGAACGCCGCCAAGTGGCCTGCTTCGCCTGACATCTTATACTCGCTGGGAGCGGCACAGGAAGCCCGTGCCGTGTTTCTGCTGCTGGACGGGCCGGGGACAGCAGTGACAGATGATGAGGTGCTCGATCCGTTTTTGAGGCTTGGCGCGAAACCGGGCAAGCCTGACGCGGAGCGTGTCCAGCAAATCGCCGCGCTTCGCCGGCAGGCGCGGGACAACTACGACCGGGCCGTCACGCTTGCGCCGCTGGACCCGGATGCCTACAGCCGCCGCGCCCGGTTCTGGCTACAGGACCGGCTGCTGCTGGTGCTGATGGGCGAGCTGGGGGTCAAAGGCCAGTTGCCGTCCGCCGAGGCGGCACTGACCGCAGAACTCGCGGATTTTCGGACCGAAGCCCGGCTCCTGCCGAACAGCCCCGCTGTCCTTCGACGCGTCGTTTCACTGGACACGGCCCTGCCGGAGTTCCATGACGACGACTGGTTTCGGAAGAACCTGCGCGGCACCGGGCAGGAAAACGAGCTTCAAGCTGGCGGCACGGTAACGGCGAAAGCGGCGCTGGCGCGGCTGACCGTTTTGTCGAAGAGCAGCGACCCAAAGACGGCTGCGCCCGCGCTGGAAGCGCTTGGCGAATCACAGGCGGACACGGACGATCCGGCGGCGGAGGTGACTTTGCGAAAGTCGCTGGCGCAGGACCCCGCCCGTTCCGGCGCACTGGTGGCGCTGGCTTCGCTGATGATCGCGGATAACCGCCTGAGCGCCCTCGGCGACCTGCTGCTGAAGCAGAGCGATTCGGATGCTACCCCGGCGTCCTGCCTGCTTCTCTCTGAAACGCTGTCCGCCGTGGGTCAGGCCGCGACCGCCGAGGAAGAAGCGCGGGAAGCGCTGAAACGTCTGCCGGACAGCCCGCAAGCGAACATGGCGCTGGCCCGGCTGCTGCTGGCCCGCAGCGGCGACGACCCTTCGGTCCTGCCGGAAGCGGGCGCGTGTCTGACCAAAGCCGAGACCGGCCTCGGTGATTTCGCGTCGCCCGCACAAAAAGCCGCCCTGCAAACGCTGCAAGCCGTTCGGCAAGCCCTGACCGGCGATCCGGCGGGTGCCCGCGCCCTTCTTCTCCAAACCGTGCATGACCGCCCGACCTGCACCCAGGCCCGCGAAGCCCTGTACGCCCTCATTGTCCCGCTGTCCGCGCCATGACGGGACACAGGCCGAAGCGGGTACAATCAGACCAGGGAGAACACGCGATGGCAGAAATTACAAAAGCGCCCTGGCAGGTTAAAGACGAGCTGATCGAGCAGCCAAGCTGGGGCGGGCGCTATATTGTTGACTTGAAGGGGCTGTCGGATGACCCGCAGTGGCAGGGCAAAAAAGTCGGGCAGTCCTATGAAATGGCGAAAGCGTCCCAGCTTCTTGATCCCAAAGGCGGCGAGGCCGTGCCGCTGGGTGCGCTAATTCAGCGTGACCCGGCAGGTTTTTTAGGGCAGAAAGTCTTGGACAAGTTCGGCCCCGATCTCTCGCTTCTGATCAAGCTGACCCAGGCGAAAGGCAACTCGTTTCAGGTGCATCTGCCGGAAGGCAAAACGCTCGGCCACTGGGTCCCAAAGCCCGAAGCCTGGTTTTACCTTGCGCCGGGCTTGTACACGTTCGGCCTGAAGCCCGGCACCGATTTTGAGGCGTATTCGCGCGTCCTGCACACGATTGACGACGAAATGGGGCGTCTGAGCCGCGAAGTCCAGTCCGGCCGGTTCACAGTCGAAGACGCACGGCCGCAGGCGCAGGAGCGGATTAAAACGCTGGACCCATTCGCGTATGTGAATCTCGTAGAAGCACAAGCCGATGACGTGATTGACCTGACCGCAGGCGGCATTCATCACTCGTGGGAAGACGACGGCGCGCGTTTCCCGGATGGCAATTTAGTTTATGAAGTCCAGGTAGATGTTCCCGACGACAAGTGCTCGATGCGCGGCTTCGACAAAGGCAAGATCTTAGACGACGGCAGCCTGCGCCCGACGCATGTCGAAGACTACTTGGCGACCATCAATCAGGACCCCGCCCATAATCAAATCGCCCAGCATGTCCGCAAGCCGCTCGTCATCGAAGACGCAAACGGCGCAAAGACCGAAAATATCTTCCGAACGGCTCACTTCAATACCGACCGTGTGACACTCACCGCCGGGTCGTCCCTGCCGCAGTCCCTCACGGACGGCTTCCATCATGTGTTTGTCCACGCCGGCGCGGCCACAATTGGCGGCCATACGCTGGCCCAGGGCCGCTCGTATGTCCTGCCCGCCGCGATGGGTGAGTATAGGGTTGAAGCGGGCGACAAAGACGCCGTGCTGCTGAAGACGTACTTGCCAGTGTAATGGCCCCTAGCCTCCAACAAATGGGGGAACATGATTGAGGGTGAACACAACCTGTTGAGGGCGAACACAAGGTTCGCACCCTACATTCTGCTCCTGCTCGTAGGGGCGAACCTTGTGTTCGCCCTTTTTGAAGACATCATGCCCGCCACACAAACACTTCTCGATCCGCAGTTTCTGAAAAAGCTGGAAGCGCTTAGCGTTATCTCGAAGCGCGTCTTTGCCGGACAGACCAAAGGCGAGCGGCGGTCGCTGAAACGCGGCTCGTCGGTGGAGTTTGCCGACTTCCGCGAGTATGCGCTCGGCGACGACCTGCGCTATGTGGACTGGAAAGCGTATGGACGTCTGGAAAAGCTGTTTTTGAAGCTGTTTGTGGAGGAAGAAGACCTCAGCATCCACCTGCTGGTAGACACCAGCGAAAGCATGAACTTCGGCAGCCCGCTGACGAAAGCCGACTACGCCCGGCGCATCGCGGCGGCTTTGGGATATGTCGCGCTGTCCGAGTACGACCGGGTTCTTTTGGCGTCGTTCAGCGGCGGGCTGGGGGAGCGGATGCCGCCGCTGCGGGGCAAGCCCGGCGTCTTTCCGTTTTTTCAATTTTTAGAAACCCGCCTGCCGGTCGGCGGGGAAACAAAGTTCGGCGCGGCGCTGACTCAGTACGCGGCGCAGGCCAAAAACGTCGGCATTGCCGTGATTTTGTCGGATTTCTTTGACGATACTCATGTCCAGGGCATCCGCGCTCTGCTGTCCCGGCGCTTCCAAGTCGTGCTGATGCACGTTCTCGACGAAGAAGAGCTGCATCCGACGCTCACAGGAGATTTGCGCCTGGTTGACTCCGAAACGGGCGCAGTACGGGAAGTCAGCATCACGCCGCAGCTTCTCGCCCAGTATGAGACCCGGATGCAGGGCTTCTGCGACAGCTTGCAGCAGATGGCGTCGAAGTTCAATTTAGATTATGTGCAGGCGTCCACCGCCGTGCCGTTCGAAGATGTTGTCTTGAAGTCCCTGCGCGGGCGCGGCTTAGTCCGCTAGGGTATAATAAAAGCATGAAAGCTTTGCTTGCCAGCCCGCGCGGCTTTTGCGCGGGCGTTGACCGGGCGATTGATGTGGTGGAAGAAGCGCTGGA
>CAXSZN010000074.1:0-11230 GCA_964241935.1 uncultured Armatimonadales bacterium
GGCAGCGTAATCTTTAGGCATCCTGTTTAGAACCCGGCACTGGAAGTGCCGGGTTCTTTGCCCCTACCCGCTCTCGGCCTCGTAGCAGGAATAAAAGTAAGGGGTCGCGGCCTCAAACTCGGCGGCGCAGGTGTCCACCATCTTGCACGCGGGCTTGAGGCCGATTTCCTTGACCCAGCTTCGGACATGGATTTCCTGAACTGCCAGAATAGCCGCTAAATGCCGGTCGGCAAAGCCAAGCGTCTTGGCCTGCGTCAGCAGGACGCGGGCATCCTCCGAGAGCGGCTCAAACGGGCGGAACTTAGGCCAGTTTAAGCGCAGATGCTCCTCAAACTGGACCAACTTTTGAATTTTAGTTAAGAACCAGGGGTCAACCCCGGACAGGTCCGCCACTTCGCGTACCAGCATCCCCCGATGGAACGCTTCCGCAATCAGAAACAAGCGCTGATCCGTCGCGCTCGCCAGCCCCGTCTCGATTTCCATTTCCGTCAGCCGGTCCGCGTTTTTTGGGCGCAGTCCGATCTGGCCGATTTCCAGGCTTCGAATGGCTTTCAGAAGCCCCGCCTCAAAAGAGCGGCTGATCGCCATGACTTCGCCGGTCGCCTTCATCTGCGTCGTGATCCGCCGGTCCGCCGCCGTGAACTTGTCAAACGGCCAGCGCGGGATCTTGACAATAATGTAGTCCAGCGCGGGTTCAAAGCAGGCCAAAGTCTTTTGCGTGACGGCATTTGGAATTTCGTCCAGGTGCAAGCCGACGGCGATCTTTGCCGCGACGCGGGCGATTGGGTATCCCGTGGCTTTGCTCGCCAGGGCCGACGACCGGGAAACACGCGGGTTGACTTCAATAATGTAGTAAGCAAACGATTTCGGGTCAAGCGACATCTGCACATTGCAGCCGCCTTCAATGCCTAAAGAACGGATGATCTTGAGAGCCGCCGAGCGCAGCATTTGATATTCTTTGTCGGACAGTGTCTGCGACGGCGCAACCACAATGGAGTCGCCGGTGTGCATTCCCATCGGGTCAAAGTTTTCCATGTTGCAGACGGTGATACACGTGTCGGCGCTGTCCCGCATGACTTCATATTCAATTTCTTTCCAGCCTGCCAAGTAGCGCTCTACCATGACTTGATGCCGGGGAGACAATTTCAGCCCGCGCCGCCCGATCTCATTGAGTTGCTGCGGGGTGTACGCGATGCCGCCGCCGGTGCCGCCGAGCGTATAAGCAGGCCGGACGATCAGCGGCCACGGCGCCTGCTCGTTGCGCGACAGTTCTTCTAAAGCGCCCTCGTCCTCGATGATCCACGATTCCGGCACCGGCTCGCCGATTTCCTGCATCAGCGCCCGGAAGATCTCCCGGTCTTCCGCCTTCTGAATCGCCGACAGCGGCGTTCCGAGCAGCGCCACGTTATACTTTTCCAGGATACCCGCTTCGGCAAGCTCCGTCGCTAGATTGAGGCCGGTCTGCCCGCCAAGCGTCGGCAGCAGGCCGTCAGGCCGTTCTTTCGCGATAATACGCTCGACAAACTCGACATTCAGCGGCTCGATATACACCGCATCGGCGGTCTCCGGGTCGGTCATAATCGTGGCAGGGTTGGAATTGACCAGCACCACCGAGACGCCTTCCTCGCGCAGCGACTGGCACGCCTGCGTCCCGGCGTAATCGAACTCAGCCGCCTGCCCAATCACAATCGGCCCGCTGCCGATCACTAATACTTTTTTGATGTTGCTATTTTTAGGCATAGTGTGTCCTAGCGAAACGCCCCGGATTGAAATCCGAGGCTAAGAGAACAGTGCCGAAGCGACACCGGAAAATCATCCGCCTTTATCGTGCGTTCGGCCTTTATCGTGCGTCTTGTGTCGCCTCGACACTGTTTGCTTCAGCCTCGGATTTCAATCCGGGGCATTCTGCGCTTTCGCAAGAACCGCCTGTACAAACTTTGCCTTGCCGTTCGTGTACGCCGACCGATTATCCCGGAACTTTTCTGCCAGGGCGCGTTTGAGTTCTTCATACCGCCGCGCGTCGCCTGGATGGGAGCGCAGGTAATTGCGAAACGCCAGCATCGCCTTCCACTGCTCATGCCCGGCTTCGACCAGATGCAGATGGTGCGTCCGCTTGAACTCCACCAGCCCTTTGCGGAAGAACAGGCGGCCAGGAATGCCGTTCTCACCTCGGCAGTCATAGCCAAGCGCTTTCAGCGCCGGGATTTTCGCCTCGGCCTCAGCAAGCGACGTGACGCTGACGGCAATGTCAATCACGGGTTTTGCGGCGAGACCTGGAATAGCCGTACTGCCGACATGCTCAACGCCGACAAGCACGTCATCGAGCGCCTGCCGGATGGCCTGAGCTTCGCCTGCAAATATCTCAGGCCAGGAAGGGTCACAGGCAGCGATGACAACTTCATCCATGCGCTATTCCGCCTTCGCTTTTCGGAGCGCAGCCTCCACAAACGCGGTTTTGCCTTCGACATAAGCGTCAATGTCGGTCACATGGCGGGCGGCAAGATCCCGCTTCAGCTCGCCGTATTGCCGGGCGGCGTCCTGGTGCGCCCGCAGGTAATCGCGGAAGGCCAATTGACGCCCAAGCTCCGGGCTGTCTTCGGCGCAGACGTATAAATGATGGTATAGCGTATCGGCAGGCGGCTGGAACGCTTCCCGACTGGAAATGCCGCCATCGCCTTGATGCTCATAACCAAGAGTCGCCAGCCGCCTGATCGCTTCCGGCAGGTCGGCACGGCTTGGAATGACGACATCTATGTCAATAATGGGCTTCGCGGCCAGGCCCGGTACAGATGTGCTGCCGACGTGTTCAACACGGACCAGCGGGCCATCTTGAAACGCGGCTTGAATACGCTCGGCAATGTCTGCGAACCGCAGGGGCCATGCCGGGTCATAGTCTGCCACTTCTATCGGCTTGCTCCACATGCGTTGCTTTCATCCTCGCGCTTTCTCGTCTTCCAGGCGCTGGGCGACTTGGCCCCGGCAAATCATCTCCAGTTCCAGCACCTGCCAGAAGAGCCAGCCGATGGGCCGGTTGGTCTCGTACCGGTTTGTCGCCGGGTCGCCGGGGACAGTCCGCACGGCGCGAAGTCCGTCTGTCCCTAGTGGGTCCAGCACTTGTGCAGACACGGCGCGGGTCGCTTTTAACGCTTCGGCCAGCGCCGGGCCGTCGGGAAAGTCTTCGGCTTGAGGCCGGTACTCGGGAAAGCCATTCACCAGATGACCGACCCAGTAGCGCTCGGCCCGAATGAAGTCCAAAAGTATTTGATGCAGGGAGCGCCCGCTTGGCCCCGGCACCGTCTCAAGCTGCCACTCGCGCAGCCCTTCGACGACTTCTAAAAACTCCTGATGCGAATCGTCCCAGTACGGATACAGCTCATCGAGTGTCATGGTGCTTCTGCTTTGCTGTCGGGCCGGGTAAACCAGTACGCCCAGGCGATCAAAATGCCCTGGAACGGCAGCCGGCCCCAAAGTATCCACGGGTTGTCCGTGTAGATTTTGTGCAGGGCCATGTTGACATTCGCCGGGAATACGGCGGCAAACAGCGCGGCCAGCCCCCATGCCGCCGCCGTTCGCGTCTGTTTCATCAGAAGCCCCAGCCCGCCGGCGATCTCAAAAAAGCCGCTGACCAGAACCAGCGCTTTGGGCGCAGGCAGCCACTCCGGCACGATTTTGGCGAACTTGTCCGGCGAGACAAAGTGCAGGATGCCTGCGGCAACCATCATCGCCGACAGCAGATACCGAGACAGGGTCTTCCACATGGCCTTCAGCTTCCTATTCAAGAGCAGAGCCGGGGTTGTAGAAAACCCCAGCAAAGAAGCGTCTTTCAGACGAAGAGAAGACCCGCTAACACTCTTCACGCTGTAAACATCTTCCAAATACCGGCGCGAGCCGCCCAAAGTCAGCGTCGCGATCTTGTGCGAGGGCTGAATGATGCCCGGATACCGGGCCGACCACCAATTCTGCCAGAACGGCGTCCGTGTCACGACAACCGCCGCCGCGTGCAGCCGCTCGACCGGATGATCATCATTAGACAGCCCCGGCTGTACCGGTGCGGCGGCAAACGGCGTGTCTAAACACAGCGCGGGCGCAAATTCCCCGATCACGACGCTGCCCGGCGGCAGAAGCCGCGCCATCTCGCCACTTGCCTCCCGCCGCGTGTCGGTTCTTCCCGTCCACGCCAGGCCATACCAAACTCCGCTCGTCACCAGGAACAGCGCGGCAGCCGCAATTCGAACTGGACGCTTCCAGTCCGCCAAGCCTCGCGCCGCGAGACCTGCCAAAGGCGGCAGGAACAGCACGTAGTACCGGCTCGGCGCATACGACGACAGCAGGCAAAACAGCAGGCCGCAAGCCAGCCAGATAAATAAGTACTTGTCGGCGTCCGTCCAAGTGTGCCGCTGCCAAAACTTCCAGACCGCCAGCAGGCACGGCACCGGCAGCAGCGCCAGCAGAAACGGCACCACTCCGCGCTCGCCGCCGATCAGCCCGCGCCGCAGGTTCAGCCACAAACTCATCAGCGACTGCGGCTGCATTTGATGCACCCGATAGAAAGTCGCCATGCGGGCAAGTTCTGCGTGATGCGGCGCATACCAAAGCGCTAAGTACAGAAAGAGCAGGACGCCCCCACCCCAATTCTCGCGAGCCAGAGCGGAGCGCCTTGCGAAGAGCGATGGCAAGGCAATCAAAGCAAGACCCTTAAAGACAATCGCCACGGCGATGGCAGCGCCGGGGAGCCATTTGACGCCGTAGGTCCAGAGCGCGAACCCTAACGTGAGCCAGAAAACCGTCGGCGTTTCCTGCAAAGCTAAACGGTTGTACAGCGCGAATATAGGCGCAAGGCTGAGAAACAGCGCCCCAAAATCGGCGGTTCGATTGTCAGAGGCCCGGCGCAGAGCCAGCCAGAACACAGCGACTGTCAACAAGCTGAAACAAACATTCAGCAGGCGGGCTTGGCGCAGGCTCGCACCGAACACTTCGAACACGCCCTGCTGCAGGAGGCTCAGAAGCGGCGACAGCAGCCGGTCATGGAAGCTGCCCGGTGCCAGAGTCCCGAAGAGCGCTTCGTGCCGGGCGTCGAGCGTGTAATAGCCTTCGTCGGTGTAGAGGCCGGTACTCCACGACAGCCACGGCGGCGGGTCGGCGTCCAGCGCGGCTAATCGGACCAGCAGGCAGAGCAGAAGAAGCGCCCCCCGCCCCCAATAATGGGGGAGCAGAAAAAAAGAAGGATAAGTCCTTCTGGCTCCCCCATTATTGGGGGCGGGGGGGCTAGCGATGCTCATCAATCATCCGCAGGAAACGGGCGAAGTAGCCCCGGCTGTCGGCGGGGCCGGGGGACGCTTCCGGGTGATACTGGATTGTGAAAATCGGCAGCGTTCGGTGCCGCAGGCCCTCCACTGTGCCGTCGTTTAAGTTGATCTGCCAGACTTCGATGTCCGGGTCATTGAAGCCGTCGGCGGCCAGCGCGTAGCCGTGGTTCTGGGACGTGATAATCACCCGGCCCGATTCCAGGTCTTTCACGGGATGGTTTGCCCCCCGATGCCCAAACGGCAGCTTGAACGTATGTCCGCCGAACGCGCAGCCGATAAGCTGGTTGCCGAGGCAAATTCCCATAGTCGGCTTGGCCTGGGACAGCACCCGCACAGTTTGGATGATGTCACCCAGCAGCGCCGGGTCGCCGGGACCGGGCGACAAAAAGATGCCGTCAGGATTGGTCGCAAGTATTATTTCCGCAGGCGTGTACGCCGGGAAGACCGTCGTTTCCGCCCCGAGTGAGGCCAGCGACCTTAAGATGTTGAACTTGACTCCGCAGTCCAGCAGGGCAATCTTGTAGTTAGTTGTTTCTAATGCCGACGGCCAAACATACGGTGCGTCTGTCGTGACCTGAGCCATGTAGTTCACGTCCGCGTAGCCCGCCGACTCCGCCAGTTTCTGCGTTAATTGTTCCGGCGTTTCCGTGGATGAAATCGCGCCCATCATCACGCCCGCCGAGCGCAGCTTTTGGGTCAGCGCCCGCGTGTCCAGCCCCGCGATGCCGACGACGTTGTGCGTTTGGAGAAACGCATCCAGCGTCTCGGTAGACCGCCAGTTGGACGGCGCATCGGCCAGCTCTTTGACGATAAAACCCGACACCTGAACGCGCTTGGACTCAAAATCGTCCGGGTTCACCCCATAGTTGCCGATAATCGGGTAGGTCAAAGAAACGAGCTGCCCGGCGTAGGAGGGATCCGTGAGTATCTCCTGGTAGCCGGTCATGCCTGTATTGAACACGACCTCGCCTACGGTGGTCCCGCTCGCGCCGAACGCCGTTCCCGTATAAATTGTGCCGTCCGCCAGGACGAGATGTGCTTGTGTCATTGGGTCTCAATCGGTCTTACATGAAGCGGATCACGGTAGCCTGTTTCGCCGTTCCATCGCTGGAATTCCGTGCAAAGATAAGTCTCCTGCACATGTTCAATCGCAACTTCGTCAAGTCGAATCCACTCAGGCTTGTCGGTCGCTTGAACATAGACTTCTTTATTATTCCGGTGGCAGTACATTCCCCATAAGCCGTTCCCATAAGGACTGTAGCCGGAAAAAGCGCAGTTAAAGCAGCATTTCATGTAAGTATCAACTGGCATCTGCTTTTGTATCGCCAGAAGTTCGTCCTCGAAACTGCCCCAGCCACCGCTAGAAGTATAAGATTTGTCGGAGTATATCAGCGTCATGCAGGGGTTGGCCCAATCTGCATTATCTTTTGGCCGCCCAGCTGCCTCTTCCAAGTCAATCGTAATACGCAACGTCCCGGCAACAGACACAGTTTCAGTGACGACCGAAATTGGCACATCAAAGCTTAATGCGGCGGCTATCAATTCGCCGTAGAAGCCAAACCGGAAAGTAGAAACGTCGGCAGTATTCTCAGTGGCTGGCATGAAACGGTCAAAACTGCCGAAGGGCTTGCTAGTGAACTCGACACCGCGCACGACCATTCGCAGGGTTTGGCCGTCGTTTTCAATGACGGTTTCTTCTTCGCCGTGAACATCGCGGTAGACTGTCGGATAAAGCGCAAGCATCAGATTTGCCGTCCGCCAACAAAGGTCATCATCGGCTTGCCCGTCAATGTCACGCCGTCTAACACTGAGTTGCGGGACTTGGACTTGAACTTGGTTACGTCTACCGTCCATTCTGCGTCGGGGTCGAAGACCGTGATGTCGGCGGGTGCGCCGACGCTCAGGGTGCCGCCGGGGACGCCTAAAACGCGGGCGGGCACAAGGGACATCTTTTCGACCATCTGGGACAGCGTCAAGTGGCCGGGTTTGACGAGGTGTGTTACGACAAGGCCAAGCGATGTTTCCAGGCCCAGCATTCCAAACGGGGCCAGGGCGAACTCCTGCTCTTTTTCATGCGGCGCATGGGGCGCATGGTCGGTCGCAATCGCGTCGAGTGTGCCGTCCTTAAGACCCTCAATCACGGCTAATTGGTCTGCGTGAGTGCGGAGCGACGGCGACATTTTGGCGTTGGTGTTGTAGCCGTAGCACGACTCGTCGGTCAAAGACATATACTGCGGGCAGGTCTCGGCGGTGATCGGTGCGCCCAAACTCTTGGCGTGGCGGATGATTTCCACGCTTTCTCTGGTGCTGACATGCAGGATATGCAGGCGGCAGCCGGTGGCCTGAGCCAGCATGATGTTCCGGGCTGTGCCGATATTCTCGGCCTCGCGCGGGATGCCTTTTAGTCCTAAGACAGTCGAAACGTAGCCTTCATTCATCACGCCGTCGCCGGTCAAGTCTTTGTCCTCGCAGTGGGCCACATAAGTCAGGCCAAGCATGGAACAGTATTCCATCGCCCGGCGCAGAAAGCGGCTGCTCTGGACCGGGTAAGCGTCGTCACCGATGCCGACAATGCCGGCGTCTTTGAGGTCAGCCATCTCGGTCAGGTCCGTGTTGTGCAGACCTTTTGAGACCGCTGCGACGACGTACACCCTTGCCGACGCGCCTTCGGCCTGACGGTGCAGGTCGCGCACGATCTCGGGCCGGTCAATCGGCGGAGATGTGTTCGGCTGGCAGGCAATCGCCGTGAAGCCGCCGTTCGCCGCCGCCGCCGTTCCCGACTGGACATCTTCTTTATATTCCTGACCGGGCACACGCAGGTGAACGTGCATGTCAATCAGCCCCGGCGCGACGACCAGCCCGGTGCAGTCCACAATGGCAACGCCTGCTGCTGCGTCAAGGCTGGGACCGACTTCGGCGATCAGGCCGTCGGTGCCAATCCGCACGTCGCAGACAGCATCAAGGATATTCGCCGGGTCAACAACGCGGCCATTTTTGAGTAAGTAGGTCATAAATATATTTGGTTTGACCAGGAAATGAACCCACCCGGCACAAGTGCCTGCCACTCCTTCTCAGCCTCCTCGCTCAGACTCCTCGCCTTCCCGTTTCGGGAGGGCAGGCACTTGTGCCGGGTGGGTTCATTCAAGCGGCTATCAGATATTCTCCTGCTTGCCGAACCGCTCCAGCACCACCATCATCAAGAGGTAAGCGAGAACTAAATCCCCGAGCAAAAATAAGAGCCAGCCGCTGAGAATGTTGGAGCCGGGGCCGCAGCCGCGCCCAAGATCAGTCATATCTACGGGGCTGTATCCGATGCTCTTGATGATGCCGTTGATGTCAGGGTAAGTCTGCTCGTAACGGACTCGGACAAGCTGTCCCGGCTGAACGCCGCTTTTTTTGGGCTGGTCCATGTCGCCCCAAACCGTCTCATCCACCCGGATTTGCGCTTGATGCACTTCTTTCGGACCCGGCTGAGTTTGGCCGCGAGGCGGCGGGTCGGGCGCCTTGAACTTGTAGTCCAGCAGGTACACATGGTCGCCGACTTTGAAGGGGTTGCCGGTCGGCTCCACTTCTTTCTGCGTGATGACGCCCACGGCGACTCCAGTCGCCTTGCCGTAAGCCACGCCCGGCGGCAGAAACTTGGACGACGGAATGCCGGCCAGCGGCAGGATGATTGCCAGAAGCACGGTGGCAATGACCAAGCCACCTAGATAGCGCAGAACACGGTTCAGACTCATGCCGAAGGCTCCTTTTGGCCCGAGTAAGACATCAGCCAGAACAAGACGGCCATGCGGACAGCGACGCCGTTGGTGACCTGGTCCGTGATGACGGCGCTGTCGTCATCGGCTAGCGCTGAGGCGATCTCGACGCCCCGGTTCATCGGGCCGGGATGGAGCACGGTCACATCCGGCGCGGCGGCGCGAAGCTTTGCTTTGCTGACCCCGAACAAGCGGGCATACTCACGCACGGACGGGAAGAACGCGGAGTCCTGGCGCTCCAATTGGATCCGCAGAATGTTGACGACGTCCACGCCTTCCAGGCCGGCTTCAAGATTTGTGTAAACGGTGACCGGAAGCTGGGCGGCATCGGCGGGCAGCAGCGTCGGCGGGGCGACAAGGCGAACATGAGCGCCCATCGCCGAAAGGCCCCAGAGGTTCGAGCGGGCCACGCGCGAATGCAGAATGTCCCCGACAATCGCCACCGTGAGGCCCTCCAAACTGCCTTTGACCTGCCGGATCGTCAGCAGGTCTAAAAGCCCCTGAGTCGGATGCTCGTGCGTTCCGTCTCCAGCATTGATCACAGGTTTTGCCGGCACATATTTGGCGGCAAGCTGGGCCGCGCCGCTGTGCGAGTGGCGGAGGACAAACGCATCAATGCCCATCGCGTCCAGCGTCAGCATCGTGTCTTTCAGCGACTCGCCTTTAACCGCGCTGCTGGTCGTCCCGGTCAGGCTGTACGTGTCGGCGGACATGATTTTTGCCGCCGCTTCAAACGAAGTCCGGGTACGGGTGCTTGGCTCGAAGAAAAGCGTGGCCACCGACTTGCCGCGCAGGGTCGGCACTTTCTTGACGGGCCGGGTCACAATCTCCCGAAACGACTGCGCCGTATCCAGCAGATAAGTGATTTCATCCGCGCTCAGGCTTTGCAGGTCCAGCAGGTCTTTTCGTCTCAACCTTCGTACTCCTGCCTTTGATACTCCCGTGCCAGCATGGACATGATGACCAGCGAAACATGCTGGCCGTGATGCAGAAGCGCTTCCCGCAAGGTGCCTTCTTCCTGGAAACCCAGCGTCCGGTATAACGAGCGGGCACGGGCGTTTGTTTCAATCACATCCAGCCACAGGCGATGCGCTTTGTATTTGGTGAAGGCAATCCGCTGCACTTCTTTTACCGCCGCCCAGCCGTAGCCGCATCCTTTCTGCGTGATGATGATCCGCTTCAGCATCAAGCTGCGGCTGTCGTCGGTGCAGTCCGCCAGAATGACATGCCCCACAGGCCGGCCCTCTGCGTCCGTGACCACAAAAGAAGCGAACTCTTCGCTTGCCAGCGCGGTCAAGTGCTGCTCGCGTTCCCAGCGGCCCACAAATGGCGCGTGTTCGGGATCGTTTTCGGCGGCCAGCACAAAGTCGAGGTCGGCCTCAGTCATCGCTCGCAAACTGATCGCATTCATCGCCCGGCCTCTTTATGAATGACAACTTTGTCTTCGCCGTCCAGCTCCGACAAAAAGACTTTGACAAACTCGCGCCGGCCGGTCGGCAGGTTCTTGCCGACATAATCCGGGCGAATGGGAAGCTCCCGGTGGCCCCGGTCTACGAGAACGGCAAGCTGAGTGACGGCAGGCCGGCCCAAGTCCACTAACGCGCCAAGCGCAGCACGGACCGTGCGGCCCGTGAACGCGACATCGTCTACGAGAACAAGCCTCTTGCCTTCAATATCAAAGGGGATTTGCGTGGTGCCGACATGCGGCTGATAGGTGCGAAAATCGTCCCGGTACAGGGAAATATCAAGCTCGCCGCAGGGAACCGGACTGCCTTCAATGCGCTCCATCGCGGCGGCCAGCCGCCGGGCAAGCGGTGCGCCTTTTCGCAGAATGCCGACAACGGCGAGGTTCTGGACGCCCCGGTTCTTTTCCAGAACTTCGTGGGCGATGCGTGTCCAGGCCCGACGCATCTCGTCGGCATCCATAATCACAGCGGTATTTGGCTCAAGAGTGTTCGCTTCGAGAGTATTCGGTTCAGTTGGAGCGGGCATCACTAGGCCTCGAAGAGTAAGCCGGCAGGCAAAAGGAGGAGGCGCAGGCGTGCAGGCAGAGCAAACGGCCTGAACTGGAGAGACGCTGCCTTCCCCGCCTCGCAGGACGGAATTAAAGGTGACGGTTTTGCCTAGTATAGCAGGCGGGACGGCTTTTGTCAACGGCTAATGCAG
>CAXSZN010000074.1:11330-22042 GCA_964241935.1 uncultured Armatimonadales bacterium
GCAGGCGGGACGGCTTTTGTCAACGGCTAATGCAGCCAGCCCAGCATCACCGTGGCAAGGCCCAGAAAAATGGAAATGCCGACAACATCCTGAAACGCCGTCTCAAACGGCCCGGCGGTCAGCGCCGGATCAAATCCCGCCCGCTTGGACAGCAGCGGGATACAGGTGCCGATGACCCCGGCGATGTTCACCGAGGCGAACATGCCGAGAAAGACGACCAGCCCAAAAACCCAGTGCCGGTCCCATACTCCGGCAATCAGGCCCAAAGTCAGCGCACACGCGCCCCCGAGCAGCATCGTGGTCGCCACCTGCCGGCTCAGGGCATGACGCCAGTGCGCCAGCTTGACCTGGCCCGACGACAGCCCGCGGATAATAATCGCCGCCGATTGCAGCCCGGTATTGCCGCTGATGGCCGAAATAATCGGCATAAAGCTCGCCAGCAGAATAAATTTGGTCAGCGTTTTATCAAAGATATGGATGACGACGCCCGCGAACAGCTCAATCAGCAAAGTCGCCATGATCCACGGCAGCCGCAGCTTTGCAATCTGCACCGGGGACTTCCGCTCCAGCTCCTCGGCATCGGAGCCGACTGTCCGCAGATACTCTTCGTTGAATTCTTCAATCAGCACATCCACCACGTCATCAATGGTGATAATGCCCAGCATTCTGCCGCCGCCGACAGTGATCGGCAGGGTCAGCAGGTCGTAGCGGGAAATCAGCCGGGCGGCATCTTTCTGGTCCGTCTCCGGGGACACGCTGATTGGCTCGCGGGTCATAAAACTTTCTACAAGCTGCTCCGGCCCGGCGGAAAGCAGGGCGCCGACCGGAAAAACGCCGATTAAAATTCCGTCCGGCTGGGAAACATAGATTTCGTTAATTGTTTCCAGTTCCCCGGCATCGCGGCGCAGGTAGTCCAGAACCTCCGCGGCGGTTTGCTGCGGCGCGGCACGGGCGAACTTGTCGGTCATCAGACGTCCGGCGGTGTGGTCGGGATAGGCCAGCAGCGAGCGCACTTCGGCGGCGTCCACCGGAGCGCGGGCTTGGAGGTCCGCCAGCAGGGAGCCGGCGATCTGCGGGCTGGCTTCCGAGACGACTTCGGCGGCGTCGTCCATCGGCAGGTGATCCAAGAGGTCCGTGATGCGGCTGAGCGGGGCATTGCCGGTCAAAAAGCGGACCATGTCGGGCGGCAGCTCGTCCAGCACTTCCGCCGCGCGGGCATTGTCCAGCCAGTTGAAGACGGCCAGCGCTTCCGCGCGGGTGAGACTGTCCATCGCTTCCACAATGTCCGCCGGATGCCGCCCCTGAAGCGCCGCCGTCA
Organism: uncultured Armatimonadales bacterium; assembly: GCA_964241935.1. Taxonomy (GTDB): domain Bacteria; phylum Armatimonadota; class Armatimonadia; order Armatimonadales; family Capsulimonadaceae; genus JANXMY01. Next base: position 12,649 of record CAXSZN010000074.1, read on the forward strand.
TCCGCAGGTCTCCGCCTTCCCCGAGCGGCTTGGACAGCGCGGCCTTCAGCGTTTGCGTTAATCGGTGCGGCGAATTGTCCATGCCAGCAGGATACCCGAACTCCAGCCGAACTTGCGCCGCCGGCAGCATGGGAACACTGAAAGTCCCTCGCGGCAGACACAAGCACACAAAAGCTGCCTACTCTTTCGGAGCAGGCGGCTTTAGATTGAGTCCAGGTTCAAGCAGCTTTTTTGCTGCGCCCGCTTCGAGGGCGAGTCCCCCTGTCGAGTACCACCCAAATCTGCGTCTCCAAGCTGGCTCTTGAAATGCCTGTCAACGCCGAATAAACAGAGATCGCAATAACTGGTCAGGCTGAGAATTAGTTGCTTTGAGGTTACAAACACGCACCAATGCGGTATTTCTAAATGCCTTTGGGGTAAAAAACAAGCCTGCACACACGAAGCTCGCACTTTGGCATAGATTTTGCAAGTCTGTGGCTATGCCGAACGTCGGTGCGGCTGCAAAGGCAAGTGGTTTTGGGGGAAAGTAGAAGCAAGGTGCCTGATGAACGGCGCCACACTGTAAGACAATGAAAACTGCACTGGTTCACGATTATTTGGCCCAAGCCGGCGGCGCGGAGCGAGTCGCGGCGGCATTTCACACGCTGTTCCCGGAAGCACCCCTGTATACCTCGGTCTACGATCCGGCGGCGACACTTCCAAGTTTTGCCGAAATGGAAATCCGAACTTCGTTCCTGCAGCGCTGGCCGTTCTCCTCGCGCCGCTTCCACAAGCTTGCCCTGCCTTACTACCCGTCGGCCTTCGAGCGGTTCAACTTCACCGGCTATGACCTCGTGCTGAGTTCTTCCAGCTCGTTCGCCAAAGGCGTGATCACGCCGCCGGAAACCTGTCATGTCTGCTACTGCCACACGCCGTCACGCTTTGTCTGGCGGCAGCAGGAGTATTTATCGCAGACCCGCTCCGCCCGCGCCGTTTCGTCGCTTGTCAGCGCGTTTGTGAACTCGATGCGCTCCTGGGATGTCGAAAGCGCACAGCGCGTGGATTACTTTGTCGCAAACTCCTACAATGTCGCCCGGCGTATCCGCAAATTCTACCGGCGCGATGCCGCCGCCGTGATTTATCCGCCGGTAGAAACGACAAAGTTCCAGCCGGCCCCGCCGTCGGAAATCGGCGAACACTTTTTGGTTGTCTCGCGCCTCTTAAGCTACAAGCGCGTTGACCTGGCGGTGGAAGCTTGTACCCGCCAAAATCTGCCGCTGCGGGTTGTCGGCATCGGCCCGGAGCTGGCGAACTTGAAGCGTCAAGCCGGGCCGACTATTCAGTTTTTAGGCCGCCTGTCCGATGAACAAGTAGCAGGGGAGCTGGCCCGGTGCAAAGCGTTGATCTTTCCGGGTGAGGAAGACTTCGGCATCACGCCGGTGGAGTGCATGGCGAGCGGCAGGCCGGTCATCGCTTACGGCGCGGGGGGCGCACTGGAAACGGTGGCTGTCGGGAAGACCGGACTGTTCTTCCCGGAACAAACCGTAGATTCACTCGCCGCTGCGCTGAAAGAAGTTGATTTGCACGAGTTTGATCCGGCAGTGCTTCGCCTTCATGCGGCTTGTTTCGACACAGCTGTTTTCGAGAAACAAATTCAAGCCTTTGTCGCTCAAGCAATGGAAGCGCATCACGCCAGCAACAGCGCGGCGCTTATTGATCGCCGGAGCCTAGCCTTCAGCAGCCGGCTTTTGCCCACGCCGCTGCCGGAAACCTTCAACACAGAGACTTTCCAGAACACAGAGACTTTCCAGAACACAGAGACCTTCCAGACGAACTACCCTGAGCCATTTGGGGCGCTGCATCAAAATCTAGGAACTCAAAATCTAGTCTGACAAGTAAAAAACGAGGATATGAACGAACTTCAACCTATTCGCTATTCCAGCCCGCCGCCGCCCTCGGCTCTGCCGGCAGAACCGGCCATCACGGTGCGCGACTTGGCGCTGATTGCCTGGCGGCGCTTGTGGCTGATCGCGCTGATTGTGGCTGTCTCGACGCTTACGGCGGCCTTTCTCTCTCGGCGCACTCCCCCGGAGTGGCGGGCCTCCGCACAGGTGCTTCTGGTGCAAAGGGAGCCGATCATGGCGACGACCCCGCAGGCTGTCGTCAACGCCCCGATGGTCGAGTCCATTGACACCCAGATCACGTTGCTGCAAAGCCGTGAGCTGGCGCAGCAGGCAGCCCAGAAAGTCGGCATCTCCGCCGAAACACTGCAAGCCGCTTCCGCAATTACGCCCCGCAAAGACGGCGACAATGTGATTGACCTGACCGTGGAAGCCGACAGCCGGCAGCACGCGATCGCTTGGGCCAAAGCGCTCTGCGACACGTTTATCGAGTACAAGAACCATTTAGCCCAAAGCGGCAGCGAGCAGGACTTGCAGCAGCTTGAAGTGCAGGCGGCCCAGGCGAAAAAGCAGGCGGCGGCGGCGGACCGCAAGCTGCTGGATTTCCAGCAGTCGCACCATGTCAGCGGCATTGGTGTCCTGGACCCCGTGCAGCAACGGACCGCCGCTTTAAACGCCGTCGCGGCTCAGGAAGCGGTCATTGCCGGCCTTCGCAACGACAACATCGCGGCGCAGGCGAACGCGGTCAGCCTGCAGCGTGAGCTTGAGCAGGGAAAACAGCTTATCGCCTCGACGCACACAGTTCGGGACGACACCGAAGTCCGGGCGCTCCAAACCCAGCTTGGGGACTTGAACCAGAAGCGGTTTGAGTACCGGCAGCGTGTCACGGCGCGTCCCGGCAGCCCCGGCGCACTTCAGCTTGCCCAGTATGACGGTCAGATCGCGCTGCTGCAGGCTCGGCTTAACCAAGCCATTCAAGCGTCGCAAAGCCAGCCGTCGCTTGAAGCCCAGGAAGACCTGAAAAACCGAAGCGACACCGCCCAAAGCACGGCTCGCTCCGCGCAGATCAAGCTGGATGCGGCCATTGCCGAAGGTAGCCGGCTCCAGCAGCAGACAAAAGACCTGCCGAGCATCAGCCTGGAAGCGCAAAATCTTCAGGATGAGGATACGCAGGCCCACGCTTTGTACAACAGCTCCAGCGCGGCGGTCCAAGCCGCGCAGCTTGACAAAGACACCGCCAGCGGCAATGTTCAAATTGTCCAGCCTGCTTATGCCCCGGCCGCGCCGTTCCGGCCTGAGCCAAAGCGGGACATGGCGCTCGGCTTCGGGATCGGCTTAGTGCTTGCCCTGCTTGCCGTGCTGCTGATGGAGCAGACCGACAGCTCCGTGAGGACCGCCGCCGATGTGCGCCGCCTGGTGGATGGACCGGTCGTCGCGGTCCTGCCGCAAATGACGCGGGCAGAGCGCGGGCAGTTTGCCGGGGGCGATCGGCCGCCCCATTTAATCGAAACGTATAATGCCGCCCGCGCTAATTTGGGACTGGCGATGCGGCAGCGCACCGGGGTCAATTTAGACGACCATCAGGTCATTTTAGTGACCAGTGCTTTGCCCGGCGAAGGCAAATCGCTGACGGCTTCCGAGCTTGCCCAATCCTATGCCCGTGCCGGACGCCGCGTGATCCTGGTGAATGCCGACATGCGCCGGCCTTCAGCGCTGATGCGGCCGAAAGACGGGAAAGAAGCCGGGCTGGCCGAAGTTCTTGCGGGAAATTTGAAGATCGAAGATGCCCTGCAGCCGACGGAAACACTCAATCTGTCCCTGCTGCGCGGGGGCTATGCAGTCGAGAACCCGATTGACCTGATTTCCCAACCGCGCATGGCGGAAACAATCCAGGCACTGCGCGAGGCCGCCGACGTCGTGATTATTGACTCGCCGCCGGCGGCGGTTGTTGCGGATGCTCTGCTGATTGCTCCCCATGCCGACTGCGTTTTGTATGTTGTCGGTGTCGGCATTGTTGACAGCGACAACATGCGAAACACAGCCGGGGCGCTTGCCGCCGCCGCGCCGAAGATGCTGGCGTACTTTGTCAATCGGGTGCCGCGCCTCCTTGGCGACCCGTCAAGTTACTCGTATGCCGGCTACGGGCGCACGACTTTCGCCCCGCCGCCTCAGTCGCCCGATGGCAGCAGCAGCGGGCCGGGCTACCAGGCGACCCGCACCGTGTTCTTGCAGCGGGAGCCGGATGGGGATCTGTCCGGGAACATCGCGCCGTCTGCCGTCGTCCTTCCTGCAAGGCCGCCCCTTGCGCCCGACGAGCATTTCGGCGGTAATGGTGCCGCAGGCAGCGTTCGGGCGCCGCTGCGGGTCGTGCCTCGGACAGGTTCTTCGCTGGTCACGCTGGCCGGTCCCTACACCGGGCAGAGCTTCGCGCTGTCGCCGGAAAAATCGCTGACGCTCGGCACGCGCTCCGACTGCGATATTGTGCTGGCGCGGGACGAGTCAATTTCGCAGGTTCACGCGCACATCGCGCCGGAAGACTCCGGTTTTGCGGTTTATGATGTCAGCTCGACCAATGGCACACTGGTCAACGACAAAAGTGTCACCCGCCACGTTTTAGAAGTCGGCGACGTTTTGCAGATCGGCGCAAGCCAGTTCCGCTACGAATAAAACCTCGCTGCGAGTAATTTTACGGAAACAGAAAATGAACAACCGTCTGCACATTTTTCCGATTCTCGCTGTTTTGGCAGTCCTGGGTTTGCCGAGCGCCGTGTCGGCCCAAAGGCCGGCATCGCCTGCCGCCGCGCCATACCTTTTGGGGCCGGATGATCAGATCAGCATCACTGTTCTGAACTTCCCGGATCTGTGCGTCCCGCAGGTCACGGTTCCCTACGACGGCAAGATCACTGTTCCCGACGACCCAAGCTCCGTGTCTGTCGCCGGCAAGACGACGTCTCAGGTTGCCGCTCTGCTGCAAAGACATTGGTCTCAAGATTATGTCGGGGCGTTTGTGACAGTGACGCTGCTCCAGCGCCGGCATCAGAATGTCCAGGTGTATGGGTCCGTCACTCATCCAGGGGCGGTAGACTATCAGCCTGGCCTGCGGCTTTCCGAAGCGTTAGCGATTGCCGGCGGGGCGCTCGACACCGGCGACCTCAGCCGCATCACCGTGGCGCACCCTGACGGCAAAGTCCAGACTTTGGACGCCAGCATCGGTGTCAGCGGCGGCCCGAGCCAAGACATCACGCTGGATCCGAACGACTCCGTTTATGTGCCACAGCGCCATCAGCAGATCAGTGTGCTGGGCGAAGTGGCAAAGCCCGGCTCCTATGAGTACAAAGACAAAATGACCGTGCTGGATGCGCTGAAAGATGCCGACAACGTCAATCTGCCGACGGCGGATTTAACAGACGCGACGCTGCGCCACAACGGGGTCGTCAGCCTGCTGGACTTGAACGGACTGCTGAAGGGCGGCCAAACCGCGGCCGATGTCACACTTGCGCCCGGCGACAGCATCTTTATCCCGCTTCTGCACAACCGCATTTATGTGGACGGCGCAGTTCGGACCCCAGGCTACTATGCGTTCAAGCCCGGCGACCGGCTGGTGGACGCGATCAACGGCAGCGGCGGCACGATTGCCGGCGCGTCGGACCTCAAGAAAGTCGCAGTCGTGCATCAAGATAAGGTCGCGAACACTTACAACGAGCAGACAGTGGATTATGGGAAGTTTTTGCAGCACGGCGACGCCGCCGTTAATCTGCCGCTTCAGCCCGGCGACGCCATCTACGTTCCAGTGAAAGGCACGAGCATCAACCCTCTGCAAGCGCTCGGCGCTGTGATTGGCATCGGTGCCACCGCACACGGCTTGTGAGGCGGGCATTAGGATCATGCCATGAAGACCATGCCATGAAGACCATGCCATGAATGGCACGGCTACTCGGCGAAGCGCCACAAAACACCGCTTCGCGGGGTTAAGATTTCGCTGACGACGGGGCGTTGCTAGTGCCGCGAAGCGGTACTTCGTAGCGTCTTCGCTGTGTAGCCGTGTGTTTCAACACATGGTTCTTAAACAGATTTTACCTATGAGCATTACCGTACAAGACGCGCCAGGCTCAAACGCGCCGCGCAGGCCGCTTCGGACACTCAAGTCCAAGCCGGGCTGGCAGACCATCAACGTCAAAGAGCTGTGGCTGTTTCGTGACCTGCTGCTGACGCTGGCCCAGCGCGATGTCAAGCTGCGCTACCGGCAGACGGCAATCGGGGCGCTGTGGGTCGTCTTGCAGCCGCTGCTGGCGGCGGGCATTTTCTCGTTTGTCTTTGGCCGGGTTGCGAACCTGCCCGCCCCGCACGGCGTCCCCTACTTTGTGTTTTCGTATGCCGGACTGCTCGGGTGGAACGTCTTCGCGGGGACTGTTGTGAAAGTCAGCGCGTCGCTGGTGCAGAACTCGAACTTGATCTCCAAAGTTTATTTCCCGAGATTGATTCTGCCGCTCTCAATGATGTTTTCAACGCTGATTGACTTCTGCGTTGCGGCGGCCCTCTTGCCGATTTTGATGATCATCGCGCATGTCGTGCCAAGCGCCGCCCTGCTGACCCTGCCTCTATGGTTCGTATTGATCTTGATGCTGGCGCTTGGGGTCGGCATGTTTACGTCGGCGCTGGCCGTGACCTACCGGGACGTGCAGTATGTGATCCCAGTGCTGATGCAGTTCTTTTTGTATGCGACGCCTGTCGCGTATATGCTGTCGTATGCGCTGACCAAAATCCCGGCGGCGTTCCGCCCGCTCTACTTTCTGAACCCGATGGCCGGGCTTTTAGAAGCGTTCCGCTGGTCGCTGCTGGGGCATGAAGTCCTGCCGGCGGCTCCGGTCGTGTATGCCGCCGTGGTCAGCCTGCTGGTCTTTGTCGGCGGCGCATACTCGTTCAAGAAAATGGAAAGGAAATTTGCCGATGTCATCTAGCGCAGGGAAGAATTCAGACGTGATGATCTCGGCGCGGAACGTCTCCAAGTCCTACACGATTTCTCATAATGCCGAGGTGCACACGACAGCATCCGAGGCGCTGATGGCCCGGCTGAAAAGTCCGCGCCAGAAATCGGAAAAAGAAACTTTCTGGGCGCTGTCTGACTTGTCGTTTGACATCAACCGGGGCGACGTGGTCGGCGTCGTGGGCCGGAACGGCGCAGGCAAAAGCACACTGCTGAAGGTGCTGAGCGAGATCACTGAGCCGACCAAAGGCGAGATTGATCTGTACGGGCGCGTCGGCAGCCTGCTGGAAGTCGGCACGGGTTTCCACCATGAGCTGACGGGGCGCGAGAACATCTACCTAAACGGGTCCATTCTCGGCATGAGCCGCCGCGAAATTTCCAAACAGTTCGACGCGATTGTGGACTTCTCGGGCGTCCAGCAGTTTTTAGACACTCCCGTCAAGCGCTACTCGTCGGGCATGTATGTTCGCTTGGCGTTCGCGGTCGCCGCGCATCTCAGCTCCGAGATTTTGATCGTTGACGAAGTGCTGGCGGTCGGAGACGCCGAGTTCCAGCGCCGGTGTCTCGGCAAGATGCAGGACGTGGCCGAAAGTGGGCGCACGGTCTTGTTTGTTTCGCATCACATGCAGAGCGTCGCGGCCTTGTGTTCACGCGCGATGTACCTGACGCGCGGGCGCATGACCTATTACGGCGGCGTTCAGGAAGCCATCCGGCATTATTTGGATTCCTTCAACTCGCAGGACGCCCAGACTGAAAGCGATGCGCTCCGCCGGCACGGCTCGGGCGAGCTGCGGATCATGGAAGCGGTGCCGTCTAAAGCGTACTATGAAGCGGCGGAAGAAAAGCGGGTGCGGTTTCGGATCGCTCAGCACAAGCCGATGCGCGGCAAGTATTTTATTTCCTGCCATGTGTTTAACGAAGCCGGCGTCGGTTTGGTAACGTGCGACTCGCGGCTTTTGGGCCACTGGCTGGAAGCGTCAGAAAATCACGAAGGCGAGTTTATCTTGAAAACGCCCTGGCTGAAGCCGGGCCGGTACCGATTGGAAATGTTTTTGTGCGGTGCAAACATCATTGACCGCTGGGAAGAAGCCTGCTTCTTTGATGTCATCCCCGTGCTGCCCTACCCGGACCCGAGCCATCCCCACGCCATCACCGACGGCCTGATGTTCGCCGATTTCGACTGGCGCGATGTTCCGGCAGACGCGCATTTCCCCCAGGAGATAGGGATGGAGCTGGCGGAAACCCGATGAGCTGTCATTTATGAGCGTCGTCTTTATCAATCATCCGCTGGAAACATGGACACCCACCAGCAGCGGCGCACTGGCGACGATCATCTGGCAGTGCTGCCGGATCGCGGAGCGGGAGGCCGGCAGCCAAGCTGAACTGCCCTGGGTCATCACGCGCGGCAGCGAAGCCGCCCGGTTTCCGTGGGCGCAGACGCTTGTGCTGGACCCGCCGCCGCTCCCGACCCACCCGCTGGCGATTAAAGCGCTGCGGGCCGAGCGCAAGCTCACCGGCTGGCGGCATTTAAGCCACCGTGCGTATGCGTTCCGGGTGATGTCCGCCTTAAGAAAGTGTAATCTAGCGGACCGGCCGCTGGTGCTGATTAACGACCCGGAGATGACGGTTTACCTGCGCCGCCATTTCCCGAACGCGGCAATCCTGCACTGGTTCCAGAACCAGCTCGAGGCGTCGCCCCGGTTCCGGGCGCTCTATCCAAAGGCTGCATCTGTCACGGCGGGCGTCAGCGACTTTACCAGCCGCTGGATTAAAGACTACTACGGCTTGGACGCCGTGCCGACCATTTATAACGGCGTTGATTCTGCACAATTCTGTCCGGCCCCCCGCCCGCCGAGCGGACCGCCGGCCATCAGCTTTGTCGGGCGCACCGGGATCGAAAAAGCGCCGGACTTGCTGCTGCGTGCGGCGCTGACGCTTTCGCAGAAGACGAAAAACTTTCGGATACTGATGATCGGCTCTAATCATTGGGACCGTTTGGAGATGGACGATTACCAGCAGGAACTCGCGGCACTGGCCGCAGAGCTGGAAGCGCAGGGCGTGGCCGTCGAGCGCCCCGGCCATGTCGGACGCACCGAGCTGCCGGGCGTGCTGCGCCGCGCCCAAATCCATGTTGTGCCGTCGCGCTGGGATGAGCCGTTCGGCCTGACCACCGTAGAAGGCATGGCGTCCGGCCTTGCGACCGCTGCATCCAGCACGGGCGGAACGCCGGAGATCATCGGCGACGATGGCTTATTGTTCGGGCGCGACAGCGCCGACGAGCTTGCAAACCAGCTTGAGCGCCTGGTTTGTAACATGCCGCTGCGCTTAGACTACGCCAAGCGGGCGAGACGCCGCGCGGAAGAGTTTCCCTGGGAGCGCACCTGGCGGCGTCTGAGCGAGTTAGCAGCTTGAGGGCAATGTGCCTTCAACCCTGTGCTGAAGCACACGGCTGCATGGCGCAGACGCCACAAAACACCGCTTCTGCACTGGTCAGCACTGGCTACCCGGAGGGCAGACCTGGAAGGCTGCA